>CATKYJ010000015.1 GCA_949840885.1 uncultured Acetatifactor sp.
GAGTGCTAATAACAGAAAGGGAGGCAGCTTGGATGGAGCTGGATGAGAGAAAAAAGAAAATCCTGCAGGCAGTCATCCGCAACTATCTGGAGACAGGTGAGCCGGTTGGCAGCAGAACCATTTCCAAGTACACCGACCTGAATCTAAGCTCTGCCACCATCCGCAATGAGATGGCTGATCTGGAGGAGATGGGGTACATTTTCCAGCCCCATACTTCGGCGGGCAGGATTCCCTCGGACAAAGGATATCGCCTCTATGTGGACGCCATGATGGCGGAGAAAGAGCGGGAAGTGGTAGAGATGCGGGATATGCTGGTAGAGCGCCAGGACAAGATGGAGATGCTGCTCAAGCAGATGGCCAAGGTGCTGGCACGGAATACCCAGTACGCCACTATGATTTCCGCGCCCCGGACAAAGCGCAGCAAGCTGAAGTTCATCCAGCTTTCCCGGGTGGATGCAGGACAGCTTTTGGCAGTCATCGTAATTGAAGGGAATGTGATTAAGAACAACATTCTCTCCGTGCAGGAGGAGCTGGACGATGAGACACTGTTAAAGCTGAACATTCTGCTGAACACATACTTAAACGGCTTGTCCATCGATGAGATCAACCTGGCCATGATAGCTGTCATGAAGCAGCAGGCAGGCATCCACAGCGCAATCGTCAGCGAGGTCATCGATGCGGTGGCGGAGGCCATTAGGGCCGAGGAGGATCTGGAGATCTACACCAGCGGCACCAACAACATCTTCCGGTATCCGGAACTGGCCGATCAGCAAAAGGCCAGCGAGCTGATCAATACCTTTGAGGAAAAGCAGCTTCTGGGCGAGCTTCTTCAGGATGCCCACGGGGAGGGGGAGGAGACAGGGATTCAGGTGTACATTGGTGCGGAGACCCAGGTGCAGAGCATGAAAGACTGCAGCGTGGTCACGGCCACCTATGAACTGGGCGGCGGCATGAAAGGAACCATCGGAATCGTAGGGCCCAAGAGAATGGATTACGATAAAGTAGTAGGTACTTTGAGGGCCATACAGACGCAGCTGGATGTGCTGTACGGCCCGGATGAAAATGGCCGATAGAAATAAAAAGAATGGAGGTTTGCAATCGGGATATGGCAGAGCAGGAATATGATATGGAAATAGAGAAGAACCAGGAAACTCCCGAGGCGGAGGATGTGACAGAGGAAAGAGACATAGGGCAGGAGACCGCAAAAATGCCGGAAAACGAAAGCGGCGCCGAGACCTGCCAGGAGGCGGAAACGTCCGATGAGGCCGGAGAGGAAAGCGAGGCGGCTCCCCCGGAGGGAGAGGATCCCAAGACCTGGGCGGAGAAGCGCGCGGCAAAGAAGCAGGCGAAGCTGGATAAGAAAGCCCAGGGCTACAAGGACCAGATCGAACAGCTGGAGGATAAAGTAAAGCGCCAGCTGGCGGAGTTCGAAAACTTCCGCAACCGGACGGAGAAAGAAAAGCACGCCATGTTCGAGACCGGTGCAAAGAGCGTCATTGAGAAGATGCTGCCGGTGGTGGACAATTTCGAGAGAGGGCTGGCTACGGTTCCTGAGGATAAGAAAGAGGATCCTTTCGTGGACGGCATGAACCGAATCTATAAGCAGCTGATGACAGAACTGGAGAACATCGGCGTAAAGCCTATTGACGCAGTGGGGCAGGAATTCGACCCGAATCTCCACAATGCGGTGATGCAGGTGGAGAGCGAAGAGTACGAATCCGGGGTTGTGGCCCAGGAACTGCAGAAAGGATATACCTACAGGGACAGCGTGGTGCGGCATTCCATGGTGGCTGTAGTAGTGTGAGAAGAAGTTCTGGGCGGGCATTTTTTCAGGGATGCAGCAGAGTTTTATTGGTTTGGCAGTAAGAAAAATTTTAAGATAAAGGCATAACAATCAGGAGGATATAAAAATGAGCAAGATTATCGGTATTGACTTGGGTACGACAAACAGCTGCGTGGCAGTTATGGAGGGCGGCAAGCCTACGGTTATCGCAAATGCCGAGGGAGCCAGGACTACTCCCTCCGTGGTGGCTTTCACGAAGACCGGCGAGAGGCTGGTGGGAGAGCCGGCTAAGCGCCAGGCTGTTACGAATGCGGAGAAGACCATTGCTTCCATCAAGAGGGATATGGGTACGGACAACGGCCGTTCCATTGATGGCAAGAGATATTCCCCTCAGCAGATTTCTGCCATGATCCTGCAGAAGCTGAAAGCGGATGCGGAGAGTTATCTGGGGGAGAAAGTGGCAGAGGCTGTCATTACGGTTCCTGCTTACTTTAATGACGCCCAGCGCCAGGCTACCAAGGATGCGGGCAAGATTGCCGGGCTGGACGTAAAGCGTATCATCAATGAGCCCACGGCTGCTGCTTTGGCTTATGGACTTGACAATGAGAAAGAGCAGAAGATCATGGTTTACGATTTGGGCGGCGGTACTTTTGATGTCTCCATCATTGAGATCGGGGACGGTGTCATCGAGGTTCTGGCCACCAATGGCGATACCCATTTGGGCGGCGACGACTTTGACAACAAGGTCATCCAGTGGATGCTTTCCGAGTTCAAAAAGGCTGAGGGCGTAGACCTCTCCAATGACAAGATGGCCATGCAGAGGCTGAAAGAGGCGGCGGAGAAAGCCAAGAAAGAGCTTTCCAGCGCCATGACCACCAATATCAATCTGCCTTTCATCACTGCTACGGCAGAGGGACCCAAGCACTTTGATATGAACTTAAGTCGTGCGCAGTTCGATGAACTGACCAGAGATCTGGTAGACAAGACAGCCATTCCGGTACAGAATGCCATGAAAGATGCAGGTCTGACCAATGCGGATCTGGGCCAGGTGCTTCTGGTAGGCGGATCCACCCGTATTCCTGCTGTGCAGGATAAGGTGAGACAGATTACCGGCAAAGAGCCCAGCAAGTCCCTGAACCCGGACGAGTGCGTTGCCATCGGCGCTTCCGTACAGGGCGGCAAGCTGGCAGGCGATGCCGGTGCAGGCGATATACTGCTTCTGGATGTGACGCCTTTGTCCCTGTCCATCGAGACCATGGGCGGCGTGGCAACCAGGCTGATCGAGAGAAACACCACCATCCCTACCAAGCACAGCCAGATATTCTCCACCGCGGCTGACAACCAGACTGCCGTAGACATCAATGTAGTACAGGGCGAGAGGCAGTTCGCCAGGGACAACAAGTCTCTGGGACAGTTCCGTCTGGACGGGATCCCTCCTGCAAGGAGAGGCGTGCCCCAGATCGAGGTTACTTTCGATATTGATGCAAACGGCATCGTGAACGTGTCCGCTAAGGATCTTGGAACCGGCAAGGAGCAGCATATCACCATCACCGCAGGCTCCAACATGTCCGATGACGAGATCGAGAGGGCCGTGAAAGAAGCGGCTGAGTTCGAGGCTCAGGACAAGAAGCGCAAGGAGGCCGTGGAGGCCAGGAACGAGGCAGACTCGTTCGTGTTCCAGACCGAGAAAGCCTTGAGCGAGGTGGGCGACAAGATCAGTGACAGCGAGAAGTCCGCAGTCCAGGCCGATCTGGATGCCGTAAAGGCTGTTCTTGACAGGACAAAGGATCAGGAGATGAGCGACAGCGATGTGGATGAGCTGAAAGCCGCAAAGGAAAAGCTGATGAACAGCGCCCAGAGCCTGTTCACGAAGATGTACGAGAATATGCAGCAGGCCCAGGGCGGCGCAGGGCCGGATATGGGCGGTGCGGCAGGCGCAGGCAGCGCATCTTCCGCTCCTGAGGACGATGTGATCGATGGAGATTTCAGGGAAGTATAAACGGACTTGCACCGATTGTTTTTGACAACAGAACTGCGTTCTGCTGTACTTGACACCAGAGATTGTTTTCTGGTGTATGTGCCGCCGGAGGCGGCATGTCGGGAAGTGTGCAATGCTGCACACGCTTCCCGCAGGCTGGGAGAAGGAATTGTTGGTTGTTTAAGATGAAATCTAAGTCAGCGGCGGGTAAACGGGCTGACTTAGATTTTCTGCGGTATGGCTTGGGCGGTCTTAAGGAATCGGCCCAAAACAATTGAACATTTCCTAGGCGAAAATTTGGAATAATCATTGAACCGGACCGTGAAATATGATAAGGTAAAAGCGTGTGTATTTTCTGATATGAGGTGTTTACTATGGCGGAGCAGAAGCGGGATTATTATGAAGTCCTCGGCGTGGATAAAGCAGCGGATGATGCTGCGATCAAGAAAGCATATCGCGTACTGGCGAAGAAATATCATCCGGATATGAATCCCGGTGATGCGGAGGCGGAAAAGAAATTTAAGGAGGCCTCGGAAGCCTATGCGGTGCTGAGCGATCCGGACAAGAGACGGCAGTATGATCAGTTCGGCCATGCCGCTTTTGAGGGCGGGATGGGCGGAGCCGGAGGCTTCGATTTCGGCGGAGCGGATTTTGGCGACATTTTCGGGGATATTTTCGGAGATCTCTTCGGAGGGGGCGGCCGCGGCAGAGGGCGCAGCAATGGCCCCATGAAAGGCGCGAACCTGCGGACCAGCGTCCGCATCTCCTTTGAGGAGGCTGTATTTGGCTGCAAGAAAGAGATCGAGCTGAATGTGAAAGAGACCTGTAAGACCTGCAACGGCTCCGGCGCAAAGCCCGGAACCAGCCCTGAAACCTGTCCGAAATGCGGAGGCAAGGGGCAGGTGGTATTTACGCAACAGTCCCTCTTTGGCACGGTTCGCAATGTGCAGACTTGCCCGGACTGTCAGGGGAGCGGCAAGATCATCAAGGAAAAGTGCACGAATTGCCGCGGGAGCGGATATATTTCCATGAAAAAACGTTACTCCGTGGATATCCCGGCCGGTATCGACAATGGGCAGTCCACGCGCATGCCGGGCCTGGGAGAGCCGGGTATTAACGGCGGACCCAGAGGGGATGTGCTCATCGAGGTGATCGTGGGGCGGCATCCTATTTTCCAGAGGCAGGACTTTGATATCTATTCCACGGTGCCGGTTTCCTTTGCGGTTGCGGCGCTGGGCGGCGAGATTTTCATCGATACCGTGGACGGCAAGGTGATTTATGACGTAAAGGCCGGAACCCAGACAGATACCAGGATAAGGCTTAGGGGCAAGGGCGTGCCCTCCTGGCGGAACAAGGACGTGCGCGGCGACCATTATGTGACGCTGGTGGTACAGGTGCCCGACAAGCTTAAGCCTGAGGCTAAGGAACTCTTGCGCCAGTTCGACGAACTGACGGGCAATTCCCTGAACGCGGCCAAGAACACTTCTCCGGAGCCGGAGCCTGCTGAGGAGGCAAAAGAGAATCACAAGGAGAGCAAGAAAAAGAAGTCCTGGAAAGAAATTTTCGACAAATAAATTTTTTTAAAATAAATGCAAGGTTCTCATCCGGTCTGTCGTATTATAAGTAAAGACATGAAAACTATGGCATTTTTAGACTGGAGGTATGTAAGGATGAGGAAAACAATCATTTCAATGGGAGCAGCCCTCGTGCTGATGCTGTCAGTAGGCATCACTGCATCTGCCGGGCATCACACACCCTGCGTAGGACGGGTGATTCAGGGAAGCAGCCTGTGTGGGCATAGCTTAAGCCATGACAGAGGGCATCATCTGTTCTGCTACGGGAGCGGACAGGACTGTGCCTATTGGGACATGGACCTAAACGGAATCTGCGACTACTGGGAGGAATGCCATGGCAGTGCAGCTTACCGTGAACAGAGCGCGGACGAAGCGGTGCAGCCTGCGGCAGTGCCGGAAAATCAGCCTGAAGCAGACGCGGCGGAGAGCCAGCCCTCGGAAGACCAGGCGGCGGGGTATCAGGCAGAGACCCAGACAGGGTACGGAACTGGCGCGGCAGGTGCCTACGGTGCATACAATGGCTATTCCTATGGAAACAATACGGGATATGGCAATGGAGGGCACTGCAACAGGGGCAGCTATACCACAGGCTGCCACGGATCCGGGCATCATGGCCGCGGCCATCATTAGGAATTGTCATTCCTTAGGGAGAGAAGCGGGGATTGCCGTGTCATGCGGCAGTCCTTTTTGTGATATATGGATTTGCGGAAGAGCCTGCAGGGGGCAGGGAGAAGTGCGGAGACAGCAGGGGGCGGTGGAACGGTGCGCAGCGAACATGAGATAGACCGTGCGGTGGAGCAGTATTCGGATATGATTAAGCGAATCTGCCTGTATCATTTGAAAAACGCCGCTGACACGGAGGATGTCTTTCAGACAGTATTTTTAAAATATCTGCTCTACAAGGGGAGCTTTGAGAGCCCGGAGCACGAGAAAGCGTGGTTCATCCGCGTTACGTTGAATGCCTGTAAGGACTATCTGAAAAGCTTTTTCCGCCACAGTGCACTGCCCCTGGAGGAACTGGCAGAGGAGGCGGCATCCATTCCCGCGCAGCAGCATGAAGTGCTGGATGCCGTCTTGGCGCTGCCGGCAAAATACAGGAATGCCATTTATCTGCATTATTATGAGGGGTATTCTGCCGCGGAGATAGGAAAGATCCTGGACAAAAAGGAGAATACAGTCTATTCCCTTTTGTCCAGGGGCCGGACGATGCTCAGGGAAGCGCTGGGAGGTGATTTGTGATGAGGCAGGAGAATAGAATCAGGGAGGCATTCGATTGCATCGAGGCCAGCCAGGAGCTGAAAGCCTCCACAAAGGAATTCCTGCGGGAGGCCAGACAGCGTGAAGCGGGGCATGGAATCAGAAGACGAGTGAATAGTCGTTCTTTGCGGCTGGCGCTGGGGGCTGTTTGTGCCATGGCCGCATTGTTCCTGTGCATAGGTTCTTATACCCTGCTGTGGATGCCGGTGGCTTATGTCAGCATCGATGTGAATCCCTCTTTAGAACTGGAGTTAAACCGCCTGGACAGGGTCATTTCCGGCAGGGCCTACAACGAGGACGGCGAGAGGGTTCTGGAAAACGTTTCGGTGAAAGGGATGCGCTATGAGGATGCCATCGAGAGCATCCTGGGCAGCGAGAGTATGCAGCCCTACCTGACCCTGGATGGGGCGCTGACCTTTACGGTGGCCACGGACAGTCTGCCGAAAGAGGAGCGGCTGCTGGCGGACATCTCACGCTCAACCGGCTGTGTGGAGCATGGGGGGATCAGCGTCCGGGCGGATATGGGCCTGGTGGGAGAGGCCCATGAGAACGGGCTCTCCCTGGGGAAATATCTGGCCTACCAGGTGCTGCTTCAGTACGAGCCGGACCTTACGGTACAGGACTGCCATGAGATGGGCATGTCTCAGATTCACGGCAGAATCGAGGAGCATGAGCATGGGAGCAATCATGGAGGCGGACATGGGGCAGGGCATGAAGACGACTATGGGAGGGGGACGGAGCCGGAACCACAATACGAAATACAGAACGAAAGCAGCCTGACAACCGGCCAACCGACCGGCGGGCCCACAGAGCAGCCGGCTGACCAGGACACCGGCCACCACAGAGAAAACGACCATGGCCATAAATCCGGCCATAGCCGCTGACAGTTTGGAATGATACATGATCACGCTTCTCTTGTTGACAGAAAGGACATGAAAGGATATCATAGGGGAAGAGATTTTCAGGAGAAGGGAAAGCGGACGGATCTGTGGCTATGAAGAACCGGGAGAATGAGTTTCTTGGGCTTTTGTGTAAACTGTATATGACAGCATTGCTGGTAGCCCTGCCCTTATATATAGGGGAGGGCTATTGGAACATGGGAAATACGAAATATATGCTGTTTCGGAATGTGTCCCTCCTCTGCCTGGGGCTTTGGCTGGCGGCGGGGATGGCTGGGTACATCGGGGAGGCCTTGCGGAAGCTGTTCTTTAGACGGGACGGAAAAGGAAACGCCGGCCGGGAGGGCATGGCGCCCGGACCTGGAGCCTTGGACTGGGCGATGGCGGCTTACGTCATTATTACAGTGCTTTCGGCGGTGCTCAGCGATTACGGGAAACTGGCCTGGGCCGGGTATGAGGGGTGGTTCATGGGAGCGGTCTCCCAGCTTCTGCTGGCGGGAACCTATTTTTTCATTTCCAGGCAGTATGACGGGGCGCGCTGGCCCCTGTATCTGGGAGAGATTGCCCTGTTTTTTGTCACCTTGTTCGGCCTGCTGCACCGTCTGGGGATAGACCCGCTGGGGCTGTTGGTGTACTGGAACAGCATGAACTGGGAATACAGCCATATGCTGTCCACCTTGGGGAACATCAACTGGCTTTGCGGCTATTACAGCGTGGCCCTGGCTTTTTTGATGGTACATTTCCTGCAGGCGCGGCACATTTGGCTTAAGGTGCTGCTGTATGCAGGGACAGTGGCAGCATTCGTGCTGCTGGGGGTGCAGGGCAGCCAGGGCGGATGGCTGATTCTTGGGGTCTGTGTGGCCTGCAGCCTGTTTTTGGGAAGAAAAAGCGCTGAGGTGCGAAAAAGGGTATATGCGCTTTTGGCGGGATTCTTTTTCTGCATGCCCCTGATGGGGCTTGGAATGGCGCTTCGGGGAGAGAAAGCGGCGGTGGTGCGGGACGGAAATGTCTTTGACGCGGTTGCCTGGCATGTGTGGCCGGTGGCAGGGGCAGTGTGTCTGGCGGCATTTCTGCTGTGCGGAAGACGGAGGCTGGGCAAGAGACGGGCAAAGCTTATAGGAGCAGTGATTCTGGGCGGCGGGGCGGTGTGCCTGGCAGCTGCGCTGTTTGTCTTTCTGAGGCATGGGATTGACGATAGCTTTGGCAACGGAAGAGGATTTCTGTGGCGGATCGCCCTGGAGGGCTTTGGGGCAGGGGACGCAAAAGAAAAGCTGATTGGGGCCGGGCCGGACTGCTACGCGGAGGCTGTCTTCAACCGGCTGGGGGCCGGCTCGGACGTCTGGAAAGGGGAGCATTGGGAGACGGCGGTATTTACCAATGCCCACAATGAATTCCTAAGTCAGCTGTGCAATGTGGGGATACTGGGGACGGGGGCTTACCTGGCCATATTTCTGACAGGGCTGTGCACATGCCTGCGGGGGATCTTTAGGGGCAGGGATGAGGCAGGCGCGGGCAAAAATGTCAGGAAAGGCAAGCAGGCTGCGGCTCCAGGGCAGACGGATGGGGAGGAGATTTTGGGGAGTGGTTCTGCCCGGGGTATTGGGGACGACTATGTGTCCTGGGTGGGGCTGATGGCCATTGCAATGTATGGAGCCCATGCCCTGATCAGCTTCCAGCAGGTGCTGAACGCGCCGTTTTTCTTTCTGGTGCTGGGGCTTTGCGGCCGGGCGGGGAGAAATTCCAGGGATGCAGGAGCACAGGCCAAGGCGGCAGAGCATGCTTACGAGCAGGACCGGATGCGCAAGGCGCAGAGGATGGAAGGAGAAGAGTATGAAGTGGAAGAAATTTAAGGTAAAGACCATAACAGATGCCGAGGACATCATTATCAGCACCCTTTATGACATTGGGCTGGAGGGCGCTCAGATTGAGGACAAGGTGCCGCTGACCGCTCTTGAGAAAGAGCAGATGTTCGTGGACATCCTGCCCCAGGGGCCGGAGGATGACGGAATCGCCTACCTGAGTTTTTTTGTGGAGGAGCAGGACGACGGCAGCCTGGTGCTGCGCGATGAGACCGTGGATGAGGCGGCCATTCTGGAGAGGGTGCATGGAGAGCTGGAGGCGCTGCGGGAGTTCTGCGATATCGGCGAGGGTACGGTGACGGTGGACGAGACAGAGGACATTGACTGGATCAACAACTGGAAGCAGTATTTCCACCAGTTCTATATAGACGATATCCTGGTAATTCCCTCCTGGGAGGACGTAAAGGGGGAGGATCAGAACCGGATGGTGCTGCACATCGACCCGGGGACGGCCTTTGGCACGGGAATGCACGAGACCACCCAGCTGTGCGTGCGGCAGCTGCGGAAATACATGACGCCCGGTGCAAAGGTTCTGGACGTGGGGACGGGCAGCGGTATCCTCTCCATTCTCTCTCTGATGTTCGGCGCAGGGCATGCGTTTGGCACGGATCTGGACGAATGCGCAGTGGAGGCGGTGGCTGAAAACTGCAGAGCCAATGGCATTGACCCCGCCCGTTTCGAAATGCTGATTGGAAATATCATTACGGACAGGGGAGTACAGAACCAGGCAGGCTACGGACAGTACGATATTGTGGTGGCCAATATTCTGGCGGATGTGCTGGTGTCTTTGACTCCGGTGGTCAAAAACCATCTGAAGCCGGGCGGCCTTTACATTACTTCCGGCATCATAGACGACAAAGAGGAGACTGTGGCGGAGGCTGTGAAAGCGGCGGGATTCCAGGTGCTGGAGGTGAACCATCAGGGAGAATGGGTCAGCGTCACGGCCAGGCTGGCTGTATGCTGACTGCCCATGGGAAAAAGGATGGAGAGCCAGAGGGCAGACAGGAGAAAGACATGTATCAGTTTTTTGTGGATCCGGCACAAATCAATATTCCTGACAAGCGTGTTATCATTACCGGCGCGGACGTGAACCATATCAAAAATGTCCTGCGCATGGGAGAGGGGGAAGAAATTGCCGTCAGAAACGGCCAGGACGGCAGGGAGTACCGCTGCGCTATTCTCTCCCTGGAAGAGGAAGAGATTCGGTGCGAACTGCGCTTTGTCAAGGAGGACGCGGTGGAGCTTCCTGCCAGGGTTTTTCTGTTCCAGGCGCTCCCCAAGGGGGACAAGATGGAGCTTATCATCCAGAAAGCGGTGGAACTGGGCGTCCATCAGGTGATACCCGTGGCTGCCAGCCGCTGTGTGGTGAAGCTGGACGAGAAAAAGGCCGCTGCGAAGAGGGCGCGCTGGCAGGGCATTGCCCAGGCGGCGGCCAAACAGAGCAAAAGAGGCGTGATTCCGGAAGTGACAGAAGTGTCATCTTTTGCCGGGGCGGTGGAGGAAGCCGCGCAGATGGACGTGGCGCTGATTCCCTATGAGATGGCGGAGGACATGTCCCGGACGAGAGGACTTATGGAGAGCCTTAAGCCCGGCCAGAGGGTGGCGGTGTTCATAGGGCCGGAGGGCGGATTTTCAGAGGCGGAGATCTCCCTTGCGCAGGAAAGGGGCATTTCCCCCATTACCCTGGGAAAGCGGATTCTGCGGACGGAGACGGCAGGGCTGGTGGCGCTGTCCTGGATCATGTATCTATTGGAGCGTTAGGAGAAATGGCTGCGGCAGGGACAGGGACAGAAGTTCCGGCATATGATAATATAAGTCGATAATCCCTCGGGCCGCCTCGTCTGCGTGAGAGCCGGCACGCCCGGGGCCGGAGGGCATCTGTTAGATAAAGGAGCAAAGGCATGGAAATATATCTGGACAATTCCGCTACCACCAGAACGTTCCCGGAGGTAGCGGAGCTGATGACGAAAATCATGTGCGAGGATTACGGCAATCCTTCCAGTCTTCATATGAAAGGGATACAGGCGGAGCAATATTTAAGGAGCGCCAAGGAGACTTTTGCCAGAATTTTAAAGGTAAATGAAAAAGAGATTTTTTTCACCTCCGGGGGGACGGAATCGGACAATATGGCATTGATCGGCTGCGCCCGGGCCAATGCCAGAATGGGAAAACATCTGATCACCACCCAGATCGAGCACCCTGCCATTTTGAACACTATGCGGTACCTGGAGTCCGTTGGCTTCCAGGTGACCTATTTGCCCGTGAACGCCTATGGGCAGATCTCCCTGGAGGATCTGCAGCGGGCAATGACCCGGGAGACCATTCTGGTGTCTGTGATGCACACCAACAATGAGATCGGCTCCCTGCAGCCCATTGCCCAGGCGGCATCGTTGGTGAAGCGCATGAACCCCCACACCCTGTTCCATGTGGACGCGGTGCAGGGCTTCGGAAAGGCGAAGATCTATCCAAAGAGGATGGGAATCGACCTGCTGTCCGTCAGCGGCCATAAGATCCACGGGCCCAAGGGCGTAGGCCTGCTCTACATCGGCAGTCAGGTGAAGATCCAGCCTATCCTCCACGGCGGAGGCCAGCAGAGAAATTTGCGCTCCGGAACGGACAATGTGCCCGGCATCGCAGGCTTTGCCAGGGCGGCGCAGCTTCTATATGACCACTATGAGGATGACGTGAAGCGCCTGTACCAGTGCAAGAAATATTTCTGCGACGGTGTCAGAAAGCTGGAGGGCGTGAAGCTCAACGGACTGCTGCCCGGGGAGCCGGACGGAGCGGGAACCGCGCCCCATATCGTCAGCTTGTCGGTGAGAGACGTGCGCAGCGAGGTGCTCCTGCATGCGCTGGAGGAGGAGGGAATCTGTGTGTCGGCGGGAAGCGCTTGCGCCGCCAGAAAGCCGCAGCCGTCTGCTACCCTGAAAGCCATCGGCATTGAGCGGGATTTGCTGGAGTCCACCATCCGCTTCAGCTTTTCCATTTATACCACGCAGGAAGAATTGGACTATACATTGCGGGCATTGTATGATAAAATTCCTATGTTGCGCAGATATACCAGAAAGAGATAAAAGGCGGGGGGAAGGTTCATGAAAAAGAGCCTTCCCCATAGGAGAGATAGAAGAAAGGACAGGACATGTTTACTGCTTTTTTGATAAAGTATGCTGAGATCGGCGTAAAAGGGAAGAACCGGTATCTGTTTGAGGACATGCTGGTGCATCAGATGAAGCATGCCTTAAAGAAGTGCGAGGGGAAGTTTTTGATTCATAAATCCCAGGGGCGGATTTTTGTGGAGGCCCAGGGGGAGTTTGACTTTGAGGAGGCTGTGGAGCGGCTTAAGAGAGTGTTTGGCATCTCCGGTATTTGCCCCGTGGTCTATGCGGAGGACCAGGGCTTTGAAAAGCTCTGCGACAGTGTGCTGGCCTATGTGGACCAGGTCTATCCGGACAAGCAAAGGACTTTCAAGGTAAATGCCAGGCGGGCCCGTAAGGACTATCCATTAGAATCCATGGAGATCAACGCGAAGCTGGGGGAGGCTATTCTGAACGCCTATCCGGAGATGTCCGTGGACGTGCACAAGCCGGAGATTCTGCTAAATGTGGAAATCCGTGAGAAAATATATATTTATTCGGAGATCATCCCCGGGCCCGGAGGGATGCCGGTGGGGACTGGCGGAAAGGCTATGCTGCTTTTGTCCGGAGGCATTGATTCCCCGGTGGCAGGGTACATGATAGCGAAGCGGGGCGTGAAGCTGGACGCGGTATACTTCCATGCGCCGCCCTATACCAGCGAGTGGGCGAAGCAGAAAGTGGTGGATCTGGCCAGGATCGTATCCAGGTACGCAGGCCCTATCTGGCTCCACGTCATCAATTTTACGGATATCCAGCTTTATATCCATGAGAAGTGCCCCCATGAGGAGCTGACCATCATCATGCGCCGGTATATGATGCGCATTGCGGAGCAGATCGCAAAGGAGACGGAGTGCCTGGGGCTGATCACAGGGGAGAGCATCGGACAGGTGGCCTCCCAGACCATGCAGTCCCTGGCCGCCACCAATGAGGTGTGCAGCCTGCCGGTGTACCGTCCGCTGATCGGGTTCGACAAGCTGGAGATCGTGGAGGTGGCAAACAAAATCGAGACTTTTGAGACTTCCATCCTGCCCTATGAGGACTGCTGCACGATTTTTGTGGCCAAGCATCCCGTGACCAAGCCAAATCTGAAGGTCATACGCCGCCATGAGCAGAATCTGGAGGAGGGGATCGGGGAACTGGTGCGTGTGGCGCTGGAGACGAAAGAACTGATCATCGTAGAAGAATAAAAATCCGGGAGGGCGCTGCCCTGGGGGACGCGCATAAAAAGGCCTCCCGGGGCTGTCCCCAGAGAGGCCTTTTACGGCTTTTTCTAGGAATTGTTAAAAACAATTCCTTTGTATCGCCTACTGCGGGCTATGCCACGATGTAGGGCTTTAAGAATTCCAGTACTTCATCTGCGCCTTCCTCTGTGTGGATGTTCAGATCGATGGGCTTGGACAGATCTAAGCTAAAGATGCCCATAATGGATTTTGCATCGACTACATATCTGCCGGATACCAGGTCGAAATCATAATCGAACTTGGAGATGTCGTTCACAAAGGATTTCACTTTGTCAATGGAGTTTAAAAAAATCTGTACTGTTTTCATCTTCCTTACCTCCTGTCTGTTTTTGTGTCTGACACCATATTAACGGCTGGAGCCCCAAAAGTCAAGGCGAAAACAGTACAAAAAAGTGGGGAATAATCATGAAAAGTGTGGCATTGTATAATCTGGGCTGCAAGGTGAATTCCTATGAAATGGATGGAATGCGGCAAATGCTTCAGGAAAAGGGATACCGCATTGTGCCATTTGATGAAGCGGCGGACATCTATATCGTGAACACATGTACGGTCACCAATATGGCGGACAGGAAAAGCAGGCAGATCCTGCACCGGGCCAGACAACAGAATCCCGAAGCCGTGGTGGTGGCGGTGGGCTGCTATGTGCAGACGGGGAGGGATGCCGTGGAACAGGATCCGGCCATTGACCTTGCCATCGGCAACAACCGGAAAAAGGACATCGTGCCCATTTTGGAGGAATACCTGGAAATGCGGCAGGGCGGGAAGAAACTCGGGGACAAGACACTGCAGGGTACCACCATCCTGGATATCGGCCACACCTACGAGTACGAGGAGATGCGGCTGAAGAGCACGGCAGAGCACACCAGGGCCTACATCAAGATTCAGGACGGCTGCAACCAGTTCTGCTCCTACTGCGCCATCCCCTATGCCAGGGGCAGGGTGCGCAGCCGCGGGATGGAGGACGTGTTGGAGGAGGTAAGGGGGCTTGCGGAAGCCGGCTACCGGGAGGTGGTGCTCACGGGCATCCATATCAGTTCCTACGGAATCGACTTCGGGCAGGATTCGGAAGAGAGAAAGGGCGGCCCCACCGGGTATGACGGACACAGCAGGCTGATAGAGCTGGCGGAGCGGATTCAGGACATAGACGGGGTGGAGCGCATCCGGCTGGGCTCTTTAGAGCCCAGGATCGTCACGCCGGAGGCGGCAGAGCGGCTGGCAGCTATCCCGAAGCTGTGCCCCCATTTCCATCTGTCCCTCCAGAGCGGCTGCGATGCCACCTTAAAAAGGATGAATAGACATTACACTGCCGGGGAATACTATAAAAGCGTGGAACTTTTGCGGCAATGCTTTGACGAACCCGCAATCACCACGGACGTCATCGTGGGATTTCCCGGGGAGACCGTAGAGGAATTCGCCCGGACAAAGGCATTCCTGGAAAAGACGCATTTTTATGAGATGCATGTCTTCAAATATTCCAGTCGGGCGGGAACCCTGGCGGCATCCATGCCGGATCAGGTGCCGGAGCCTGAAAAGACCAGACGGAGCGCGGAACTGATAGCCCTGCGGGGACTGCAGTCGGAGGAATTCCGCAGACGGTACATAGGAAAGGAAGCCAGGGTGCTTCTGGAAGAGACGCGTGAGATAATGGGCAGGATTTACTGCATCGGCCATACAAAGGATTATGTGAAAGTGGCCGTAGATGTGACAGAGAGCAGAGAAAGGGGCGAAAACCTGATCAATACGCTGGTAAATGTTCCGGTTCGGGATTTCCTGACAGAGGAAATTCTGATGTAGCTTGAATTTTCGGCACAAATGAGTTATGATAGAGGGAAAGCAACAGATCGACTTTTCTTTACGGCAAGGGACATGCCCGGCGTTCACGGGCGGATAGGAGTCAGGACATGCAGAATTTAGAAAATACACAATACTTCAAGGTAGACTCGGAACCTGCGGACGGAGCGAGATCGGTGCTGGCCGCCGTATATGCGGCATTGACGGAAAAAGGGTACAATCCGGTGAATCAGATCGTGGGGTATATCATGAGCGGTGACCCTACCTACATCACCAGCCACCAAAATGCCCGCAGCATGATCATGAAAGTGGAGCGGGACGAGCTGGTGGAGGAGCTTTTGACGGAGTACATCCATACAAAGGAATGGGAATAGGAAAGGGAGGCGTCCTATGCGCATAATGGGGCTCGATTTCGGTTCTAAGACAGTGGGGGTGGCGGTCAGCGACAGCCTGCTCATAACGGCTCAGGGGGTGGAGATCATCCGCAGGGAGAGAGAGGATAAGCTGCGCAGAACTTATGCCCGGATTGAAGAACTGATATTGGAATACGAAGTGGAGGAAATCGTGCTGGGGCTTCCGAAGAACATGAACGCCACAGAGGGTCAGCGGGCGGAACTGACGCAGGAATTTCGGGAGAAGCTGATGCGCCGCACCGGACTGCCCGTCATTTTGTGGGACGAACGCCTGACGACAGTGGCCGCAGACAAGGCCATGATAGAGGCGGGCATCCGCAGGGAAAAGAGAAAGGACTATGTGGACAAGATTGCAGCGGTCTTGATACTTCAGGGCTATCTGGACAGACGCAGCGCCTCGGGAGAGGAGACACCAAAGGTATAATGAAAAGGCCGTCAGCCGGATGCTTGCCCGTATCAGACCGGCAAGTTCCGGAGGCCTTGCGTATGGGAGCGGAAATGGCAGGACAGGAGAAGATTACATTCAGGCCGGACGGAGAAGAACCGGTGGATTTTTATGTGTTGGAGCAGACAAGGATAGGCGGCGTTGACTATATTCTTGTCACTGATGTGGAGGAGGGCGATGGAGAGGCCCTGATTTTGAAAGATACCTCCAGGGACGGGGAGGCGGACGGCGTGTATGCCGTTGTGTCCGATGACGAGGAGCTTGCGGCCGTGGCAGGCGTTTTTGAGAGCATGCTGGAGGACGTGGAGCTTGAGAGCCAGTGAGGAATTTTTCTTAAGCAGACAGGGGGCGCAAGCAGGCTGACACGGCCTGTTTGAGGGGCATCCGGCTGCGGAAGAATTGATATATGATATGAAAGTAAAATAGCTTGTAAAGGCGGACTGCCCGGACATGGGGCTGGCCGTTGTTTATATACGCAGGCCCGCACAGAGGAAACATGCCGCCAAGGCGGTATGTGGGCCGCGCGGCGAGCAGGGAGAAAAACTGTCTTGCTCGATTAGAATCATACAGTTGCTCAGGAGTCTGCATCCGGTTGACAGGATCGGTTTTGAGGAAGGTTTTGTGCGCTGCGGGAGGGGGAGTGCCCGGAGAGCATGGGAAAGACCGTCATCAGGATCCGGTCTGTCTGGGGTACGGCAAGCGAGTTCCTTTCAGAATGATCTGCCAGAGGAGCTGGAGAGGAAAACTGCTGGGAATGCCGGACTTCAGGCTGTGAATCGGGAGAAAGGCTGCGGGGCTGCTGTGTAGAATTTGGAGGAGATTTGTATTGAAGAAAAAAGAGAATAACAGTGGTTCCAGACTAAAGATAATCCCCCTGGGGGGCCTGGAACAGATCGGCATGAACATTACTGCGTTCGAGTATGAGGACAGTATTGTTGTGGTAGACTGCGGCCTGTCGTTCCCGGCGGACGATATGCTGGGCATCGACTTGGTCATTCCGGACGTGACTTATCTGAAAGAAAACATCAGTAAGGTGAAAGGCTTTGTGATCACCCATGGCCATGAGGATCATATCGGGGCTCTCCCCTATGTGCTCCGGGACATTAATGCGCCTATCTACGCCACCAGGCTTACCATGGGCATCATTGAGAACAAACTGAAAGAGCATGAGATGACCAAGACCGTCAAGCGCAAAGTGGTGAAGTTCGGACAGTCCATTAATTTGGGGCAGCTTCGGGTGGAGTTTATCAAAACCAACCACAGCATCGTGGATGCGGCAGCGCTTGCCATCTACTCCCCGGTGGGCGTGGTGGTGCACACAGGCGACTTCAAGGTGGACTACACGCCTGTATTTGGAGATGCCATTGATCTTCAGCGTTTTGCGGAGTTGGGAAAGAAAGGCGTGCTGGCACTGATGTGCGACTCCACCAATGCGGAGCGTCCGGGATTCACTCCCTCCGAGCGCACCGTTGGCGCCACTTTCGACAATTTGTTTGAGGAGCATAAGAATACTAGGATCTTCGTGGCCACCTTTGCCTCCAATGTGGACAGGGTGCAGCAGATCATCAACACGGCGTACAAGTTCGGGCGCAAGGTCTGCGTGGACGGCCGCAGCATGGTGAGCATCATTGACACGGCCAGGAATCTGGGATGCATCAGTATTCCGGACAATACCCTCATCGAGGTGGACCAGATGAAGGACTACCCAAACGAGAAGCAGGTGGTCATCACTACCGGGAGCCAGGGCGAGAGCATGGCGGCCCTGAGCCGAATGGCAAGCGGCATGCACCGCAAGATTTCCATCGGCGCCGGGGACACGGTGATCTTTTCATCCAATCCCATTCCCGGAAACGAAAAGTCCGTCACAAAGGTTATCAATGAATTGATCCGCAAAGGGGCGGATGTGGTTTTCCAGGATGCCCATGTATCCGGGCATGCCTGCCAGGAGGAGATCAAGCTGCTCTATGCGCTGATCAGGCCCAGATATTCCATTCCCGTCCATGGGGAGATCAAGCATCTGAAAGCCCAGGCCAAGATTGCCCAAAGCCTTGGCATTGAAAAGGACAATATCTTCATCCTTTCCTCCGGCGATGTGCTGGAGCTGGATAAGGATCGCGCGGGCGTCACGGGGAGAGTCACCGTGGGAGCCATTCTGGTGGACGGCCTGGGCGTGGGAGATGTGGGAAATGTGGTGCTGCGGGATCGCCAGCATCTGGCAGAAGACGGCATCATGGTCGTAGTCATGAGCCTGGACCGGGTAGGAGGGGAACTGGTGGCCGGACCGGACATTGTGTCCAGGGGATTCGTATATGTAAAGGAATCCGATGAACTGATAGAGGAAGCGCGGCAGATCGTGGATGACGCCATCCAGAGATGTCTGGACAGAGGGATAACGGACTGGGGGAAGCTGAAGAACACCACCAAGGACGCCCTCAGCGATTTTGTCTGGAAAAAGACTAAGAGACGGCCTATGATATTGCCCATCATCATGGAAGTCTAGGCCGGGAGAGAAGGTTTTATGAAAGTGACTAGTATTATTGCTGCTGTTATGGGAGCTATTTTTCGGGTTGTTATGGCGGTGGCTATTGTTTACATTATTTACCGGGGGGCTGGTATTTGTTATGAGTATGGGTACCGGATCTTTACGGAGCCTGCCGTCTCTGCGGGGGAGGGCAGGACTGTCACTGTGACTGTGGGGTCGGAAATGTCGGTTCTGGATATTGGAAAGCTTTTTGAGAGCAGGGGACTGGTACGGGACTCTAAGCTTTTTGTCCTGCAGTACTATTTGTCGGAATACAGGGAGGACGTGGGACCGGGGACTTTTGAACTTAGCACGGCCATGACTGTGGAGGAGATGATGCAGGCCATGGTGGTGCCTGAGGAGGAAGAGGAGGGGACGGAAACCGCCGGGAACCGGGGCGGAACGGGCAACTCTTCCGGCGGAGGGAATCCGCCTGCCGGAGGGAGCGCGCCGGAGGACAGCGCTTCTGAGGGCGGCGCGCCGGATGCCGCCGCAGGGCAGGATACGGGCGGCGAGGGCTGAAGGGAAAATGAATCGGGCGCTTAGGGGAAACCGGGGCGTGAGAGGGGCTTATGATTATAGATGAGAGGATGGCGGCCTTTATCGACTCTCTGGACAGGGGGAATACGGCCTTTCTGGATGAGATCGAAAGGGACGCTCTGGAAAACCATGTTCCCATTGTGCGGAAGTCCACCCAGAGCCTGCTGAAATTTCTGCTGGCGGCAAAGCAGCCGGCGAATATTCTGGAGGTCGGCACTGCGGTGGGCTTTTCTGCGCTGTTGATGAGCGAGTACGGGCCGCAGGGATGCCGCATCACTACCATCGAGAAGTACGGGAAGCGGATTGCGGAGGCAAGGGAGAACTTCAGGCGGGCCGGGAGAGAGGATCGTGTCACCCTTTTGGAGGGGGATGCTGCGGATGTGCTGAAGAGCCTTGCAGGAACTTATGACCTGATCTTCATGGATGCGGCCAAGGGGCAGTACCTTAGCTTTCTGGAGGACTGTCTGCGGCTTCTGGCGCCTGGGGGGCTGCTGGTTTCCGACAATGTGCTGCAGGACGGGGATGTGATTCAGTCCCGCTTTGCGGTGGCCAGGCGGAACCGGACGATTCATGCCAGGATGCGGGAGTACCTGTATGAGCTAAAGCACCATCCCCGGCTGGAGACCGTGATACTGCCAGTGGGGGACGGAGTGACGGTGAGCGTAAAGTGTGAGAAGAAGTTCTAGGCGGCCAAGAGGGGGCATGATGGGAAGTAGGAAAGAGAGGATGGATGGGTGAGATGGGCCAGAGGAAGAAACCGGAGCTTTTGATGCCGGCGGGCAGCCTGGAGGGGCTGAGGACCGCCGTGGTCTACGGGGCGGATGCGGTATACATAGGGGGGGAGGCTTTTGGCCTGCGGGCCAAGGCGAAGAATTTCACGCCTCAGGAGATGGCGCTGGGGATTGCCTTTGCCCATGAGCGGGGGGTGAAAGTCTATGTCACGGCCAATATTCTGGCCCACAATGACGACCTGGAGGGAGCGGAGGCCTATTTTCGGGAGCTTAGGGACATGAAGCCCCAGCCCTGCGATGCGCTGATCATTTCCGACCCCGGCATGTTCGCCCTTGCGAGAGGGGTATGGCCCGGCGTGGAGATCCATATTTCCACACAGGCCAACAATACCAACTATGGAACCTATCAGTTCTGGTGGAACCTGGGAGCGAAGAGGGTGGTTTCCGCCAGGGAGCTTTCCCTGAAAGAGATACATGCCATCAGGGAGCGGATACCGGAGGAAATGGAGATAGAGAGCTTCGTGCAGGGCTCCATGTGCATCTCTTATTCCGGGCGCTGTCTTCTGAGCAATTATTTCACGGGGAGGGATGCCAACCAGGGATCCTGCACCCACCCCTGCCGCTGGAAATATGCGGTGGTGGAGGAGACCAGGCCGGGGGAATACCTGCCGGTATATGAGAACGAGAGGGGCACTTATATCTTTAATTCCAAAGATTTGTGCATGATAGAACATATCCCGGAACTGGTGGAGGCGGGCATCGACAGCCTGAAAGTGGAGGGGCGCATGAAGACGGCTCTGTATATTGCCACAATGACCCGCACTTATCGTAAGGCCATAGACGATTATTTTATCTCAGAGGAACGCTACCTGGAGAACATGGACTGGTATCGGACAGAGATCGGAAAGTGCACTTACAGACAGTTCACCACGGGCTTCTACTTCGGCAAGCCGGGGCAGGAGACCCAGATCTACGACAACAGCACTTACATCAATGAGTATATCCATCTGGGCATTATCGAGGAAGTGGCTGAGGGGCGTGAGTCTCCCTGGCAGCAGGCGGAGGACAGCCCAAGCCGCCGGGAAGAAGCGCATAAGCTTTCCGGGCCGCAGGGGACAAAGTTTGCGGAGGATATCGCGTTGGCTCTCTTTGAACAGCGCAACAAATTTTGCGTGGGGGATACCATTGAGGTCATGAAACCGGACGGAAGAAATGTACCTGTGACAGTAGAGGCTATGTATAATGAGGAGGGAGAGGCAGTGGAAAGCTGCCCCCATGCCAGGCAGAAGATATGGATAAGGCTGTCGGAAACGCCTGCGCCCTATGACCTGCTTCGCGTGGCCAATCAGGGCGCAGACTTGGCCTCCTCTCCCCGCACCTCCAGGACTTCATCCACAATATAAGGGGGCCGTGTCCTGGCGGCATCCAGAGTCCGCCAGATATACTCTCCCAGAATGCCCAGCATCAGCATGATCAAGCCGGAGGAGCACAGAACCACGCACATCAGGGAAGCCCAGCCTACAATGGGAGTGTTTCTGGTGATTTTTTCCACAAAGACGCTGACCAAAAGGATAAAGGCCAGGATGTTGAAAAGGATCCCCAGCCCGGACATGAAACGCAGCGGAAAGTAGGAAAAGCTCATCACGGAATCCATGACCAGCTTCACTTTCTTGGAGAGGGTCCAGCGGGATTTCCCAACCTCTCTGTCCTGGCGCACGAAATAGACGGAGTCCGTCTGAAAGCCTGCCCACAGCACCTGCAGGGTCAGGGAGGAGTTCTTCTCGTCCAGCCGCTCCAGAACCTCAATGACTTTCCGGTCGATGAGGTAGCAGTCGCAGCCGCCCACGGGCATGTTTTTATTGACAATTTTGCGGATCAGGGAGTAGTAGAGATTGGCAAAGAAAACCTTTACCGGGTTTTCTTTCCGCTCTTTGCGAACCGCCAGAACCACCTTATTGCCCTGCTTCCAACTGTCGTACATTTCAAGAATGATGGAGGAATCCTCCTGCAGATCCGCCTGCTTGGTGACGGCGCAGTCCCCGCTGCAGGCAGACAGGCCGGCCAGAAGCGCCGCGTGCTCTCCGAAGTTCCGGGACAGCTTTACCAGCTTTATGCGCGGATCCCGCTCCCGCAGTCTGCACATGACCTGCCAGGAATCATCGCCGGAGCCGTCATCCACGAATACGATTTCATAGTCCCCCAGCTTTCCCAGGATTTTCTTCTGCATGTCCTCGTATAGAAGTTCTAAAGTGTCCGCATTGTAATAGACGGGCACCACGATCGATATTTTACTCATTTTTCCACCATTTTCAGATAATCGTCATAGCTACGGATGTATTCATCCGGGTCGTAATGTTCATTGGAGAGGACCAACAGCACGGAATCCGGGGAAAAGTCGTACATTTCTTTCCAGATCATGCTTTTTAAGTAAAGACCCATCCGGGGCTTGTCCAGCGCGATGACCCTGCGCTCTTTTCCATTGTCTATCAGTACCTTGCTGGTGCCGGACACGTTTATCATCACAAATTCGGATTTCAGGTTGGCATGGCTTCCGCGAACCACCTCGCTGTCCGAACCATAGATATAAAAGATGCGCTTGATGTCAAAAGGGATGGCAGTGCCGCCCTCCACCACGACGAGATTGCCGCGCTCATCGCCCAGGTCCGGGAAATTCAGAATCTGAATCTGCTCCTCCAGTTTTAGCATAACCTTGTCTTTCCTCTCTATCGGAACGCGCCTAGGCATTCCAGAATATATTGCTGTTCTTCGGGCTTCATGCCCGTGTACATGGGAAGCGACAGCACCGTGTCCGCGTATTCCTCCGTCACCGGGAGATCGCCCTTTTTATGCCCCAGGCCGGCGTAAGCCTGCGCCAGGTGGGGAGGGACGGGGTAGTGTATGAGGGTGCCGATTCCCTTTTCGTTTAGATAATCCATCAATTCCTGCCGCCTGTGGGTGCGAATCACATACTGATGCCATACGGACTCCGTATTCTCCCGCTCCATGGGGAGCAGAAGCCCCCTGGCGGTGATGCCGCTGCCATACCTTTCCGCCAACATGCGCCGCTCAGCGGTGATCTCCGCCATGTGGGCCAGGCGGACGTTCAGGAGGCCTGCCTGGAGTTCGTCCAGCCGGGAGTTGGCGCCGACTACCTTGTTGTAATAGCGCTTCTCGCTGCCATAGTTGCGGAATATCCGGGCGTTCCCGGCCAGCTCTGCATTGTTGGTGACAATGGCGCCTGCGTCCCCGAAAGCGCCCAGGTTCTTGGAGGGGTAGAAAGAAAAACAGCCCGCATCCCCGAAAGTGCCGGTCATTTTGCCCCTGTAAAGAGCCCCGTGGGACTGGGCACAGTCCTCGATCAGCTTCAGGCCGTGCTTTTGGCAGATTCGGGTGATCTTGCCCATGTCGGCCACCAGTCCGTACAGGTGAACCACCATCACCGCTTTGGTCTTTTCTGTGATTTTCTCCTCTATCCTGTCCGCATCGATCTGGTAATAAGCGTCCGGCTCCACGAAAACAGGCAGGGCGCCATTGATAGTGATGCCCATGACGCTGGCAATATAGGTATTGCCCTGGACGATGACTTCATCGCCCTGACCGATGCCCAAAAGCCTTGCGGCGATCCACAGGGCGTCCAGGCCGCTGGCCAGCCCTACGCAGTGCTCCGCCCCCGTATAGGCGGCAAAGTTTTTTTCAAAGTTCGCCACTTCCTCTCCCAGCACATAGCGCCCGGAGCGGAGGACGGAAAGCGCTTTTTGCTCAAATTCTTCCTGATATCTCAAAAAGCCGTAGTCCATACGGTTTGGCATGATTTTCATATAAATGACAGCCCGTCCTTTCCGGAATAAGGACATCATAACATATATTCCCAATGGATTCAAGATTTTTGGCGATGTTTTCGGTAGGCCCAGTACTTATTAAGAAAGAAATTAAGGGGCACAGTAAGGCACAGATTGAGGAAAGTGGCAATGAAATGAGGGATGCCCAGGAGCCGCTCTTGGACAAAGAGGAGGAGGCCTGCGCCGCCCAGTTCCGTCAGGGCGTAGGAAGCATACACTTTTGCCAGCGTCCTGTACCAGGGCTGCTTCTCGTCCTCTTTTTGCGCGAAGACAAAACGATTGTTCAACAGATAGGAAATCAGCACCGTAATCAAAAAGGATATGAGATTACAGATCTGCTCATGGAGATGGAAGCAGTAATAGCACACGTTGGTGATCAGATAGGACAGGGCCGTATTGAGTACGCCCACCAGGCCGAATTTCGCAAATTGCTGCAGGGACGGTGGCAGCATATGGTAAATGCGCTGCAGCAGGGCCTGCAGTTTTTCTTTCCATGTTTCCATTTTCTTTCCTCCAATTTATGCGCAATACCGCCGGAATTTATACTGCACGCCAATTAAATTTACAGTATGCCCAGCATGCGGTTGCCTGAATTCGCCATTGGAATGCGCCTTTCCATACTGCCCGGCTTGCGGGTAGCAGATGCTTCTTACCCAGTTTATCACGTGTGGGAGAGTTCGTCCAGATTTTTTGGAATTGCCTTGTGACTGTATCGAGATATGCGCCGCAATTGCCCTGCGATGCCGCAAGACTGGCGGACAGCATTGCCGTATATGTGTCGGAGATGTGGCTGGCATACCGTTTGTGCACTTTGACGGAGGGTAAAGGAAGATGTGCCTAGGCGAAGAAGCGAAATATGGCCGTCCGCGGCAGAACACGGGGAAAATTTTGGCGGAAAACGAGAAATGTGATTTGGGGTATTGCATTTTGGCGGAAAGTAAGGTATTTTAGAAACAACGAAGAACCGGTTCCGGAGGGACATGGCTGCTTCTGCATATGGGTATTCAATGAACGAGGAGGTTCCATGGTAAGGTGTTACTTTGGAACTTTTTTTCGTTGAGGGAGGACTTATCGCGGGGGGATGCCCCCGACGCGCTGCGGGGGATGTCCCCGACGCGCTGCAAGGAAAGACAGAGGAAAGAGAAAGGAAAGGATAGAAGGGAGAAAGAAAATGAGCGAAAGACTGAATGTGGAAGAGATTTTTGCCAGCAAAGTATTCACCTTTGGCAAGATGAAGCAGAGGCTGCCCAAGAGTGTATACAAAGAGGTCAGACAGATCATGGATCAGGGCGGCGAACTGTCCCTGGCGGCTGCCGATGTGGTGGCAAAGGCTATGAAAGACTGGGCGGTGGAGAACGGGGCCACCCATTACACCCACTGGTTCCAGCCCCTCACCGGCATTACGGCGGAGAAACATGACGCATTCGTGACCCACCCGGACGAGGACGGCAAGATGATCATGGAGTTTTCCGGCAAGGAGCTGATCAAGGGCGAGCCGGACGCTTCCTCTTTCCCCTCCGGAGGGCTGAGGGCGACTTTCGAGGCCAGAGGCTACACCGCATGGGACATTACTTCGCCGGCTTTCCTGAAAGAAGATGCCACCGGAGTCATCCTCTGCATTCCCACTGCGTTCTGCTCCTATACCGGGGAGGCTCTGGACAAGAAGACCCCGCTGCTTCGCTCCATGGAGGCAGTCAGCGAGCAGGCGCTGAGGATTGTGCGTCTCTTTGGCAATACTACAGCCACCAAAGTGGTGGCCAGCGTAGGGCCGGAGCAGGAGTACTTCCTGGTTGACAGAGAGAAATACCTGCAGCGCGAGGATCTGATTTTCGCCGGCCGCACCCTGTTCGGCGCGCCCGCTCCCAAAGGACAGGAGCTGGAGGATCATTATTTCGGCACCATCAGGGAGCGCATCGGCTCTTATATGAAAGACCTGAACACGGAATTGTGGAAGCTGGGGGTCACGGCCAAGACCCAGCACAATGAGGTGGCGCCTGCCCAGCATGAGCTGGCTCCGGTGTATGAGACGGCAAATATCGCCGTTGACCACAACCAGCTGGTCATGGAGACCATGAAGAAAGTGGCGGGCCGCCACGGGCTCACCTGCCTGCTCCACGAGAAGCCCTTTGCGGGGGTGAACGGCTCCGGCAAGCACAACAACTGGTCCCTGGGCACGGACAATGGTGTAAACCTCTTAGACCCGGGCGAGACTCCCAACGAGAACATCCAGTTCCTGCTGGTGCTGGCCTGCATCATTAAGGCAGTGGACATCCACGCAGACCTCCTGCGCCAGAGCGCGGCGGATGTGGGGAATGACCACAGGCTTGGCGCAAACGAGGCGCCCCCGGCTATCATCTCCATCTTCCTGGGCGAGCAGCTGGAGGACGTGGTAAAGCAGTTGGTGGAGACCGGCGAGGCCGACCACTGCCTGGAGGGCGGTAAGCTGGAGACCGGCGTTTCCACCCTGCCGGATCTGGAGAAAGACGCCACGGACAGAAACCGCACATCGCCCTTTGCCTTTACGGGCAACAAGTTCGAGTTCCGTATGGTAGGAAGCTCGGACTCCATCGCAAGCCCCAACACCACCCTGAACGCCATTGTGGCGGAGGCTTTCTGCGAGGCTGCCGACAGGCTGGAAAAGGCGGAGGATTTTGACCTTGCAGTGCATGACCTGATCAAGGAGTACATGGGCGCCCACCAGAGGATCATCTTCAACGGGGACGGCTATTCCGAGGACTGGGTGGCAGAGGCTGCTAAAAGAGGCCTGCCTAATATCAAGTCCATGGTGGAGGCTGCTGCCACGCTGACCACAGACAAGGCGGTGAAGCTGTTTGAGAAATTCGGCATCTTTACGAAAGTGGAGCTGGAGTCCAGAGAGGAGATCATCTACGAGACCTACGCCAAGACCATTAATATCGAGGCCAATACCATGATCGACATGGCGGGCAGGAAGTACATTCCCGCGGTGATGAAATATACGAAGAATCTGGCAGATACGGTGATCGCCGTGAAAGAAGCAGGGGTGGAGCCCACGGTTCAGGCAAAGCTTCTGGGCCGGGTGAACGGGAAACTCACCGAAGCCCAGGAAGCGCTTGCCAGACTTGCCGAGGTTACGGCCCAGGCAGCAGCCATGGAGGACGTAAAGGCTCAGGCTTTCTTCTACAAGGACACGGTCAGAACAGCCATGGAGGAGCTGCGCGCCCCTATCGATGAGCTGGAGATGATTGTGGATAAGAATGTATGGCCGGTGCCGTCTTACGGGGAGCTGACGTTTGAGGTGTAGGATTCCGTTCCGTCCAGAAGCTGCAGCGCTACCCCCCGGCACCGCGTTCATCCCTTCCGCGGCGTCCGCATATTCCGGGAACAGACATGCCCCGGATATGCAGGGCGCCTGCCGGAAAGGATGGGCTGTATTCCCATAGAAAAAATGATCCGTCACAATGATTCCCGTATACCCGGTCCGGTAAAAGGCCGCCATCTCCACAGCCATGCCGCTTGCGCAGGCCGCTGGCCTCGCGGGTATGCACATGAGTATCCTGCCAATATCTGTTTATCTTCATACCATCCATCCGGTAATGAAATCTTTCCGGATAATCTCAGGGAAATGAATATTCGTTTTAGTCTGCCCTTGTGGGGAAGACAATAATAATTTTTTTTTACTAAATTTCAAGAAAGTCGCTATTTCAAGTTGACATTTACGATAATGACGCTATAATAATAGTATAGCATCCCACAGACGTCTGAAACTGCCACAGGGAGCAGACGCTAAGGAGCAGGGAAAGGATGAAAAGAAAGAAAGGAACGGCTGGAGATGAGAGGGATATGGAAGAAAGGGATCGCCGCGGGGCTGCTTGGGGGTATGCTTGTGTTGTCTGCGGCGGGTTTAAGCATGGGAACTGCAGTGCCGCTTGCGGCGCAGGCCGCCGCGCCCGGGGAGTCCGCCGGAGGCGGGGCCGCGATATATGTGGACGCAGACAACGGCCTTGACACCAATGAGGGAACGCTGGAGGCTCCGGTGCAGACCCTGAAAAGGGCACAGGAGCTGGCAAGGGGGCTGGCACAGGACATGGACGGGGACGTGACCGTCTTTCTGCGGGGCGGGCGGTATACGCTGGAGGAGACTCTGCGGTTCGGCCCCGAGGACAGCGGGCGGGGCGGCTTCAATGTGGTCTGGACCTCTTATGAAGGGGAGGAGGCGGAGATCTCCGGTGGGATCCGGATCACCGACTGGACGCTGCACGATGCGGAAAAGGGCATCTGGTCCGCGCCTGCCCGGGGAGTGGGCAGCCGCGACTTCTTCGTGGACGGGGAGCGGGCGGTTCGCGCCCGCAGCGGGAAGCTGCAGGTTCTGGATTTGGACTCGGCTTATGCAGTTATGATGGTGGCGCCGGATGAGAGTCTCCCGGAGAGCTTTGCCCGTCCGCAGGAACTGGAAGTGACGGCAGGGGCGGCATGGCACTGGCATACAGTGCATGTGGAGGCTGTATTCGAGAAAAAGGGGTATATGGGCGTACAGTTTACGGAAGCCTCCTGGGCGACAGCCGGTTTCAGCGGAGACAAGGACGCGCAGTATCTGGAGAACGCCTACGAACTGCTGGACGAGCCCGGCGAATGGTACCTGGATCGGGAGGGGGACCGGATTTACTATATGCCCATGGAGGGGCAGGACATGGAAAATGCCGATGCGGTACTTGGCAGGCTGGAGGAGCTGATCCGCTTCGAGGGCACGCCGGATGCGCCGGTGGAGCACATTGCGCTGCGGGATCTGACTTTCAGCCATACCACCTGGCTGTTTGCGGACAACCCTGACGGCCTGCTGGGATTCGGCCAGAATGTGGTGAAGAACGCCACCAGCGGCGGCGATAACCTGACGCTGAGCCTGAGCGCGGTATATGGGGAGTATCTGGACCATATGGAGGTCAGCGGAGTCCGCTTTTTGCATCTGGGGAACAACGCGCTGCATTATTCCGACGGCACGAAGAATACACAGATCGTCCGCAACCGCGTGGAGGATATAGGCGGGGGAGGCATCTATCTGGGCAACATAAGCAAGGTGGAGGAGACGCCGGAGGGCCTGAAGAAGCTGGTGGAGAACAATGTCATAGAGGATAACGTTGTCAGGGACGTGGGGCTGACCTACAAGTCCGCCGACGGTATCTTCACCGGGCCTGTGGCGAGGACAAGGGTGGAGCACAATACCATCGTCAATGTCCCCTACAACGGGATCTGCATGGGCCATGGGACGATCAACCAGCCCATTTTCACAGACAACAGCATTGCTTACAACTATATCGAGAATACGATGCATACTCTGTTCGACGGCGGGGGGATCTATATCGTCAGATGGTTTGAGAATACAAGCATCATGGGCAATTATGTGGTGCAGTGCGGCGCCAACGGGATTTACCTGGACGATATGGCCCGGGGGATCACGGTGACGGGCAATGTTATCAGGGACAGCGAGCGGAACTTCCTTTACAAGGGCGATTACAACTATATCTATGACAATTACACATCCAATGCAAGGAAAGAGGATTCCGATATGCGCACGCCGATTGGCGACAATCCTGTATACCGACTGGAGAACAATGACCTGTGGGACGAGGCCGCGGTGGAGGCCATCCGGGCGGCTTCCGGGGCGAGGCTGGCGGAGGCGGAGGAAAGCGTCCCCTCCGGGGAGGCGCCATCCGGGGACGAGGGGGCGCAGGAGCCCGCAGACGTCCCCTCCGGGGATGCGCAGTCAGGCGCGCCGGGGGCAGAGGGAAGCGAATCCTTAGGAGAGGAGCAGCCCACGGAGACGAAAGAGCCTGCAGAGGGAGCTTCCGGGGAGGCGAAGAACCCTGAAGCAGACGCGGATGCGTCCCCTCAGGAGGATGGGGCCAAGGTTCCTGTCGCCGTATGGGTCCTCCTGCCAGTGCTGGCAGCAGGAGCCGTGGCCTGGGCGTCCATCAGGAAGAGGAGGGAGAAAGAGGAGATATGATTCCATGAGGGGTAATTTTGACAGAGACTGTTTTGAGAGCGGTACGGTTCGAATGTCCGGGGGACTGATGATGATTTACGACATGTATCCCGGAGTGCCCCTGAAAAACGCGAAAGCATTGATGGATGCAAGGGAGAAATATGCATTTTACTATTCTTAGAGCGCAGTCGGCAGACATTACAAGGAGGAGCGGCTATGAAGAAACAGATTGCGGATTACGAGGTTCGTCCGGGGGTAGTGCCCAGCGGGGAAAAGGCGCGGGTGCAAATCATCCCCAGGGGCAGACATGCCAGGTTCGATGATCAGATTCATGTCCATGATGCCCGGAGGGACCGGTGGAAGAAGTCCCCTTTCCCGCCAGAGCAGGAAGTCTTTGAGTGGAACAAGACTGCGGAGTACAGGATTTATTTCCTGCCCATGCAGGAGATGCCGGGATTCGTCAAGAACTGCGACAGCGTGCTGGCAAGCCCCTGCGATGACGGTTCGCTGGCATTTGAATACACTTTCCGGGGGGAGCAGGAATACAAGATTGTCATCACTGACCTGAGAAACGACGGCGAAGAGGTGGCGCGCCTCTCGCTCTTTTCTCTCCTGCCCGACCTGTACGGCAGGAGGGCCTGGCGGGGTGATCTGCATGTGCACTCTTTTTATTCCGACGGCAGGGAGGATCCCATGATTGTGGCCGCCAACTACCGGAAAGAGGGCTTTGACTTTATGGCCTTGACGGATCACCATAAGATGTTCCCCTCCAGGATCCTCCTGGAGGATTGTAAGGATATTCCTTTCGGCCTGGCAATGTTTACCGGGGAGGAGGTGCACGTCCCGTACCCCATGTACATCCATGCGATTAACTTCGGAGGCGCGTCCAGCGTGAACGAATTTTACGAGGAGCACCGGGAGGAATGCGATGCGGAAATCGCCCGGATGGCGGAAGAACTGGACAATCCCGGGGGGCTGGACGCCCTGCAGCTGGCCCAGCGGATCTGGGTGGCCAGGCAGATCAAAAAGACCGGAGGTATGTCCATTTTGGCGCATCCCCACTGGATCTGCGATTCCTACAACATGCCGGACGATGTGACGGACTACCTGTTCGGGCATGAGGTCTACGATGCCTTTGAGCTCCTGGGCGGGCAGAGCGTCCATGAGAACAATATGCAGACAGCCTTTTACAACGACCAGCGGGCCATGGGGCGGCGGATTCCCATCGTGGGCTCCAGCGACTCCCACGGCACGGAGCCTCCGGAGTATTTCACCTGGAGCAGTACTCTGGTCTTTTCCGGGGACAATTCCTTTGAGGGGCTGACCGGCGCCATCAAAGACCTTTACAGCGTAGCGGTGGAGAAATATCCGAATGAGGAGTATCGGGTGCACGGCCCTTACCGCTATGTGAAATATGCCAGGTACCTGCTGGAAAGCTACTTCCCCAGATACGATGAGCTCTGCCGGGAGCAGGGCCGCCTGATGAAGGAATACGTCTGCGGCGATGAGGGGGCGTTGGAGATGCTTCAGCTCATCAGAAGCCGGACGGATGAATTCGCAGCTCGCTTTTTCCATCTGTAAATATTATGGAAAACTGTACCCATTATGAGAATGCCGCTATGGTGATGCCATGCGTAAAGAAACGGAAGCAGAAAGGCCCAGAGGCTGATTTGCCGCTTGACAGCCACCTGAAAGTATACTATACTGACACTACTATAAAGTAACGAAATTGCGCATGAAGCCGTCCGCAGACTCATACAAAAGCAGACAGGAAAGGAGATCAGATTCAGATGCTACCGAAGAAACCGTCAGTTACCATAAAGGATATCGCGAAGAGGACAGGGTACAGCGCCAACACAGTGTCCCATGCCCTGCGCGACAAAGACGACATCAGCGAGGCGACCAAGAAGAAGATCCGGGAGATCGCCCGCGAGATGGGATATGTGAACAATGCGCTGGCGGCTTCCCTGCGGCTGGGATACACCAATACAATCGCCGTGATCCTGGGAGACGTCTCCAATCCCCATTTCTCGATTATGATGAAAGAGATCGAAATGCACGCCAGGGGCTTCGGCTACTCCTCTTTCCTGCTCAATACCAACGAGGACGAGGCGCTGGAGTCGGCGGCGATCAAGACCGCGCTGCAGAAGAACGTGGACGGCATCATCATCTGTCCCACCCAGAAATCGGACAGGAACCTGGAATTTTTGCGGACTCTGAATCTTCCCTTTGTCCTGATCGGACGCCGCAACCCCATTGATCGCTATGTGGCGTGCAACGATGAACTGGGCGGATATCTGGCGACAAAGGCGCTTCTGGACGCGGGGCACAGGCGGATCCTGCTGCTCCATGCCCCTACATATATCTCCAGCTCCAAGGAGCGTCTGGAGGGGTACAGGAGGGCGTATAAGGAGGCGGGGATCCAGGTGCCGGAGGGACTGATCCGGGAAGTGGAGGTCACCTCTCAGGATATAGAGGATGTCCTGTCGCAGCTTGACAGGGACGGGGAGAACTACACGGCGATTTTCGCTTTCAGCGACATGCTGGCATGGAATGCCTGGAGCTGTCTGCTTCGGCGCGGGAAGAGCGTCCCGCAGGACTGTTCACTGGTGGGATTCGACAATATCCAGTCGCGGATGCGCTTTCCCTTTGACCTGACGTCCATAAGCTCCCATAAAGGAAAGATGTCGGTGGAGGCCGTAAATGTCTTGTTGCGGCAGATTCGCGGCGGGGAAGACGGCGCGGGCCAAGTGGTGATAGACACCACGCTGGCGCAAGGGTGCACGGTGGCTCCGCCACAGCTCTAGGGGGACGCCTGAGCCCCCCCCGGAGCTGTGGCGAGGATCCGTGATTTTATTTACGCATTTTCATTAACGTTAATCCGGAGGGAATGTGGAGACAGGGATTATTTTTGACAGAAAAGAATTTGCAGTTTTTGACGGGCCGGGCATACGGCAGACGGTTTTCCTGAAAGGCTGCCCGCTCCGGTGCAGCTGGTGCCATAACCCGGAGGGCCTGTGTATGCAGCCGCAGCTGATGGTGAGTTATGCGGCCTGCGAGCACTGCGGGCGGTGCAGCGAGGTATGCGACCATGAGACATGCGTGGCCTGCGGGAAGTGCGTGCCTGTCTGTCCGCTGGGGCTGCGCAGGATCGCAGGCGAAAGGATTACCTCCCGGGAACTGGCAAAGCGCATCCTGGCGGATGCCGATTATTACAGCCGTTATGGCGGGGTCACGTTCTCCGGCGGCGAGCCCCTCATGCAGGCGGGCTTTCTGGCCGAAGTCCTGGAACTGCTGCCCGGCCTGCACAGGGCAGTGGAGACCTCAGGGTATTGCGAGCCCTCCGTTTTCCGGCAAATTGAGGGGCTTTTGGACTATGTGATCATGGATATCAAGCTCTTTGACAGCGAGAGGCACAGGCGGCATACCGGCGCGGACAATGAGAAGATCCTGAAGAATGCGGAGTATCTCTGCGGGGGGACGAAGCCTTTCAGCATCCGCATCCCGGTGATTCCGGGCGTCAATGACGATGAGGAGAATTACAAAGCCACAGCGGCGTTCCTGGCGGGGGCCGGGGCCCTGGAGCGCGTGGAATTCCTGCCCTACCACCAGACGGCGGGTGCGAAGTACAGGATGCTCGGGATGGAATACCGCCCGGGCTTCGATGAGGATGCGGGGATCCGGATATGCCGGTCGGTTTTTGAAGAATACGGGATTGAGACACAGATCCTGTGAGGCGCCTGGGGCATGTCCGGAGCCCGGGTGCGGATAGAAAAAGTTCCACCTGTGCGGTTGGATGCTCATTCGAGCATCCAACCCACTCCCACATTCGCAAAACTCGCGCATGCGCGCTCCTGCGTCTGCATTCGCAGCCGCGTTTTGCTCATTTGGAAGTGGGTTGCTAATCCAATGGCTCGTCTGCATGCAATAACTTGCATGCAGACAAGCCACTGGATTGCAACCGTACAGGTGGAAAAAGTTCCGTACAGCAGCTTAGAGAGCATGCAGACCGCGCAAAAGGCGCGGTTACAAATAGGAGGGTATGAGATGAAGAAAATAGCATTTATCGGTGCAGGGAGTTTTGGATTTACCCGCGGCCTGGTTAAGGACGTCCTGTCCTATGAGGCGTTTCGCGACGCGGAGATTCGGCTGATGGACATCAACGAAGAGCGCCTGGCCTACAGCGAGCGGGCAGTGATAAAGATCATCGAAAAGGGGAACTATCCCGCGACAGTGAAAGCAACATTGAACCGTGCGGAAGCACTTGAGGGCGCGGACGGCGTCGTGATTACCATTTTGTCGGGCGGGCCGGAGGTGTTCCGCACGGACATCGAGATCCCCATGAAGTATGGCGTGGACATCTGCGTGGGGGACACCCGGGGGCCGTCAGGCATTTTCCGTTTCCTGCGCACAGCGCCGGCCATGCTGGAGATCTGCCGTGATGTGGAGAAATACTGCCCGGATGCCATCGTGCTCAATTACACCAATCCGATGGCCATGCTCTGCCGCTACATCCAGTCCGAGACGAAAGTCAATATCACGGGTCTGTGCCACAGCGTGCAAAGCACGGCGGCGAAGCTGGCGGACTGGATCGGGGCGCCGATGGACGAGATCACCTATACCTGTGCGGGCATCAACCACCAGGCCTTTTATCTGGAGTATAAGTGGAACGGCAAGGACGCCTATCCGCTCATCCGGGAAGCGGTGAAGCGGCCGGAGATCTACAATCAGGAGCAGGTGCGCAACGAGATGTTCAAGGCGCTGGGCTATTATGTGACCGAGTCCTCCGCGCACAATTCCGAATATAACGCCTGGTTCCGCAAGAGCCCGGAACTGATCGAGAAGTACTGCACCCACGGCACAGGGTGGAACCCGGGGGAGCACGCCTTTATCCTGAATGAGTACTTCGCCCGTGAGGTGGACGGCAAATGGAAGAAAGACATTGAGGAGTGGCTGGCGAAAGACGACATCAGCCTTGAGCGGGGCAAGGAATACGCGGCCAGCATCTTCAACGCCATATTCGGGGATCACGAGCCTTTCCAATTCAACGCCAACCTGCGCAATTTCGGCATCATCGACAACCTGCCGGAAGGCTGTTGCGTAGAGGTGCCGGTGCTGGCCTCCAAGGAGGGAATCCGTCCGTTCCGCGTAGGGAAGATGCCTGCCCAGCTGGCTTTGCTTGTGAATATCAGCGCCCGCTGTGAGGAGCTGGCGGTGGAGGGCTGCATTGAGGGAGACAGGGAGAAAGTGTTCCACGCCGTCTTGTTCGATCCCCTGACCTCCGCGGTGCTCTCCATTGAGCAGACCAGGCAGATGGTGGACGAGATGTTCGAGGCGGGCAGGGACTATCTGGGGTATATGCGGTAAAGTCCGGATATGCCGCGCCTGCAACCTGCAGACATGGAAGAAGGGAATCTCCGCCCCTGTGCCGCCGGAAAACGGCAGCGCAGGGGCAGAGGGAAAGGGCGGGACAAGGCGGCAGCTGATCCCGTCAGGAAGGAGAAAATGATGAATACGGAAAACCTGATCATAAAGCAGCCCTTTGACCCTGCACCGTATGCAGAGCGCATCGAGCGCCTACTGGGACAGATGACAGTGGCGGAAAAGGTCGGACAGCTGAATATGGATCATATCTCTGAAGGGGCAACGGATTGCAATCTGGGAGACCGCGCCTCCATGGACGCGGAGGAAAGGAAAGTGCGCGGAGGGCAGGTGGGGAGCCTGCTGATGCGGGGCAGAAAGGCGGCCAATCACTTCCAGCGGATCGCGGTGGAAGAGTCCAGGCTGGGTATCCCCCTGCTCTTCGGCTTTGACGTGATCCATGGCCATAAGACCGTATTTCCTATCCCTTTAGGCAGCGCTTCCACATGGGATCCAAAGATGCTCCGGGAGGCGGAGAACTATGCTGCCAGGGAGGCTTATGAGGATGGGATCAACTGGATCCTTACGCCCATGATCGATCTTTGCAGAGATCCCAGGTGGGGCAGGGTGGCGGAGGGCGCCGGAGAGGACCCGCTGCTGGGATCCCTCATCGCCCAGGCCAAGGTGATGGGGCTGCAGGTCGTCAATCCAGAGACTGGATATCCTTATACGGCAGCCTGTCTGAAACATTACTGCGGCTACGGCCTCTCCCAGGGCGGGAGAGATTATGAGGAGTGTGAGACGTCCCCCAGGACGCTGTTCATGGACTATATGAAGCCATATCATGCAGCGGTGGACGCGGGATCCATGACAGCCATGAGCGCGTTCAGCGTGCTCAACGGGGAGCCGGTCACGGGCAGCCGGTATTACCTGACGGAGGTGCTCCGGAACCGATACGGGTTCCGCGGCTTCGTCGTCTCCGATTACGATGCGGTGAGGGAGCTGATCCACCACCGGGTAGCGGCGGACGGAAAGGAAGCCGCCGGCATGGCGCTGCTGGCCGGCGTGGATCAGGATATGTGCTCCCATGCGTTCGAGGAGCACTGCGGGGCGCTGTATGAGGAGGATGCGCGCTTCGCGGAGGCAGTGGACGAGGCCGTTCGCCGTATACTGGGCGTAAAGTTTGCCATGGGGCTGTTCGAGCACCCATACTTTCCGGAGGAGGGCAAAGAGGCGTACTCCCCGATGCCCGGAATCCGGGAGGCGGCGCGGAATGTGGGGAGGCACAGCATTGTCCTCCTGAAGAACGAAAAAGGAACCCTGCCCCTGTCCGCCTCAAAAAAGTACTTTCTCACGGGGCCCATGTCCGACAATGTGGGGGACATGGGGGGAGCGTGGGCCAACTACTGGCCGGACACCGATGTGATAACCGTCCGCAGAGGCCTTGAGGATGCGGGGCTGCGCATCCTGCACAGCGAGGGCTGCCCATTCACGGGAAAGTACTGTTTCGACAGCCGGGACAAAAGCGGATTTGCCGAAGCACTGGAAATGGCCCGGACCTGCGACGAGATCATCTATGTGTGCGGAGAAAAAGCGGCCTGGTCAGGAGAGAACAGGGGCAGGGTGAGCCTGGATCTGCCCTGGCTGCAGACAGAGTATCTGCGGGAACTGAAGAAGACAGGAAAGAAGATCATTTCGGTGCTGATGTGCGGAAGGGCCATGAGCTGTCCTGAGCTGGCGGAAAAATCGGACGCCCTGGTACTGGCATGGCATCTGGGGACAGAGGCCGGCCACGCCGTGGCGGACGTGCTGACAGGAGCCCACAGCCCCAGCGGACGGCTGCCCATTACATTCCCCTATTATACAGGGCAGACGCCCAATTACCACTCCATCCTGTCCAGCGGCAGGGAGAGGGAGAACCTGATACGCTATAAGGACGGGGAGAACAGGCCGCTCTATCCTTTCGGCTACGGGCTCAGCTATGCAGACATGGCCTATGACAGGATCCGCGTTTCCCGGAATCGCTACAGGGCGGACGAGACGATCCGGGTGGAAGTGGATCTGGCCAACCGGTCGGACAGGGACGCTTTTGAAGTGGTTCAGGTATATTTTCAGGACGTGGTCAGCTCGCTTCCCACGCCGGAACGGAAACTGTGCGGCTTTGCCAAGGCATTGGTGCCTGCGGGCACAAGCGTGACGGTGCAGGTGGCGGTTCCCGTGGAAAGGCTTTCGCTGATGACGCTGGATCTGAGAGAAGTGGTGGAGCCGGGAGAGTTCCTGCTTTTCGTGGGCCGGGACAGCACCTGCAGCGAGACCGTGAAGATTGTGGTGGAATGAAAGGTCCCACAGCCGGAACGGAGGAAGCGCTGTCTGTCCCTCTGAAACATTAACGATAATACGTTTATGGGCAGGCGAAAAGGCGCAGCCCGGCTGCGGAGACGGAATGTCAGAGGTTGGATATGAGAGAAAAAATAAGAGAAATGAAAGAGTTCTTCACGGCGGAAAAAGGCCAGAGGAAATTCTGGCAGCCGGAGGAGGACGAGTATCTGCTTGCGAGGGAATTCGCGGCAGAGGGACTGCCTGCGGAGGACAGAAGCGCCAGGCGGCTGATCTATGTGCTGGAGAAAGAGAGGCCGATGCTCTTCCCCGGCGAAAGGATCGCATACACCAGAACCGTGCGGACAATCCCGGCGCTCTTTCTGCCAAAGGAGCTGGAGGAGCTGAAAAAGGAACACTGGATCCATGAGAGAGGAGAGGTCTGCAACATCAATGTGGACTATGCCGCGCTGATGGGCACAGGACTGGACGCGAAGCGAAAGGAGCTGGAAGAGCGCAGGCAGTCTTTCCTGGAGGAGGGAGAAGAGGGCAGGGCACATTACCTAAAGCTGCAGACAGAGATCATCGACAGTGTGCTGAATCTGGCAGAGCGCTACAGACAGCAGGCCCAGGCCCAGGGCAGCCCGGAGCTGGCCGCACTGCTGGCGCGGGTGCCGGCCCTGGCTCCGGAAAGCTTCCTGGAAGCGCTGCAGATGTTCCGGATCCTGCATTTCACCATGTGGTGCGGGGGGAACTACCACAATACCGTCGGGAGATTTGACCAGTATATGTACCCATATCTGGCGGGGGACATGGAGCGGGGGATCCTGGACGAAGACAGCGCGCTGGATCTGCTGGAAGAGTTCTTTCTGACTTTCAACCGGGACAGCGACCTGTATCCCGGCATGCAGCAGGGGGACAATGGGCAGAGTATGGTGCTGGGCGGTCTGCTGGAGGACGGAAGCGACGGTTACAACCTCCTTTCCGAGCTGTGCCTGAAAGCCGCGCTGAATCTTAGGCTCATAGACCCCAAGATCAATCTGCGTGTGCACAAAGACACGCCGCTTGAGGTATACAGGCTGGGGACAGAGATGACGAAGCAGGGGCTGGGCTTTCCCCAGTATTCCAACGATGATGTGGTGATTCCGGGTCTGATGGATCTGGGATACGAGAGAGCGGACGCCTACAATTATGTGGTAGCGGCCTGCTGGGAGTTCATCATTCCCGGAAAGGGCATGGATATCCCTAACATTGAGGCGGTGTCTTTCGCCGGGGCGGTGGCGGACGCCATGGAGCGGCTGGAGGAGTGCGAAAGCTTTGAGGACTTCTACGGCATCGTCCGTGAGAAGCTGTGCGGACAGGTGGAGAAGATCTGCGCCCGGGTGAGGAACGTCTGCCTGTTCCCGGCTCCTTTCCTGTCCCTGATGATGGACGGCTGCTGTGAGAAAGGGGAGGACGTGTCCGCGGGATGCAGGTACAACAATTACGGCATCCACGGGACGGGCGTCTCCACGGCGGCGGACTCGCTGGCGGCTGTGAAGAAATATGTGTATGAGGAGAAGTCCGTCAGCGCGGCAGAACTGTGCGGGGCGCTGGGAAAGGACTTCGCCGGATACGAGGAGCTTTGCCGCCGTCTGCGTAATGAAGCGCCGAAGATGGGCAATCACGATGACTTTGTGGACAATATCGCGGTGCGGCTCCTGGGGGACTTTGCGGATATCCTGGAAGGGAAGCGCAATGACCGCGGTGGGCGCTTCCGCCCGGGAACCGGCTCCGCCATGTACTATGTCTGGCATGGCAGGGAGGTGGCGGCCACGCCGGACGGCAGGTATAAGGGGGAGGGGCTGGCTGCGAACTTTTCGCCCAGCCTGTTCGCCAAGTGCCAGGGACCGGTCTCCATCATACAGTCTTTTTCCAAGCCTGACCTGAAGAGGACGGTGAATGGCGGGCCGTTGACGCTGGAACTGCACGACACGGTGTTTAGGACCGAGCAGAGCGTGGAGAAAGTCGCCATGCTGGTGAAGTCTTTCATGGACATGGGAGGCCACCAGCTGCAGCTGAACGCGGTGAACAGGGACACCATGCTGGACGCACAGAGGAATCCTGAGAATTACCGCAACCTCATTGTGCGCGTCTGGGGCTGGAGCGGGTATTTTGTGGAACTGGACAGGGAGTACCAGGATCACATCATACGGCGGATGGAACTGGTATGACCAATAGATGACATCTGTGCATCAGAGGGAGGTGCAGTTATGGTTCCATGTCAGGTGGAACGGGAAGTCTCCGGCGGAGCTTACGCATGCTGGAGGCACGGAGAATTAGAGGATTTTACAGACTGGCGGGACACGGACGGCAACATCATCAATGCCAGCGATGGCGGCATGATCTGCGTGGACGGCGTGTATCACTGGTACGGCATGGCTTTCCGCCCGCTGCCCTTTGCCTCCGGAGGCAGAGGCGGCCAGGCAACGACGGCCGGAGTGGTCATGTACGCTTCTGAGGATCTGGAGAACTGGAAATACGAGGGCGTGATTCTGGCATGCTCCGATGATCCGACAGATGACCTGTACGGCCCCATGCGCTTCGAGCGCCCGAAGATTATATATAATGAAAAGACCGGGCAATATGTGCTCTGGTGCCATTATGTGAGATATCCCGGAGATCACGGAACCGAGAGGGGAACGGCGGAGGCCGGATTGGCCGTGTGCGACACTGTAAACGGGAATTACAGGTGGCAGGGCTCTAAACGTCCCATCAATGATTCCGGCTGTGTGCGGGACTGTACGGTTTTCAGGGATACGGACGGCAGCGCTTATTTTATATACGACAGGCATGTGGGCACCGGAACCCTGGCGGAGGATCGCTGCCAGTACATCGTCAAGCTCACGGAGGACTATCTGGATTTCACAAAAGAGCAGATGCGGGTGGATGCGGCGCGGTACAGAGAGGCGCCCGCCGTATTTTGCCATGAGGGATTTTATTATATGATCACCTCGGGCCTGACATCGTGGGCCTTTAATCAGGCCAGGTATTTCCGGGCCCGCAGCATCTGGGGTCCCTGGGAGGACATGGGGGACATTTGCGAGGGCGATGCGGATCATACCACGTTCCATTCCCAGACCTCCTACGTCTTTCGGGTGGAGGGGACACAGGCTCTCCACATCCACATGGCGGAGCGCCACAATACCCGGAATTTCCTGAAATCCTCCTACATTTGGCTTCCGGTGGAATTTCCCGGGGGAGGCCGCCTGCGTCTGAGATACCACAGAGAGGTGCCGATTCCAAGAAGGGAGCTGCCATGATTGCGAATTATCACACGCACACATACAGATGCCGCCACGCCAGCGGCACGGAGCGGGAATATGTGGAGAGGGCCATCGAGGGCGGGCTGAAGATCCTCGGATTCTCCGATCATACGCCGAATCCGTACCCTGAGGGATTTGCCTGGCGCGACCGGATGAGCCTGGAGGAAATGGAGGGCTATGTGAACACGGTGCTGGCTCTGCGGGACGAATACAGGGACGACATCGAGATCCGCTTGGGGCTGGAGGTGGAGTATTACGAGGATCACTTTGAGGGACTCATGCAGTTTCTGCAGGACTATCCGGTGGAATATTTTCTGCTGGCCCAGCACAGCCTGGAGGACAGGCACGGCTACCGGACCGAGGAGGAGGAAGCGGATCCCGGGCTTCTGGAGCGGTATTGCGAAATCGTCATAGAGGCCATGCGGACCGGACGGTTCACGTATGTGGCCCATCCCGATGCTTTCAGGTACCGGGGGGATCCGGCCCTGTACGACGCGCCTGTCCGGCGCCTTTGCAGATGCGCCAGCGATCTGGGAATCCCGCTGGAGATCAATTTTAACGGTCTGCGGAAAAACGGATATTATCCCGCGGAGCGATTCTGGAAAATCGCCGGGGAAGAGGGTTGCACCGCCGTTTTCGGGGCGGATGCCCACGAACCTGTAAATGTCTGGCAGCCGCAGACGCTGGAGCGGGCGGAGGAGCTGGTGCAGCGTCTGCGGCTGCGCCTGGCTGACACAGTGAACCTTAGAAATCCTTTCGGGGCCCAGGGGTGAGAGGCGGTCACCGTAGGAGAGAAAAGGAGGCAAAATATATGGAAGTCATGAATGAAGCTGCGGGAACTGTTTATTCCGTGCGGAACTTCGGCGCCGCGGGCGATGGCGATGCGGACGACACGCGGGCGATCCAGAGCGCAATCGACGCCTGCGGCCTGGCGGGAGGCGGTACCGTGTACGTTCCGTCCGGCATCTATTTCTGCGCCGCCCTTGAACTGCGCAGCTATGTGACCCTTTATCTGGAGGCGAACTCCAGGCTGCTGATCAGCCCGGGGCCTGAGGGGTACCCCAAGCCGGGACCGGAGTGCTATGTCCGCACCCTGGGAAGCAATTGTGAGCGGATTTTCCTCCATGGAAACCGGGTGGAGCGGGCCGCGCTGCGGGGGGCGGGCGTCATCGACGGCCGGCTGGGAAGCATCGATGATGCGGACAATTCCTGGGAGGGCATTACGATCCTGTTCGAGCAGTCCGCAGATGTCCTGGTGGAGGGCATCGAGATTGTGAAAGCGCCGAACTGGACGCTGGCCTTTTACGGCTGCAGAGACGTAAAAGCGCTGCATCTGAAGATTCTGGACAGCTGCAAGGACGGCATCAATCCCGTGTGCTGCCAGAACGTCCTCATCGACGGCGTCTATATCAGGGGAACCGGGGACGATCCTATCTGCATCAAAAACGAAAGCCCCGGCTACCTCTATGAGACAAGGCCGGACTGCGGGTATCTGTCGGAGAACATCATCGTGGCCAATACGGTGGTGGAGGATACCCACGGCCATCCGGCAGTGAAGATCGGTACCGGGACTGCGGGCGTTTTCCGCAATATCATTGTCCATGACTGCGTTTTTTCCGGGACGGGCGCCGCTTTCTGCATCCAGCTTGTGCGGCCCGACATGGAAGAGACGGAGCGGGTGATCGAGAACGTGCGGCTATCCAATCTGGTGGTTCGAAACTGCGATGGCCTGATGGATATCACCGAGCTTGACGTAAGCCGGCCCATCATCCGCAATCTTTCTATGCAGAACGTGACCGCGCAGGGGATGAGGCGGTTCTCCCGCATACTGGGGACACAGGAGGCTCCCGTTGGACGCGTGAGCCTGCGGGATATCTTTTTTGACAGGACAGAAGCTATGGACTATCTGCTGGAGGCGGCTCATGTGGACGGGCTTTCCGTGGAGGGCCTTACTGTGGAGGGGACTGCCGGGTCAGGGCCCCGCAGGGCGATTCTGGTTCTGGAGGACTGCCGCCGTGTCAGGGCAGGAGGAATCAGTGGGGACGGCACCCTGCTGGCCCTGAAAGGAGCCGACACGGAGAACGTCCTCTTCCACGATGACGGGGCGGGCAGGTTGGAGCCGCTGGACATTGCCGCGGACGTGCCGAACGGCGTTGTGCTTCCGCGAACCGCGCGCTTTCAGATAGAATCCCTTGAGGGGCCTGAATCCGTCATGCCCGGGGAGTCCATTGAGGGGACGCTGAGAGTCCGCAACGAGGGGGAGACCGGCTTTTGGTGGTTGGCTATCACCGTGGACGGGGCGGCTCTGTCCTGGGTCCGCGCATGGCTGCGCAGGGATGAGGTTCGGACGATTCCTTTTTCCGCGGGACCGCTCTATCTGCCCGGCGTGTATTCGGTGGACGCAGGGGGACGGACATTCCGGACGGAGGTGCTTTTCTCCGGCGCGGATATCCGCATAAGCCCCCGGATTGAAGTGGCGGGAGAAGGAAAAAGGCTGGAATTTAAACTCCGCGCCCGCAATACGGGAGGAGCCCCCGGGGAAAAGGCACAGGAACTTCGGTGCAGCGGGGAAGCCCTCGAAGAAGGAACTTTCCGGCTGGATCCAGGCCGGGAGGGGGAACTTGTCCTGAAGACGGACGGTGGGACAGGGGAGGGCCCCTGGCTGCTGCCTGGCATAACGAAGTGGGACTACCGCCTTGCCGCCAATACTTTTTCCAGGTACCAGGCGGAGGGGAACCGCATCACCATTACGGGAGGCGGGAGACAGTATACCTCAGTCGGCGACTTTGAAAAGGAGAATCTGATGGAATATGCTGCCCTCTATAAAAGGGTGAGAGGGGACTTCACGGCCACTGTGAAGCTGGTATCCCAGGAGGCCAGCGGCCAGTATGCTTTCGCGGGCCTGATCGTCTGCAATGACATGAGCCATGCCAGACAGGCGAAAGGAACGGCGCTTTTAACCTGCTCGCCCAAATACGGTTCCATGGGGCTGTGGCGGGCGGACTGCGATGGGGACGGGCGCACGGAGGCCATAGAGTACGGCAGCATGGATCCCGGAGACTGGATAAGAATCGAAAAGACCGGAAAACAGTTCCAGGCTTTTGTGGGCAGAGATCGCGAAAACTGGACAGTCTGGGGCGTCTGGCAGGTGGATGCCGCCGAAGAAGAGCAGGATGTGGGCCTCTTCGTCTACGCGAACAGCGTGAGCAATAAAACGGGCCGGGCTGAATTCGAAGACCTTGAGATAGAAAATAAAGGAAATTGAGAAAATGGCGAAGCTCCGGGAATCGGAGGATGATTTCGGTGCCTGGAGGCGTCTCGTGAAAGGAGAAAGAGGCATTATGGAAGCAGGAAGAAGTGGACAAAGGAGAGGGGAAACCGCTGGGAGACGGATAAGGTCTGCCGCGGGGCTGCTCGCGGGGCTGCTTGCGCTGTCCGCGGCATTTTGTCCGGGCGGGGCAGCCGGGCTTACAGCGCAGGCTGCCGCTTCCGGAGTGACAGCAGGAGGCGGAACCACGATATACGTGGATGCGCAGGACGGCCTTGACTCCAATGACGGGACGCTGGAAGCGCCTGTGCAGACCCTGAAGAGGGCACAGGAACTGGTAAGGGGTCTGGTGCAGGACATGGACGGGGACGTGACAGTCTGTCTGCGGGGCGGCCGGCACACACTGGAGGAGACTCTGGAATTCGGCCCCGAGGACAGCGGCCGGAACGGATTCAGCGTGGTGTGGACCTCTTATGAGGGGGAGGAGGCGGAAGTTTCCGGCGGGGTTCAGATCACGGACTGGACGCTGCACGATGCGGAGAAGAATATCTGGTCGGCCCCGGCCCAGGGCGTGGTTACCCGCGATTTCTTCGTGGACGGGGAGACCGCCGTGCGCGCCCGGACGGAGCTGGAGGTGGTCAACGTGGACAGCGCTTTCAAGCTGGTCATGGTGAAGAAAGGCAGTCTGCCGGAGAGCTTCGCAAGGCCCGAGGACATGGACGTGCTCTATCGGCAGAACGGGTTCCGATGGGCCATAGCCCACGTCGAAGGGGTGGAAGAGACAAAAGGGTACCCGACGCTAAAGTGCACGGAGGTCTCGTTCGTCGGCATGCCTGAGAACAAAAACGTCAAATACCTTGAGAACGCCTATGAACTGCTGGACGAGCCGGGGGAGTGGTACCTGAACACGGAAGAGGACCGCGTCTACTACATGCCCAAAGAGGGGCAGGACATGAACAGCGCCGATGCGCTGCTGGGCCGGCTGGAAAATCTCTTTATGCTCCTGGGGACGGCGGATGGCCCGGTGGAGAACATCACGTTTGAGGGGCTGGCGTTTGGCCATACCACATGGCTCCTGCCGCTTACGGAGTACGGGCTGCATCCTGTACAGTCAGCCGTGCTCTCCTATGCCGATTACAAGGAGGACGAGAGCGGGTACGTGCCTTCCCCCCTGGCAAGCACCCTCTACTACGGCAGCAGGATAGACAAATGGATACCGCCCACCTCCAACAGCATATACGGCCAGTATGTGGGCAATGTCCGGTTCAGCGGAAACAGATTCCGGTGCCTGGGGAACGGCGGGGTGCACCTGGGGAGGGCAACCAAGAACTCCGCCATCGAGAACAATTCTTTCAGGGAGCTGGGGTGCGGAGCGGTGGTGCTGGGCGGCTTTGACTTCTATGGAGGTATTGACCATTACCCTCAGGAGAGCGAGGAGGGCCTGAAAGCGCTGACGGAGAACAACACGGTGTCGGACAACTATATCAGGGACGTGTGCAGGGTGAACAAGAACGGCAGCGCGATCCAGGTGGGATTCACCGCAAGAACCAGCATAGATCACAATACGGTGATAGGCTTTCCGTACACGGGCATCAGTATGGGCTGGGGCTGGGGGGTACAGGAGTTCGGGCACGATGAGTTCGTGCTGGGCGGGAACAGTATCACGAACAACCGCCTGGAGGACGGGATGAACAGCGTCTTTGATGACGGCGGAGCCATATATACGCTGGGCAGACAGGACGATTCCGTCATCGCGGGCAACTATATCGAACGGATATCCGACGGCAAGGGTATCTACCTGGATGAGGGCTCCTACGGTTTCACCATCACCGGAAACGTCCTCAGGGATGCCCGACGGAATTTCAGCTTTCCGAAGAGCCACAACTATATCAGCAAAAACTACTGCGCGGAGTCCGTCGCCGCTTCAAAAGGAGAAGACGATCCCTGGGTATGGCCCGCCCACGACAGATACAAGGACATCGAGGGGATAGAGGACTACATATTCGAGGAAAACGACCTGTGGGACGAGGCCGCAGTAGCCGCCGTCCGCGCCGAGGCCGGGGCCAGGGGAAGCGCCGTGCCGGAGGAGAGCGGAGAGGACAAAGAGGCGCAGGGCACGGAGCCTGCAGGTGCGCAGGACGGGGAATCCGCAGCAGAACCGGAGGGCACAGAACCGGAATCCGCAGAGCCGGAGGGCACAGAGCCGGGGGAGACAACGCAGGATGGGGAAGCCGTACAGCCTGAGGAGTCGAAAGCGTCCGGGGACGCAGAGCCCGCAGGGACGCAGCCCGGGGAGCCCGCGGACAAAGAGGCGCGGGGCGGGACAGGAGGAGCCGCCGCATGGATTCTCCTGCCGGTGCTGGCAGGCGTGGCCGCCGCAGCTGTGGTCTTTGCCAGAAAGCGGAAGAAGTGACCGTGGCTCCGTCAAATAATGACAAAAAAGGAATGGCGACACCTTGAAATAGAAAATAAAGAAAATTGACAAAAACAAAGAAAGAGTATTGACTATTGCTCAGGCATGTAATATTATAGAGACAAGACTTAACGTTAATGATACTTTGCGGCAGGGCATGTCGCCGCGAAAAGCAAGGAGGATTGCCATGAGAGAGTATCTGAAGGGGTTCATGGAGAAATATTCTTATCCGGAGGAGGCCGAGGTTTTTTTGCTGGGGGCCTTCGACAGGATTGTCGCTGACGGAGGGAGGCAGGACGCGCTTGCGGGGATTCTACAGCGCTATGAGGCGGACATGCGTCAGGAGCACCGGCCTTTTCTGGATGAAATGGCTGCCATAGCCGAAAAGGCGGGGGTGCACAAGTATACGAGCCATCTGCTGCTTCAGATTCTCATGTCCCGGCATCTTCTGGAATGCTACCGCGGAGCCGGCATTGATGAGCAGATATGGCACACTACCATGAACGACCTGAAATGGAAGATGCTGGAATGCCGGGACGTGTACGGGATATGGGGGACGTTCGTGGCCGACTGGCAGGCAAGATTTTTCAAGATGGATCGCTTTGGCTTCCTGAAGCTGCAGTTTGAGGCCAGCGCCCTGGGGCATCCTTATGAGAGGGACGGCGTGACCTTAGTCCCCGGCGTTCCCGTGATCAATACCCATCTCCCCCGCACCGGGGAGAAGCTGGACAAGGAGAGCATGGACCGTTCCTTTGCCCTGGCGGCGGACTTTTTCAGGGAGCGCTACAGCATCGATCCTCCCATCTTTGTCTGCAACTCCTGGCTGCTCTATCCCGACAATCTCAAGGTGCTCTCGCCGGACTCGAACCTGTATGACTTCATCAGCCGGTTCGGAATAGTGAAGTCCTGGGAATCTGAGGATTATTCCGAGGCCTGGAGGCTGTTCGCCATGGAGTACAAGGGCGATGTGGACGCGCTGCCACAGGATACCTCGCTGCGGCGCACCTATGCGGACTGGATCCGCAGGGGCAAGAAGTTCGGGGCGGCAGAGGGTGTCTACCTCTACAGGGAAAATGGCCGCCTCAGGCAGGAGCAGTAAGGAAAGGCCGTCGTCTTTGCCGGGGCTTTGTATTTACCAAAGGAATTCCCGCAGTATTTGTATTGAAAATAGATTTTCTACGGTAAAAATTAGGCAAAAAAGCTTATAAAATTACAAAATCCTACTTGACATTTACGTTAATTGAATTATAATAAAATAGAGTTGACTAATTAGCTCGGAAAAGAAACAAAAGTTAGGAAACAGGAAACAGGAAACAGGAAACAAGAAACAAGAAAGGAGAAAGTGACATGAAACGAAGACTCATCTCAATGATGGCGGCAGGAGCTCTGCTCCTCTCTGCAATGGGCGCAAGCCTAGGCGTGCCGATGACTGCTCAGGCCACTGCGGCGGCCGGGGGAGCCGCAGTATACGTGGATGTGCAGAACGGCGCCGACACCAATGCGGGAACCGAAGAAGCGCCGGTGCAGACCCTGAAAAAAGCGCAGGAACTGGCACGGGCACAGGGCAGCAATGTGACGGTATGTCTGCGGGGCGGCGAGTACGTGCTGGAGGAGCCGATGGCCTTTGACAGCAACGACAGCGGCCAGACCTGGACCTCTTATGAGGGCGAGGAAGCAGTGATCTCCGGCGGCACGAAGATCACAGGCTGGACCCAGTACGACGCGGAGAAGAACATCTGGTCAGCCCCGGCACAGGGCGTGATCAGCCGCGAACTGTACGTGAATGGGGAGAGGGCGCTGTTCTCCCGTTGCGACAAGGTATCGGTGGCGGACAACTCGGCGTTCTTCAACAGCGTGACGCTGAAAAAGGAGGGGCTGCCGGATACATTCAAGAACCCCGAGGATCTGGAACTCGCAGTCCGCGCCACAAGGTGGTGGAGCGTGCTTCCGCTGGAGTCCGTGGAGACCAGCGAAGAACTCCACAGACTCTTTATAGAAGAGAAAGCAATGAATGCCTATCGCTCCCTGGCCAGAGGCGAGACCGGCGATGAGGAAGACATAAGAGAGAAATATGTGCTCTTCATTCAGAACGACTACGAGCTGATCGACCAGCCCGGTGAGTGGTACCTGGACAAGGGAGAGGACACAGTGTACTACAAGCCTCGTGACAACGAGGACATGTCCGCCGCAGATGCCAGACTGGGCCGGATGGAGAGCCTGTTCGAACTGCGGGGAGTGAAGAACTTCCGGATCAGCGGGCTGACTTTCGCGGAGACGACATGGCTTCAGGGCAACGAGCCCGAGGGAACCGTATGTCCCAGACAGGGAACATACCTGAACGGCAGCAGCCCCGAGACCTACCCGCTGGAGACGATAGAGATGGACGGCATGAATGCCATTTATGGAGAGTCTCTGGACAATGTGGAGATCACGGGAAACAAGTTCCGCAACATAGGCGGCAACGCCGTTTATCTGGAGGACGCAGTAAAGAATTCGTCTATCACGGACAACGATGTATATGATGTGGGAGCCTGCGGGATCATAGTCGGCGGCATGCGCGCCAAGTCCGAGAACCCTACGCCCCAGACCCTGACGGAGAACAATGTAATCAAAGGCAACTACCTGAGGAGCATAGGCGCCATACACCAGGCTTCAGCAGCTATCCAGGTCGGCTATGCGGCCAGGACAATGGTAGAGTACAACACCATCGATGGGTGTTCGAGGATAGGAATCCGCATCGGAAGCTGGCAGGGGACAAGCTGGGCATTCTATGATGATCTTTCGGATGTCGACGTCCAGGAAGCCCAGGAGCAGCGCACCATAATGCGGGAGAGAGACAAGACATGGAAGGATAGGTTCCTGACAGAGGACGTCCTGACAGTGGAGAACCGCGTTGCTCATAACCGAATCATGAATATGCACTATGAGACCACCTGGAATGCCAACGGAATCTACTGCATGGGTAAGACAGCAGACACAGTGATAACCGGAAACTACATCAGCTGGTCGCAGGGCTCCGGGATTCAGCTCGACATAGGCTCCTGCGGCTTCACGGTGAGCAACAACGCCATGGAGGATGTCCAGAAAGCTGTGGAGAATGAGGGTGACTATATCAACGCATACTCCAACTACTGCGGGGCGGAGAACAAGGCTAACGGCGGTAAGGATCCGAGCAGCAACGCTCCCCAGGCCTTTGGCGAGGCGCCGGTGACTCTTTTTGAGGACAACGATATGTGGGACGAGGCGGCTGTGGAGGCGATAAAGACGGCTTCCGGCGTAGAGGGCATGGGCGTAGCCTACGAAGATCCGGAGTTGAAGCTGGTGAAAGTGGAAGTCCAGACAGCGGAGCCCGAGCCGGAAGAGACGGCCACTCCTGAGCCTGAGCCGAAAGAGACGGCTACTCCTGAGCCTGAGTCGAAAGAGAGCACCCCTGCGGATTCGACGCCGACTGAGACAGAGCCGGAGACCAAGACAGACAGCGGCACGAACGTTCTGCCCATTGTCATTGGTGTGGTAGTAGTAGTGGCATGCGGAGCGGGAGGCGTCCTGGCATACCGTAAGAAGAAGTCGAAAAAGGATTGAAAATGAATTTCAGGCGCACGTGCCCCTCCCCCCGGGGGGAGGGGCACGCCGCATGAAAGATTCATGAGAATAGGGGGCAGTATGAAAATAGCATTGCACAGAAAACCGAAAGGCGTATCAAGCCAATACCGTACAACGCTTACGTTTAAAAAGGACATGCAAAGGAACTGGACGCTCTATCTGCTGTTCCTTCCGATTCTGCTCCATGTCATTATCTTTAAATATGTGCCTATGTACGGTACCATTATCGCCTTTAAGGACTTCAGGCCCAACCTGGGGATCTGGGGCAGCCCATGGGTCGGCTTTAAGCACTTTATCAAATTTTTCAATGAGCCGATCTTTGACCGTCTGCTGCAGAACACGCTCCGGCTGAGTGTCTTCGGTTTTATCTTCGGGCTGCCGTTCCCGATCCTGTTTGCCATCCTGCTGCACGAGATACCGTTCAAAAAGCTGAAGAACACGGTGCAGACCATTTCTATCTTTCCGCATTTCGTGAGCACGGTAGTAGTCTGTGGCATCATCAGAACTTTCTGCGCTTCTGACGGACTGTTCAATACGATCCTGAATTCTTTGGGGATCCATCTGGGCAAACCGCTGCTGCAGATCCCAGAGGCATTCGCGCCTATCTTCATAGGCAGCAACATCTGGGCGGCTGTGGGCTGGGGCTCCCTGATTTACATCGCCGCCATCGGCGGGGTGGATCCGGAGGTCTATGATGCGGCAGCTATCGATGGAGCGGGGCGGCTCCAGAAGATCTGGTATATCATGCTGCCCAGCATCAAGCCCGTGTTTACATTACAGCTGATCATGTCAGTGGGCGGGCTTTTGAACGTGGGATCGGAGAAGATTCTGTTGCTGTACAACGAGACCATATACTCCAAGGCGGACGTGATCTCCACCTACCTTTACCGGAAAGGTCTCATCGATATGAGTTTCAGCTACTCTGCCGCAATTGACCTTTTGAACGCTGTGATCGCCTTTATCCTCACCCTGATCGCCAATTCGATCTGCCGGAAGGTGAACGATATCAGCCTGTTTTAAGAGAGGAGGGAGAGACATGCATAAATTTAAGAAAAATCCGAAGACGATCATTGTGGACCTGTTCCTGGCGATCCTGTCGATCTTCCTGATAGTAATCATGCTCTACCCGATGCTTTACGAGGTGTTCATCTCTTTGAGCGATCCAAAGCAGCTGGCGATGCAGTACGGCCTGATATGGCATCCCGCCGGATTCAGCCTGATAGGCTATCGGCTGCTGTTCAAGGTGGAGGGTCTGATGAGGGGACTCTGGAACACTATATACATCATGTTCTGGGCCATACTGGGACAGATGACCATAACAGGAGTGGGAGCATATTTCCTGTCCCGCAGCGGCAGCAAGGTCAAATGGAGGAAAGTGGTGGTGATCATCATCCTGATTACCCAGTATTTCGGCGGAACCCTGATTTCGAACTGGCTGCTGATAAGGAACTTGGGACTCTACAACAATCGCTGGTCCCTGATCGCCCCGGGCTTAGTATCCATGGGCAACATGATTCTGATGAACGCCTATTTCCGCTCCATCCCGGAGGAGATGGAGGAGGCCACCAGGATGGACGGCGGGGGGCATCTGACCGTTCTGTTTAGGGTTCTCATCCCGCTGGCAAAGCCGGCGCTGATGGTCATATTGCTGTATACCGTGACGGACGTATGGAACGGCTGGTTCAACGCAAAGATCTATCTCACCAGCAAGGACCTCTATCCCCTGCAGCTAGTGCTCAGGAACCTGATATCCTCGGAGGGCGCGGATGTGATGGGGTCGGGACAAACCCTGGCGATGGGGATAGACGAGTACACATTGGAGGTCCTGAAAGCGGCGCTGGTGATCTTCGGCAGCCTTCCGCCCCTGATCCTGTATCCGTTCCTGCAAAAGCATTTGCGGGGCGGCCTGATGATCGGGTCGCTGAAAGGCTGACAGGATCCAATAAAGGAGATTATTAAGGAGGATATGGTATGAAAATCACTTTCATGGGTGCGGGGAGCACTATTTTCGCGCGCAACGTCATCGGCGACTGCATGTGCAGCGAGGTGCTGCGGGACAGCGTCTTTGCGCTCTATGATATCAACGGGGAGCGGCTGGAGGAGAGCCGGGTCATCCTCGAAGCCATCCGCCAGACAGCGGGAGGCTACGGCAGCATTGAGTGCTATCTGGGCGTGGAGAACCGCAGGGAAGCCCTGCGGGGTGCGGATTTCGTGGTCAACGCCATCCAAGTGGGAGGGTATGATCCCTGCACCATCATCGACTTCGAGATTCCGAAGAAATACGGTCTGCGCCAGACCATCGGGGACACCCTGGGCATCGGCGGCATCATGCGCGCCCTGCGCACCATCCCGGTGATGGAGGGCTTTGCCAGAGACATGGAGGAGGTCTGTCCTGACGCGCTCTTTTTAAACCATGTCAACCCCATGGCCATGCTGACCGGCTACATCCAGCGCTATACCGGCGTGCGCACCGTTGGGCTCTGCCACAGCGTGCAGAGCTGCTCCAGGAACATCCTGAAAGTCCTGGACATGCATGATAAGCTGGAGGGGCGCAGGGACTTCATCGCCGGCATCAACCATATGGCATGGCTTCTGGAGATCCGGGACAAGGACGGCGTGGATCTGTATCCGGAGATCAAGGCCCGCGTCGCCGCCAAGATGGAGGATCCGGAATGTGACGACAAGGTGCGCCTGGACTACATCCGGAGATTCGGGTACTTCTGTACGGAATCCAGCGAGCACAATGCCGAGTATAATATGTTCTACATCAAGGATCGTTATCCCGACCTGGTGAAGCGCTTCAATATCCCGCTGGACGAGTACCCCAGGCGCTGCGTGGAGCAGATCGAGGGCTGGAAGAAAGAGTATAAGGAGATGCTGGAGAAAGGCGTAAAGAAGCATGAGCGCTCCAAGGAGTACTCCTCCCACATCATGGAGGCCTGTGTCACCGACGTGCCCTACCGGATCGGAGGCAATGTCCTCAATACCGGGCGGCTGATCTCCAACCTGCCTGAGGAAGCCTGCGTGGAGGTGCCCTGCCTGGTAGACGGGTCGGGTGTCCATCCCTGCTATGTGGGCCCGCTGCCCATACAGTGCGCAGCCATGAACATGACCAACATCAACACGCAGCTGCTCACCATCGAGGCGGCCCGAACAAAGAAAAAAGATCACATCTACCAGGCGGCCATGCTGGATCCCCATACCGGCAGCGAACTGGACATTGATACCATCGTCAAGATGGTGGACGAGATGATCGAGGCACACGGGGATTATCTGCCGAAGTACCATTGACCGCAGCCTGCAGCGCGGCGGCTCGGAGACGGGAAGCCGCCGGAGTTGTCCGGGGGCTCCCCCAAAGGAGGGCATATGGAGAAAAAAATCCTATTCCCGCAGGTAGGCGGATTCCTGCACGGCGGGGATTACAATCCGGAGCAGTGGCTGGATCGGCGCGACGTCCTTGAGGAGGATGTGCGGCTGATGAAGCTGGCTGGTGTCAACTGTGCGACATTGGGCGTCTTTTCCTGGGCTTCCTATGAGCCGTCCGAGGGGGAATTCCGCTTTGGATGGCTGGAGGAAGTCATGGACCGCCTGTATGCGGAGGGGATCTACACGATTCTGGCAACGCCGTCGGCTGCGAAGCCCGCATGGCTGGACAGGGCCTGGCCGGAGGTCATGGTGACAGGGGCGGACGGCACGCGCCGCAGGCACGGGGAACGAGGCAATTTCTGCTTCTCCTCTCCCAAATACCGGGAGAAAGTGCAGAGCGTAGACCGGAAGCTGGCCGAACGCTTCGGATCCCACCCGGGCCTGCTGCTCTGGCATGTTTCCAATGAGGTGGGAGGCGAGTGTTTCTGCCCTCTGTGCGCGGAGCGGTTCCGCGGGCATCTGCGGAGGAGGTTTGACAATGACATAGAGAAACTGAACCGGGCATGGTGGACGCCTTTCTGGGGGCATTGCTACAATGATTTCTCCCAGGTGGATCCACCCTATTCCAACGGCGAGAACAGCATTCCGGGGCTGGTGGTGGAATGGAAGCGTTTCTCCACATGGAACCTGACGGACTTCCTGAAGACGGAGATCCGGGCACTGCGGGAAGCGGCGCCACAGATTCCGGTTACAACGAATTTCATGGCCTTTTCCCAGAAGCTTGACTACAGGGAAGTGGCGAGAGAGCTGTCCTTGGTCTCCTGGGACAGCTATCCGTCTTTTCACAATGACAGAGAGGCCCTTTACGACACCATGGCGGGGACGGCGTTTCACCATGGGCTGATCCGCTCCCTGAAGCCGGGGATCCCCTACCTGCTGATGGAGTGCACGCCCAGTGTGGTGCATGGGATGGATTATAATAAACAGAAGCGACCGGGTATCCACCAGCTGGCCAGCCTGCAGGCCATTGCCTGCGGCTCCGACTCGGTAATGTATTTCCAGTGGCGCAAGAACCGGGGAGGTTGCGAGCAGCATCACGGCGCTGTAGTAGATCATCTGGGCACGGGCGACACGCGGGTGTTCCGGGAGGTGAGCGGCGTAGGCGAGATGCTGGGCCGCATCCGGGAGGCGGCGGGGACTGTGCCGGAGGCGAAAGCTGCCCTGCTCGTGGACTGGGACAACCGATGGTCCCTTCAGACGGGGCAGCTGGGGAGCAGACATACGAAGAACTATGTGGAGACCTGTATGGCGCTCTGGAAAGAATTTTTCCGGCGGGGCGTGGAGATGGATATCGTCTCCTCGGAGGCGTCCCTGTCCGGGTACCGGGTGGCGGTGGCACCCATGATGTACATGCTGCGGCCCGGCACAGCTGCCAATCTGAAACGGTTCGTGGAGGAGGGCGGCCTGCTGTTAGCGACCTACATGACAGGCTATGTGGATCAGAACCAACTCTGCTATATGGGCGGCTTCCCGGGGGACGGCCTCTCCGAATTGTTCGGCGTGGTAAGCGAGGAACTGGACACGCTGTACCCGTCGGATCGGAACCGAATCCGCTTTTCGGACGGGGAAGAATGGGAGGTATATGACTATGCGGAGATCCTGCGCGTGGGAGATGCCCAGGCGCTGGGTGTGTATGCGGAGGATTACTACCAGGGCGGCGCTGCCGTCACCTGCCGCGCCAGCGGAAAGGGCAAGGCCTATTATGTGGCGGCCAGGACGTCGCCGGAGCAGATGGGGACGCTGTTCGAGCGGATGCTCGGGGAGGCGGGAGTGCCCGTGAAGCGGCTGCCAGAGGGCGTGGAATACCATCGGAGACGGGGAGAAGAGGGCATCTACGATTTCTACCTGAACTGGACTGCACAGGCGCAGACCGTGCCCTGCGCGGAGGGAACAGATCTTTTTACGGGCCTGCACACGGAGGGCGGCGCGCTTAAGCTTGAGCCTCTGGGCGCTGCGGTAATCCTGGCAGATGCGCAGGGAAATGTATGATATCAGGGACATATGGATTTGTGCCGCCGGCTTTATGGCGGCGGAATGGAGGTTTTTATGGGAAATGCCGGCTGCTTTCGCCGTTTCGGAACCATGCTGGACTGCTCCAGAAACGCGGTTCCCAATGTGGAGAGCCTGAAGAAATGGATCAGCCTGACGGCTGATATGGGCTGCAACTGTCTGCAGCTCTACACAGAGGATACTTATGAGGTGGAGGGACACCCATATTTCGGCTATATGCGGGGCCGCTACTCAAAGGCAGAATTAAAGGAGATCGATGCTTACGCACTCTCGAAAGGGATGGAGCTGATCCCCTGCGTCCAGACTCTGGCTCATCTCTCCTCCATCAACCGATGGGATGCTTTCGAGGATCATATGGACACGGAGGACATCCTGCTGATCGGGGATGAGGCGGTCTATGAGTTTATCGATTCCATGTTCGCTACATTCGCGGAATGCTTTACCAGCCGCGTGGCGCATATCGGCATGGACGAGGCGCACATGATAGGGCGCGGGAAGTACTACGACCTGCACGGGGACAGCGACCGCGTTCAGATTCTGTTAGAACATCTGCAGCGGGTCAGCGAGATTGGAAAGAAGTACGGCTTCACTCTTCTCATCTGGTCGGACATGTTTTTCCGCCTGGCCTCGGGAGGGAACTACTACAATCCGGGCGCCAATCTGGACACACGCATCCGGGAGGAGATCCCGGACAATGTGGAGCTGGTCTATTGGGACTACTGTATCCGGGAAGAGAGCCATTTCGCCGCCATGCTGGACGCGCATAACAGGATGGCCGACAACACCTGGTTCGCGGGCGGGCTGCAGAGATGGGCCGGATTTGCGCCCTATAACGGCTACAGCATTGCCGCAGCCAAACCGGCAGTGGAGGGCTGCAGGAACAACGGGGTGCGGGACGTGATCATGACCATGTGGGGGGACAATGGCGGAGAATGCTCTTCCTTTGCCGTCCTTCCGTCCCTCTTCTACGCGGCCAGAGTGGCAGCAGGGGAGACCGATGATGGAGTCATTGCGGCGCAGTTCGAAGAGAAGTTCGGAATTCCCTTTGAGAAGTTCATGTACCTGGATCTGCCCGGGACGCCCAACGCTCATTTCAAAGACGTGGTGCATCCGGAGAAATATCTGCTTTATAATGACTGCTTCACCGGCATGGCGGACTGCAACCTGACGGGCGCGGAAGGGACAGAGTACGCGGCATGCGCCGAGGCGCTCTCGGAGATGGCGGAGGATCCCGAGTGGGGATACCTCTTCGCCACCCAGAAAGCGCTGTGCAGCGTCCTTGCAGTGAAAGCCAACTTAGGGCAGAGGACCAGACAGGCCTATCTGGCGAAAGACCGGGCAGCCGTTGCCTCCCTGACCGGCGAATACGGGCAGTTGGAGGAGAGGCTGGAGGTCTTCTATGAGGCTTTCCGGACGCAGTGGTACAAGGAGAACAAGGCGTTCGGCTTCGAGGTGCAGGACATCCGGCTGGGCGGTCTCATCCGGCGGGTGGAGGACTGCAGGAGGCGGCTTGAGGCCTGGAGCCGGGGAGAACTGGCCCGGATTGAGGAACTGGAGGAGCAGCAGCTAAAGTATACGGCCAGACGCGACTGGAACCACCTGGTCAGCGCGAGCAGACTTTGACAAAGGGAGCGCGGCTTTACATCCATACGGATCATACAGACGGCGGCACAGGCTTCGCTTGATACAGCGAAAAGAAAAATAAGGAGGATGGATATGAAAAGAAAACTGATGGCACTTATGCTTGCGGGCAGCATGGCGCTCTCCCTGTTCGGGTGCGGACAGGATGATGGAAAGGGTTCGGAGTCCAAAAGCGAACAATCGGCTGCGAGTGAAAATCACACGGGGGGGCAGGAAGAAGACGATGGGGGAGAGTTCTCCTATCCGATGGAGCCCATCACCCTGACGTTAAACAGAAACAATGTGTACCAGTGGGGCACTTATGTGGACATGTTCAATCCGGATCTGACCTACGCCAATTTCAATCAGCTGCGGGAGAAGACGGGCGTGACGCTGGAGCCGTTTGGCTGCGAGAGCGCAGACGTCAACAGCCCCGAGTTCACGCTGATGCTGGTGAACGCCGATAAAGCCGGCTTGCCGGACATCGTCGAATGTAACTGGAACAAGTATAACGGCGGCCCGGCGGCAGCGATCAGGGACGGGTACATCATAGCGCTGAACGACTATATAGACAAATGGATGCCCAATTTTAAGAAGATCCTGGACGAGAATCCCCAAGTCAAGAATATGATCTCCCTGCCGGACGGCACTATCACAATGCTGCCGCACCTGTGCCTGGACGAGGGTGATTTCAAGACCTCCGGTTTCGCCATCCGCAAGGACTGGGTAGAGTCGCAGGGGTTTAAGGTGTCCACCACCATGACCATCGCGGAGTTGGATCAAGTACTGCGGGCCGTCAAGGATGCCTATGAATTAGAGGGGAACGGCAAAGCGCCCCTGACATTTGAGCTTAGGTGGCTTTGGAACATGAACAGCGCCTGCTTAAGCTCCGCTTATCATACGATGTACGGCTTCCATGCGGAGGACGGGAAAGTGAGCCTGGGCCCCCTGGATCCCTCCTACAAGGATTTCGTTGCACAGATGCAGATTTGGTACCGGGACGGGATTCTGGATCCGGACATTGCCACAGTGGGCAAATCGGAAGTCAGAGGAAAATTTGCCCTTGGCAGAGCTGCAATGGCTCTTTGCACCAGTGTGGATCCTGCCAGACAGCAGGGCGCCGATGTGTTCTATGTGGACGGCACGGTGTCCGAGGAGGAGAAAGCGAACGGGGCGATTCCTCAGTACGGAGCCTATCCCGATGGAATAGGGTACGGCTGGTCCATCTCCACGTCCTGCAAGGACATTGAGGCTGCCTGCCGTTTCCTGGACTACGGCTTCAGCGAAGAGGGCTCCATGCTGTTAAGCTACGGCGTAGAGGGAGTAACCTATAACATTGACGAGAACGGAAAGGTGATATTCACGGATCTGATCCTGAACGCAGAGGGAGGAGATCCGACCTCCTGCAGGGATTTCTACACCAGGTGGGCCGGCTGGGCGATGTACATAAGGGGGAATTACTATCTATCGACTTTCACCAATCCCAATTATGAGGAGGATCTGGCCGATACGAACATGAAAGAGCATTCGGTCTCCGATAATCTCCCGCTTACGGAAGAGGAGGCCGCTGTGATCGGCGAGTACTGGAACGACCTGGACACCCATTGCCGGGAGATGATCATGCTGTTCATCACAGGCGAGAAAGACATGAGCGAGTGGGACGACTTCGTGCAGGGCCTGCATGACAACTGGCATATCGATGAGGTCATCGCGGCGAAGCAGAGCGCATATGACAGAGTGATGAAAGATCAGTGAGAGGATCTGCCGCAGACATAGACTTTGGCGGCTGTGTGCTGAGGGCAGGAGAAAGCAGGAGAGGGCGTCCGCCCCTCCTGCCGATGCTGCCGCCTCCGCCAGCGGCGTCCGGGGGCGAAAGTTTTTGGCGCAGAAACAGCAGAAAAAACTACTGCCAAAATTTGTGTCAAAATTTTGAAAATTTTTGAATTAAGGTATTGCAAATTGGAAATACTTCGTGTATAATATTTCAAGTGACAGGACATAGGGCTATCGCCAAACGGTAAGGCAACGGACTCTGACTCCGTCATTTCAAGGTTCGAATCCTTGTAGCCCTGTTCTAAAACCCCGGTGGAGAGATTCACCGGGGTTATTTTTTGCTGTAAAATCAAGGGTTTGCGGGCTTTGGGGCTGTGAATTATTCTATGGGCATAGAAAATGCCGTCAGTAAAATTTGTAAAAGAACCTTATGGGAGAGACAAAGATATTCAGAATCTGCTCTGCTATATAGCAGGGGAGTGTGACAGTAAAGAGGAGCATACACGTTATTGCTGCGGAGAAGGGGTACCTCTCGCACCGGGGAAGGCCGCCAGACGAATGATAAGCGTACAAAAATCATTCGGAAAAGCGGAAAGAAAATATGGGAAGAAGGCAAACAGGCGAATTTATCATTATATTGTATCCTTTCCGCTCTCTATGGATGATGCAAATTGTGTAAAGCTGGTGGCGATGGAGATTGCAGATATTTTTTCCGGACAGTACCAGGTTTATTATGGAATCCATGAGGATGAGGCGCATCTACATATCCATTATGCAATTAATGCGGTCAGCTATGTGGATGGAAAGAAGTGGCATAAGAGCAGGAAAGAAATTGAGAAGCTGGAAGCGCAGATGCGAGAAAGGGCAAAGGAAGTTTTGAGGCGCTAACGGATGCGCCTAAGAAGCATTTACAAGTTGGAGGATAAAGAAACTTTATCTAATTATATTGTAGTCTAAATAAATGTGGTGCCAGTATGGCGAGAGCGGTACCATGTTGGGTAAAAAGGAGTATAGGTTCTATTATTTCGTATTAATCGTATTATGTTGAAGATTACATATAAAAAGCTACAAATTAAGAAATGTCAAGAAATGCGTGAATCATTTGCAATATAGAATACCGCTGTTGCTGATTTAAGCATTTCCAGAGTTGAAATAACTCCTGCTGTTCTTCAGTTAGGGTATTTTCCAAAGGGTTCTCAGAAAAAAATTGGCATAAAGAGATACCAAAGCCTGCGCATATTCGTTCTATGGAGGAGACAGATGGAACCATATTCTTTCGATACCAGGTGGAAATTGTGGATTGGGCAATGTTTGAATTTTTTGCCAAGGTGTATTCGCTCCAGTTCCTTTTCTGGCGTTCATTCGTGATTTTTTGCAATACATCGAAATTAGATTTTTTGTGTTCCATTATAATACCTCCATATATCTATCGTTAAATTTATTTCGATTATATGAAGTAAAAGGATTGAAAAATACTTATAAATACCGTATAATTTATATTGTTATTTATTATTAATGAAATATTTACGAAGTGAGGTTCTTTTCTGAAAAATAAAACAAAAAAGGAGAAAATGATGGAAAGAAGACAGAAAGAAAATAAGCCCATTAAAAGCAAAGCGGTAGTTAAGACAATTGTTGGTCTGGTAGGGAGCATAGCAGTTGGCGCAATTGTATCTTGGGCGATGCCTAAAATGCAAAAGAAGATGGCAGATAAAATATATAAGAAGATGATGTAATTGCAAAATTGATTTACGAGAGGATAAAAAATATGGATATAAACCTTAATGACTTGATAGCGGGCTGCATGCAGACTATTGATAAAAAGATGAAAAATCTAAATAAACTGAATATTGTTGTAGTAGGAAAAACAGGGGTAGGAAAGAGTACACTGATAAATAATATTTTCAGAGAAAGATTAGTAGAGACAGGAACTGGGGCGCCCGTGACGGCTCACATGGTTAAAATAACCAAAGAAGATTTTCCGCTTACCATTTATGACACCAGAGGATTTGAATTAGGGCAAGACTCACAAAGAGAAATACGAAATGAATTACTGGAAAAAATCAAAGAGGGTTCCGGTTCGGGAGACATCAATAAGGCGATTCATTGTGTCTGGTATTGTGTTTCTGCAACTTCCAGCCGTTTTGAACCTCAGGAAATGGAATGGATTAAGGCGTTTACGGAAGAAAGTAGTATTTATCACATTCCGGTCATTGTTGTTCTTACACAGGCATATGGGAAAAAGGCTCAGGAAATGAAAAAATACATAGAGTCTCTAAATATGCATGTGATTCAGGTTGTGCCTGTATTGGCCGAAGATATGGAAATTAATGACGAATATTGCGTAAAAGCGTATGGATTAGATACATTAATCGAAATTATGCAAGAGGCACTGCCCAATGAGATGGTGGATACACTAATGAGTGTTCAGCAGGTCAATCTAAAGTTAAAGCAGAAAAGAGCCCAGGCTGCAGTGGCTGCTGGAGCAGTGGCAGCGGCTGCTGCAGGAGCTGCGCCTATTCCATTTGCGGATGCAGCAGTTTTAGTGCCTACTGAAATAACAATGCTGGCTTCTATCACAGCAATTTTTGGCTTTGACATTTCAAAGGCGGTTTTGACTACATTAATATCATCGATTGTTGGGACAAGCGGGGCAACATTTGCAGGAAAAGCAATCGTTTCAAATTTGTTTAAATTGATTCCTGGTCTTGGGACTCTCGCCGGGGGTGCAATTTCCGCGGCTACAGCATCAACTATGACAATAGCATTAGGAGAAGCATATATTGGAGTGATGACAGCAATGTTTAAAGGGGAAATAACTCCAAAAGATTTAGAGACGAAGCAGGGAAAGCAGAAAATAACTGACATGTTTAAAAAGGAACTAAAGCAAAAAAGATGAGGAAGCTTTGATGCGATAGGGATTAAGGGCATAGGTTCTTATGGTAACGTTTAGATGTAGCAGAAGTGCGTGCAATTAATCCACTGTTGTAGACTACTAATCCAAGGACAGTCTGCCTAATTAGGAGCTACCTATTTGTCAGGCGGCGATGATGTATTATTAAAAACTATTAGAAAGCAGGAGTACTGCAATGATGAAAAGATGGTTCATAATGGTATTGCCGGTAATAATTGGAATAGGACTATTAACAGGATGTGGAAGCGGTGATATAGAGGACCAGGTATATAATGTTGTACAATCAGACTGATAATAGGGATGAAATGGAAAAATTTAAAAGACTCAATCAGTTTTTAAGCCTTGAAATACCTGTTTTGCAGAATTTTAGCTTGAAAAGCGTTATTGAAACAAGAATGAAAGATATTGAAAAAGTTGAAAGAAATGCACCATGTCCATGTGGAAGCGGTTTGAAATTCAAAAAGTGTTGCGGGAAAAATATGTATTATAAAAACAAAAATTGATGAAAAGAATCATGAGGAAACACGCTAAAACGGTGGAAGAACCGGATGTCGTTGTTCTGTCCGAGGAAGAAAAAAGGTTTGTAAAGGAAGCTCTTGTTGTAAATGAGACCGGTGGTTATAAGTATCCGGCCGGATTATATGATTTGCTATTGATTTACACAGGAATTCGTGTCGGGGAGGCTTTGTCATTAAGATTTCGCGACTATAACTCAGATCTTGGGATTTTGTAAATCTATAAAAGCGCTTCCATGGTTCGGAACCATGCCGAAAAGGCGGATAAACGGCAGATTATGGTAGAGGGGAAGCCTAATTTGGGATTTTAAGCGATAGCAAATGACATAATAAGGAATTACCTGTAACGCGAATGCCAGGTAATTCCTTGTTTTTGTTGTATTTCATGGTGTTTTAGATTATAATTTGAGAAGAAGCCGCAGGGTATTAAGTGAGATGGTTCTTTGGAGAATCATAATTTCGGAATAGGTTGCAATACTAATTCGGCAGAGCTGTTTAAGGAAAGCCTTAAGAGAGTGGCAGAAATGGAGAGGAGATTCATACCACAGACAGGCATTGTGCCTACTTTTGATTCCATGTGTGCTGAAGCGAACAAAATTATGGTATACTGGGAATATGTGGAAGGAGATGTGTAATGCGTGAGAAAAAGCAGGTTTTGAAGCCCGACACTGTGCTGAAAAATTATTGGAACGATAACGAACGGTTTGCTGATTTTTTCAATGCTGTGTTGTTCCATGGAGAGCAGAGGATATTTCCGGAAGAATTGGAGGAACTTGACACGGAGGAGTCTACTGTATTAGAACACCGCGAGTATGCGGAATCTATCGCGGCTTCAAGAGACAGCGTCAAGGTCAGGAAGAAGTCTTCTGCGTTGGGTGTGGAATTTGTGATTCTGGGAATGGAAAATCAGGGACATATTCATTATGCTATGCCAATGAGAGTTATGGGATATGACTATGGATTTTATAAGAAGCAATATGATAGCAACGCAAAAAGGTATAAAACAGCAGAAGGATTGAGTGAGGACTAATATCTATCCAAAATGCGTGAGACAGATAAACTGATACCCGTTATCACAGTGGTTGTCTATTATGGCGAAAAACCCTGGAATGGAGCAGCTTCATTGCATGGGATGCTGAACATTCCTGAGGAGGTTGCACAATATGTGAACGACTATAAGATAATTCTTGTGGAAGCCAGGCAGAATGAATATAAATTCCATAATGTGGATAATAAGGATTTCTTTAATCTGCTGCGAATTCTTCTGGATAACAATAAACCTTTTAACGAGGTAAAAGAAGAAGCCATAGAGTATACAAAAAAGCATGATGTGGAGAAATCAGTGGTAATGACGGTTGCGGGTGCGGCGAATTGTAAGCTGAACTATGAATTGAAAGGAGATGGCGGTATGTGGACTGTTTTTGAAGAGACCCAAAATGAGGGGAGAATCAGGGGCATTATTGAAATGGGGATTGAATGTGGATTATCTGAGGAAGACATTTTGGAGAAGCTGGAGCATAAACTGAATGTGTCCCGGAAGAAGGCACAGGAGTATTTTCAGAAGTATGCAGCGGAGACAGTGTAGTCAGGGGGAATGCACGATTATGACGAATTCACAGGCATGGGACTACGCAATAGGAATGACTAAGGTAGATGGGCTGGAACCTACGGAAGATTTTAAAAAGTATGTCGATAGATTATTCCATAGATTATTTTATCGGCAGGGCGACTTGAAAACCTTTGATCTCCCTGGCCCCAAAGAACAACGGACTTAAGACTCCGTCATTTCAAGGTTCGAATCCTTGCACCCCTGCGGAGCAGGGGGTGCCCTGCGGAGCAGGGGGTGCCCTGCTTGAAAGACCCCGGTGGAGAGATTCATCGGGGTTGTTTTTTGCAGTAAAATCAAGGGTTTGCGGCGGTTTGGACTGTAAATTATTCTACGGACATGAAAAATGCCCTGCCATGAGTCTTGTAACGCTTACCTGCAGGGAAAAATACCATGTAAAAACGGAGAATAACCAGCCTGCTCTAAAAGAATTGCCGCAGCCCTTGGCATGAGGCTGCAGCTTGAACCGGCGGAGGGGACTGCCGGGCTTTAAGGGCGGCTGGGAGAAAGAGGCGTAAATCCCTCAAAGATGGGCAGGACGCCCTGCTGTTCCAGCAGTTCCAGGGTTTCCGGGCTGCGGATGGTCCAGCCCGCCTCATGGACGCCATAGAGGCGCTTCATCAGCCGCAGGCTGGGGCAGGAGCGGTCTATGTAGTTGTAGGCAATGAAGTCCGGCCGGGTGAGAAACGTGGTTAGCAGCAGGGTCAATATGGCTCGCACCGGCCAGGTGAGCGTGACGCCATCGCCGCTTCGCAGGAAGTTTTCGGAGAGCTGTCCGCGGATGACGGACGGATAGTGCTTTTTCAGGTGCAGCAGGGCTGCGGGGTGAAAGGATTCCACACAGTAGGTGCCGTCCCAGTCCCGCAGATGCGCCATCACCGCATCCGTCAGAGCGGCGGCATTGCCGTGCTCCACTTTCAGTTCGATGATAAGCGGAGCCTTTTTCTCAAACAGCGCCAGGACTTCCGGGAAGAGCGGGATGGTCTCGCCGCTGCCCTTTAAGGGGTAATTTTTTAAATCTTCCGCGGTCAGTTCCTCAATGACAGCGGACTTACCACAGACTCTGGCAAGGTCGCTGTCATGGACTACCGCCAGCTCGCCGTCCGCCATGAGATGGACGTCCAGCTCTGCGCCAAAGCCGTTCTCAATGGCCCTGCGAAAGGCTGATATGGAGTTTTCCGGGATGTTCTGTGCCATGTCGTGGAGCCCGCGATGGGCGTATCTGGCGCTTGCAAGCTGCGCCCATCCGGCCTGGCACCGCCTTGGCAGCAGCATCAGGCACCAGAGTGCGACTATGACGAGCGCTATGGACAGTATCCTGAATATGATTATCATTGGAATGTTCCTTTCTCGAATCAGATGTTTTGGCCGTTGGAATGCTATTCCGGATCCTCTGCCGGCGGCTGCAAAGGGCGTTAATCCTCCATATCCTCGAAAGCATCCAGTCCTGTCTTGGCCTCAGCCTTGCTGTCCCCATGGCGGACGAAGCACATGGTAATGAAGCTCAGGATCACGAACAAAGCGGCGTAAGGGAAGAGGATCTGGTAGCTGATGGACTTCATCAACGAGCCTGCCAGCACCGGGGTGATGACCTGAGCCAGCATGGAGGCCGTATAATAATAACCCGTGAATTTCCCTACATCGCTGCCCCGGCACATTTCCACTACCATGGGCAGGGAGTTCACATTGATGGCCGCCCATGCCAGACCCACCAGCGCGAAAGCCACGAACATGATGGCGTTGATGGATGAGAACAGGGTGGTCAGGAAAAAGCCTGCCAGGAAACAGGAGGCCAGCAGGATGATGCCGGCATGGATGGTCTTTTTCCGGCCTATTTTGGAGGCTACTATGCCGATGGGGATATAGGAGACAATGGCTCCTGCAGTGGCCACCAACAGACAGGTGGAGGCACCGCCCAGCCCCTCCCCCATGACCTGGGACACATAGGTGGTGAACCAGGTGGTGACGCCGTTGTAGCCGATGAACCAAAGGGCAATGGAGGCCAGCAGGAAGCCAAGGCTTCGCTTTACCGGCGCGGGCAGGGTCTCTCTGCCGCCTCCTTTGTCTTCGGCCAGGTTCCATTCGGGGTGCTGTTTTTCCAACTGCTGGTTCTCGGCGGCGAGAGCCGGCTCCCTGATGGTGAAGAGCAGCACAATGACGGCCACAGTCATAATGGCGGCCACGATGATGAACAGGGGCTGATAGTTCACATGCTCCAGGGCTGCCACTTTTGCGGTGGGGTAAAGCAGGGCGGCCACGCCCAGATAAAGGATGCCGCCCACGGCTCCCATCAGGTTAATAATGGCATTGGCCTTGCTGCGCAGGGGCTTTGCCGTCACATCCGGCATCAGGGCTACGGCAGGAGAACGGTAAGTTCCCATGGAGATCAGGAGCAGCCCCAGCACGATGACGAAAGTCACAAGCTTATAGGGAGCAGCCTCCCGGGAATAGCTGTTGTCCAGCACGGGCAGCAGGTTCATCAGGATGACGGCGCCTGCGGTGCCTGCAATGATATAGGGAGTGCGCCGGCCCAGCTTCGTACGGGTCTTGTCCGAAAGGCCGCCGAAGAAAGGCAGCAGGAACAGGGCCAATATATTGTCCGTAGCCATGATGATACCGGTCAGCGACTCGTCCATGCCGAAAGTCTCCCGCAGAATCAGAGGCACCACGCTGTCATACATCTGCCAGAAAGAGCAGATGGACAGGAATGCCAGGCCTACCAGGATAGTCCGCTTGTTGTTCAGCTTTAATTCATTCATTTGTTTTCCTCTTTTTTGTTGGATGTGATTTCGTAGGAAACCGGAGTTCCCTTGCTATCACGTTGCTGTAGACAGTGTCATTTTATCATAGGAAAGGATTCTTTGCAAGAGATGGGTGGATTTCGGATTATTTCATTTCCTGTTTTCAGGGCGGGGAGAAAGTGGTACAATGTGCGGAGAGGGCAGAGCCAAGTGCCCGAAGAAGCAGCTGCCGTGTTTGCACGAGACATGATCATTCGGGCATTTGACGAGCAAAGCACCCCCCTCGGAATCCCTGGGGGTTCGGGTCTCTGCCCGGGACTTGGCAGGAAACGGCCGAATGGCATAAGCGCCATGTGCGGATGAAAGAGGAGGAGACAATGGAAGACGGGAAAGCAATCATTTCTGACGTGGACGCGCTGATTGCGCTGCTGGATGGCCGCACCCAGGCCGGGGACAGCAGGATTCAGGTGGATGTGGTGGAGGGAGAGGGGGAAGTGGTTTCACGCCAGTATCACCATGGCCGCTGCGACATCGGAAGCCCCTGGGCCTGCGGTACGGCGTTTGACGTGCTGGAATAGTATGTAAAGGCAGCGTTCTTCATGGATTGTCTGTGCCGCCGGAAAAGGAAGAATTTTCTTGAATTATTGGAAAGACAATGGTATACTGGCTTTAGTACTTAAAAATTCAGTTGAAGGAGGAAACAGGATATGAGAAAAAGTGTAAGGATGGTGAACCGAATCAACTGAACAGAGGGCATTTCGGATGCCGTATTTTAAGTACCTTTATGACTAACTGTTGACCACAGGCACACATATTGGTGTGCCTTTTTCGTGCGCGGAAACGGGTGCGGCGAGCAGGAGATAAGGTCTGCTTGCCGCACTTTTTATTCCCGCGGGCAATGAGTCAAGTGGGCATGCCTGCATGCACATTTGACGAATGCCGCGAGGGTCAAATACCAAAGTGTCCGAAGGACACTTTCTGCTCTGCAGCGCTGCAAGATTGATACCCCGTTGCTTGCAGCGGGGTCTTTGATTGGGTGCGGGGGTGATGCCAGGGGATGTGCCAAAAAGGCGGCCCCTACTGCTTTATGGGAACGCATCCGTAAGGCACCCCATAGCCGTATTGGGGGCAGCTGAAAGCATTCTCCTGTCAGGCTGTGCAGGAGGAGCATGGGCGAAAGCCATGCTGTCCGGGGCGCAGGATGTCCCGCTCCCCGCGTGCGAGGGATTCCGGAAAGGGAAAGGTGATGTTTTATGAGAGAAAAGAATGTATGGATGAAGAAAAGGGAATATGGGAAAAAAGAAATTACGAAGACAATATTGTATAAAAGGAGAACGGAATTTGAAGAGATTAAGATATTATCTGCTGAATATGAAACCTGCAAACGAGACTTATGAGGAGATATATGAGGGCAGGATGTGCGAGACTTACATGGACAAAGACCCGATTGTGCACAATCATGCCCTGTACTGGGACGGGGAGATCGGCTACGAGATAACCAAGAGCAGCCGCCTGGAACTGTCAAAGCCTACTGTGGTAATCCATATCCCCATGCATCTGCTGAAGATCCGGGAGGCGGGGAGGGCTGCGCTGGACTATATTTTCCGCGCGTTCCTGCCCTATGTGAGGGCTTTGAATGAGGAGAACGACAACCGCAAGCGCACGGCCAGGGAGAATGGGCACTTTTTTTCCTATGAGCCCGGCAGCAAGGTGCTGGCCCGGAATGTGGCCGCAGTGAATCTGGTTCCCCAGAAATACTATCGTATCCTGAAAGGGGATACCATCGAAATCCTGGACAGGCTGAGGGACAACGGCAAAGCATCCCCCACGGCCGCAGTCTGCCGGATCGCGCCCATTGACGGGGCTATGGACGTGCCTGCCCACCCTTGCGTCAGCCTTATGCTCCAAGTGCAGCTCCCTCTGGGCAAGCACAAAAAGGCTGTACAGATGCTGACAAGAGACTTACCGGAGGCGGTAAACTGCTTTGTGAACGAATTCGACCATGTGGGCCTGCGGCGGGCCCTGGCTCTTTCCGCGAAGCAGCAGGAAATCCGGGCATGGCTGAAAGACAGCGATTACTGCGCCTTTGTGGCAGACGGAAGCATCCTGCCCAGAGAGAAAGGCGGCGATGGTCCAATGAAAGCGGCCGTACCTTTCCTGTCCACGCCGGAGGATGCGGTGGAGGTGGCGGGAATTAGAGGCATGGCATTCCGAAAAGGGGTCACCGTCATCACGGGAGGCGGATATTCCGGTAAAAGCACGCTGCTGGACGCTTTGAGCGCCGGCATCTATGACCATGTGGAGGGGGACGGCAGGGAGTTCGTGATAACGGATGCCTCCGCCATGAAGATTTCCGCGGAGGACGGCCGCAGCATCCGCCATGTGAACCTGTCGCCTTTCATCAAATGGATTCCGGGGGGAGACCCTGCGGACTTTTCCACGGAGCATGCCTCCGGCTCCACCTCCCAGGCTGCGAACATCATGGAGGCAGTGGGGTGGGGCGTGAAGCTTCTGATGATCGACGAGGACAAATCCGCCACCAATTTCATGATTCAGGATGCGGTCATGAAGACACTGATTGAAAAGGAGCCCATCACGGCTTTTGTGGAGCGGGTGCGGGAGCTGGCAGAGAGGCGCGGCGTGTCCACCATTCTGGTAATCGGCGGCAGCAGCGAGTACCTGCAGGCGGCGGACCGCATTTATATGATGAAAGATTATGGCATTGTGCAGGTGACCGGGGCGGCAAAGGCACTGCGGCAAAGCTTTCGGCTGAACGCAGAGGGGGACGGCGGAAATCGCCGTGCGCCGGAACTGTGGGAGAGGCATCAGGCGCAGGCGGCGGACTTTAGCCTCCGGGACGAAACCGATGATGGCTGCCGAGCGCCGGAGCCGGCGGACTTCAGCCTCCGGGACGAAATCGATGCCAATGGCCTGAGCACCCGCCCGGAGGGGTCTGCCACGGAGGTCCTGAAAGTATCCGACCTAGGGTTCCTGATTCTGGGGGAGGAGCAGATAGACATCCGCATGCTCCACGACATTGCCTCGATTCCACAGTTGAATGCCATTGCCTTTCTGGTGAGGAAGCTGATCAACCAGGTGAACCCGCTGGAGCGTTTCCAGAAGTTCACGATTGGAGAACAGTCCCCGGGGCAGCCGCAGGAGACTGCGCCCAAATGGATCTGCAGACAGCGGGAGGTAGAGCGGGTGCTTGCAGAGATTGAAGAGGCAGGGTTGGAATCTGCCTACTCGCCCTTTTTTACCGAGTGCTCCAGGTGGATGGACATGCCCAGGAAGTATGAGATGCTGGCAGTGCTGAGCCGGATGCGCCAGCGGGTCTGAGGGAGGTGTACGCAAAAAGATTCGTATAAAATCAATAAAAAAGAACCAATAAAAACTACTGCAATAGTATTGACAGAAGCTTACTATCGTGATAGTATGAAAACATAAAACTATTGCAGTAGTATAGTGCCTCAAAGCAATCGCCGCATGGATCTATAGCTCTTGGCAGGCGGGATATGTGAAACGGGCAGAACTGTGAACCGAGACAGAAAAGGCGAATCAGGGGAAACACGAACCGGGACAGGCAATGCGTAACCAGGGGGAAGGCGAACCGGGACAGGCAATGCACCACCAGAACAGAAAGGACAGGAACCAGACATGAAATTATTTGACTCGGAACTGAAAGTGATGGCAGTACTCTGGCGGGAGGGGGACTCCACGGCCAAGCAGGTCTCGGATATCCTGAAAGAAGAGATCGGCTGGAATGTAAACACCACCTATACAGTGATCAAGAAATGCGTCAAAAAAGGAGCCATCGAACGCCGGGAGCCGGGCTTTTTGTGCCATGCGCTGGTTTCCAAGGCACAGGTGCAGGCTTCGGAGACGGATGAACTGATAGACAGGATCTACGATGGGTCGGCGGATTTGCTTTTCGCCTCTCTTTTGAGCAGAAAGGCCCTTTCCGGGGAACAGATCGAGAGGCTGAAGAGGATTGTGGAGGAGGGGGAATAGGGGATGGGACTGATTCAAAGAAGCTTTTGCGGAGGCGTACTGATACTGGTCATTATCGCGGTCAGGATTCTGTGGCTGGATAAACTGCCCAAGAGGACATTTCCGGTTCTCTGGAGTCTGGCCCTTATCCGTCTGTTGCTGCCTTTTTCCTTTTCCTCCGTATTCAGCCTGTACACATTTCTGCAGATAGCCGGTAACCAGGCCATGCCGGCCGGGTATTCGGGCGGCATGTGGGAGGGAGTGACATTCATGGGCAATCCGCCTGCATGGACCATGGTGCAGGATCTGGCGCTGGGACAGTCGGCAGCTACGGTGGAGCAAGGGAGCAGTATACAGATGCTGCCCGCAATCTGGTGCGCAGGGGCCGTGAGCCTGGCGCTATTCTTCTTCATATCCTACGCTTCCAGCCTGCGGAAATTCCGTAAGGCCATATCTGTAAAGGATGGACGGATTCTGCAGTGGCTGGAGGAATGCGCAAAAGGGCGGCGGAGGCAGGCCGGGCGGATCTCGGTCAGGCAGTCGGGGGCAATCCTCGCGCCGCTGACTTACGGATGTCTGCGGCCGGTGATCCTGCTCCCCGCCGGGGCGCTGGAGAGCGGCGGACATGAACTGAGATATATCCTGCAGCATGAATTCGTGCATATCCGCCATCACGATGCGGCGCTGAAGCTGGCGATGGTGGCAGCGCTTTGCCTCCACTGGTTCAATCCGCTGGTGTGGCTCATGTGCGGACTGATGAACCGGGATATCGAGCTTGCCTGCGATGAGGGGGTCCTGCGCTGTTTCGGCCAGGAGGCCAGGGCAGGGTACGCAATGACTCTGATCGGGATGGAGGAAAAGAAACGCGTGCTGCTGCCCCTGTACAATGGGTTCAGCAAAAATGCCATTGAAGAGAGAGTCAGCCTGATCATGAAATACAGGAAGATGAAAAAAGCGGCCATGATGGCGTCATTGTTGCTGGTAGCAGGCCTGGCACTGGTGTTCACCACCTCAGCCAGGACAGTGGAGGCTACGGGGAGCTCTGCACAGAATTCGGAAAGCGGCGCGGCGGCAGGAAAAGACGGCGTGGACAGCGGTTCCCGGGATATTTTGCCTTTGGATCCGCCCCCGAACGGGACGGGAAGCACCGGAGATGTTAGAAACGAAGATATTGCCGTAGGCAATTTGGACGCATCCAGTGAAAACCCGGAGAAGAGTGCAGTGCAAAAAGAGAACGCCATAGAGAATCAGGGGGATGCCTCGGAAAGCCAGGAAAGGATCCGGCAGGGACAGGAATATGTGCTTTGCTATATGCAGGAGGGCATGCTCCAGGAGGAGCCTGCAAACCTGTATATGGGTCAGGGCTACGGTTTGCTGATTCCTGTGGAGGGGTGGAAAGCGGGTGGAAGCAATGAATGGGTGTACGAGTTCAATGACCAGGTAAGGTTCTGGGTGGCCGACTACAGAGGAAAGACCCTGGAACAGGCCCGGGGCCTCCTGGAGGAGGATGGGTATTTGGGGACAGAGCAGGGCATCCTGAGAAAAGAGGATGGCAGCAATATCTTCTATGCCTGGCTGACTGAAAGCGGGGACAGAACCATGGGCATCCATTATGTGTATCCGGCTGCTCCGGAATATGAGGAGGGATTTGGAACCGCTTTGGCTGCCATCGCTGCCAGTTTCGGTGTATTGCAGGAGGAAGACCGGAGTCTGGTGGAGGAGGAAGCAGGACTGGAGCGTCTGGTGCTTGCGTTTTGGGAAGCCTACCTGACAGGAGAGGCAGCGGGGCTGCACCCGTATCTTGCAGCGGATTATGAGGGGGATATGGAGACATTCCCGGATGGCCAGGACGGCCATGTGGCGGCCCAGGCGCAGCTTCTGGCTATAAAAGGGCTGGACATAGCAGAGGCAGCAGTGGGCGAAGAGGTGGAAATATGGGCGGAGTTCCGGCCCTCATCGGAGGCGGATTATCTGGAATACCTGACCATATCGGCGGTGAAAGAACAGGACGGCTGGAAAGTGAGCAGCTACGGCCTGGAAATGTAGAGCGTCCGCAGGATAAAATTTTAATTATTTATTTAAAAAGGTATAAAATGTTGCGGAAAATGGAAAACTTATACTTTATTATCAAAAATTCTACAATTGAAAAATTCTGAATATCATGCTATCATAGAAATGTGGTTATGTGGTAGGTGCATTTTTATGAGGATAATGATATGAGAATTGAACGAGTGGATGAAAAGACGGTAAAGTGCTTCCTATCCAATGAGGAATTGGAGGAATATCAGATTGATTATAAAGACTTCGTCCTGCGCAGCGACAAGGCCAGGGAAGTCGTGCAGGAGATCATCGAGCATGCCGCGGAAGAGGTGGGATACAAGCCGCCAAAATTCGCATTCGACCTGCAGATTATGATGCTGCCGGACCAGGGACTGATTCTGACCTTTTCGGACAGGGATCCGGAGATGAAAGAGAGCGATCAGTTCATAGAGTGCCTCAGGGAGATGAAAAAGATTCTGCAGAGGACCAGAGAAAAGATAGGAGCGGGAAGCGCTGAGGCCGGGGACAATGGCGCGAACGCCGGGACGGGCGGTCAGGGACAGGACGCAGCCAAAGATAAAAAGGGAACCTCCGGGGGGCAGCAGGCAAACCGCCCCAGCTTTGCAGTGTTCGCCTTTGCGGATTTGGGCAAAATCATGGAATTTGCCGCTATGCTGCCCTCGAACCTGCAGGTGGAAAGCAGCGTGTATACAATGGACGGACTTTATTTCCTGTATCTACTGAAAGGCCGCGCCTCCTATGAGCGCTACAGCAGGGCATGTATACAGGCTCTGGAGTTCGCAAGCCTCTATGCTGCCGAGCCAGCCCAGACAGTACAGCTGGAGGAGCATGGGGAGTGCCTGATAGCGGAAAAGGCGCTGAGGAAGCTGCGGAAATAATGGAGGAAGAGACAGACTCGTCATAAAGCCAATGTATGCGGTTTTGCGTACATTGGCTTTCGTTATGGGGAACTATAGGGAGACTTTGGCTGTTTCAAAGGGCTCAATGGTATTGACTTATCCGGTCAGTTGCCTGAGGAAAGGTAGAAACATATGGAAAAAAAGATGGAACAGAAGAGGAACATGACGGAAGGGAAAATTGCGCTGCCCCTGGTGGCGTTCACGCTGCCGCTGGTGCTGGGCAACCTGTTCCAGCTTACCTATAATGCGGTGGATTCCGTCATTGTAGGACAATATGTGGGAGAGGAGGCGCTGGCCGCAGTGGGCACTTCTGCCCCTTTGATGAACATCGCGCTTTTGTTCATCAGCGGTCTGTGCATGGGAGCAAGCATCCTCATGAGCGCCCAGTACGGTTCCGGGGACCATGAACTGCTTTCCCGCCAGATCAGTACCACGTTCCTGGCGGGCAGCGGTTTTTCTCTGCTGTTTTCGCTCCTGACGCTCCTGCTGGCCAAGCCTCTGCTGCGTCTGATCCGGGTGCCGGAGGAGGTCATGGGGGAGGCCGGGGTATATCTGCGGATTATTTTTCTGGGAATCCTGTTTACATTCATTTACAATTTCCTGGCCAATACCCTGCGGGCTCTGGGGGACAGCAGGACGCCGCTGTATTTCCTGGTCATCAGCGCAGTGCTGAACATTTTTGGAGACCTCCTGCTGGTGGCGGTATTTGGGCTGGGCGTGTTTGGCAGCGCAGTGTCCACTGTAGTCAGCGAGGCTGTCTGCTGCCTGCTCTGCGCCATTTATATCGGCAAAAAAGTACCGCTTCTGAGGCTGGGGAAAGGATGGCTTGTGTTCGACAGAAAACTCCTGGGACGGACTATTTCCTACGGCACTACCAGCGCTTTGCAGCAGGTATGTCTGCAGGTGGGGAAAACTGTCATTCAGGCCATGGTGAACACCCAGGGAGTCAGCGTGATGGCTGCCTTTACCGCCGTGAACCGGGTGGACGATTTCGCCTACACGCCGCAGCAGAACATCGGCCATGCCATGACAACCTTTATCGCCCAGAACAAGGGAGCCGGGCACAGGGAGAGGATCCGGCGGGGCTTTCAGGCCGGAATGGCCATAGAGATGATTTATTCCGCTATCATATGCCTTGCCATACTGATTGGCGCGCCTGCCATTATGAAACTGTTCACCGAGACAGAGGACGCCCGGGTGGTTTCGCTGGGGGTGTCGTACCTGCGGCGGATTGCGTGGATGTATTTCCTGCCGGGCCTTACCAATGGGATACAGGGGTTCTTCCGGGGAATGGGGGATCTGAAAGTCACCCTGTACAGCACTTTCATGAACATGCTGGGCCGGGTGGCGGCGGTGTGGGCGCTGCTGCTGGGATTTTCCCTTGGCTTCGCCAGCCTGGCCTGGGCGAACTTCGCGGGGTGGGTGGTGATGCTGCTGTTTGAGGCGCCGCTTTTGCGCAGGGGGCTTCGGGAGGGAGGCTTTCAATAGATGGGTTTGGGCAGACTATATTCCAGTTTGGGGATGGAAGCAATGGGGTGAAATATCCTTTTATACAGTTCGGATTTATAATTAAATTTTCCGGTTTATATAAGTGGAGGAGATACTCTAAAAGAGATGCCAATGAGAACACTTTCTGCCAGGGTACATTGGTCCAAGGGTTTCCCTAACGAAGAATAACATAAAAAAGTTCGCCTTACTGGCATGTAAGACGAACTTTTTTTCTGTTTCTAACATTTTATACCTTATAGGGGTACAGTGCAAGCCTAATTTCATTTTTGTCAGTATTTTCTATATTCTATCGTTTCTCCCAATGGTTTTTGTTTATTCTGTTGGGAGATAATTGCCGGATTAGCGTATTATTCCTTTCTTGATAGTTTTCTGGGCTTTTCCCAAATAGGTCTACAGGAGTCCTCGGGAGCCAAAAAGTTTCGTCTTACATGCCAGTAAGACGAACAATTTGGAGTTCTCGGGGATGCAAGGGCTCGCTTGGAAGTCTGAAAGACGGACATGCGGGATTTGGTTCTATGGCAAGGGCGGCGGAGGATAAGGTCTCAAGGGTCGATTCTCGGTATGGGAATGGACGGCCGGGATGGATATGGGGAGAAAATGTCGGGGATGAGCGGAATGGGAGATGAGGGCAAGCGGGGACAACTTCCCGGTGCCGCGTACAACAGAAAGCAAGAGCAGCTTCCTGGTGTCAAGTACAACAGAAAGCAAGAGCAGCTTCCTGGTGTCAAGTACAACAGAAAGCAAGAGCAGTCTTCTATTGCCGACTACTACGAGAAGATGCGGGAATTGGGATGCTTCACTTTACAGGACGTCACTGAGATGGTGGGGGAGCGGTCGGCTGTGACCTACCTGGTGAACGACTACCAGCGCAGGGGCTATATCGACCGGATACACCGGAATCTGTATACAGTAATAAATCGGGAGACAGAGGAGCCGGCGCTGACCAGATACCAGATCGGCAGCAGACTGTTCCCGGATGCGTATATTGCCCTCCACAGCGCTTTTGGGGCATGGGGATATGCGCCGGAAGAGGGGAACGAGGTCTTTGTGGCAACTCAGACGCGTTTCACGGACTTTCGCTACAACGGAGTCTTCTACCGCAGAGTGCATCCAAGGCCAAATGCTGATACGGTATGGCACGAGGGGAGCCTGGTGACCAGCCTGGAGCAGACCGTGGTGGACAGCCTCCACAGCTTTGAGGGAGAGGCCGGGCTGGAGAGAGTGGCGGAATGCATCATGCGCCTGCCGCACCTGGATGTGGACAAGCTGCTGGACTGCCTGGAACGGTATGGCAATGGGTACCTGTACCAGAAGTGCGGGTATGTGCTGGAGCAGCTGCAGAACTACGTGAAGCTGCCCAGGGCGTTTTATCGGGAATGCAGGGAGCACTGCGCCAGCACGGTGCGGTATATGATGAAAGGCGCAGACGGGCTGATTTACCATAAGGAATGGGGGATTTATGCTCCGGCTTATTTGGAGGTTGGGGAGTGAGTTAGTCAAGCTGGCATTTTTAGCCTTTTAGGGAAGTGCTGATGCAGGATAAGGAGGTTTGAATTTGAGGAGGGCCGAATGAGTGAAATCTACGAGCCGTGTGTTGCAATCATTGTAGCAACACATAAAGAATTTCAGATGCCTAAGGACAGCATATACTTTCCACTGCATGTAGGAGCAGAAGGAAAAACGGATACAGAAGGGAATGCTCTTGATTTGGGCTATGCAAAGGACAATACAGGAGAGAATATATCAAATCTTAATCCTGCATTCTGTGAACTTACTGGATTGTATTGGGCATGGAAAAATCTTAATACTGACTATATAGGTCTTGTTCAGTACAGAAGATTATTTGAACTGGGCGGGGAGATTTTGGGTTATGAGAGTCTCAAAATGTATCTGGGAAAGATCAAGGTTTTCATACCTCGGAAACGAAAATATGTGATAGAGACATTGAAGTCCCATTATAATCATACACATTGTCCGGAGCACTTGGAGGTAACCAAAAGAGTGCTGATGGAGAGGTATCCTGAATATGAGCAAGCTTATAAAAAAGCAATAAACAGAACATGGGGATATATGTTTAATATGATGATTATGGAGAAGAATCTTCTCAATCATTATTGTACATGGCTGTTTGATATTTTGTTTGAAGTCTTTGAAAGAATAGACAGTTCAGGCTACTCCGCTTTTGCGAAAAGGTATGTTGGAAGGATAAGCGAGATTCTTTTTAATGTATGGCTTGTACAGCAATTAGAAAACGGTAAAGTTGGAAAGAATCAGATTATGGAATTGAAGTGTAATATTGAAGAGGATTGGCTGGTCAAGATTCCGGCATTTTTTAAAGCAAAATTTTTGGGCAGGAAATACGAGAACAGCTTTTGATTTTTAAGCGAAATATATGGGGGTTCGCTGTAATGACGTATTCAGCAGAACGGATTGAAGAAGACTGCTATAAATTAGGAAAAGATTATTTCGGCCCTTTTTTATATGGTTTTGTAAAGTGGCTACATAGGGAAATAATAGAAAACTCAATAGACAAAGCATTCTTTCTTTCAAGAGATGGATATATGATGATAAAAGCGTATAGGCATCTTTTTGGGGATGATAATACAAGATACATTTATTTCTCCAGAAATAGCTTAAGGATGGGATTGCTTTATAAATGCAGGAATTATTCCGAATCAATTGAATACATCACGAAAGAGAGATACATATCGTTATCAAAAATATTAAAGTATTATGGATTTGAAGAAGAGGAACAGGAAGAGATATCAAAGAAATACGATATCCCTTTAGAAGAGGAATACTTATTAGAAAGGTTATCAGAAGAAAAAACAATAAAAAATATATATGATGATTATGCTTGTGCCATCAGACAGCGGTCTTATGTTCAGGCAAGGATGTTGAAAAAATATCTGGAACAAAACAATGTGAGTGGTAAGTGTGCCATCATAGATATTGGATGGCACGGAAGCATGCAATACTATTTGGAACAATTTGCTGAGAATGAAGGAATAGAATTAAACGTTTTAGGACTTTATGTAGGGATTGATCCGATATATCAGACCAAAGGTACAACGAGGGGATATGTTTTTTCACAAACAGACTTCCGGAATAGGAAAAAGGTTCTTTGCTTTTTAGGAGGCTATGAGAGATTGTTTCAAAGCCAAGAAGGAAGTGCGAAAGGGTATAAAGAAGAAAGAGAAGAGATAGCGCCAATTTTAGACTCTTACGAGTATGAGGGCAGAACGGAACTTAAAAAGGCGATTTCTTTATGGCAGCAGGGAGCGATGGAATATATTCATAGTGATAAAAAATCAGAAGATGAGACAAAATTAATTGGTCCGATAATGAAGTTTGGAATGAATCCTCCGCTATGGGGAATAGAAATTTTTAAAGGTTTTTTTATTAAAGATGGAAGCGATCAGGTGTATGTTAGTACGAAACCGCTTTATAAATATCATATAAAGGAATTGATTCATACATTAAGCAGTAGTGTATGGAAAACAGGTTTTATGAAATCGATAATGAGAATTCCGTTTCCCTATTACTGGATATACGCAGGAATGAGAAGATGATTCGTTTATTAAAAAACTGGCTAATTAAAAAATATGATGTGTTTAGCTTTGACATATTTGACACTCTTATTGAAAGGAGAGTAACGATTCCCTCACAGATTTTTTATATGGCTGGCTCTGCTGTCTTAGGCAACAGTGCAGCTAAGGAATTTTGCAGTAATCGAATGGAAGCAGAAAAAATGGCAAGAAATTTTGGGGGAAATAATGAATGTACGTTAGAAGAGATATACAAACAGCTGAATGGAAAATATGGAATCATGTGTGATGTATTAATGAAAGCAGAGGTTGAGGCAGAATTAAATAATTGCATGCCGAGAAAAAAGCTTTTGGAGTTTTATGACGAATGTATAGAAAGAGGGAAAAGGGTTTTCATTATTTCCGATATGTATCTTCCTGGTGCAGTCATAAAAGAAATGCTCAGGAAATGTGGCGTTATAGATTGGAACGGATTATATATATCTAATGAACACAATAAAAATAAACGAAACAGCGAGTTATTTCAATCTGTTATTGAAGATAACTGCATTGAACAAAATTCAATCATCCATATCGGAGATAGTTTTAAGGCGGACTTTTTGGGAGCAAGAAAAGCGGGAATAGACAGTCTCATTGTCATTAAAAAACATTTTATCAGAAGACTGTGTTCCTGAGGAGAGATGCTATGCGTGTCTTACAAATTAATGTAGATGATTTGGGATATGGAGGAGTGTTTTCCCTCGTATTTAATATGCAACAGCATATGATCCCAGAGGTCGTTTTTGACTATTGTGCAGTGGAAAGGTTTCAAAATACTGAGAATATCAAAAGAATAGAGGAATTGGGGGGCAATGTTTATTGCATTGCTTACGAAGGCAATAAGATTCTTCGCCAGGCAATCCATTTCTATCGTTTGAAAAGGTTTCTTGATAGGAATAGATACCAAACTGTCCATATCCATTCGGATGTGTCATTTAAATTGCTGGAATTCTCATTTGCTGCAAAACTGGCTGGTGTAAAAAACATCATCATACACTCCCATTCCGCAGGAATAGAAGGCAAGCATAGAAAGACAAAGTATATTATGCACCAATTGTGTAAAAGGCTGCTAAAATATACAGCTGATCATTACTATGCCTGTTCAAGGGAAGCGGCAAATTGGATGTACTGTGAAGATTTAAAAGTTAAGATCCTGAAAAATGGGGTTGATACAAATTTATATAAATTAGATAAAAAGAAGAGAGACGAAATCAGAGTTAAACTAAAATTGTCAGACAAGTTTATTGTAGGAAATGTAGGCAGATTTGCTTATTCGAAAAATCATAAGAGGTTGTTATATATATTTAAAGAAATCCTTGCTATGAACAGCAATAGTGTTTTGCTGTTGATAGGCAATGGAGACTTGATGGAAGAAACGGTAAAAATTGCGCATGCACTTAATATATTTGATTCTATTGTTTTTTACGGAAACACAACAAGTGTATACGATATGCTGCAGGCGTTAGATGTCTTTGTCATGCCATCAAGATTTGAGGGCTTAGGTATTGCTGCTATCGAGGCACAATCGGTAGGCATTCCGGTTATTTGCTCTGACGGAGTGCCTAAGGCAGCCATTGTAAATGAAAATGCTATCAGGATTTCGTTAAATTGTTCAGACGAATATTGGGCCAGAGAAATATTAAAGCTAGGAGAATATGGCATTTGTGGAAATACCCGCATCAAAGAAACAGGGTACGACATCAATAGTGTATGCAGGGAATTGAAAGCGTTTTATTTACATATAGGGACGAAAAATGATATCAATTTTAAATGTTAAAACAAACTTTTTTTCAATATTGATATTGGGTTATTGCGTGTATGTGATGGTGTATTATAAATCGATACAGCTTCGATATATTCGCCTTATTGCGTTAGCATTCATTCTGGAAGTGGGGAAATTTCAAGGCTATTTTTTGGCTATTGGGAAAAGCGAAGTATCTTATGAGGATGCCTTTGTCACAATTTTGCTTGCCATCAATTGTGTATCGATGGCCAAACATAAAAGATATGACAAAAAAACATTTATTGTTGCAATGGCTCTTCTGACTGTGGCTCTGCTGGGAATCATTATGGAGAACATTGCGCCATATCAAGGGTTAATTATTCCATATAATTCAAAGCGGGCCTGGGACGGTTATGCAATTGGTGTGGAGGATAAAACAGAAGTTGTTTATTCGGTAACCAGATTTATGCTCCTTTATGTAAGAATTTTGTCACTAGCGACCACTATACTTGTGATAAATAAGAAATTGCCTACAAGCTGTTATAAAATAATTATCAGAAAAATTTCAGGCTTTGGAAAAATTGTATTGTCCTATGGAGTTGTGGAACTGGTGCTGAAAAATATATTTCACAGCAATTTGACAAACAGGATTAACTGCACGATGTTTGGGCTGGGAATATCAACGTACACTGAGATTGCATTTAGTTCAGGCTTAGCAAGGCTTCAAGGCTTTACCCGCGAACCTTCCCATTTTTCGATGGCGATTTTTTATTTTGTTTTAATTATCATAATGAACGATTTGATTAACAATACAAAAAAGACGGGATTTTGGCTGCCAGTATCTATGCTGCTGTTACTTATGTGTCGATCTTTCGCGGCGTTGGTGTATCTTATATTAATTTTTGTTTTTGTATTTACGTTTTATAGAAAAGGAAAGAGCACAGTAGATGTTCAAGAAATTAAGCAACGGCTGTGGTGTATAAGCGGTTTTGCAATAGCGGTTGTAATTGCTTTATTGTTGTGTGGAATGGAATCGTATTTCTCGGACAGATTAGCATATGTGGTGCGAGTTGTCGGAACGCTTATTAATGGCGGCAGTGTTCCCGTAAATTCAGATGTAGTAAGGCTTATAAGTATAATTGATACGACCAAGGATTTTCTGCATAGGCCTTTGCTTGGACTCGGAATGGGTGTGGAGGCAGCACATAGTGGAGTGGTGAGTATGCTTGCGGACATTGGTGTATTAGGCGTATTTTTTTGGTGGAAACTGGTCGCCTCAATACCACACGACAAAAGGGGCAAAACAGTTGTCTTGGTATGGATTTTAGCCGCAAATCTACTATGTGGCACTCAAAGAATCATGTATTCTGTAGTGGTTATGGTGTTCATTGTTTTTTGTCAATGTATGGATAAACGCTATGAAGAAAATATATCAGATCGATTAGCGCTACAGCAAGAATAGAGGGAGTTGCAACCATGTTTATCTCAGTAATCATTCCTGTCTATAATGGGGAAAAAGGCATAGAAAAAGCGATACAAAGTGCTTTGTCGCAGGGAGAGAATGATGTCGAGCTAATTATAGTCGATGGTGGTTCAACAGATAATACGATGCCAATCGTCAAATTATATGCAGATAGGATTTCTAAGTATGTATCAGAAAGAGATTCTGGATATGCGGAGGCATTGAATAAGGGTATTGCATTGGCAAGCGGGGATTATATCCTTATGCTGGCAGCTGACGACAGGCTGCTCCCTCACGCAATTGATGGAATCAAAAGCAGCATAAAAGATGACACGGATATATGGTGCGGGTCAATATTGCAGATGCTTCCATACGGAATAAAACATTGGAAATCGAATCCAAATTTAACGGAATTATATCATGGATGTTCCTTAAGGCATCCTGCTACAGCGTTTCGCAGAAAGTTGTTTGCATTATATGGAGGGTATGACACTGATTATAAATGCGCAGCAGATCGTGAAATATTTTTAAGAATGTACACAAAAGGAGCAGTTTTTCAAGTGGAAGATATTCCGGTTGCGCTTTTTACCAGCGAAGGCATCAGCAATAAAAATGCGCTAACGATCGCTTTTCCAGAGGATGTTATAATCTCCGAAAAATATGGTGTCTCAACGGTTCAGGCAGAGAAAGACAGGCGGATAAACATTAGAAAGTGTGTAAAATCTAAAAGGATTGCTTTTTTGAAGTGCATTCTTGCAAAGATGGGACTTTTGTCGTTCATATATCATTTATGCGGAAAAGGAGAAGCGTGCATGAATAAAAAAGATTTGGAAAATATCGGATTAAATCTACAAGACATTTGACAGAAAGGTGATGGGATGTTTACCATAATTATCTGTACATACAACGGAGGAAACCGGATAGAACGCGTGGTAAATTGTATTGTGAATCAGACTATGTTTGATTCCTTGGTGCAGAAAGTGCTGATTGTCGACAACTGCTCAACAGACTCCACATCTGAAGTTATCAAAGAATTAACGGAAGAAAACAGTAAAATCATCTATTTATATGAGCCTGAACCAGGTTTGAGCAATGCTAGATTATGCGGCATAAAAAATGCGGACACCACATGGATTGTCTTTTTAGATGACGACAACTTTATTGATCAAAATTGGCTGTGCGGCGTTGCGGAGTATATAAAGACGCACGATGGCGTGGGAGCTTTTAATGGCCGGGTCATTCCCAGGTTTAAAGAGGCTCTGACAGATGAACAATATGTCCTGTTAAAAGCAGCATATTGCGGACTGGCATGCACATGCTATTCTGAGACACAAGACACTAGCATTGGAGAATATAAACGGATGCCATTTGGGGCAGGTCTGGTTATTTTGCGGGAACCGTTGGAAAAGTTGGCCAGGAATGGATGGCTGGAGTCACAAGGCCGAAAGCAGGATAAAATCATTTCGGGAGAAGATACCGAGATGGTGGAGTGGGTTAAGAAAAGCGGATTTCGATGTGGATTTTGTGAGACGGTCAGCCTGTATCACGAAATAAACATAAGGAGACTGGAGCTTGGGTATTTAAGAAAGCTGTACATTTCATTTGGCGAATCATACTACAAGATTATAAGTAAGAAAAAGTTTTACATATTGCGGCGTATGAAATGGGGGATGATAGAAGGATTCCATTTCGTAAGGTCTTTTATATTGAACTTGAAACGAAAGAGAAAGAAAACAGAGGATTTCTATAGAAACGAACTACGGAGGGCCAGAGCAAAAGGATATTTGCTGGCTCTGATGAAAGAATTTATTTTTTTTAAGCAAGCTTAGGAGATAGACAAATAGATCTGCTCTATAGATTGCTTTAAATGGACTGTGTTTGGAGGCGGATTATGATTCCTAAAATGATTCACTATGTATGGTTTAGCGACCCACCAGAGTATCCGGACGATGTTGTTAAATGTATTGATTCATGGAAAGAGAAGCTGCCGGACTACGAAATAAGGCTTTGGAATGCAAAAAATTTTGATTTATCCATATGTCCTTATGCGCAAGAAGCATATCAGGAAAGAAAATTTGCATTTGCAAGTGATTATGTGAGGCTTTGGGTGCTCTACAATTACGGCGGGATCTATTTAGATTCAGATATTGAGATCCTGAAAAGCTTTGATGATTTGTTGGATAATAAAGCATTTACTTGTTTTGAAGACTCTAACGGCATAGCTGCATGGATTTTTGGCAGCGAGAAAATGAATCCTTTGTTCAAGGAATTTATGGATGACTATAATGGGCGTCGTTTTGTGCTGGGAGAGGGGCAGTACGATATGACCCCTAATCCGGTTCCTATAACGAAATGTTTGGTGAAGCACGGATTACAGATAAATGGAAAATATCAGAAACTGGATTATATTACAGTTTATCCAATGGAGTATTTTTGCCCCTTTAACCCTTACCGCGATGGGGGCGATTGCTTTACAGAAAATACATATGCCAATCATCATTTTAACGGCGCATGGAAAAAGACATCAAATGAAAAGGAGATGCGATATAAAGCGAAAGAAACTAAGTATCAAAAAATATTTGGGAAAAAATGGGGAAGCCGTCTGTGCCGTAATATCGTTAGGATAGAATATATGGGTATAGTTAAATGGTGCAAACGCTATTTGATTAATAGATGAGTATGAGGTATGGATGAAGATTTTATTAATTGGGGAAAGATATTCCGAAAATTTAGGTGATGCTGTTATATGTGAAACAGTAAAAAGACTAATAGAGCTAAAATGCGATGCAGAAATTATAGATTTTGATCTTTCGGGAAGAAGTGGTTATAACGAGTATTATAGTTTGAGGTCTCTTAGTAGAAATAGGTGCAGTGGATATAAAAAAATTATTATTTCTACAGTACTCCGTAAAGTGTTATATAGGAAAGCGGTCGATATTAAAAGATGCTTACGGGTTATGTTGAATTTAAATGAACATTTGCTTCGCAATAATTTTGACATTATACTATTTGCAGGTGGTGCATTATTTCAGGACTACTTTGCAGAGTTGATATATAGCATTGTGAGACAATGCAAAAGAAAGTCTCCTACAGTAGTGTTTCATGCATGTGGACTAGGTAAGATTTCCGATCATTCAAAAAAAATTTTAAAAAGAGTTTTCAACTTAGAGTGTGTAAAGGATATTTCTATAAGAGATTCATATGAAAGGTTTATTTTTTTGTTCGGAAATGAACATAAAGTTACTAATACATATGACACAGCGTTATGCTGTCCTGGATTTTACAACAGATCCAATGTAATTGTGGCTGAATATGGTATTGGATGCATAAATTGGGAAAATACCTATCATATACAAAAACAAATTATCCAAGGAATTATGAATAGTGGAGCGACATGGAAGCTGTTCACAAATGGAGATATTTCTGACGAGAGAGTTGTCGATAAACTGCTTATTGAGTTAGGAATTTCTTATAGAAAGAGTGAGTTGGTTCTACCTAGGGCAATAGATGCAGAAAGCTTGATATTTAATATTACTTCATTTAAAAAGATAATTTCATTTCGTCTTCATAGCCATATTATTGCTGCTTCTTTTGGAATCCCTAGCTATGGTTTAGTTTGGGACTCAAAAGTTAGAGATTTTTTTGTAAAGCTTGGGATTCCAGAACAGTGTAGGGATATTACAGAAAAAATTGATTATGAAACATTTGTTAAAGATGTAAAAGATAATTTGGATGATATGCAGAAAGAGATAAAGAAACAGGCGGATCTCAGCAAAGAGGATTTATATAGACAGCTTATAAAAGAGAAACATTAATGAGGATAATCATGTCAGAGAGCAGAGCCCAAAATGCAACGCGCAATGTCATTTTTGCAGTGCTTTTAAAATTATATCAGATAATTATGCCATTTGGAATTAGGACTATCTTTATATACACGTTGGGCATTCAGTATATAGGACTGAATGGACTATTCGCCTCGCTCCTAAATACGCTGAATTTGGCTGAATTGGGTGTAGGGACGGCGCTGGTATTTAGCATGTATAAGCCTATAGCCAAACATGACACAGAAATGATATGTGCGTTGATGAACTTCTATAAAAAAGCCTATTGCGTAATAGGCTTGGTTATTATGTTTTTGGGTATCGGATTGATGCCTTTTTTAGGCATCTTTATAAAATCGGATATTCCAGCGAATATAAATATTTACATTTTATATCTGATTAATTTGGCAGGAACAGTATCTACGTATTTTCTGTTCGCGTATAAAGGCAGCTTGTTCGTCGCACACCAGAGAAATGATATAAAGAGTAAAATTGTTATAGGAGTGGAAACAGTAAAATATGTGTTACAGTGTATGGCATTGCTGTTTTTTAAAAATTATTATATATACGTCATCGTTATTCCAATGTGTAGTATTGCAACAAATATAATCACAGCGTTATTGGCATCAAAATATTATCCGGAATATAGAAGCCAGGGAAAACTTAATAGTGAAGATATTAATGTAATAAAAGAAAAAATAAAAGCACTATTTATAGTGAAGATCGGTAACATAGTCCTCAATTCTTTTGATAACATTGTAATTTCTGCATTTTTAGGTCTGGCTGTTTTAGGATTATATTCAAACTATTATTATGTAGTTTCATCAGTAATAAGTATGATTGGATTATGTACGAACTCAATTATTGCATCACTGGGAAACAGTGTGGAGACAGAAAGTAAAGAAAAGAATTATAAGGACTTTATGCGACTTTCCTTTTGGAATCAATGGGTGGTCGGGTGGTGCGCGATTTGCATGATATGTCTTTATCAACATTTTATCAGGCTTTGGATTGGTGAAGAGAATATACTGCCTTTTGGAATTGTAGTTCTGTTTGCAGCCTATTTCTATGTTTTGCAGTCGAACCAGGTAGCGGGAGCATATAAAGATGCAGCGGGAATCTGGGTATCGGATCGCTTTAGACCATTGATAACAGCCGGAGTCAATCTGATTAGCAATCTGATAATGGTGCAGTTTATTGGAATATATGGGATCATTCTGTCAACGGTTATAAGCCTGTTGTTTGTGAATATGCCATGGCTTTTACATAATGTATGCAAGTTAGTCTTTAATGTTAGAGTAGGGGAATATATTTCGAATTGGTTCTACAACGTTGCAGTTACTTTGCTTGCTGGAGGGATTTGCTTTTACGTCTGTAGTCTGTTGCCGGAAATAGGCATCTGGTGGTTGCTGGGAAAGGGCTTGGTTTGCATAGTTATCCCTAATATTATATATTATCTTGCTTATCATCGAACCAAGAGTTTTATGGATAGCAAAGAGCTTGTTCAAAAAATATATAGAAACATATTACATAGATAATTGATTAGTAATATAAATTGAAGCATTCAATGCGGTTTATTGAAATTCAGGAGTAAAAACCGTTTGGAGGAGCAGCTTCAGCCGGCTCGGAGTTCCTTTGTTCTTAATGATATCGGGCACTCTTCTCCTTGATCGCAAGTATGAAGAAAAATCTGAACTGACAAGATTTATAAAACACAATTGGTGGGAACTGTTTCGTACAACCGAAATATGGTTGGTTATAATGTTTTGCTATATGCAGTGTTTCCCTAGCAGCGTGACGAGGACAGATGGGATTTTCTTTGCAATTCTCGACCTTGCGAAGACAATTCTGTTCATAAATCAAACAACCATGTCATCAATGTGGTATATGTCAATGATACTATGTGTATATTGGATGATACCAGTTATATCTATCGGTTTGAGAAAACTTGGGGATCAGTTATTTTATGTGCTATGTGCTGTTTCCGTAATGAGTAGTATGATCATCCCAAATATCAATACAGTATTGAGGACTTTAGGCATCGAAAAATCAATACAGTTCGCGCTTAGTACAACAGATATTTTTTCTATCTATTTTCTGTATGTACTTGCCGGGTATTGGGTGAGCCACAGAAAGCTGGAACAGATAAATAAAGTGTGGATATATTTAGGATTTGCTATTGGTTTTCTTGGAACGTTTCTTTTCCAGTATTGGATGCACGTTGCTTCCAGCAACTATTATGTGAGATATGCGGACATTGGCATATTAGTGTCAGGAACGTTCCTGTTCGAAATTATCAGAAGGAACGCTGAAAAAGTTAGGGGTATAGGAAAGGCGATTACAAATCTTTCAAAGATTTCGTTTGGGATTTACTTTCTTCATATTTGTATCATGATGGGGGTAAATGCTCTTATAAAAGACCGTATTTTGATGTTTCCAAAGTTTTTTGTTTTAGAGATTTTATCATTCCTGGGCGCGGTTGCGATTATATGGCTTACGTCAAAAAATAAGAGAATTGGAAGCTATCTATATTTGATAAAGGAGTAACATATATATAAAGCTGGAAATCGCTTAAGTGGTGCTGCGGACATCCGGCAGTATCTTGCCAGTGTTCACTGTAGACATAAGAGTCGGGCTGTTGAGAACATGGCTTCGACTCTTGCCATTATCTGCATATAATCATATTTTCCTTTATGCAGATAATGGCCTGTATCTGCATAAAAAACAGCATATTTTTATGCAGATACCGAGAAAAATAATTTGGTAAAAAGGAATACTCTGCTGACGGAAAAGAAAAATAAGCTCATTATGCAGCTTGAGAACTGCAAAAATGAAAATAAACGGCTGGAACAAGAATCTGTAGACGCTAAAACGAATATTGACATATAATATTTTGTAGATACAATGATAATCACGTAAGGCGTGTTGTTGAAGCGGTGGCTTAGACAGAGAATAGACTTGGATGCTATTCCGTTATCGTATCTTTCTAGTATTTCAGGAGGTTTAAAAAGAGATCTGGAGCATCTTAAGTGTATGTACCAGTTCTCTTTTTGTTTCCTGCGAATATCTCAACGCCATCAGTACAATGGACGACTGTCATCGTCATCGGCAACTCGGGCATTGCCAAGCCAGCAATGTCCGCCAGCGTATCGCTGAATATTTGACGGAAGCAGGATCGCCCGTCAAGGGCAAAGCCCGACCTGAACCGCCGGAATCATTTCGATCCTCCCACTGTCCATCCGGTATACCACATCAGCCGCGGCTGCGATGCTTAAATCGTGGGTGACGACGACCACGCAGCAGTTCTCTTCCCGCGCCAGGTTTGCCAGCAGTCGGATGATATTTTTGCTGTTCTCGCCGTCCAGATTCCCTGTAGGCTCGTCTGCCAGGATGACCTTGCTCCCGCAGGCCAGCGTCCTGGCGATGGCCGTCCTCTGCTGCTCGCCCCCGGACACCATGGCCGGCAGACGCTTATGGAAAGTCCCGTCAAGCCCGACCTTTTCCAGAGCCTTTGCCGCTCTGTCCGCCGCCTCTTTTTTGGGAATTTTCTTAAGCGCCAGGGGATACATCACATTTTCCATGACCGTCAGCAGCGGGAAAAGATTGTAATTCTGATAGATCACACTTACGGTATCGCGGCGGTATCCGTCCTGATCCATTCGGCCGATATCCTCGCCATCGGCTGTGACTTTGCCGCTTTCCGGTGCTTCGAGACCTGCCGCGAGGCTAAGGAGTGTGGACTTTCCGCTTCCGCTCTTGCCTACGATGGCGTAGAACTTCCCCTGTTCAAAGCGACAGGAGGCATCTTTCACTGCCTGCACCGTCTGGTATTTCGTTTTGTATGTGTAAGATACGTTTTCAAGCGCTAATGTCATCTATTCTTCCTCCTTCAGGCTGACCAGCCCTATCTTTCCGCACGCCCGGTATCCGGCGGCCTCCGCCCCGGCCAAAGCCGAGAGATCGATCAACAGGATCGGCCCTGCCTGGATCCCGGAAAGCGGGACGACCGCCGAAGCAGCCGCTGAGACTGCCAGAGCCGCGGCGAACCAGATCAGCAGCTCCGCGGCAATGGCCGCAAGAACGCTCTTTTTGGGCGTGCCGAGGCTTCTCGCCACGGCGAGCTCCCTTTTCCTTACATAGATAAAGAAATATGCTGCAACCGCGGCGGCCGCCATTTCAATCAGGGTCAGGATCGGCAGCAGCCGCTTAAGAAGCGCGATGCTCCGGTCAAGATCCCCCAGCGTATCCCGCAGATTTTCATCGTGGATGGTCACGGCATACAGATAGTTCCCATATCCGGCTGATGTTACCGTGCCATTTCCAGTTAGAAAACTTCCCCTCGGTTCTCCGCCGGCACCGCCATAGAGCCTTACTTCATTAAAATGACGCCCCAGCCGCTCCCTCAGTTCATCCAGCTTCGTATTGTCCGCAGCCGTTGCGGAGATGCTGGAAGCGGAAAGCCGTGCTTTCAGGCCGTCCTTGATCTCGACCGCGTACTGCCAGGAGACATATATTGTTGTGCTGTCAACCCCGGTATAATATCCCGTCACAGCCGCCTCTGTCGTATATGTGACATGCCTGGCCGCAGGGATATAAGACTCCAGCTTAACTGGCAGCAGGCTTCCCTCTTCATCGGTTCCTATCGCCTCAAGCATCCTCTCAGGAACGATGACGTCATATGTGCCGGGATCGGAAAGATCGTGTTCTTTCCCGTCAAAATAGACTACACTGCCAGTTCCCGCTTTCGGGTCGAAAGCGGGAACCGCCCCAAATGCTGTCAGGGCAACCAGCTCGCCGCCAAGCTGCGTGCCCGAAATGCCCCGGACGGAGCCGTCCAGTTCGCATTTCATCCGGACTTCCCCAAGGTACGGCAGGAGATCCGCAAACGCTTCGTCATCCGCATCGTAGGGCCCCTTATTTTTCATAAACGCATAAAGCGGTTCCCCCACCACGCACAGCCCTTCCGTTTCCGTGCCTGTGCTGTCCGATATCACGATTTCAACCGGCAGAAGATACGCTGCAGCGCGGCTCGCTTCCCTGTCAGCGATAAAGCCTCTGTACAGGCACCCGAACCATGCCAGCGCCGCCCAGAGCAGACATAAGAAAAGCCCTGAGGCAGTCCGCGTAAACCGACTTTTCAAATAATATATTGGCATACATTTACCTACTTTCGAAGAAGGTTCCTGGGCTTTTTACCGGCTGTCAACACGGCGGCCACCGTAAGCGTGATCAGGTAGATGCCAGTCATGGCGGCAAAGGCCCAAAACGCCGAGTCAGGCCGGATCGCCGTTTCCACCAGCGCTTCCGCATTGCCAAGCGTAACGCCCCCGCTGAATTTTCCTCCGGTCAATGAGGAGACATCCCCCAGGACGGCCTCCACCACCCGGCCAAGCAGCAGTGCGCCGGCCGCAGAGCCGATCACGGAGCCGATGACAGGCGGGATCAGGGATACCGTCAGCAGAAAGGCCGAAGTTTCCCTCCTGCCCGCTCCCAGGGAGAGCATGAGCCCGGCATTCCTGCGCTGCCCCGCAACGAACAGAGCAATATAGGCAGCCAGAATCACCAGAAACGTACCTGCCGCAGCCAGGAAGATCTCTCCCGCGCTGCCCTGCAGTGCCTTGAGCGTCCCCTCTATCGCGCTGTAGCCGCCGTCAAAATAGACCAGAAGACCCTCCGGATAGCCCTCCGCGGCCAAAAGTTCATCTAATCTGTCCGTGCTGCCGTTCTTCAGGACGATTTTTTGCCGCCGTCTGGAGGAGACGGCATCTGTTTCGATGTCCTCTAGGGACGCGTTCGGGACGAAAACCGCGTTGAGGCTGAAATCTTCGCTTTGCGCCGCATAATCAAAAGCGTTTTCATAAGAGATGGTCTTATCTGTCTGGGCCGTATTGCGGTAAATGCCAATGATCTCATACTCTTTTTCCGTCTGAATCTGCGAATCGCCCACATACCATATGGCGGGGTCATATCCGTAATGATCGTCTCCTCCCCCTGCAGAAAAGGCCGCAAAAAACATCTCTGGGTCAAACTCGTCGTCCAGGCTGCTTATCTCATGGCCCAGGTTGCCCAGGCTGTCGAGATTTGTATCCTGAGACTGATAGAAGCCCATATCGAGTTTATCGCCAACGGAAAGCCCGTTTTTCACGGCAAGGGCTTCTGAGACAAGGCAGACGGGACGTCCCTCCAGGTAGTCTTGCTCCGAGAAATACCTGCCCTCTGTCACAAAGGCAAGGTTTTCGTGAAAAAGGTAAAAACTCTGGAGCATATCTGTCCCGATCACAGATACACAATGCTGCTGCGTCTCTGCCGCTTCCAGGAAATCGGCATAAAAACGGTTGTCAGGATCCGCCAGGAAATCATCAATGGGGCAGGTAAGTTCGCTGATCCCGGAGACCGCTCCTCTGCCATCTTTTTTATCCGTATCCGCTTCCAGCGTGACGCTGCACACATAACAACCGGCTTTTTCGAGATAGGCCGTGGATGTCATGGCATACTTGCCAAGAGCCGGATCAGAGTACACCGCGCAGAGTCCTCCCATAGATTCCCGAGACTCCCAGGAGAGATAGTCCCAGTTGATATCGTCCACCGTATAGTTACCTGCAACCTCAGACCTCATCGCCAGCATGTCAAGCATACTTTTGCGCGCAAATAGATCCCAGTTTCCGGCATTATAGTCGGCAACAATATACTTTTTTCCGATTTCCAGCCCCGAAATAAAATCCTCATTCGGTTTTCCGTCAGCAGCCTTTTCTGACAGTTCCACCTGGATTTCTGAAGGCGCTTCATAGTCTTTCGGAAGTGCGAGGCAGTCGTCCACTTTCCCTTTGACCGTGACTTTGCGTCCTCCATGGGTTATGGCCGTCTGCCCGTCGGGGCTCCACAACACTTTAGGCTCTTTGATATCACCGATTTCCGTAAGCGTAAACACAAACATGGAGGCACCGGTATGGGAAGGATGGCCAATCGCATCGGACAGTTTCATGTGAATCCTTAAGTGCGGCACATATGCGCTGGTCTTACCGGTCTGGTATAATCCTCTGAGGCAGCCGCTTTTCTCGATAAAGTCATAGAGATCGTTAAGAGTTTTGCCGGTATCCCCAATCGCTTCCACACGGACGACTCTCTCAAGATCCTGATCCCATAGCAGAGTCTCCGAAATCCTTTGAGGCGTGTCCGGCCCTTGCGGGGCGATCTGCGCCAACGTCACGAACCTCCGCTCCATCTCATCGGAAGTAGCCCGGGCGGAGCGCAGAACGCCCCAGCCCAGGCACAAAAACGCACTGGAAGCCGCAAACAGGATCAGTACCGCCAGAAAACGCACCGGACGCCGCAGAAGCTGATGAAACGGTTTCATGATATTTCCTCCCAGTCAGTGTAATACAATGCTATCTGATTTGTTCCTCTGGCTTTATGCTGTGGAGATGCATGGGACAAGGCGGCCCCGGGCAGGACCAGGAAACTGTGTCATAGCACTCATAGCCGCAGGCTACACACCTTTTGATACAATCTTCAAAATGCATGCTTCCTACATGACGGTCGTTGCCTAAACATGCCTTTACTACAAGCGAATGGGATTCTCCCTCCGTGCTAGTATATGACTTTATAAATGTCGTTTTGCATACGCTGCAGACACATGTCAGTTCAATCGTATCATAATGATACACATCATCATGGCTCGCATACAGGATCCTTCTCACAGAATCGACTGTGTAGCTTGGATGCGAACACGAAGCTGCTGTTGCAGCTTCTGCAACCAATGCTGTCCATGAGTTTGTAAACAGTAATACCGCCAAAAGCAACGCAAAAATAGAATTCACTTTTTTCTTCATAGCTTTCCCCTTTCATTTTTCATTTGGTGTTTTCTCCTCCAGGCGCCTTGGCAGAGATTGAATCATATGCTGCAATATTGCGCTGCATAGAATTATTATACTTGATTATGTCCTTGAAGTCAACAACAAAGAAAATGTTTTTGTAGTCATAATTTATTGTGTCTTTGAAGTTGATACAAAAAGCTTTACAGCTAACCGCCATGCACTGCGGGCACTGCCCGCTAACCTAAAATAAAATATCCTTGTCATGTACCTGGATTATGGATATAATCTCAAGTCTTACACCAAAAGTGACGGGAAGCCAGTAAAATCACAATGACATGATGCTGGGGTCAAAAGCCCACGAAATAGAACCTTGAAAATTTAATATTTCAATAAAATACAAGCATTCCATCGCTTTATAAGTTATAATAGTAATAACTTCTGAAAGGTGGTATGTTCTATGTCTTTTTCCTCAGACGACGTTTATTATTTTCAACAACTGTCTGGTCAGAAAGGCATCTGACAAAAGCTGGTATTCTGTCGTTTCTTCAAAATCTGTTTTGCACAGTTCCAGCAAGCAGTCACTGTCTGCCAACAAGGTTTGAATAATTGCTTCCATGTCATCATTTCTCTGATGATAGAAGATACGGTTATAATCATTCGGGTCTGCGTAATGCTTTAGTGGCTCAGGAACCATATCTGGCTGCTTCTTTGTAAGATAA
>CATKYJ010000016.1 GCA_949840885.1 uncultured Acetatifactor sp.
TCCTGCATCAATTATGTCAGATATATCATATTTTATGTCAACTACAGAGTTGTTCGCAGTTGGACTAACCATATAATCTTTAAATGCTATTTTTATTGGATGATAAACTCCCTGTAAATGCGTGTTTAGCGAACTAATGTTCTTTCTGAAATACTGACAGTAAAATGTATATTCTTGCCGGAATTATAATGAGGAGGTGAATTCAGTGATCGAAATCAGGGCAGGACCTTTAGAAAAGGAGCATGGTTACAAATAACAAAGAAAGTGAGGGAAAAATACATGAATAAAGTGAAAGTAGCTGTAGTTACGGTAATATCCACTCTGATGAGCTGGTTAGGGATTCTGGCCGTGCCGGTATTCCTGATGGTTGGCTGCAATGTGATCGACTACGTCACAGGCCTGATGGCCGTACCGTATAGGACGGAGACAGTCAGTAGCTATAAAGGCATCAAGGGGATTATAAAAAAGGTGTGCCAGTGGCTTCTGGTTCTGGTCGGGGCATGGATTGACATCTTGCTTAACTATGCAATTGATTGTGCTGGCATTGATTTTAAACTGCCATTTGTAGTCGCCACTATAGTAGCGGTATGGCTTGTGGTCAACGAGATTATCAGCATACTGGAGAACATGTTGGATATTGATGTACATATGCCGCCGTTCCTGCTCCCTATAGTAAAGTATATACGGAAACAGGTAGAAGATAAAGCAAAACTAGCAGACGAAAAGGAGGATGGGGATTATGAGGATTAATGTACATGCAGGACATAATGCGGATGGGCGGATTGCCTGTGGAGCAATAGGATTTATCAGGGAATCCACAGAGGCTAGGAGAGTGAAAGATGCGGTGATCGGCATGCTCCGGCAGCTTGGCCATACAGTATATGACTGCACGGTGGATTATGCATCGGGAGTCAACGATAATCTGCGTAAAATTGTAGCGCTTTGTAATGCACATGAGGTGGACTTGGATGTGTCAATCCATCTTAATTCTGGAGCCAATGATACATCTGGTAATGGGAAAACTACAGGGGTGGAAGTGTATGTGTACAATCCCTCTAGCAAAGCGAAAGCCTGTGCGGAAAGGGTGTGCCAGGCCATTGCCAGACTGGGATTCAGGAATCGTGGCGTGAAATGCAAGGGCTTTTATGTGCTGAAGAACACAAAGGCTCCCGCCATGCTGGTAGAGTGCTGTTTTGTCGATGATCGAGACGATGTGCAGCTCTATGACTGCCAGGAGATGGCTGAAGCAATCGTCTTTGGCATCACGCGAGTACAGATAACGGCAGAGCAGCCAGATGCTGATCAGGAGCCGGTAGCTTCTGAAGAAGAGACGGCAGTGGGGGACAAAGATTTGAAATATCAGATACGTCTTGGGACGTACACTGTAAAAAAATATGCGGAAGCAAAACTTGCAGAGGCTAAAGAAAAGGGATTAGATGCAATTATGGTCAAGGTCTAGATAGGATTAAAAAGAAGTTGTCAGACAATGGTGGGATACCGGTTGGCTACAAAATGACCGAAATGTCCAAGAAATACACCAATGTTATGCGGAGGCCATGACGGCGCAGGGAGTCGTATAAAAAGGTTGGAACATTATAAGAAGCCCCGGGGCAGTGCATGTCCCGGGGCTTCTTTTTGCTGCATACGGGCACCCAATGGAAATATGTCAGCGGAGGCTGACGGGTGCCCTGCTCGATTATATGGTTCGTTTCCGCACAGGAGCCTTGCCCTTGCCAGGCTGCGGCTACTTGCCTACAACTTCCAGAATTTTGTTCAGATCTGAGATCAGGCTTCTGGAGTAGGTCTCTGCCTCGCGGTAGATTTGTTCTGCCTCAGTGTATCTGCCGCTGTTTATGGCATTGATGACAGAGGCGCCGAACTTGTGAAATTTCTGATGCTTGACTTCCAGGCCTTTCCAGATGGGCAGGATGTCGGGGATATCCGGCGTCATGGCATAATAGAAATGGCCAAAGGCGCATTTGGAGGAATCCAGCTGCAGGGGCATGACCTGCTGGGAATAGACCATCTTCTTCAGGTTGCCCAGCCAGACATTGTGAGAGGATACCGCCGACTGCACATACTGGGCGAATTCCTGATGCTCCAGATGGTAAAAGGCATCATGGGACATTTCGCCCATCTGCCGCACGGTCTCATCCAAAATCTTCTCTATGTCCACCACAGGCTCAGTGGCCTTGCGCAGGTCATTGCCTACAGTGCGCATGAATTCAGAACTTTCCCTCAATTGATTTTGCATCTCCGTCATGGAGCTGCTGATCTCCTCGCTGACGGCAGCCAGGGAACTGACGGAATCATTGATCCGGGACACGGCGGCCTGGCTCTCATCGTTCAGGGCCCATACATTCCTAATCCTATTGGACATGGTGGACAGGGACTGGATGGTGCCGTTGGCGCTCTCGATACTCTTCTTAGAGGCTTCTTTCATGTTCTTGACAAAGTCCTCCATACCGGAGGTGAGCTGCTGGGTCTCCTGGGAAAGCTCCCGGATTTCGTTTGCCACCACGGCAAATCCCTTTCCGGCCTCCCCTGCCCGGGCGGCCTCCACGGAGGCGTTCAAGGCCAGGAGATTGGTCTGCATGGAGATGTTGCCGATGCCGGAGATGATGCCGCTTATGTGGTCGATGATACCGAACAGTTCGTCCATGTTTTGCTGCATTTCCCGGGAAGCCGCAATGGTCTGCTCCGAAAGATCCTTGATGGCAGTAAGCTCCAATTGGCCGGATTCAATTTTCTGATATACGTCATCAGTCTCGCCGGACACATTGACGATGGTATTGGTCAGAGCTTCCTGCTGGTTGCCGGCAGTACCTGCCGCGGCGCCGAAAATGATTTCCGTGGCATTGGTCACCTGCTGGGAGATGTCGATGATTTTGTCGGTCTGGTACTGCATGGTCAGATCCAAGGAGCTGATCTGCATCACCGCTTTGATATTCTTGTCAAACAGTTCCGCAAATTTCCGTCTTCCATCGGACAGTCTCTCATAAATATTGTTCAGTTCCGGTTCCGCGGAATAGTCCGCCGCCTTTAATCTTGAGACTGCCTGCATCAGTACTTTTTTCTTTTTCCCAATGGTCATATCATCCCTCTCTTTCTTTAGAATGGTCATTCATCTTAATTATACAGGAGTTTTCTATTTTTGCAATCTCTTTTTCTGATATTTTATTGTGGATAAAATTGGAATAAAATTGGATATATAAAACGCCGCAAAAGAATCATTTGACAGGTTCCGGTAAGGTCGTTACAATAGTATTTACTGGAAAAGAAAAATTTTGGATTCAGAATAAGTCACAGGGGGCTGAAGAGGGGAGAGCCATGGAGAACAAACCGAAAAAAGTAGAATTTTATCTGGGGGGCTTTGGAAAAGCGGTTCCGCTTCTGGTGGCTGCCGTCATGATTGCATGGGCGGCTTTCAACCAGTCGAACGTGAACGGATATGTGATTGCGTTTTTTGCGGCGCTGGTTGTAGGCGTCCTGCTTGCAAAGGATGAAAAGGCCTACGGCCAGGCGCTTGTGTATGGGCTGAGCAAGCCCATGTTCGCGGTGATCGTGCTGTCAGTGGTGCTGGCAGCGGTTTCCGGAAAGTTGATTTCCGCCAGCGGAGCGGTGCAGACCATTGCGGCCTATGTGGTGGCTGCCGGCTTTACAGGCAGACTCTTTGTGGCAGCCACCTTTCTCATCACCTGTCTGCTGGCCTTTGCCACAGGTACCTCGGTAGGCACTTATTTCGTGGTGATTCCTATCTTGTTCCCGGTGGGGGTGATGGCGGGGGCAGCGCCGGAATTCATGATCGGGGCGATTGTGTCCGGAGCGGCTTTCGGCGACAACCTGGGACCCATTTCGGATACGACAATTGCGTCTTCTGCTACCCAGCACGCGGATCTGGGAATGGTGGTGAAGACCAGGATGCGCTATAGCCTGCCGGCAGCGGTGGGAGCGCTGGTGCTGTTTTTAATCTTTGCGAAAGATGGGGGCGGAGACGCGCTGATTGACGGGGCGGAGGCGGTGGCAAAGCCGTTGAGCCTGATAATGCTGGTAGTTCCGGTGGTGATCATTGCGGCATGTCTCATGCGCAGGCATCTGATCACGGCGCTGTCATATGGAATCCTTGCGGGGATGGCGGTGGGGCTTATCTTTGGCATTTATAAGGTAAGCGATCTGGTGGCGTTCCCCGGCGGCTTTTCCGTGGAGGGCCTGATCATTTCGTCCATTACAGGCACGGCCGGCACAGTAGCCATGCTGATCGCGGTGTTCTCCCTGTTGGGCGTGCTGGAGTGCAGCGGCCTGTTTGAGGATGTGGGAGCCCTGCTTTCCCGCTTTGCGAAGACAGAGCGCAGCGCAGAGGCTACCATTGTCCTTTCCACCGGGATCCTGAGCATGGTGACAGGGGTGATCTCTGTGGCCATTGTGGCGCTGGGAGATTTGGTGAACGATATCGGGGAGAGAGCGGGAGTGGACAGATACCGCCGGGCCAATCTCCTGGACTGCACGGGCTGCGTGTTCTGCTTCCTGGCGCCCTGGACCGTGCACTGCGTGATTCCGGCCCAGCAGGCCGCCCAGTTCGGAGAGGGCTTTGCCATAGCGCCGGCCTCGGTGCCTTTTGTGAATTTCTACTCTATTTGTATGCTGGTGATTCTGGCAGTGGCCATCGTCACCGGATACGGCAGGAAGCGGCAGGGGAGCGATGTAGGGGGAACTAAGGGAGAGACTTGAGAGAGGGATCCTTAGGAGCCTGAGGGAGATTTAAGGAAGAGATTTTGAGATTGAAATCCTGAGATAGAGATTTTGAGGCGGAGATTCTGAGATAGAGATTTTGAGGAAGAGATTCTGAGGCGGAGATTCTAAGGCGAAGATTCTGAGATAGAGATTTTGAGGAAGAGATTCTGAGGCAGAGATTCTAAGGCGAAGATTCTGAGACAGAGATTTTGAGACAGAGATCCGGAGAGATTTCAGGAAGAGACAGGGGCGCGGGAGATGGCGGCTAAGAGATATTATGCGGTAAAAAAGGGAAAGACCACAGGGATCTTTCGGACATGGGAGGAGTGCAGGGCCTGCGTTGAGGGGGTTCCCGGCGCGGAGTACAAGGGATTCGCAGGACTGGAGGAGGCAGAAAGCTATCTGGGGCTGGAGCCCGGACTTCCCCTGCAGCCCGAAAGGCCAAGCGCCGTCAGAGGCGAACAGGGACTCGTAAGGGACAGAGACGAAGTCCCGCCTGCGGGCACATTGCTTGCCTATGTGGACGGAAGTTACGACAATTCCCTGAGAAAATACGCTTTCGGCTGCGTGTTCATTCTGCCGGACGGCAGAATCTTCACGGAATACGGAAATGGGGACAATGAGCAGTCCCTGCGGCACAGGAACGTGACCGGCGAGATGCTGGGAGCCATGTATGCGGTGAAGACTGCTATGGCCAGCGGCTTTTCTAAGGTGGAGTTGTGCTATGACTACGAGGGCATAGAAAAATGGGTCACCGGCGCATGGCGGTCCAAGACGGAGCTGACGAAGAAATATGCCGTTGCCATGGGGGAGTGGAGAAGACAGATTGAGATCTCCTTTCGAAAAGTGGCGGCCCACACCAATGTGTACTATAACGAATTGGCCGATCAGACTGCCAAGGCCGGACTGCGGGACGGCAGCGGGATTCCTAAGGTGCGCAGCCTGGTCTAGGGGAGTAGCGGACTGAGAAAAGCCTGCCTTTTGGGGGGGAATCCCCGCTGAAAAAGACGAGTCTGGGAGGAACCGAAAGCCAGGAGGAGCGGAAGTCCGAAAGAAATAGGAGACCAGGAGGAGCGGAAGTCCGAAAGAAACAGGAGACCAGGGAGCGGAAGTCCGAAAGAAACAGGAGACCAGGAGGAGCAGGAGCCTGGAAAGCACAGGAGCCCCAAAAGAATGGAATCCCAAGAGCAGGAATCCGGGAGGAAAGGCGAGCCCGGACATAGACCTATCAGGAAAGGTGAGAGCAAAGAGAATGGAACCAATGCGACTGAACAAATATATGGCCCACTGCGGCGTCTGCTCCAGGAGGGATGCGGATAAACTCATAGACAAAGGAGCAGTGCTGGTGAACGGCAGACAGGCCACACCCGGCCAGCTTGTGGGGGACGGGGACGAGGTTCTCGTATCCGGCAGGCGGGTGCAAAACAAGCAGGAGACCGTGGTGCTGGCGTTCTACAAGCCCCTGGGGGTGACCTGTACGGAGAGAGACTCCCATGCGGAGCGCATTGTGTCCGATCTGGTGGATTATCCGGTTCGGGTCACTTACGCGGGCCGGCTGGACAAGGACTCGGAGGGGCTGTTGCTGCTGTCTAACGACGGCGACCTGATCCAGGTCATGATGAAAGGCGCCAACCGTCACGAGAAAGAGTATCTGGTGAGGGTCAATAAGGAGATCACGCCGGAGCTTCTGAGAGATATGTCCGGTGGCGTGTATCTGGAGGAGCTTGGTATCACTACCAGGGAGTGCAAAGTGGAGCAGGAGAGCAGATTCGTCCTGCGCATGGTGCTGACCCAGGGCGTGAACCGCCAGATCAAGCGGATGTGCCGGGCCTGCGGGTATCATGTAAGGACCCTGAAGCGCGTCCGGGTGATGCATGTGACGCTGGGGGATTTAAAGCCCGGGGAGTACCGGGAGCTTTCGGCGAAAGATGTGGAGCGGCTGTACCGGGACTGCGGTCTGAGGCGGGAGCAAGGAACCGTAGGGGCGGCCGGGAGTGATCAAATCTAATTGCGGAAGGGGTGGACGAAATGGAACAGTCCGAAAAGATAGAGCGAATCAGAGAATTGGTGGGGATTCTAAATGAGGCCTCCAGAGCTTACTATGCCCAGGACAGAGAAATCATGAGCAACAGAGAGTACGATACCCTCTATGACGAGCTTCTTGCCCTGGAACAGGAGACAGGCATGGTGTTTGCCAACAGCCCTACCGTGAACGTAGGCTACGAGGCAGTGGATGAGCTGCCAAAGGAACAGCATGAAACCCCGATGCTTTCCCTGGACAAGACCAAGAGCAGGGAGGCGCTGCAGGAGTGGCTGGGAGGGCATCCGGGAGTCCTTAGCTGGAAGCTGGACGGCCTGACCATTGTGCTGACTTATCGGGGGGGAAAGCTGGAAAAGGCGGTCACCAGAGGGAACGGGGAGATCGGCGAGGTCATCACGAACAACGCCAGGACTTTTGTAAACCTGCCCCTTGCGATACCGTTCCAGGGGGAACTGGTGCTGCGGGGCGAGGCCGTCATCAGCTATTCTGATTTTGAGAAGATCAATGAGGAGATCCCGGACGCGGATGCAAAGTACAAAAACCCCAGAAATCTCTGCAGCGGTTCCGTGCGCCAGCTCAACAATGAAATCACGGCAAAGCGCAATGTCAGATTCTATGCGTTCACGCTGGTGGAGGCCAGGGAGGCGGCTTCTGCGGCGTCCGGTTCCGGGGAGATGACAAAGAGCGGGACTGTCCAGGAGGATTTGAGAGATTCCCTGGATTTCGGCAATTCCATGGAGAAGCGCTTTGCCTTTTTGGCAGAGCAGGGATTTGAAACAGTGGAACACTATCTGGTGACGGAGGAGAACATTCTGGATACGTTGGCGCTGTTTGAGCGGAAGATAGAAAGCTATGACATTCCCTCCGACGGTTTGGTGCTGACTTATGAGGACACGGCATACGGGCAGTCCCTGGGGCGCACGGCCAAGTTCCCGAGACACTCCATCGCCTTTAAATGGGCGGACGAGCTGCGGGAGACCAGGCTTCTGGAGATCGAGTGGAGCGCCAGCAGAACAGGGCTGATCAATCCGGTGGCCATCTTTGAGCCGGTGGAGCTGGAGGGCACTACCGTGAGCCGGGCCTCCGTCCACAACATCAGCATCCTGCGGGGGCTGCAGTTGGGAATCGGAGACAGGATTACGGTATACAAGGCGAATATGATCATTCCCCAGATTGCGGAGAACCTGACGGCCAGGGAGGAGACGGAAAGGCGTCAGGCGCTTTCCGCGGAAGAGAGCGGGCAGGGAGAGGGTCTGCAGGCAGTAAGCCGGCAAGAAGAGAGCGGTTCTGCAAAAGAGGCAGATACCATACTGAAAGTCGGGGTGACGGGAGCGAACCCGGGAGAAAATCTGGCAGACGCAGATCAGGAGCAGTGTGAGCCTGCCGGAGAGACTCCGACCGGGGAAGAATCGGCGCAGACAGGGCACGCAGGCAACATGGAGGAGGCATTCGGCCAGGGACATCAGCTTGTGGAGATCCCCGCAGTCTGTCCGGTATGCGGCGGGAAGACGGAAATCCGTCAGGTAAATGACGTACAGTCGCTGTACTGCACCAATGAGAAATGCGCAGCCAAGCAGATCAAGGCCTTCACCCTCTTTGTCAGCCGGGACGCCATGAATATAGACGGCCTGTCGGAGGCCACGCTGGAGAAATTCATTGATCTGGGCTTCATCCACGAATTCGCGGATCTGTTCCATCTGGACAGACACCGGGAACGCATCGTGGAGATGGAGGGCTTTGGGGAGAAATCCTATCAGAATCTGACAGAGAGCATAGACCGGGCCAGGCATACCACTTTGCCCAGAGTGATATACGGCCTGGGCATAGCCAACATTGGCGCAGCCAATGCCAAGATGCTCTGCCGGTATTTTGACCATGACATAAAGCGGATGCAGGAGGCGGACGTGGAGACCTTAAGCGCCATAGACGGCGTGGGAGAGGTCATCGCCACTGCTTTTGTGACCTATATGCAGGACGCGGACAATCTGCGAAAGATTGAGGATCTGACGAAAGAACTTCAGATCGAGATCCCGAAAGTGGAGGAGGGAAGCCAGACATTGTCTGGGTTTAGCTTTGTCATCACCGGTTCTCTGGAGAAATTCGCCAGCCGCTCCGACTTAAAAGACCTCATCGAGCAAAAAGGCGGCAAGGTCACAGGGAGCGTCACCGGTAAGACCACCTGCCTGATCAACAATGACGTGGCTTCCAATTCATCCAAGAATAAGAAAGCTAAGGAACTGGGGATTCCGATCCTGTCCGAGGAGGATTTCCTGAAGCGCTACGAAATAGACGGGCCCGGGGAAGAGGGAGCAAAGGGCTGAAATCCCGGTTCTGTCAAAAATGTGCCACAGCGCTGGGCAGGCCATGTTCCAAAGGGCGGCGATTGGAAAAAGTCCCATGTTTGCTGACGGCAGACGAAGGTGAAATATAAGGAGGAAAGAGAAATGCCTATCAAGGTGCAAAGCGATTTACCGGCAAAGGAAATACTGATTAATGAGAATATATTTGTCATGGACGAGATGCGCGCCATGCATCAGGACATCCGTCCCCTGGAGGTGCTGATCCTCAACAACATGCCCGTGAAACAGGACACGGAACTCCAGCTTCTGCGTGCTCTGTCCAACACACCCCTGCAGGTAGATGTGACTTTCATCAATGTAAAGAGCCATGTATCTCTGAACACCCCGGCCAGCCATTTGAACAAGTTCTACTGCACCCTGGACGACATCAGGGACAGAAAGTATGACGGCATGATCGTCACCGGGGCCCCGGTGGAGGATATCCCCTTTGAGGAGGTGGACTACTGGGAGGAGATCTGTGAGATCTTAGACTGGGCCGAAACCCATGTGACCTCTACGCTGCACATCTGCTGGGCGGCTCAGGCTGGATTGTACCATTATTACGGCATCAATAAAAAGCTTCTCCCCCAAAAACTCTTTGGGATCTACGAGCATAAGGTGGAAAACCGGAAAATCCCCTTGGTGCGTGGCTTTGACGACATCTTCCTGGCGCCCCAGAGCCGTCACACGGAGACGCCGTCGGAACAGATCCGCGCCTGCAAAGATCTGACGGTGCTGGCGGAATCCCCGGTGGCCGGCGTATATCTGGCCATGGCCGAGGAGGGGAAGAAGATATTCGTCACCGGACATCCGGAGTATGACAGGTATTCCCTGAACAATGAATACTACCGTGACCTGAACAAAGGGCTTCCCATCCAGGTGCCCTACAACTATTATCCCGGGGACGACCCTAAGGAGAAGCCCCTGCTCCAGTGGCGCTCCCACAGCAACAACCTCTACAGCAACTGGCTCAACTACTACGTGTACCAGGTGACGCCGTATGAATTGGGGATGGGCGGGAAAAGAAATGGGTAAAAATGGAGTATGAAAGAAAGGTGTGGACTTGTTGTCAGTGTTCGACATAGAATACTATATTGTGTCGGGGCATCTGGAAGACGAAGAGGCTATAAGGACAATGGAACCCTTGGGGAATAGAATCCCTGGGGGTTTTTGTATAGCTATTGAAAGGTACATTACGCATAATTATCAGAGGGCAAGAGAACAAATGCGGAGGAGAAAGATGGAAATTACATTGAAGTGGGAGATGATAAGTACATTCAAAGAAGAATTGAAAGCGGAAGAAAAAAGCAAAGCGACTATTGAAAAGTATGTGAGGGACGCAGGCAGCTTTATCAGATTTATAGGAGAAGGGCAGATGCTGACAAAGGATACGGTCATATCCTACAAGCAGCACCTGAAAGAAAAGTATGCCATCGCCAGCGCTTACTCCATGCTGGTGGCGGTGAACAGATTCCTTTGTTTTTTGGGATGCAAAGACTGTACGGTGAAAGTATTTAAAATGCAGAAAGCAGTTTTTCGTCCGAAAGAACGGGAAATGTCGAAAGAGGAATACCTGCGTCTGGTAAAGACGGCAAGAGACAAGGGAAAATTCAGACTATGCCTGATTATGCAGACGATTTGCGCAACGGGAATCAGAATCAGTGAGCTGCCTTTTGTTACGGTAGAAGGGCTTTCCTCCAGAAGAACCGTGGTCTCGCTGAAAGGAAAGAGCCGGGTTGTGATCCTTCCGGCCCAGCTTTGCAGGGAACTGCGGCAGTATGCCAGACAGAACCAGATCAGTTCCGGGAGCATCTTCGTGACAAAAAACGGAAGACCTATCGACCGGAGCAATATTCTGCATGACATGAAAACGTTGTGCGAGGAAGCGGACGTGGACCGGAGAAAAGTTTTCCCCCATAATCTCAGACATTTATTTGCGCTTACCTATTATAAGCTGGAAAAAGATGTGTGCCGCCTGGCGGACATCCTGGGACATTCAAATATCAACACGACTCGGATCTATACACTGGTCAGCTGCGAAGAACAGGAACAGCAAATAGACGGGCTGGGACTGGTAATACAGGTGTGAGAAATTGGATAGACAACACATAATATGCATTATGAGGTAATAGTGAAGCGCAGCCTGACCATTTGAGAACGCTTTTTGGGGCTGTGGCCCTGTTATGACTACGGCAGCATAGTATATAACTCCATATTTTTTCCACTGCCAAAGTTTTCTTTTGAGGATATTTTGATTTTTTTGTATTGAATTTTACTTATAGATGTGGTAAAATGATAATTTAGATGAGCAATGATACATAAAGGTGCAAAGAATTTATAATGCTACCTCATAATGCATATTATGAGGTTTTTGGCGAGAGCAGGTATAGACGATTGCATTTAGGAGTCTGAAGACAGAAAGCATGTAAAGAAAACGGAGTTCCCAAAAGAATAGATTGGATGTGTGATGCGATAATGGGTGGTGGAACAAGTGATATGTGCGGAAGACGATTTGGCAGTCTCACGGTGATTTCCTATGACGGAAGACGAGGGGGCAAGCATTACTGGAAATGCTTGTGCAGCTGTGGGAAAGAGACATCGGTATCGCATTCCAATCTGATTAACAGCCATACTCAGAGTTGCGGCTGCATGGCAAGTCCTCTGAATACGATGCATTTTGTGGATGGAACCTGCATCGAGAGGATTCGCAGCAGAAAGACTTATGCGAGCAATAAAAGCGGCGTCAGAGGCGTCTATTGGAATGAGAGGACGAGAAGCTGGGTTGCCCAGATTACTTTCCAGGGAAAGACAAAATATCTGGGAAGCTATGCAGAGTTTGCGGACGCGGCGAAAGCGAGAGCCAGTGGAGAGAAATTGTTTGACGATTTTTTGGAAAAACATGGGAGTGGCATTGAAAAGAAGAGGGATAGAAAAATGGTTATTTGCTTTAAGCTGCTTGGATCATTCGCTTATACCACGGCGCCAGAGAAAAACACGAATTCCATTGATGAGACAGGGACTAGCGGACATCAGGAAAGAGAATACGGCACAGGGCCGGGAAAGGCAGGGAAAAAAACGCTGTCCTTTTTACAGTATTTGATCGTAAATCATTCGCGCAATATTACTGCGGAAGAGCTAATCGATGTTTTCTGGACAGAAAAGGACAGCAATGATCCGGCGAATGCGTTGCGCAACATGCTTTTTAAAATACGCAGTCTTCTGAAAAATATGTTCCCGGAACAGGATGACCTGTTTCGGACGTTTCCGGGCTGTTATGCCTGGAATCCCCAGACAGAAATCGAACTTGACACGGAATGCTTTGAGAAAGTCTGCCTGGGAGCGAGGCAGGAATCCGGAGAAAAAAGCCTTACAATGCTGCGGCAGGCCGTCGCGCTGTATCATGGGGATTTCCTTTCAGGCAATGACAGCGAATGGGCCAGGGACCAGAGACAATATTACAGGACATTGTACCTGGACGCATGTAAGACGCTGCTTCCCCTTTTGGAGGAACGGGAAGAGTGGATGGAGATTGTCAGTGTCTGCAGCCAGGCATATCAGATTGACTTCTGCGTAGAAGAATTTACCACATATCAAATGCAGGCATTTATATCTATGGGGCAGCCGGAACAGGCAGTGGATCGGTATGATGCATTTCACAGACAGATGTTGAAAGAACTGGGAATGCCGCCCACAGAGAGGATTGAACAGCTCTACACCCTGGCGCTTGGACTGCGCAAGGAGGACAGGGGAGACGACAAAGAGATATTTAAGCTGGTGAGCAGGGGGAATCCCGAGAATAAAGCTTTCTTTTGCAGCTTTGGTACTTTCCAGAGTATCGTTGCCCTGGAAAAAAGACATCTCGCACGCTCAGGGCAATGTTCTACTCTGGTAATAGTCAGCCTGGGAAAGGACGGGACGCCCACTACGGACATCAGGCGTCTGGAACGCATTATCATGGGAGGGCTTCGGACAGGAGATCCCGTGGCGAGGCTGGAGGCGGGGTCTTACATAGTGATGCTGACGGGAGCCGATGCAGAGAATGCGCAGATCGTTACCAGCCGTCTGGACAGCGCGTTCCACAAAACCTACCGCCATTCCAATGCACAGCTTTCGTTCAAGATGTCGCAGCTGTGCCCGGAAGAAAATGGCAATTAGTGATCAAAAAATAGAAAAAAATAACAGATTGCTAATAATGAATTGTTATAGTAACACTGCAAGCGAGAGAAAAGGTGGTGTTGACATGATGCTACGAGGGAAAATGATCCCCTGTCAGAGCCGGGAGGCAGTGGTCTCTGTGAAAGCTTATCACAATGGCGTAATGGATGGATATCTTCAGCATCCCAGGCTGGACCGAGAGGAAAAAGTCTGCAGCCTGTCACAGATGGTTCTGCTTCTGAATGATCTGCTTGACCTGGAGGACAGCCCCGACAACCCATTGCCTTTTATCTCATCGCCGTATGGCGGCGAAGATGTCAACAATGTCTTCCGGATACAGATTCTCTTTCGGGAACATCATACATGGCAGGGCAAACTGGTCTGGCAGAATGAAAACAAGGAAATTGTATTTCACAGCTGCATTGAACTGCTCCAGCTGTTTGATGAGATCCTGGCGGAGTAAGGAAGCGCCTTTTGGACGGTTTCAAAAGGACAGTGCCGCAAAGGGGAAGGTGGAGAGGGGACATATGACAGGTGGAGGTTAAGGGGACTGAGGATGCGGGAGGATTTGAGAAAGCTTCCTGCAAGGAGTGAAGAAGACGAATTACAGGTGAAGGAAGAGCAGAAAGAATTATAGCAGGAGGAAGTATATGAGCGAGAAAAATCGTAGAAAAAGTAAAGCGCATCGGATTTTAAAGGTAGCCGGAACGGCCGGCATCGCTCTTGGCGCGGCTACACTAGACGCTAACGTTGTGTTTGCGGCGGAAGCGGAAGAAGCGCTGGCAGCACAGCAGCAGGAAGACGAAGAGGCTCTTGCTGCCCAGGCGGAGCTGGAAGATGCGATGGCTACATCGGAAACACCGTCAGAAAGTGTTTATGAAGAGGCGCAGTCATCCGAGAGTGACGCTGCAGAGACTGGGGTTTTGAATGAAACAGAGAGCCAGGCCGAAACTGACAGCGCAAGCGAAGCCACAGACAGCGTAAGCGAGGCTGAGAGCCAGAGTGAGGAAGCGGGCAGTGTAAGCGAGGCTGAGAATCAGAGCGAGTCAGGTGCGGAAGACTCCGAGGCAAGCGAGTCCGAAATGAAAGGATCCGAAACCAGCGAGGCGAGTGAGTCAGAGGCAAATGGATCCGATAGCATAGACGAGAACCAGAGCGAGGAAACGGACAGCGTAAGCGAGGCTGAGAGCCAGAGCGAGACTGCGGATAGTGTAAGCGAGGCTGAGAGCCAGAGCGGAGAAGCGGACAGTGCAAGCGCTTCTGAGAGTCAGAGTGAGGCAGACAGCTTGAGCACTTCTAAGTCTGAGGAAGAGCTGAGCATGGCAGAATCAGTGTCTGTTTCAGAGAACGAGAGCAGTTCAATGGAAGAATCTGCATCGGTATCTACTTCTGCGTCCGAGTCTGAGAGCCTTAGCATTGTGGAAAGCAACAGCATTGAAGATAGTTTGTCAGAATCCGATTCTTTGAGTACATCAGAAAGCGAGTCTGCTTTGGCTTTTGAAAGCGAAACTCTCATGATGTTCGTGAACCGCAGGGCAGCTATGCTGATGGCCAGTGTGGATATGAGTGATGCAACAGAGAGTGAAAAAGCAGAACTTGCTAGATTACTCCAGGAATATAAGGACAATCTTACTGCTTTGGAAGAAGCCAAAGAGATTCCGGACGCAGATGTGACAGAACAAGAGAAAGCTGTCGCTTTGAGCACTATAAAGTTTGAATTGGCCAGCAAAGGTGTTATGGGTGCGTCTCCTGTTTGGGATGCGAAGACGAGTTCTTTCATAGTTACTTATACGGAAGAAGCTTCAGGGAAAGTGGTCACGGAGTTTTATCAGTATAATACGGATGAAGCTGGTGACGTGCATGTATATGTAGCGGATGCAAGCTATAAAGGAGCTAATGGTGAAACAATCAACTATGGGGTTGTAACGGAAGCTGGAAAACAATACATCATAGTAAATAATGAAAAATATGAGGTTCTGGAAACAGAAGATAACGGCAGTGGGTCGATTTCTTATGTAATAGCAAAAGAGCAGAATGATGTTGGCTTTGTTACTTACAAAAAATCTGTTGTTGTAAGCGCAGATAAGTCTACGGCAACAATCATAGAATATAGAAATGAGAAAGATCCTAATCAGCCCTGGAACAAAGCGGAGGTACCTGCACTTGTAACTGTAGAGAAAAGAACAGTTAATAATGTCAAATATGACACTACTGGCGGCAATGATAGAGGTTACTATGTTGTTGTTCAGGACTCAGAAGGCAATTGGCATAAACTTATTCAAGATGGCGGGAGTAGTGTTAATCAGCTTGCGATTAATAGGTGGGGGAATTTTGTAGTTAAAACAAGTGATTCTCTAAGCGGAGTGTTCGAGACTGTTGGAGGCATATTAGGTAGGAAAAACTATGAGTTAAAAAATGTTGATGGTAAATGGGGATTATATGAGGAAGGTAAAAGCAGCCCTTTGATGACGTTCAGTGTTACTCAGGAGGCAGATTATGTATCTTCCGATGATACGACAATTGAGGAATCGCCATTTGATAGAGAAGTAAATTCAACAGATAGTGAAGCTAATGCAGCGTCCTCAGCCAGTATGAGAGATAGCTTGAGCGATAGCCTAAGCGACAGTCTGAGTGATAGCTTGAGCGACAGCTTAAGCGATAGTCTGAGTGATAGCCTGAGCGACAGCTTAAGTGATAGTCTGAGCGACAGCTTAAGTGATAGCCTGAGCGACAGCTTAAGTGATAGTCTGAGCGACAGCTTAAGTGATAGTCTGAGTGACAGCCTTAGCGATAGCCTAAGCGACAGTCTGAGTGATAGTCTGAGTGATAGCTTGAGTGATAGTTTGAGCGACAGCTTGAGTGATAGCCTGAGTGACAGCTTAAGCGATAGTCTGAGTGATAGCCTGAGCGACAGCTTAAGTGACAGTCTGAGTGATAGCCTGAGTGATAGTCTTAGCGATAGTTTGAGTGACAGCTTAAGCGATAGTTTGAGTGACAGCTTAAGCGATAGTTTGAGCGACAGCTTAAGTGATAGTTTGAGCGACAGCTTAAGTGATAGTCTGAGTGACAGCCTTAGCGATAGCTTGAGTGACAGCCTGAGTGACAGCTTGAGTGATAGTTTGAGCGACAGCTTGAGTGATAGCCTTAGCGATAGTCTGAGTGACAGCCTAAGCGACAGCTTAAGTGATAGTCTGAGTGACAGCCTAAGCGACAGCTTAAGTGATAGTCTGAGTGACAGCCTAAGCGACAGCTTAAGTGATAGTTTGAGCGACAGCTTAAGTGATAGTTTGAGTGATAGCTTGAGCGATAGCCTTAGCGACAGCTTAAGTGATAGTCTGAGTGACAGCCTGAGTGACAGCTTAAGCGATAGCTTGAGTGATAGCCTTAGCGACAGTTTAAGTGACAGCCTCAGCGATAGTTTGAGTGATAGCTTAAGTGATAGCTTGAGCGATAGTTTGAGTGACAGCTTAAGTGATAGTCTGAGTGACAGCCTTAGCGACAGCTTAAGCGATAGCCTAAGCGACAGCTTAAGTGATAGCCTTAGTGATAGCTTAAGTGATAGTCTCAGTGATAGCTTGAGTGACAGTTTAAGTGATAGTCTCAGTGATAGCTTGAGCGATAGCCTTAGCGACAGCTTAAGTGATAGCCTTAGCGATAGCTTGAGTGATAGCTTAAGTGATAGTCTCAGTGATAGCTTGAGCGACAGCCTTAGCGATAGTTTGAGTGACAGCTTAAGCGATAGTCTAAGCGACAGCTTAAGTGATAGTCTGAGTGATAGCCTTAGCGATAGTTTGAGCGACAGCTTAAGTGACAGCCTGAGTGACAGTTTAAGCGATAGTCTGAGTGATAGCCTGAGTGACAGCTTAAGCGATAGCCTGAGTGATAGCTTGAGCGATAGCTTAAGTGATAGTTTGAGTGACAGCCTGAGTGATAGCTTGAGCGACAGCTTAAGTGATAGTCTGAGTGACAGCCTTAGCGATAGCTTGAGTGACAGCCTGAGTGATAGCCTCAGCGACAGCTTAAGTGACAGTTTGAGTGATAGCCTCAGCGACAGTTTAAGCGATAGCCTGAGTGATAGCCTCAGCGACAGCTTAAGTGACAGCCTGAGTGATAGCTTGAGCGACAGCTTAAGTGATAGTCTGAGTGACAGCCTGAGCGATAGTCTTAGCGACAGCTTAAGTGATAGTCTAAGCGACAGCTTAAGTGACAGCCTAAGCGACAGCTTGAGTGATAGCCTGAGCGACAGCTTAAGTGACAGCCTGAGCGATAGTTTGAGCGACAGCTTAAGTGATAGTCTGAGTGACAGCCTGAGCGATAGTCTTAGCGACAGCTTAAGTGACAGCCTGAGCGATAGCTTAAGCGATAGCCTGAGTGACAGCTTAAGTGACAGTTTGAGTGACAGCCTTAGCGACAGCTTAAGTGATAGCTTGAGTGATAGCCTTAGCGATAGCTTAAGTGACAGTTTGAGTGATAGCTTGAGTGACAGCCTTAGCGATAGCTTAAGTGATAGTCTGAGTGACAGTTTAAGCGACAGCTTGAGTGACAGCTTAAGCGATAGTCTGAGTGACAGCCTGAGCGATAGCTTAAGTGACAGTTTGAGTGATAGCCTTAGCGACAGCTTAAGTGATAGTCTCAGTGACAGCCTGAGTGATAGCCTGAGTGATAGCCTTAGCGACAGCTTAAGTGATAGCCTAAGTGACAGCCTAAGCGACAGCTTAAGTGATAGTCTGAGTGACAGCTTAAGTGATAGTCTCAGTGACAGCCTGAGTGATAGCCTTAGCGACAGCTTAAGTGATAGCCTAAGTGACAGCCTAAGCGACAGTTTGAGTGATAGCCTGAGTGACAGTTTAAGTGATAGCCTGAGTGATAGTCTGAGTGACAGCTTAAGCGATAGTCTGAGTGACAGCCTTAGCGATAGCTTAAGTGACAGCCTGAGCGACAGTTTAAGTGATAGCTTGAGTGACAGCCTGAGCGATAGCTTGAGTGACAGCCTAAGTGACAGCCTGAGTGACAGCCTAAGCGACAGCTTAAGTGATAGCCTAAGCGACAGCTTAAGCGATAGTCTGAGTGACAGCTTAAGCGATAGCTTGAGTGACAGCTTAAGTGACAGTTTGAGTGATAGCTTAAGCGATAGTCTGAGTGACAGCCTCAGTGATAGCCTGAGCGACAGCTTAAGTGATAGTCTGAGTGACAGCCTGAGCGACAGCTTAAGCGATAGTCTGAGTGACAGTCTGAGTGACAGCCTGAGCGACAGCTTAAGTGACAGCCTTAGCGATAGCTTGAGTGACAGCCTAAGCGACAGCTTAAGTGATAGCCTGAGCGATAGCTTGAGTGACAGCTTAAGTGATAGTCTGAGTGACAGCCTGAGTGATAGCTTAAGTGACAGTTTGAGTGATAGTCTGAATGACAGCTTAAGCGATAGTCTGAGTGACAGCCTGAGCGACAGCTTAAGTGATAGCTTGAGTGACAGCCTTAGCGATAGCTTGAGTGACAGCCTTAGCGATAGCTTGAGTGATAGCCTGAGCGACAGCTTAAGCGATAGCCTGAGTGACAGTTTGAGCGACAGCTTAAGTGATAGTTTGAGCGACAGCTTAAGTGACAGCCTTAGCGATAGCCTGAGTGACAGTTTGAGCGATAGCTTAAGTGACAGCCTGAGCACCAGCGGAAGTATCAGTAGCAGTGAGAGCGCAAGCCTGAGTACCAGCGGAAGTGCCAGCACCAGCGACAGCCTGAGCACCAGCGGAAGCATCAGCAGCAGTGAGAGCACAAGCCTAAGTGCCAGCGACAGTGTCAGCAATAGCGAAAGCGCAAGCCTGAGCACCAGCGGAAGCACCAGCGGAAGTGCCAGCACCAGCGACAGCCTGAGCACCAGCGGAAGCACCAGCAGCAGTGAGAGCGCAAGCCTGAGCACCAGCGGAAGTGCCAGCACCAGCGACAGCCTGAGCACCAGCGGAAGCGCCAGCAGCAGTGAGAGCGCAAGCCTGAGCACCAGCGAAAGCGCCAGCACCAGCGCATCAGACAGCACCAGTGAGTCTGAAACAAATATAGTCGTTGGCGGAGGAGATGCTCCTATAGTCGATGCTGAACCGGAGCCCGTGGAAGTCGTAACAATACCCGACGAGGAAACACCTCTCGGCGGTGTAGATGATAATGCGGCTGAGGAGGAACAGGAAGCTGCTGAAGAAACGGATGTTGTTGAGAACGACGAACAGGACGTTGCTGACGAGGAAGAAGACATTGACGAGGAAGAAGACATTGAAGACGAAGAAGTTCCTCTTGGCGTAATTGATGATGAGGACGAGTTGGAAAATGTTGAAGATGAAGAGGTACCGCTTGCAAACATGCCGACGGAGGAAGCCTCGAAAAAGCTTTGGTGGTCATGGATTCCTGTGGTCGCAGCGGTGGCAAGTGCTGTGGAAGGATACCGTCAGAACAGGGCGGAAAAGGAAAAAGCAGTTGATCACAAGAAGAAAGAGGAAAAGTAATCTTTAGAACCAGTCATTTAAAGTAATATGTGTGTCTCTCCGGTGTAACAGCCGGAGAGACATATATGAAGGGATATTTATTTGAAAAAACATAATACACATGAATTGGGAGGAAGACTCCTGGTCACTATATTGATTCTTGCAGTCTATATGGCTGGAAGAAGTCTCTTGCTTTATAGGGTAGATCCGGCAGCATATCAGCTGGAAGAACTGAATTCTGATAATATCATGATTTCCATGATCAGTGGAGACAGGTATCAGTATACATTGTTTGCGCTGGGAATCATGCCGTATATTATGTCGACTCTGGTCATGTGGATCTTGACGGCCGTGAGAAGCAGTGAAGCAAAGGCCCGCTCTTCTCCCAGAAAGACAGCACGGTTTAAATTCCTGCTGATGATTGCAATAGCATTCGCATTTGCAGTATCAAGGGCGGAAGGCTTAGTGTTCAAAGAGTCAAGCCTTGGCACTGAGACGCTGAAAGCGATTGCTGTTTTGGAGATGACGATAGGCGCTGTTATGATACATGGAATGGCAGAACAGAATAAGGAGCACGGAATTGGTGCCCAGATGCCTATCATACTTGTGAATATTCTGGACAACCTGGTTTCCACGGTACAGAAATTTACATGGTCAGAGCTTTATCATCCACTGATTTTGTGTTTTATCATGTCTGTGGTAATTTTGGTTATGGAGAATATTATTATCCGCATACGGGTTCAGCGTGTATCAATTCATAATGAATATGCGGATAAAAGCTATATTGCATTTAAACTGGATCCGATCGGCATAATGCCGGTTATGTTTGCAGTGACCTTTTTAATGCTGTTGAAACTTATAATAAATTTTCTTATATTCTTTTTTACTGACAAAAACGCCTTGGAACTTTTTATGGAAAGGCTGGATTTGACAGACGGTACAGGAGTCATTGCATATCTGGGCATTATTTTTACCCTTAATACGCTGTTCTCATTTATTATGCTTTCTCCGGGGCAGATGGCAGAACATCTGCAAAAAGGCGGGGACAGCATTGTAGGGATATATGCCGGAAAGAAGACAAAGAGATACTTAAGGAAAAGGCTTATTACATTATGTGCTTTCAGCGGCATCGTATTGTGCACGATGATGGGGGTGTCATTGGGGCTGGCATTAGAAGGGAAAATATCATCAGAACTGGCATTATTACCGGCTACGGCAATGATTTTGACCAGCATTACCTGCGCTTTGTGCCGAGAGGTGAAAACATACTGGAAGTTTGATTCCTACTCATTTTTCCTTTGAGATATAAGGATTGATGGATGTGGCACAAGGGCATTTTGAAAGGATATAGAACATTTCATGTTATACTTTATACCGGCCTGGTATCTGAGAAATGAATGGAAAGAAAACGAGCAATTCTGGCATAAACGCCGTATGCAGACGGAGACAGATGATACGGTCAAGCAGATTCAGCTATTCCAGCGAAATGCCATTTGCGAGTATGAGATTCTGCTGTTGTCTTATACACCGAATTTCAGACATTTCCTGCACAGACAGAGCGCGTTTCGGGCACCCTACTGGTCTGTGTTTGACGCGGTACAGGAGGTGCGCAGGAAAAAGCAGGCAGTTTTTTCTTTTCACAATCTGAACTGGCCGAAGAACATTGAGTTTATTTATTCACCATTTTCAATCATCGCAATGCTGGATGGGGAAAGATATGCGCAGATTGAGTTTGGGGAGTATGGGAATCTTATACAGGTCGACTTGTACAGAAACGGTCAGGTCACACGCAAAAACATATATGATGACAGAGGATTTGTGTCATGTACTTCTGTGTATGAAAACGGAGAAAAAGCGTATGAACAGTATTTGACAGAAAAGGGTACTTGGAAGCTCTGCCATTTTGCGGACGGGCATGTAACCGTGAATCCCCGCAGCAATCAGTATACAATACATACATCAGGAGGAGAAGACAGGATCGCTTTTTTGAAGACTTCTTACGGGTCAATGGAGGAGGTTATTCAGGAGGTGTTCGCATCCTGGCTTCGGACTACCCGGAACACAGATATTTTTTGTATCGCGGCGCATAATCAGCACCTGGCTATGATTGACAGACTGCTGGCCGGCAGGAAAACAATTTTTTCCGTTTTTGGGAATAGAGTTTCAATGAACGACAAGGCAGTAGTGCAATCCTTTTCACAGGGCAGGTATATCGTGACGGATTCCGAAGATAATCTTCAGAATCTTTTGAAGCAGGCTGACTTAAAAAAGATAGCCAAAGTAAACATTCCGCCCTATGACACTCGTCTGGAACCGGGAATCAGTCTGCAGCTGAGCGTGCAGAAAGTGCTGTTTCCGGTAGATTCTCTGACATCGGAGATGCTGGAGGCCGGCGTGAAATCTTTCGCTGCGTACCTGGAAAGCAACCACGAAGCCAGGGTGCACCTGTTTACCAGAAAGGCGGATTTTAACCGGGAAGATGTATTGCTGAGGCAGGTAAGCGAGATACTGGGACGCAATGGATATCCGCCGGAGTGGGCCAGAAAAGAAAACAAGAATAAATTTGAATTTTTGTTAGATAAGGAAGACCAGATTCCTATATTGTTTGTAGTAGAGCAGTGTGTCGATGAATTGTCGGTAAATAAATGTGTACGAGAGCAGAGGCTTTTGGTGGATCTGGCCGACATACCGGATTTGTTTTTACAGATATCCTGTGTGGGAATGGGAGTTCCGCAGATAGTAAGGACGGCTACTCAGTATATGCGCCCCGGGGAAAATGGGAGAATAAACGAAGACCTGTCCAGGCTGGATGAAGACTTAAAATACTATCTGGAAAGCCTGAGCAACTGGAATCAAGCAATGATTCAGTCATTTGAACTGGGAAAGACTCATACAACGCAGTATCTGATTGAGAGATGGAAAGAGGTTATTGCCAACATTGAAAACAGTACGAGTACTACAGTTGGGAACGGAAGACTTTAGCAAAACGATGCAGATATCAGACTGCGCAGAATGGTATTACGAGCCGGACCTTTCGGAAACGCCGGAAAAGGATTTTGATGTAGTGTTGTTGGACCGTGAGATCACGGCGGATGAATTTGACTGTCTGATGCAGTTTTCCAGGGCATACTGTGTCTTTGTGACAGAAAAAGTTTCCTTGAAAAAAGGCAGTATGACACGGCGGTTTTCTATCAGGAAAATGGGAAAAAAGATTTCTGCGGAAAGGCTGGCGCATTTACTGAAAGAGGAGCTGCCAGATTACTTTGCGGGTTCTTATGGAGAGAAGTATAAACCTGAAAACATGTCCATAGCCCAGGGATTTTCCGGAAAGGTTTCCTGGAAAGGATATGAGGGAATTGACCTGGCTGGAGAGTACGGAAATGAATTGACGCAGATAGTTTTCTGGCGGAACAACATTCCGATTGAAATTGGTCAGACAATCGAATTCTGGCTGGAATATGCAAAGGATGAGACGGTTGAGATATCGTTGGAAATAGTAATTCTTCAGTTTGGTTATGGCACGGATCCTGTAGTACAAAGTGTCCATACTTATTCTGAGAGCGAGCTGAGAGACGTTATTTATATTGAGAATAGAAGTGAAAAGGTGGGACATATATTTGCTTCTCTTCGTGCAAAAGGGACAGGGCATCTGACGGTGACAGCGCTGCATGACCGCCACTCAAGAAAGGGAAAAGGGGTTTTTATGCCTGGCGGAAAGAGAAGTGTGACATCAGAACGGGAAGAGGTTTTTTATTATTTTGATCCCGGTAATGTTATGCCGCCGTTAAATGTTTATTTCTCCGGATATAAAACCCAGGAGGGCTTTGAAGGATATTATATGATGCGGAGAATGGGGCATCCTTTCCTCTTAATCTCAGAATCCAGGTTGGAGGGCGGAGGTTTTTATTTAGGGTCGGAGAAGTATGAGGATAGTATTGAGCAGATTATCAGGGAGCATATGAAGAAACTCGGATTTCAGAATTCCGAAGTGATTTTATCTGGTCTTTCCATGGGAACATTTGGAGCATTGTATTACGGATGCAGGATTCATCCTCATACCATATTGATTGGCAAGCCTTTGGCCAGTATCGGAGATGTGGCTGCGAATGAAAGAATCCGACGTCCCGGCGGTTTTCCCACATCATTGGATGTGCTCCACAAAGTATGTGGAAGCCTGAGTCAGGATGCAGTCAGTAAGTTAAACGACAGGTTCTGGAATGCCTTTGACCAGACAGACTGGAGCGGCACCAGGTTTGCGGTGGCATATATGATAGAAGATGATTACGATGGAACGGCGTATGAGAAGTTGCAGTCTCATTTAAAGAACGCTAATACTCAGATTTACGGAAAAGGCATTCATGGACGACATAATGACAATACATCTGGCATTGTGGGCTGGTTTGTAAACCAGTATCGGGGAATTATACGAAATGACTTTGACAGAACATGACAGAGGATGGACAGGCGAGGAAGATGGCTGGCGAAGTATGGAAGATTTATTGGAATGAATATGTGAAAAATGCTTATGTGTACGGATCTGAAATACAGTTTCATGCAAAAGATGACGTGGAATTTAAAAATGAACTGATGCCGCCCGGAGCGGTCATAAAGCGATGGCTTTCCAAGGTGAACTATCAGGCAATGCGAATTGAGCCTGCCCTTCCTATGATAGACGGAGAAGGCAGATACCATATCAGTCTGGATGTTTCAACGGAGTCTGCCAATGAGCTGATTCTGAAGCTGATTTTTTATGACCGCTACGACGCGGAAGCGGGAAGTCAGATCATCAGAGACGGCGAAGCGGATTTCCAGTGCCCTTTGAAGACGTTCAGCTACGAGGTGCAATTGGTTAATGCGGGAGCAAAACAGTTTCACTTTCACTCTATTATAATAACGGAAATAACAGATGGCGAATAGAAAACTTTATCATATATTAAAAAAAGTAAAAAAAGAAAAGCTGCGTGTAAGCAGCTTAAGCGATGATGAGCTGAAGAAAAAAACGGGTGAATTCAAGAGACGCCTTGCGGCAGGCGCATCCACGAACAGCCTTCTTCCGGAAGCGTATGCGGTGGTGTGCGAGGCGGATAAGAGGATCCTGGGGAAAGAGCCTTATGACTGCCAGATCCTGGGAGGAATCGCGCTGCATTACTGCTATCTTGCGGAGATGAACACCGGAGAGGGCAAGACGCTGACGGCCACCATGCCCCTTTATCTGAATGCCCTGACCGGAAAGAGCACCATGCTGGTTACGGCGAACGACTACCTGGCAGACCGGGATGCCGAAGAAATGGGACCGGTATATGAATTCCTGGGGCTGCATGCATGCTCGGGCGTGAAAGTGAATCAGGAGGAGAACCTGAAAAACGCCGGGAAGCGCAAGATATATAATGCGGATATCGTCTACACGACACATGCGGTGCTTGGGTTTGATTATCTGTTAAACAATCTGGTGTCCAGCGCGGAAGAACGTTTTTTGAGAGAGTTTCATTATGTCATCATCGATGAGGCGGATATGGTCCTGATGGACGCGGCTACCATGCCTCTTGTCATATCCGGCGTGCCCCGGGTTCAGTCTAATTTGTACAAGCTGACGGACTTCTTCGTGACCACTCTGCAGCCTGAACGCGATTACACAGAGGAAGAACAAAGCGTATGGCTTACGGACGAAGGGGTGGACTATGCGGAACAGTATTTTGGCATTAAGAAATTCTATGCCGAAGAGAACTTTGAGCTGAACAGACATGTGACCCTTGCGATGAAAGCCCGGATCACGATGGAGAGAGACAAGGATTATGTGGTCACGGAAAAAGGGGAGGTGTCACTGTTAGACAATGGCACAGGACGCGTCCTTTCCGGTATGAAGCTGCGGGGCGGTATCCATCAGGCAATTGAAGAAAAAGAAGGGGTGAAAATCACCCAGGAGACCAGGGCGATTGCATCTGTTACCTTTCAGAATCTCTTTCTGCTGTTTCCGCGCTTTTCGGGCATGAGCGGAACCATTGCCGATGCAAAAAAGGAACTGCGCCAGGTATATAAAAAGAGAGTGGTAGTCATCCCGCCAAACAGACCGCTGCAGAGAATAGATAAGAAAGACTTATTTTTTAAAAATGCGCAGTTGCAGTATGAGGAGGCCGTTAAAGAGGTGCTGGAACGCCATGAGACCGGCCAGCCGGTTCTGGTCGTAACCTCTACCATTGCGGATACGGAGCTGGTATCCCGGGTGCTGATCGAGAAAAAAGTGGCTCACAGCGTGCTGAACGCAAATAATGCATACTGGGAGGCTCAGATTATCAGTGAGGCAGGACAAAAGGGCACCGTCACCGTGTCCACCGGCATGGCGGGACGGGGGACAGATATCCGTCTGGGGCCGGGAGTAAAGGAACTGGGCGGACTTGCGGTCATCGGGATTGGGCGTATGGCGAACATACGTCTGGAACGGCAGGCGAGAGGCCGGGCAGGACGCCAGGGGGATCCGGGCAGCAGCCAGTTTTTTGTCTCTCTGGAGGATGACTCCGTTTCTGCAATAGGGGAAAAGATTCTGGAAAAGTATGTTGACAGGGATCATGGAATTTCAAAAAGAAAGCTAAAGAAGCTGATCAACGGCACGCAGAAGCTGCAGGAGGAGCAGGCTGTAGCCCGAAGAAAGAGATCGGTTGATTATGACAAGGTTATGAAGCGCCAGAGAGTGATGATGTACGACGTCAGGAACAGGCTGTTGGACGGAGGGAGTCTGGAGTTTGAGAAAGTACAGAAGCTGGCAAATGAGAGCGTGCATCTGTTTTTGCAGGAGAAGCGGCATCCTGAAGCAGGAGATATTACCAGGTATGTGCTGAACAATATCTCTTATAACCTGGATGACAGGTTTATGCATATCATGCATGTAAAGAAAAAGGATCTGGAGAGGGTGCTGCAGGCCTATGTAAACACTGTATGGAAGAATAAAATGAGGTCGTTCTCTTCAGAGGAAGAACTAAAGGAGTACATCCGCTTGTGTTCCTTAAATGCGATTGACAATGCCTGGGTGGAGCAGGTGGATTATCTGCAGCAGCTGCAGTATGTGGTCAGCGGCCGGGCTACCGCCCAGAGGAATCCTGTGTTTGAATACCATGGGGAAGCGTATGACTCCTTTCTCCGTATGGAAAATACCATTAAAAAAGAAATCGTGCGCAATATCTTTCTGGGTGAAAAAGCATACGACAAGACAGGACGGATGTATGTCTTATTCCCCTGATGTCCATTGATAATGAAAAGGAAAGGATAGGAGCCTTAAGATGATATATAATTTTAATCTCGGCATAGGCTGGGCATCCAGCGGAGTGGAGTACGCCCAGAGTTACCGGGCGGTCATGCTCAGGAATATCGGGGCTGGCGCAAGGTTTGTATTTACGGATATGATCTCAACGGAGAACATTGAGCATCTGACGAAGAACATCGGATTTCTGGACTCGGAAATTATCTGGCTGTATACATTTTTTACGGATTATAAGATCGCTCCGGTTTCCTTTATGCTGGATGACTTGAAAAAGACGCTTCCGACAGAAGAATATACATACAGCAGAGACGGAAAAACCGGAAAGCTGGTGTTTCAGGGCAGCAACAGCTACTATGCGGTCTATTTTGTGGATGAAAAGTCGGAACGCGTTCACCGGGTAGAGATTGTCTCGGGCGGATGTCTGATCCGAAAAGATTTCTATACTTATGGCAGAGTATTCTCCGAGTATTATGCGCCTTTGGATAAGAAAGCCCATATGTATCTGCGGCGGTTTTTCAATGAAGACGGCACAGTGGCATATGAGGAAATCAATGATGACGGGAATGTGATGTATCAGTTTCCGGACAAACTTCTCTGTTCGAAAGAGGAACTGGTAGGTCATATGGTATCAGGCCTGAAGCTTACGAAAGAGGATGTGGTGCTGATCGACCGCACCACGGGAATCGGCCAGACGATTCTGCAGAATGCAGGCGATGCCAAAGTGGGAATTGTGATACATGCGGATCATTTCAGCGAGGGAAGCACGGATCAGGATTACATTCTGTGGAACAACTATTATGAATATGCATTTGCCATGTATCGGCATATTGACTTTTATGTCACGGCTACGGAGGAACAGAACCGCTTACTGAAAGAGCAGTTCCTGAAGTATAAGGGGGTGGAGCCAAATGTCTACACAATCCCCGTGGGCAGTCTGGACGAACTGAAATACCCCACGGTCAACCGTAAGCCCTATTCGATCCTGACAGCCTCCAGACTGGCCACAGAAAAGCATATTGACTGGATCATAGAGGCTGTTGCAAAGGCGCGCAGGACAGTCCCTCAGCTGACGTTGGATATCTATGGGAAAGGCAGCGAAGAACAGAAGCTGAAAGAACTGATAAAGAAGCTTGGGGCGGAAAATTACATCATTCTCCGGGGCCAGCAGAATCTGAAAGAGGTATATCAGGATTACGAATTGTATTTGTCCGGTTCCATGAGCGAGGGGTTCGGACTGACGCTGATGGAAGCCGTGGGAGCAGGGCTTCCGATCATAGGCTTTGATGTAAGGTATGGAAATCCGACTTTTATTGAGGAGGGGAAAAACGGCTATCTGATTCCGGTGGACGAGCATATGACGGCGAAGCAGAAGATTGAGGCATTGACGAACCGTGTGATACGTTTGTTTACAGAGGCGGATTTGGAAAGCTTTCATGAGCATTCCTACAGAAAAGCGGAAGAATTTCTGACGAAAGGGGTAGAGCTGAAATGGAAAAAGATAGTGGGCTGACAGATACAGTTCTTTTGCTGGAAAACTATAAGGAAGACAGTGAAATGCTCCACCAGTCGTTTCGGAGAGCCGGTTTCACGGGGCCGGTGATCGTCATAGAAGACGATGGTTTTTTCCCGGAGGACGTACTCTCTGTCTACCAGTATTTCAGCGGTGATTTCAAGGCAAGCGGCAAGGCGCCCGGGAAAGCGCGGTACTTTAACCAGATCAATGTCCCTGACTACTGGGAGATCAGCGGGAACAACACAAACGGAAAAGTCAGGGATCTGCACCATGAGAGGGGACATATCTTTTATGCGGAACCAAAGCACAAAAGATTGGTGCGCGTGGTAGACTGGATGGATGAAAAAGGGAATGTCAGGGTAAGTGACCATTACAACAGATACGGAGCCCTGTATGCCAGGACTTTTTTCAGCAAGAATGCAAAGCGTTTCTGTAAGGCGTACTTTGATGCGGAAGGCAGAGAGACGATTCTGGAGAATTTCGTCACCCATGACATTATCCTGAACAGAGACGGCAGAGTTTATGTATATAAAAGTAAGGTGGACCTGATCTTAAAGCTTTTAGAAGAACTGAACGCTATGGGGAGCAGAATTTTCTTCAATTCCCTGTCCACGCCCTTGTTTGTGTCAGAGAGAATGCCGGCGGAAAGACAGCAGGATGTATTGTTCTGGCAGGAGGGAGCCAGAAACGACATACCCGGCAATATGCAGCTGATCCTGAATGGCGGGGCGAAACGCACAAAAACAATCTATGTGCAGAAAAAGGACAGCTATGAAAAGCTGATAGAACTGGGCGCGTCAAAGGAAGTGCTGGCCCCTCTTGGATTTTCGTATGCATACAGCAGACAGAATACATTCAAGAATAAAGCATTGATTTGCACCAATTCCGACAGGTTGGAAAAGGGTGAGGAATTGATAAAGGCGCTTCCGGAGATGCAGTTTCATATCGCTGCGCTTACAGAGATGTCTTCCAAACTGATGAGCCTTTCCCGGTACCAGAATGTAATTCTGTATCCGGGAGCGCGCAGTGAAATGATAGAGGAATTGTTTCGAAGCTGCGATTACTATTTGGATATTAACCATGAAGCGGAGATCATGTCCGCGGTGAAGCAGGCGTTCTTGCACAATCAACTGATTTTAGGATTTCGGCAGACACTGCACAACAAAGCATATGTGGCCCCGGAGCATGTGTTTGAGAATCAGGAAGAAATGATTGCTTTCTTAAATAAAGTCATGGGACAGAAAGCGATCATAAAGGGTCAAATTGATTTGCAGAAGAAAGCGGCTATGTCAGAGGAAATAGCTGCATACGCAGATCTTTTGAAATAAAATATTAACTTAATTCAGGAGGGAAAAGTATGTTTGGAAATTTGGATGCGGTTACCGTTGTGACTATTCTGGAGTTTATACTTGCGGTGTACAGCCTGGCGCTTGTATTTTCTGTGAAGAATAAGGTTTTGAGGATCGTGAATATTGTTCTCGCTGTTGTGTGGGTGGTTCTGGGATTTTTAAACATTTTCATGTGACTTGCGGGGGGCTGCTTTCACGAAAGTGGGGCAGTCCCATGGCTGCGTTATGGCGGGAGGGTGCGGGATGATAGTTGTTTTTGATAAATATACAGATAATACAAAGAAATTATTGGAGACGATGCAGTCGGCGGCTCTTGACGTAAAGGTTGTCGTGCTGAATGACGATGGTTTTCTGCCAAGAGGAATACTCTCGCCTTATGCTTACTATACGTATGGAAAAGAGGAAGAGATTCTGGAGGAAAAGGATCTGTTCTTTGATTTTATTGAAGTACCGGAGTTTTGGGAGATTCGGGCGGTAGGCTTGTATGGCGGAATTTATGATATGGGATGCAAAAAGGCGGATATTTATTTTACGGATCCCATCGAAAAAAGAAATGTGAAGCGCGTTGAATGGTGCATGGAAAACGGCTGGAAATACAAGATTGATCATTATAACAAGTACGCCCTGAAATATGCAAGCGAATTTCTGGACATAGATGGAAATGTGGAGTCTAAAGTTTTTTATTCCGGCAGGAATCAGGAAATGGTGGTGGAGCAGCCTCAAAATGACGTGGTCACTCTGCTTGAGGGAGGCAAAACGAGGGCTTTCTTTGTTTCCTATGCCGAATTCCTTTCGTATTACATGGAGGAAATTGGGGCAGGGGAAAAGCGGGTGCTGTTTGTAGAGAATGACGAGGGATTCCAATGCCTGGAATACAAATCGGGCGACAGGAGCATGTGGGAATATGTCTGGTTTCCCAGCGATGGACTGCTGAATAAGTATGTCAATATGGGTGGGAAGAACGGATATTGTTTTTGCAATATTCCGAAAGAATATCCGGCAAACAGCGCAAAAGGGGAGGCGCTTGTCTTAACGGCTTCGGACAGGCTGGAGAGGATTGAGGAACTGATTCATGAATTGCCGGAAGTCAATTTCCATATAGCTGCGAGCACACAGGTTTCCGACAAGCTCCGCAGGCTGGGAGAGCACGAAAATGTGAAAGTATATCCCCAGATTAGCAAGGGGGATTTAAATGCATTGTGGGATAAGTGCGATTTTTATCTGGATATCAATTATTTTCAGGAAGTGCAAAATGCAATTGATACTGCACAGCAGAAAAATTTGCTGATCATGGGATTTGAAAATATCATACATAATAAGAAGTTAATAACCGAAGAATGTGTATTTCCCAGTCAGGATTTCAACAAGTTCACTTCTTTTATAAAAACGGTCATGCAGAATCCTGATTTGATGAAGAGGCTATTGGAAAAGCAGCAATGTAAGAAGCGGCAAAGCTGGAAAGAATTCATGGAAGCAGTGGGACTGACGGAGGAGTAGAAGTGGCGGTTTATGTATTTAGTCTGGTAGTTGGATATCTGCCTCATGGAGTAGATAATGCTCAGGGATACCGAGCTCAAATTCTGAAAGATTTTCCTGGTTCCATCAAGTATGTATTTACAGATTTACCGAGAAAGCAAGATATTGACTATTATAGCAGGGTTGGAATTCATGCGGAAGAAATGCTCAGTGTCCACCAATATTTTACAGATGCCCGATCTTTGAGGTCAACTGTGAAGACGAGGGACAAACTGGAAGAATTGAAAAAAAGTTTGCTCTATACGGACGTGAAATATCTGGATAATGAGATCCGGCTGCTGAAAAACGGAACAGTTTTGGCAACGATTATGCTGGATGAAAATGAAAAAGACTATTGTTGTGGAACCCAATATTTCAGCACTGGGAAATTAATTCGAACAGAAAAATATATGGAAGGTGCCTGTTATATAGAATACTACATTACTGCAAAATCAGGTGTAAAATCCTATGCTAAGTTGGTGAGACGTACATTTTGTAATTGTGAAGGCGCTGTTGCATATAATCAGATATTCGAGGGAAAAAAGGAATGGTATCTGTTTCCGGACGGCAGAATATTGACAAAATCGCAGCTGCTTGCAGAATTTGTCAGGAAACTAAATTTGACACAACAAGATACGGTTCTCTTAGATCGTTCTGCACAGTTTGATTTTGTTCAGCCGCTCTTTCAGTTTGGAAATAAAGCTAGGTTTATTTCCGTTTTTCATTCCGGACATTATTTTGAAAAAGGAGAAGATACAAATCGCTTATACTTGAATTATGAGTATTATTATTGGTTCAAATATACCAATCATATTGATGCCATGGTGGTTTCCACCCAGGAGCAGAAGATAGAGTTGATAGAAAAGCTTCAAGAGTACGGATTTAGTATCCCTGAAATTGAAGTGATACCGGCAGGGGGTATCGATTGCTTGAGATACCCTGAAACAGACAGGCGGCCATATTCGCTTATATCGGTTTCCCGCCTTGATAAGCGAAAGAAAATTGACTGGATTATAAGGAGTGTTATAAAAGCGCATCAGATGAATCCGGAGATTTCTCTTGATATTTATGGCCGCGGCAATGGAGAGCATACGCAATATTTGCAGAATATCGTATCCTCGAATCAAGCACAGTCATATATCAGATTCATGGGGCAGGTAGATGTCGCGGAGATATATAAAAATTATGAGGTCTTTATAACTGCGTCACTATGGGAGACTCTGGGTCTTTCTATGATGGAAGCCGTTGCGTCAGGAATGGCGATGATTGGGCTGGATGTAAAATATGGCAACCGTCTGTTTATTCAGCCCGATGTGAATGGTGCTTTGGTGGATTTTGATGTGAGTTGCTTAAATGATGAAGAGAAGCTGATTACTGAGATGGCTAAAAAAATAGTAGACATATTTTCGGATAAAGAACGTTTGGAAAAGTTTCATCAATGTTCCTATAAAATTGCACAAGGGTTTTTCTCAGAAATGATTCAAAAAAAGTGGATGAATTTAATAGCAAGAAAAGCATAAAATCAGGAGAGGGTTGAGGAAAGAGAATATGTCGGTTTACATATTTTCCTTGTTGGCAGGATTTGTATTTGGAGGAGTCGATACCGCCCAGGGATATCGAGCTGGAATATTGGAGAATTTACCATATCCTGTAAAATTTATTTTTGAAAGTCTGCCCAGGAGGGAAGATATCATCAGATACAAAAATATCGGGATCAAGCTGGAGCAAATGCTCTGTATGCATCAGTGTTTTACAGGTAATTTAACAGTGAAGCTATGCGGCAAGACAAAAGATAAGCTGGAAGAACTCAAAAAATGCTTGCGCTGTACAGGGATAGAGCAACATGAAAATGAAGTTAGGCTGATTCGCAAGGGAGTGCTTGTTGCCTCTATTCTATTGGACGAAGAAAACAAAGATTATTATTGGGGCATTCACTATTTCAATCAATCCAAGCTGATCCGCACAGAAATTTATACAGACGGAATTTCCTACACAAATTATTATGTGACAGCCAGATCCGACAAGGGAGCCTATGCGAAACTGGTGAGACGCACATTTTACAGCAAGGGCGGGAAGGCAGTCTATGATCAGATATTTGAAAGAAACAGGGAATGGTATTTGTTCCCAGACGGTAGATGCTATACAAAGCAGCAGTTTTTAGCAGCATTTATTCGGAAATTGGATTTAAAGGAAAAGGATATCATTATTTTAGATCGCCCTGCCAGTTATGATTTATTGCAGCCGATTTTTCAGTTCAAAGGGATGGCTAAATTGGTTGTCATAATGCACTCTGGGCATTTTTATGAAAAAGGAGAAGATCCTTATGATGTATATCTAAATAAAGAATACTATTATTGCTTTAAGTATTCAGGGATGATTAATGCGATAGTAGTTTCCACAGAGGAGCAGAAATGTGAACTGGTAGAAAGATTGCAGGAATATGGATGCGCTGTACCTGAAATAAGAATAATACCAGCAGGAGGAGTTGATAGTCTAAAATGTTCAGAAAAGGGGAGACAACCATATTCTATGTTATCGGTTTCCCGCATTCATAGACGGAAAAAGGTTGAGTGGGTTATAAAAAGTGTGATAAAGGCACATAAAAAGAATCCAAATATTTTTGTAGATATTTATGGGGAGGGTGTTGATAAGGATTATTATCAATATCTCCACAACATAGTGTCACAGAATGAGGCACAGTCCTATGTTCGATTTATGGGATGGACAGATGTTACAGAAATTTATAAAAACTATGAGGTATATATAACCGCTTCATTATGGGAAACGCTAGGGTTGTCTCTTATGGAAGCTGTTGCATCAGGAACAGCTATGATTGGACTTGATGCAAAATATGGAAACCGTTTATTTATACAACCTGAAAATAATGGATATTTGGTTGAGTTTCATACAGAATACGTGGATGGAGATGATGATAAGCTGACAGATGCTATTGCTGAAAAGATTGTGGATATTTTTTCTGACGAGACACGGCTAAGAGAATATCATAATAATTCTTATAGAATTGCGCAGACTTTTTGTACTAATAATTTGACAGATAAGTGGGAAGCTTTATTAAATTTTTGGACTAAAGGCAATTAAATTAACGGATAATGTAGGATAGGATTTTTTGTAGAAGCTTTGTTAGGCATAGAAATAGAGTGGCTGAAAATGTGGATAGAAAAGGCATAGCGGGCGAATATAAGAAAGGGGTTTTTATGAAAATACATATTACCAATCTGTATGGAGATGGGGAGGGAACGGCGGCAATAATTGCACAGCAAAATGTTGCTGGAATTGCGAAAGAACTTGGATTTACAGAAATGTCTCTATTGAGTCGTACAACAAGACAGGATACAGATACTGACTTAAGAAAAAGAATGCATGGAATTACGGCGGCGGTAGAAGATGATGATATTATAATTTTTCAATCTCCGACATGGCAGGAAGATTCGTTTCGCTATGATAAAATGTTATTGCGAACCATCCGGTTCCATCTCAATGTTAGAATTGCAATTTTCATTCATGATGTAATACCGTTTATGTTTGGAAGATCAGAAGATATTTGGGAGAAAACAATAGAAATATACAATATGGTTGATCTAATCATTGTTCCATCAAAAGCAATGTTGGATGTTTTACGTGAAAAAGGGCTGAAAGTGCGAAAGGTTTTGATCCAGACTATGTTTGATTTCTTATTTAATGGAGAGATTAAACAGCCAGGATTTCAAAGACAAATTTTTTTCCCAGGGGCACCAGACAGGTTTAAATTTCTCAAATCATGGAACTACGATATCCCAATAAGATTGTTTTGCAAAAATTTTTCGCATGAGAAACAAAATATTGATTTTGGAGGATGGAAAAATACTACAGAGTTGTTGACAGAGTATGGAAATGGTGGATTTGGTTTGATATGGGAACAGTCGGATAATTCGGATTACTATAAATGTAATCAACCGTACAAACTATCTTCTTATCTAATGGCAAGAATTCCGGTTATTATACAAAAAGGCATTCAAAATGCGCAGATTATTCAGGAACGGGGATGGGGATTTGCGGTTGAATCGCTGGAGGAAGCAGTAAGGATAGTAAAAAATATTACAGAGGAACAATATTATCAGTTGACTCATAATACAAAAAAAGTCAGTTTTTTGATTAAAAATGGTTATTTTACAAAGGAATTGCTGTTACACGCTGTCAATGAGTTGCTGATGGATGCTGGAAGAAATGAGAAATCTTTGGTGACAGAAGAATATTCTTTCCTAAAGGATAATGGTCATCGCCCAGAAGCTCTTATTTGTACAAATTCAGATCAGATAGAATATTGTGAAGAGTTGATAAAAACAATACCTCAAATGCATTTTCATATTGCTGCGTTTACAAGGATGTCTCCTAAGCTTATGAATATGGGAAAATATAGTAATGTAAGTTTATATCCGGGCATTGGAATCGATGGTTTGGATAATCTTTTTGAGAAGTGTGATTACTATTTTGATATAAATCATCAAACTGAGATGGCGTCCGCAGTGTATAGGGCTTTTTTAAGTAATCAGTTGATCTTTGCTTTTGAGAATACTATACATAACAGAAAGTATGTTGCAAGCAGTCATATTTATTCGGTAGAGAATGCAGGAAAGATGATTGAAGATATTCGAGCGATTATGGAAAGTAAAGCAGTGATGAATGAACATCTGCAACAGCAAAGGGAAGCTATATTTTGAAGATTTCAGAAAAAGGTAAAGAAAAAGGCATTAAATTTCCCCCAGGAGGAAAACGCAATGATTTACAACTTCAATTTAGGAATCGGCTGGGCCAGCAGCGGCGTGGAATATGCGCAGGCCTACAGGGCGAAAGTATTGCGCAGCATAGGGTTGGAAGCGAAATTTGTTTTCACGGATATGTTCCCAAGGGACAATATCCAGCACATGACAGAAAATATGGGCTTTTTAGATTCGGAGATCCTTTGGCTCTACACTTTCTTTACGGACTGTAAGATCTCGCCGGTGACCTATACTCTGAAGCAGCTGCAGGCCTCCTTTGGAAACAAAGAATTCACCTTTTCCAGGGAGGGAAGCAAGGCGAAATACACTTTTCCTGGGACAGATATTTACTATACAGTCTATCTGACAGACGAGACAGGCGACAGGGTTCACAGGGTGGAGATGGTCTCCAGAGGATATCTGATTCGGAAAGATTATTATACATACTGCCGCATCTATTCCGAGTATTACGCGCCCCTTGACAAGCAGGCGCATCTGTATCAGCGCAGATTTTTCAATGAAGATGGAACTGTGGTATACGAAGAGATCACGGATAAGGATATGGTCATGTACCGGTTTCCGGATAAGCTGCTGTACTCAAAGGAGGAACTGGTGGGATATATGGTGTCCAAGCTGAAACTGACAGAACAGGATATCGTTATCATCGACAGGTCAACGGGGATAGGGCAGACCGTCATGCAGAATGCCGCCCCGGCCCGGATCGGCGTTGTGATTCACGCGGATCATTTCAACGAGAGCGCCACGGACAAGGAGCGCATCCTCTGGAATAATTATTATGAATATGCGTTTTCCCGGCATAAGCATGTGAGCTTTTATGTTGTCTCCACAGATGTGCAGAACCGTCTTTTGAAGAAGCAGTTTAAACAGTATCTGGGTGTGACTCCCAATGTCGTCACAATTCCCGTGGGAAGTTTGGACGAACTGAAAGTGCCGGAGGGAACAAGGAGAAAATCTTCCCTTATCACGGCATCAAGGCTGGCCGGTGAAAAGCATATTGACTGGCTCATTGAGGCGGTGGCAGCTGCCAGAAAACAGGTGCCGGATGTAACTTTAGACATTTACGGCAAGGGTGTGGAAGAGGAGAAGCTGTGGGAGAAGATAGCTGCGCTAAAGTGCGGAGACTATGTGCGCCTCTGCGGCCAGCAAAAGCTGGACCAGGTGTACAAGAACTACGAGGCATATCTTGCAGGATCCACCAGCGAGGGCTTCGGGCTTACGCTGATGGAGGCTGTGGGCTCCGGGCTGCCGATTATAGGATTCAATGTGCGCTATGGAAATCAGGTGTTCATCGATGACGGAGAAAACGGATACAGGATTGCGGTGAATGACAGGATGAGCGACAAAGAACGCATTGAAAAGCTGACAGAGTGCGTTGTCCGTTTGTTTACGGAAGCTAATCTGGAGGCGTTCCATCGGCATTCCTATGAAAAGGCGCAAGGATATCTTACCGGAAAGGTGGAAAGAAAATGGAAAAGAACGTTGAAATAAATGATATGTTGCTTCTTCTTGACAATTACTCCGTGGAGAGCCGAAGCCTCCATGAATCCCTGAAGCAGGCGGGCTATGACAGTCCGGCGGCGGTGATTGAGGATGATGGCTTTTTACCGGATGACTGCCTTACTGCGTATGGCTTTTTCCTCGGCGACTTTAAAAAGGAGAGAGGAGAGGCGGCCAGACCCAGGTACTTTAATGAGATCACGGCGCCGGATTACTGGGAAATCAGCGGGGACAATAAAAGCGGCAAGGTGCAGGATCTGGACCGGGACAGAGGGAAGATATTTTATGCGGAGCCTGCGCACAGGCGATTGGTGAAAGCAGTGGACTGGTATGATGAGAGAGGCATTGTCCGCTTCAGCGATCATTACAACCGTTACGGTGGGCTGTATGCCAGGACGGCTTTTGATGCGAAAGGAAAGAGGGTGAACAAATCCTATTTTTCCGCTGCAGGACGGGAAGTCATCGTGGAAAATTATATTACGGGAGATATCATTTTAAATGAGGCAGAGGAAGTGAAATTCTTCCGGTCAAAGACGGATTTTGTGCTTTATTTTTTAGAAAGGGCGGGCTTTCAGAAAAGCAGGATTTTCTTTAATTCCCTGTCCACGCCGTTTTTCGTATCCCAGAGGCTTGACCCACAGGCAAAGAGGGACGTGCTGTTCTGGCAGGAACCGGAAAGAGAGGACATTCCCGGGAATATGCAGGTCATTTTAAACGGAAAAGCCAGCCGCGCGGCTCGGATCATGGTGCAGAAAAGGAAGTCCTATGAGAAGCTGATTGCCCTTGGCGCGAGAAAGGACATGGTGCACAGGCTGGGATTTATCTATTCTTTTGAGAGAGAAAACGGTCATAAGCCGGAGGCTCTTATCTGCACGAATTCTGATCAGATTGAGCATTTGGAGAGGATTGTGAAAGCACTTCCCGAGATGAACTTTCATATCGCTGCGCTTACGGAAATGTCTTCTAAGCTCACCGGTATGGGGTTATACGTCAATGTGAATCTGTACCCGAATGTGAAAATGAAAGTTCTGGAGGAGCTTTTTAAAAAGTGCGACTATTATCTTGACATCAATCATCAGTCAGAGATTGTTTCTGCAGTGCGCAGGGCTTTCCTGAATCACCAATTGATCTTTGCCTTTCAGGAAACAGTTCATAACAGGGATTTCATAGCCGGTGAGCATATCTATTCCTCTGACCATGCAGGGCAGATGATCTCTGATATCAGAAACATCATGGCGGACGCAAATCTGCTGGAGCGGCATTTGAGAAGCCAAAAGGAAGCGGCCATGGCGGAAGACGTGAATATATATAGAAAGATGTGTATGTAAGGGGCTCGACAAGTTGAGGAAAAGGTTAAACATATGTTCTTGATAAACTTCTAAAATAATAAAAACAGCCGGAATGTCACAGGTTTGTTGTGTGGCATTCCGAATTTTTTTGTGGTTTTTCCACAAATATTTGAAAAAGGCCTTTTTTTGTTCCGGAAAGTATGGTACAATTTCTTTATTAAAGATGAAAGAGCTGTTTCTGCAAAGCTCCTATATAGAAAGGAAGGAGAGGGATGGCAATGGACTCATGCAAATATTATCTCGCCATTGATATCGGCGCCTCCAGCGGCCGCCATATCCTGGCTCATCTGGAAGATGGACGGATGGTGCTGGAGGAAGTGCACCGTTTCCCCAACGGGATGGTGGAGAAAGACGGCGAGAATGTCTGGGATGTGGACGAACTGTTCGCGCAGATCAAGCTGGGCCTGAAGAAATGCGGGGAACTGGGCAAGATTCCCGTCAGCGTGGGCGTGGACACCTGGGGGGTGGACTTTGTGCTGCTGGACGAGAGCGGGGAGCGCATCGGCAACGCGGTTGCTTACCGGGACGGGCGCACCAAGGGGATGGACGAGGAAGTATACAAGATCATCTCCGAGGACGAACTCTATGCCCGCACAGGCATCCAGAAAGCGATCTTCAACACCATCTACCAGCTTATGGCGTTGAAAGTAAAGAAGCCGGAACAGCTTGAAAAGGCAAAGACCATGCTGATGATGCCGGATTATTTCCATTATATGCTCTCCGGCGTGGCGGCCACGGAGTACACGGAAGCCACCACCGGGCAGCTGGTGAGCCCGGACACCAAGGACTGGGACATGGAGCTCATCGAGCGGCTGGGTTACCCGAAGCGGATTTTCAGGCGGATGGTTACGCCCGGCACCGTGCTGGGGGAACTGACAGAGGAGGTGCAGGCAGAGGTAGGGTTTAACTGCAAGGTAGTGGAGCCCGCCACCCACGACACCGGCTCTGCTGTGATAGCAGTGCCCACGGACAGCGATGACGCGCTCTACATCAGTTCCGGCACATGGTCTCTCATGGGGACGGAGCTGGCGGAGGCCAACTGTTCGCCGGAGAGTAAGTTCAGCAACCTGACCAACGAGGGCGGCTATGACTATCGCTTCCGATATCTGAAGAATATTATGGGTCTGTGGATGATTCAGTCGGTGAAGAAAGAGATCGGCGGGGATCTGGGCTTTGGGGAAATCTGTGAGATGGCTTCCAAGTGCAGCATTGCCTCCATTGTGGACTGCAATGACGACCGCTTCCTGGCTCCGGCCAACATGACAAAGGAAGTCCAGGATGCCTGCAGGGAGTCCGGGCAGCAGGTGCCGGAGGGCCTTGCCGAGGTGGCATCCGTCATCTACAACAGCCTGGCGAAATGCTATGCCAAGACCATAAAGCAGATAGAGGGCATCACCGGAAAGACATATGACAAGATACATATCGTGGGCGGAGGCTCCAATGCGGACTACTTAAACAGGCTGACAGCCCGGGCTACGGGCATCCCTGTGTACGCAGGGCCTACCGAGGCTACCGCTATCGGAAATATCGCGGCTCAGATGATGACTGCAGGGGAACTGGCGGATTTAAAGGCTGCCAGAGCCTGCGTGTTTGCTTCTTTCCCCATCAACCATTATGAGCCATAGGAGGCCGGGTCAGAGATAAGGATAAGGCCTTGCCTTTAGCAGCTGCCCTTTGGCTGACAGACAAGGCCGAGACGGGAGCGAAAGAGTTTAGTGGCCGGCAAACGTTTCGATGGAAGACGGACAGTTTCCGGCAGGGATAAGTGATACTATAATAGCAATAAGAGAGGAAGAAAGGAAGAAAAAATGACAGCAAGATTTGAATCCGCAAAAGAGATTTACGCCTCCTACGGCGTGGACGTGGAGGCAGCCATCAAAAAATGCATGGAGGCTCCCGTGGCGCTCCACTGCTGGCAGGGAGACGATGTGATCGGCTTCGACCATGACGGCCCTTTGACCGGCGGCATCCAGACCACCGGAGACTATCCCGGAAAGGCCAAGACCCCGGAAGAGCTCATGCAGGATATGGACAAGGCTCTGAGCCTGATGCCCGGCAAGAAGAAGCTCAACCTCCATGCCAGCTATGCCATCTTTGAGCCAGGCGAGTTCGTGGACAGAGATAAAATCGAGCCCAAGCATTTCGCCAAATGGGTGGCGTTTGCAAAGGAGAGGAACATGGGCATTGACTTCAACCCCACATTTTTCTCCCATGACAAGGTAAAGGACGGCCTGACGCTTTCCAGCCCTGACGAGGCGACTAGGAAATTCTGGATTGAGCATGGTAAGGCATGTGTCCGCATCTCCCAGTATTTTGCGGAGGAGACAGGCGTTCCCTGCGTCATGAATATCTGGACGGGGGATGGATACAAGGACATCCCGGCTGACCGTATGGGCCCCAGGGAGAGATACAAGGATTCCATCGAGCAGATTCTCTCGGAGCCCTATGACAGGGACAAGGTAAAGCCCTGCGTAGAGTCCAAGGTATTCGGCATTGGCGTGGAGGCATACACCGTTGGAAGCGCTGAGTTCACTTTGAGCTTCGCCGCTACCCACGAGGGCTGCCTGCCGCTGATGGACAATGGTCATTATCACCCTACCGAGGTGGTGTCCGACAAGATTCCCGCTTTGCTGTGCTTCTATCCGGAGATCGCCCTGCACATCACAAGGCCTATCCGCTGGGACAGCGACCATGTGGTGCTCTTTGACGATGAGACCAAGGAGATGGCAAAGGAGATTGTCAGATGCAATGGACTGGAGCGGGTGTACATGGCATTGGATTACTTCGATGCCAGCATCAACCGGGTCTCCGCCTGGGCCATGGGCTTCCGCAGTTGGCAGAAAGCTTTGCTCACCGCTATGTGCACGCCCAACCAGGCGCTAAAGAAGCTTCAGGACGAAAACCGTATGACCGAGCTGATGGTGGAGCAGGAGGCGGTGAAGACCCTGCCTTTCGGCGATGTGTGGAACGAGTACTGTGAGCGCTGCGGCGTGGTGTCCGACAAGGATTTCTATGCCGAGATCAGGAAGTATGAGGATGAGGTACAACTGAAACGCTAAAAGTGTGTAAAGATTTTCTGAGATTTTGCGGCCGGGGTGCCAGTGCTTTTGGCCCCTGGCTGTTTTGGTATTGATGTATTTTATTTGGGATTTGTGCATTTCATATTTGGTATACGTGCAGTTGGGATTGACGTTTTCAGGGTATTTGGATTCTTGTAAGGAGGTCGGTATGAACAACATATTTGGCGTAAAGGTGATGGAGGATTATATCCGCATGTGCCATGACGGCGTGCGGCAGGGATGGCATGAGAGGAACGGGGGGAACTTGACTTATCGGATGAAAGAGGAAGAGGTGGCGGAGTGCAGGCCATACTTTAAGAGGGAGCCTGGCCAGTGGGTAAAGATGGGCGTGAAGGCAGAGAACCTGAAAGGTGAGTACTTTATTTCTACGGGCAGCGGGAAGTTTTTGCAGAACGTGGGGCTGGAGCCTCAGAATAGTATCTGTATCGTGGAGATCAATGAGGCCGGCGATTCTTACCGCATTGTCTGGGGACTGGAGAACGGAGGCAGGCCTACCAGCGAGTTTCCCACCCATTTCATGAATCATTCCGTGCGGAAGCGTGTGACAGGCGGCGCGAACCGGGTCATTTACCATGCCCATACCCCTTATGTGATTGCGCTGACTTATGTGCTGCCCCTGAAGTCGGAAGTGTTTACCAGGATGCTCTGGAAGAGCGCTACAGAGTGCTGCGTGGTATTCCCCGGCGGCGTGGGCGTGGTGCCCTGGATGGTGCCCGGAGGAGCCCAGATTGCGAAAGCTACCTGCGCGCTGATGGAGAAATATGACGCTGCCATTTGGGCTTTCCATGGGCTGTTTGTGTCTGGGCCGGATTTCGACACGGCTTTCGGCCTGATGCATACCATTGAGAAAGCTGCCCAGATCGCGTCCATCGCACTGGCCGCCACAGGCGGAAAGCCTCCCAGGCAGGTGATTACGGATGAGAATCTGCGGGATATTGGCAGGGACTTTGGGGTGACGCTGAATGAGGAGATACTGAATTACGCCTCAGACGATGATTTGTACTGCTGATGAACAGGGGAACCAATATCCTCCCTGTCATTGCCGGCGAGAGTTCCGATTCCTTTGCCAGAGGGTAAGGATGGCCTGAATGACGGGAAGACTAGGTTTGTGCTGTCCTTTGGCAGAATCAAGGGCTTTTAGGTGTTTTGGGGCTCAAAGTATATGGAATTGCATTTTTTGTAAGTGGAACCACGGCTATGGCTCCGACACGATAAGCTGCCTTGGGAATCCTGCTTCCGCAGCCAACGCCGCGGCCGCGGCCACATCGCCGATGTGTGCCCGGCCGTGGCTGTCGCTGGACAGGATGATGGGGCAGGAGAGGGCTTCGCAGGCTTGTAACAGCCGGATGGCGTTGGCCCGGCAGTCCTGGCGATAGCTGTCCGGAAGCAAAGACACATTGTTCAGCTCCGGCGTTACGCCAAAGGAGAGAGCGGCCTTTGCCAGCTCTCTGTAATCCACGGGAAAGCGAGAGTCGTCGCAGTGGCCGATGATTTTTACGTTAGGGTGGCGCATGGCGCGGATATAGACTTGCGTGTTCTCCGCTGCGGAGCCGGAAACGTAGATGGGGCGATGCATGCTGACGATACAGTAGTCAAGCCTTGCCAGAATCTCGTCGGGAATGTCCAGACCACCGTCCTTGTCCAGGATATTGGCCTCTGCGCCATAGCGCAGATGGACGCCGAAGCGTTTTGGCTCGCACAAAAACAGGCTGCGGAAATAGGACAGGCCTGCGCTGCCCGGGCTGGCCGGGCCGTGGTCGCTGATGCCCAGCACCTCCATCTGCCGTTTTGAGGCCTCCCTGGCCAGGTCGGTGATGCTGTCCGTGGTGCCGTGGCCGCTGGCGCAGGTGTGGGTGTGGAGATCGGTCTTTTGATATGTAATTGCGGGATTATGTATTGATTTTTCCATATGTTTATACGATCTCCTTGTCCGGCTGAAGGCTGTATACGGCATATGGGCCCTGGTAGGTCCATGCGGCAATTTCCCGGGCATATTCTATTGTCATGGGATGGATATGGTATTTGTCTTTCATACAATCAGGCACGCTTCCTTTTCCGGGTTTGGGAAATAGAGCATCATGTCAACTTTTGATTCCATGTACGCCATAGCATACGAAATTATGGTGTATACATTATAACAGATCAGATATTTGGAGAATCAAGTCCCTGTAAATACATACAGGGATTTCGTCATCAAAGGTATACTGGTTTGTTCTTGACTCATCCTCAAAATCATAGACAGTAACGGTTTGGGTTATGGGGTTTACAATCCAATATTCCCTGACACCCGCTGTGCGGTATTTAAAAAGCTTGATGCCGTAATCCCTGTGGGAATCTGAGGGAGAAACGATTTCGATGATCCAGTCGGGTGCACCATTGCAGCCGTATTCATTCAGCTTATTTTTATCACAGATTACAGAAATGTCTGGTTCCACATAGTTTTTTCCATCCGCACTCAAAAATACAGCAAAAGGCGCGGCAAAGACCTCACATGAGCCTTTTCTTGATTTGAGATACTGATAGATAGCAGCATGCATGGCGCCGGATATTCTTTGATGTATCGTCTTGGGCGGAGCCATCATGTACATCTGCCCGTCTATGAGCTCTGCGCGCTGACTTTCGGGCAGGGCGTATATGTCCTCGATGGTATAGATCCTTTCCTGAGATAATGCCATTTGGTTCTCCCCTCTGCCTAAGGCTCTCAAAAATATATTGTGCTTCTTTGTATTTTTGATTATACGGTGTAAATGGAATATTTTCAATCAATTTCAATCCCAAAAACGATTATTTAAAACTGGACCACCACACACAGCATCATTGCATCTGTCACAATATTTGTTACCGCAATGAGTAATATACGGATTCTTTTCTATATGTTTTTGACATACATTGACAATGGCTGTTGCCTTATAGCAAACCCAATCACTTTTTGCCACTGTAATTTTTTTCGCATAGCTGGACAATATGTCATTGAAATGCTCAAACCCCTTTGAACATCCTCCTGCCGATACAGGTATGACATTCCTTTCTCTGCCATAAGCCCAGCGGATAAAAGGTGTTCTTCCTGCAGATTGCTCTGCAAAATGAATGATAGTTGCTGCATCAAGGCCGACTCCTATTAAAAGGACATATCCATCATTGTCACACAGCTGTTTTAACGGCGCATATACATTTTTAGGTGTTTGACCACTGACGAGCTTCTGAGCATTATCACCTAATGCGGTAAAAGAATTAAGTGGGTGATTTCCTCTTACGCTTTTCTCGTCATTCAGCACATATTGGGAAAATATGCCCATATCTTCGGTAGAAATTTCTTTACTTGTTATATCAAAAGGCGCTATGTCAGTATCGGCTATTTCTAAAAAGTATGAATAATCCCCAGCTCCATTGTTTGCGGGCATATACTTGGCCCCAGGTCTTGTTTCATAGATATCTGAAAAAGTCGGTACCATTATTGTACATTTCTGCTCTAAAAAAGCATTCATTATGCCGTTTATACCGCACTTGATATCTGCGCCGAAAGATTTCATTGATGCATGAATACATACTTCTGAACCGTTGAGCCCTAATTCTGTAATCGCATTGATAAAATCCGGCATATCTAACTCTATAGAATTTTGTAGCGTATTTACCTGATTCATATTTTCAATTTCTCCAATTACTGATTATGATGTTTGATAAGGCGGTTTTGGGAATTCCTCCAAACCTTGTGCGACAATTTCGGATTAAGGGCGGTAACGAGTTTTGGGTGGTCTGTCTTGGCATAATGTCCTCCGTTTCCGACAGCCAGCCCTACTATTCCGTAGGTTTATTGTACCACATGGGGCGGCTGTCTGTACAGTCTTCCTTGCTTCTTTACCGCCTGTCAAAATGACGGTTGTCATTGTAATTGAAGTAGAAAAATCTGTTTCTGTGTGTTATACTGGTCTTATCAAAAATACTGTTCCTACAAGAAAGAAAACAGAATGAAAATTATAGGGTTACTGATACTTGCGGTGTTTTATGCGGTGTACATTAGCAAGATGATAGTGCAAAAAAGAAAAGGCATACAGACAGACCAAATAGCAAAAGGCAAGCAGAAAACAAAAGTATTCTACATTGAGCTGGTTATGAAAATAGCCACTTATTCCGTGGTTGTGGCAGAGGTCCTCAGCCTGTTTTTGGCTCCCCCATATCTGCCGCAGACGCTCGTTGTGGTTGGTGTGGTTCTTGGCTTTATCGGAGATATTCTTTTTACTGTATCAGTCGTAACAATGAAAGACAGTTGGCGGGCTGGCATAGCAGAAAACGATAAAACAGAAATCATTACCAGTGGGATTTACAGCATTAGCAGAAATCCCGCTTTTTTAGCTTTTGATTGTGTTTATATTGGTCTGTTGCTTATAGCCTTTAACTGGGTTTTGTTGGTGTTTTCTGTCTTTGCTATGACAATGCTTCATCTGCAAATACTACAAGAAGAAAGGTTTTTGTCAAAAACATTTGGGGCAGAATACAACGTCTACAAAAATAAAGTCCGAAGGTATCTCGGACGGAAATAATTCCAGTTCACGCCGGGTAATGTGCCCACATTACCCCACAAAATCAATCCATAGCTCCCGGCGCTTGCATTCCCGGTGGCTGGCTTCCGGCGTTTCCCGGGGTTTTTCTGGCAGTCACATTCTTCCGGGTGGCGGTCACATCCGAATAGTGTTTTGCCCTCCGGGAAGTAGGCTTCTTTGGGCTTGGTATTTATGCTTAAAGAACATTTTTTCAAGAGGGGAATATGCATTGACCCATGGGGACAGAATTTGGTACGCTGTTACTGCGGAAATCGGAGAGGAGCTGCAGGTGGGATTTGTTAAGTCTGGGGACGAGAGTTTGAACCAGGTTTATTATTCCGTGCACAGCCTGCGCCAGGAGGGCGAAGCGTTGGAATGCGTTGCCTCTACTAAGTTCGCAGATCCTGTAGAGCCCGGAACTTATAGGCTGTTTCTCCGGGCGCCGGAGGGCGCTCTGGAAAATGTAAGAGGCAGTATTTCCATCGGATTTGAAGCGGAAGCAGAGGCATATTAGAGAAGATTTTCATTGAATGCGGCGATTGTGGCCGGGCAGGTATCTTGTTGAAAAGCTTATTTGCAAGTGTCTGCGGCTTTCGGATTGCTGCCGTGAAAGGGCAAGGGAAATGGGGCAGATTGAAATTTTATTTGGTGAAGTGGAAAAGGCGGTTTCCGTGATGCGCGCGGTTGCTGCGTGGGGGCGGGGGCGGGGATACCGAGTCTGGCCTGATGAATGGCTGACAGAGGAAGAGCTGATTACTCCCAATGCCCGGCCGGAGAATTTCTGTATCGGAATGATGGCCGGAGAGATTGTCTGTGCCTTTATTTTGCAATGGGCGGACTCGGACTACTGGCCTGATGCTCCCCAATATGAGGCTGCGTATCTGCATAAATTCTGCGTGCGCCGCAAGTTTGCCGGGATGGGCATGACAGGCCTTGTCACGGAAGCGCTCCGGGCAGAGTGCCGCAAACGCGGCATCCAATATATTCGCCTGGATACCGGATTAGATGAGGAGGCAGTCAAAAGCATTTATTTAAACGCTGGCTATAAAATCGTGGACGTCATAGATTGCCGGAACGGAAGAGCAATGGCATTGTATGAGTTGGAGGTGTAGCAGTGCCGGATCGACGGTTGTTCCGGTTTGAGGCCATTTCACGACAGTTCCTTTAATTGAGGCTCAGAATGAGGGGGTAAGACTTAATACCTTAGTGCTGAATAAGCTGGCGCTTTGACTTTTGACGCGAATTATATTGCGATGTCGCAAGGAAATGAACAGAAGAGAGATACCTGTAACCCCATAAAAAATATTTGGTGTCGATTTATCTTTTTGATTATAGTATTACCAATTCCCATGGTCTTATACAGGAATGTCTGATTTTTTGTCCCCAAAATAAAGCATCTCGGCTGCTCTTTTCCGTGGGCTCTGCCCACACCTGGCCTCTGGAATAAGATTGAGTTTTCCGGAAATACTATAGATGCCGACGGAATAAGGCTGGGGACAGTGGCATCTTTCCATAGTGCCCTGCCCCAGGCTTTCCTTTTTTACAGATATTGTGTCAGCCGTTCCCCGTAGAGAACTGTGAGCTGGCCAATCACCTGGTCCCAGTTGCGGTACCGCTGTGTCCACTTGTTCGCCACATTCTGGTTATTTTATGTACCATGATTATAACTTAAACATGTTTATTATATCATGAAAAGCCCCCGCATCAATGCGCGGTCTTAAAGGATTGAATGAATATTCTGCTTAGTTCTTTCAATGTATCATTCGCTATGAAGTTTTTTGCTCGGTTTCAGATGCCCAGTTCTTTCATGGCCTCTTCGGAAGATACAAACTCATGACAATCTGGGTTGTTCTGAATCTGTTCAAGCATGGCAAGATCAATCTCGTCAGGTTCTTCTTCCGGAATGGAATCCCATTCCCGTTTCCGGAAAGTGACCTGGATTATTTCCCAAAAGCGTGCAGCATCCTTTTCGTCCATTATGGTGACGGCTCCTATGATTCGTTCCTTTATATTAGACATATAAGCACCTCCATTATTTATAAACCTGTCCACGGTTATTTATTTGCTCTATCATTAGTATGATTCCATCATTACTGAAAATTACCCTAAAGTTTCCCACACGAAGACGGTATCCAGAACGGCCCTGTAGCTTTACGACATCACCAGCTGGAAGATTATTGATCGCGTTAGTAATCCTAAGCTTAGTAGGTTGATCCTGTTTTTTCAGAAACTTAAGTGCTTCTTTGGAATACTGAATCTTCAATGATATGTTCCCCCTTTCCCTGAATTTTATTGAATCGCCGCAACGGTCTAATTCACCCCGCCATACAGCCGCCTATGCTCTGCCGCCCGGAAGAAGCAGTCAGGGTCGTTAAAGGCCTGCTGCAATGTCGCAACAAGTGTGATACACTTTTTGTGTTACCGCCCCTATACCGGTACGGAAAGGGGGTGTTCTGATGGATATACTATTATCCTTTTTTTCTCCGTATTGGCCAGTGTAGTCGCCTACTACCTGTGCAAGTGGCTTGACGGGGACGAATAGACGGTAGCCAGGCCCGAAGGCCTGTATCGCCTCTACTGATCAGAAAGACGTCACCACTTATGAGAGCTACCCTTTTTCGACCTACACGAAAGGTCTGAAAGATTTGTTACAATGGCTTCTCACCAGGAATGGCAGGGATATCTGCATGGAATCCACTGGTAAATACTGGACAATAAATGCTATTTACAGCACCAATTTCATATTGTATAGCCCGATATTTCTAGGATGCAAAAAAGCCGTGAACCGTTGATTTTGCTGAAAAATCCCGGATTTGCGGCTTTCATCAAAAATGGAAGCAAAGGGGCTCGAACCCTTGGCCTCCCGCTAGTCAGGCGAGCGCTCATCCCAGCTGAGCTATGCTTCCATGTCCATTACTATAACACAAATAAAGGAAAATGGGAAGAGGGAATTTGAATTAAATTTTTGCCTTAAATTTTGCGCTTATATTTTACCGCTGGCAGGCTGGACTCTGTGCCTGCCAGCGGTATTTCTATGTCTGGAATAAAAAAGGAAAACTACCCCAGAATATCCAGCTCCTTGTAACCCTCCAGCCTCTGTCCGATAGCCTCCCAGTCCGCCCCAGAGCAGACGAACTTGCAGTCGTCCCAGATGCGCTTCAGCTCCGCCTGTATCTGCGGGATGTCCTCCGGGTTCTGGCCGGTGGTACGGACATAGTAATCGGGCAGCAGGGAGCAGCCGTTCATGAAGCACTCCGTCCGGTCAGGCTCCTTGCCGTTGCTCAGGGCGGCCAACAGGCGCAGATGGCTGTCTATGTATCCGTTGATCTGCAGATGCACGCCGAACATGCCGTTTAAGTCAAAGACCTGGAAAGGCGCCCCGCCTGGAACAGCAATCTCTCCGCCCGCATAAAAGGCTTCGGAGTCTCCGAATTCATAGAGGGCGTTGCAGATGTCCATCAGTTTGTTGTACTCTTCCTGCGTAATGGGCTTCCGGAAAGACTGGAACATGAGATCCACCGCATAGCCCAACTCTCCCAGCACCTCACAGCCGGGAAGTTTTCCCAGCCTGTCCCCCAGCTTTACCAGCCGGGCGATAGCCAGCAGATCCATGAGTCTCACCTGGATGTCTTCCATCTCTTCCGCTTTCTCCGTAATCTCATCGGAAATATCATTGTACACCAGCGTGCCGTCCTCCAATGTACCAATGCGGTCAGAGCAGTCGTCCACCAGCTTTTCCCCCACCTTTTTATAGACTTTGTCACTGGCGCTGAAGATGGTGTCCGCCCGGTGCAGCCAGAGCACGGCCCGGTACAGATCTTTTTCGTCCATGGCGGCAGTGCCCATATCATAGTAAGCTCTGGCCAGCCCGGCCCAGTCCCGCTTCTCCTGACAGCTTTTCACTAGCTCCTCAGGATTCTTTACCTTTGATTTTGAAAATCCAAACATCGCAATCCCACTCCTTTGGTGTTCTATTTTATTCTTATATTTTACTACAGAGGGGAAAGTAAGGCAAGAATTTTGCACGGAACCCCTATGTCTGAATTATCGGTTTGTTTGAAAAAGCTCTACACTGTATTTGGCAGGATTATCTTTGTCGATATAAACATTCGCATATAAATCTTCTTTTCGCTTAAAAGGCGACAAAACATAATAGTTGCTTACTGCTTTGTATTCCTTACCCTCATAAATAAATCGACAGACAATTCTGCAGGTGATGTAGTTTGCCAGTCTAATCGCGACTGCCGGAATCAGATCCTCTATTTCGGAGTCCATACAAGCACCTGAATGTTTCAGGGCTTTCAATTTATTTTTGTCATATACCAGTTTGCCCATGGAAGCCAAAAACAATATCAGCCATACAGAAACATTGATTAACATGGGTTTCAATATAGCTGGACTAAAAAAATTTCCGACAAGACCAACAGCTAATTCAGTCAATGCTACAAACAAACATACATTAGCACATATGGAGAATACATACTTTACAGGCTTAAGATTGGCAATTTGCTTTTCCTTAAAAAGTTTGGAAATATTTTCCTCCGCTTTTCCTCTGTACTCCTCCGCCAGTATATGCTCCCCTGAAAAAAGTTCGTTCAAACTAATACCCAGAACATCACACAAAGGCTGTAAAAGCGACACGTCCGGCATGCCTCTTCCGTTTTCCCATTTGGAAACTGCCTGATTGGTTATCTCTAAGGTTTCGGCAAGCTGCATTTGTGTCAGATTTTTTTCTTTTCTGCACTGTGCAATAAATGCACCTATTCTTTTCTGATCCATACAATAAATCTCCTTTGCTATATTTGTTTGACCGCAGTATATCAAAAAGAGAATCTATTTAGAACATACGAAGCGTTGATTCAGTACTAAACGCTTCGTTGAGCGCCGCAGATCTTCCTTTTGCATATATCGTTGTACAACAATGTGCTGTCCTCAAATATGCTTTGTTTTATTTTACTACAGAGGGGAAAGTAAGGCAAGAATTTGGTGAGACGGGAGGTTTGCGCCCGGGAGCTGCTGCCCATACGGGTCAGTGGATATAAGTCTTTCAAAACAGAATCTGTCAGGTATAGGTCAGGTATATCTGATAAAAACAGAGAAGTTATCTTGAAAATCAGATATGCTTGTGCTATCATGTGGACAGTCTCGGCAAGGGTGCTGTCTTTATGATTAAAAGGGAGACTTATATAAGCCGTATCCGTCCAGTGTTTACCCGGATACGGATGTAAGGAAGTGCTTTGCCGACAATTATCCGAAGTATGTGGTCACGCTGGACGAATTCGACATGAGCCGGGACGGGATAAAGCACTGCAACATTTGTGACTTTTTACTGGCCGAAGAATGGAACTGAATGGTGCCGGGGGAGAGAAAGGGACAGGGTGCGGAAATGATTCATTTTGAGAAGATAACGGAAGAGAATTTCAAGGCGATTGTAGATATGAAGCGTCCTGACGGCGAGAAATTTGTGGCATCTAATGCCTATTCCCTGGCCCAGGCCTGGCTGTATCGGGAGAACGGGGATGTGTACCCCTTTGCCATCTATCACGAAGATGAGCCTGTAGGCTTTGCGATGCTGGACGAGGATTTGGAGGAGAGGTGCCTGGTCATATGGCGCATCATGTTCCCTGTGGAGCATCAGAACAAGGGCTACGGCACTCAGGCCATCAAGGAAATTATCCGACTGGCAGTGGAGTCTGGAAAGTACGATTTCCTGATACTGGACTATGCGCCGGGGAATGAGATTGCAAAGCATGTGTATGAGAAGCTGGGATTTCGCCCTACCGGGGAAGTGGTGAACAACGGTGAGATTGAGATGAGGTTGGAACTGTGAGGGCGCTACAGATTACCATATGTGACGATGAGGCGGCCCAGCGCTCTTTACTGGAGACTTATGTAAGAGAATGGGGAATGCTGCGGCAGCTGGAGACGGATATCGCGCTTTCGGGCAGCGCGGAGCAGTTCCTGTTTTGCTGGGAGGAGAGGCCCGGGGACATGGTGCTCTTAGACATCGATATGCCGGGGGCTGACGGCCTTTCTCTGGCGAAGAGGCTTCGGAGTCAGGGGGATGAGACACAGATCATTTTCGTCACCGGGCTGGCGGAATATGCCCTGGAGGGCTATGATGTGGACGCGGTGTCCTACCTGATCAAGCCGGTGAAAAAGGACAGACTTTTTGCCTGCCTGGACAGGGCGGCCAAAAGATGCGGCCAGGAAGCGCCCGCGCTGCTTTTGGACACGCCCGGCGGCATGGCCAGGGTGAGAATCAGGGATATCTGTTATCTGGAGAGCGATGCCCATGACACCTGGGTGCACTGCAACCGGGAAAAGGAGCCCGTCCGCTGTCGTGTGGGAATCCGCCAGCTGGAGGAGCGCCTGGGGCAGCAGGGCGGCAGCTTTTTCAAGATTCACCGCTCCTACCTGGTAAACCTCTCCTATGTGAACCGGATTGAGAAGAGAGAGGCCGTGATGGACACCGGGGAGGCGCTGCCTGTGGCCAGAAACCGATGGGAGGCGCTGAACCGGGCTTATCTGGAGTATTACCGCGGCAGATGGGAGAGAGAAGAGGGGGCTGACGGGCATGGAGTCCGGACACAGAGGGCAGCCAGCGGATCGGGAGACCGGACTTAGAGGGCGGCTGATGCTTCCGAAAGATTGGGCTTAGAGGGGCTGTTGATGCGGCAGAGGCGGGCAAAAAAGAAAGCGCCACGGATAAAAATACAGGTGGAAAAGGAGCAAGGAGGCAAGTGGAGACGGCAGGTTTCTGGGAGATCTCCCGGGGAATTCTGGAGATTATGCGGCTGATTCTATACTGGTACTATGTGGGACAAGTGGGAACCATAGAGAAAGGGGCAGGGAGGCGGATATTGGGCTTTTGTCTGGCAGCGGTCTGCCTGGCGCTTTCTGTGTGGATTCCGCTTTCGCTGTCGTGGCTTCTGGCGGCAGGAATCCTCTTATTGTACGATCTGTTCTTTGATGAGGAGCCCTTTGGGCGGCAGTGGCGGCGGGTATTGCTGCCGGGACTTTTGCTGGCTGCTTGTGCTCTGCTGCCCTGGTTCTTTCAACTTTGGAATGTAGGTACATCCGGAGGCGGACCTTTGGATGCCTTGGCTGTCAAGAGCGGAGGGGCCGCGGCAGACGAAAGGATTCTGGCTGCCGGAGAGCCTTTGATAACCACAGAGCCCCTGGCAGCCGCGGCCTTTCTGTGCCATGGGCCGATTCTCTTTGTCTTCTTCCTCCTGTTTTCCGGTAAGCGTCAGAGCCTGCAGCTTTGGAATGGGATTATGACAATGGTGTCATTTTCTGCCGTCACGGCATTTCAGTGGCTGCTGTGCGGTACGGGCCGGTTCGGCGGGGAGGGGAGGCTGCTGGAAATCCTGCTGTGGGGCAGCGCAGCGCTGGAGACGCTGCTGTTTTTCACGGTGGAGAGCGCGCTGTATTTCTATAAAAAGGGCTTCGAGGCCCGCACGGAGCAGTTCCGCAGCGAACTGATGGAGCACAGTTACGGGGAGATCCGGGATATCTACATGGACATGCGGGGCTGGCGGCATGACTACCACAACCACATGCAGGTGATGAAAGCCAAGCTGTCCATGGGGGACATGGAGGGGATCGGGGCCTATCTGGACCAGCTGGAGAGGGAGCTGGATCGGGTGGACACTCTGGTGAGGTCCGGGAATCTGATGACGGATGCCATTTTAAACAGCAAGCTGACACTGGCCAGGCGCAGCGGCATTCAGGTAATCTGCAAGGCCAGGCTGCCGGAGCGGCTGCCGGTGGAGGATGTGGACCTGTGCGTGATCTTGGGCAATCTCCTGGACAATGCCATCGAGGCCTGCCGGAAACTGGAGGAGGACAGTCGGTCACTGCGTCTCTACATGGCGGTGAACAAGGGGCAGTTCTATCTGTCCCTGCAGAATTCCGCCCCGGAGGAGCCGGATTTCGACGCCAGACATTACATCACCAGCAAGCGGGGCAACCACGGTCTGGGGATGAAGCGGGTGAAAGCCGCGGTGGACAAATACCGGGGCTATCTGAACCTGGCCAACGAGCCGGGGATCTTCGCTGCGGAGGTGACCATGCCGCTTGCGGACTTTTCGTGAAAAAAACAGGACATTTCGTGCAGGAATCCCCGCAGACGGGGATTCCTGTTTTATAATGAAAAAAACAGAAGTCAGGAGGTATCAAAGCGGATGAAGAGACAAAAAGACGCGGAAAGCGTGAAAAAATATGCCATGTGGGACAATTGCCGGTATGCTTTTCGCCATCTGCGGCAAAAGGAGGGAGCGGGGGCTCTGGCCGTCTGCGGGGGCGACGTGAGTCTGGGCGTCCTGCTGCCGTTCCTGGAGGCGGCGCTGGCCGGGGCGGTGGCGGCCATCCTGGTGAGCGGGAGACAGGCGGGAGAGATCCTGCTGCTGGCGGCGGGCTATGTGGCCCTGCTGCAGACGGTGCGGTTTTTGCAGGGGCATCTGCGGAGGCAGCGGGTTAAGACATTGTTCCTGCTGCGAATCGACATGGGGGTGGATTTCTTCCGGAAGACTGTGTGGATGGACGGACAGAGCCTGGAGAGCGCCCAGGGGAGGAAGAAATGGCAGGACGCCATGCGGAATCTGTACTGGGGCAACAATCTGGGGATGGAGGCTTACACAAAGGCCTGGTGCGATCTGCTGCTGCAGCTCATGGGGCTGATGCTCTACGGTGTGATCGTGGGACGGATCAGCCTGATCCTGCTGGTCGTATTGATTCTGCAGACCCTGCTGGTGTCGTACTTCCACACAAAGGCGGGAAAGCATGCCTATGGGCTGGAGAACGAGATCGAGAAGAAATGGGGGACTTTCCGGTATCTGAGGCAGGAGACCGTGGTTCCCGGCAACGGGAAAGACATTCGGATGTACCGGATGGACAAATGGTTTCTGGGGCTGTTCCGCCGGCTGATCGACGGGGCATGCGCTCTGATTGACAGGCAGCAGACCGGACACATGGCGGCGGGCATGGCGGAGAACCTGCTTACCTTTGCCAGGAGCGCAATCGTCTACGGGTGGCTGATCCGGGAGATGGCGATGGGAAACATGACACTTCCGTCATTTCTCCTCTATGTGGGAATCGTGGCGGGCTTTGGGGCGTGGATGAACGGGCTCTTTGAAGCCTGGCGGCAGATTATGGAGAATGAGAAGATTCTGGACGATTACCGGGACTTTATGGACTTCGGCATGGTGGAGGAGGGAAAACCGGGGCCCGAACGGCCCGGGAGCATCCATGAGATTCGGTTCGAGCATGTGTGCTTTCGGTACGGGGGGAGCGATGAGGATACCATCCGGGATCTGAACCTGACCATCCGGCCGGGAGAGCGGCTGGCGCTGGTGGGGCTAAACGGCGCGGGCAAGACGACTCTCATCAAGCTCCTCTGCGGCCTGTACCGCCCTACCTCGGGCGCTGTGTATCTGGACGGAAAAAACATACAATCCCTGGACCAGAGAGCGGTCTTTCGGGAGTTCGCCGTGGTGTTTCAGGATGTGTTCGCGTTCTCTTTCCCTCTGGCGGACAATGTATCCTGTGTGGACTGCGGGCGGGAGGATCCCCACAGACTTCGGGAGAGCCTGGAAAAGGCAGGACTCTGGGAGCGGGTACAGACGCTGCCCAGGCAGACCCGGACGTCCATGAACAAGGATTTAGACGAGGCGGGAGTGACCCTGTCCGGAGGCGAGATGCAGAAACTCATGCTGGCCAGGGCCCTGTACAAGGACGCGCCTACGGTCATTCTGGATGAGCCTACGGCTGCCCTGGATCCCATTGCGGAGAGCGAGATGTATGAAAAATACGATGAACTGGTTCAGGGGAGGACGGCGGTCTTTATCTCTCACCGCTTAAGCTCCACGCGGTTCTGCGACAGGATCCTCTTTCTGGAGAAAGGCCGCGTCGCGGAGGAGGGAACCCATGAGGAGCTGATGCAAAAGGGCGGATCCTATGCGGAACTTTTTGCCCTCCAGGCCAGATATTATCGGGAAAGCCGCGAAGCGGCTGCAAATTAGGAGGAAAGCGGTATGCGTGAATTAAAATCGATCCATAAAATGGGCTTTCGCCTGTTGAAAATGATACACAGGGAGGACTCCACTATCATTCCCCTGCATCTACTGGAGCTGTGCCTTTCTTTGGCGCAGATTTACGCAGGGCTGTTCCTGACGGCGGGGCTGATCGATGCGCTGCTGACGGGAGCGTACGCTGAGGCGGCATGGCAGGCGGGATATCTGTTGGGGGCAAATCTCCTGCTTGGCCTTGCGAAGTATCTGCTTCGGAGACGGTTTCAAAGCCTCGGCACGAGACTGTGGCTGACTTTCTATGTGTGGCTGCGGGAAAAGGTGTTTGCCATGGATTATGAGAGCATGGAGAAACCGGAGGTGGCCGAGAAGATTCTGTTTTCGGAGCGGACTTCGGATATGTACGGCGGCCTTGACAATCTGCTGAACCACTATTGCAATATTCTGCAGTCGATTCTGAATTTGGTCCTGTCGGTGTCTTTGGTGATCCACCTGTGCCTGACAAGACCGGCGCCAGGTCTGGGGCTGGTAGGGGGGCTTGCGGCTCCCGGGCCCTCCCTTGCGCTTTTTGCGGCGCTGCTCTTTGGCATGTGTGCATGCTCCTGGAGGGCTTTCTCCAAATATGCCGCAAAGCAGTTGGAAATCTTCGACAGCCATACAGGGGTGGAAGAGAGGCTCTCCTATATGCTGAACAATGTGTACGGCAATGAAAAGGCGGGAAAAATCATCCGCATTTACGGCATGGAGGACATGATTCTGGAAAACACTGCCCAATCCAACCAAAAGTCCAGGGACTATTTCGCAAAAATGTGTGATGTGGGGAATGCGGCCAACGACGCCAACAATCTGGTGAGCAGCGTTTTCGCGGTGGGCGCATATCTGCTGGCGGCGCTGAAAGTGGTGGCGGGAGCAGTGACGGTGGGCGCGTTCACCCGGTATGCGGGCGCCCTGAACCAGTTTGGGTCCGCCTGCTTCTCCTTGATTTCTGGCCATGGGGAGCTTCGGAAAGTCTGCACTACCATGGAAGATTTCCTGGCTTTCCTGGATATGGAGAATCCCCACGCCTCGGGCAGCATCCCCGTGGAGAAGCGGGACGACGGGGAGTACGAGCTGGCATTCGAGAATGTGAGCTTTCACTATCCCGGCAGCGAAGAGCCGGTGCTGAAAGATGTCAGCTTTAAGCTGCGCATCCGGGGCAAGCTTGCGGTGGTGGGCCGCAATGGCGCGGGCAAGACTACTTTCATCAAGCTTCTGTGCCGCCTCTACGAGCCCACTCAGGGGCGCATTACTTTAAACGGCACGGACATCCGCAAATACGATGAGGAGGAATACCGCCGCATCTTCGGCGTGGTGTTCCAGGACTTCAAGCTCTTTGCTTTCCCCGTGTGGGAGAACCTGGCGGCGGGCTATGAGAGACAGGACGACCGCATCTGGAGAGCCCTGGAGCAGGCGGACGCCGCGGAGCTGGTGAGGAACATGGATAAAGGCCTGGACACCTGGCTGTACAAGGGAGTGGAGGACGGCGTGGAGATCAGCGGCGGGGAGGCCCAGAAGCTGGCGCTGGCCAGGGCCCTTTATAAAGATGCTCCCGTGGTCATTCTGGACGAGCCAACGGCAGCGCTGGATCCCAAAGCGGAGGCTTTTGTTTACGAGCGCTTCGGACAGATGACGGAGGGCAGAACCAGCATCTACATCTCCCACAGGATGAGCAGCTGCCGGTTCTGCGACGAGATCATTGTCTTCGAGGACGGAAAGATTGTGGAGCAGGGAGACCATGAGACCCTTTTGAACGCGGGCGGAAGCTACGCCCGGATGTGGGAGGCACAGGCCAGGTACTACGCTTAAGCTGCCTCCGGGACGGTCCGCCGGCCCGGCTGTCGGAGAGAAATGACTGGATTTTTATGCCGCAGCTCTGACAGATCGTTTCGCTTATGCCGTATTCTCCTGTGATTTCGCTTATAGCTGTAAGGGCGGGGCTGCCAGGCATGCTTGGAGAGTTTGCGGCGATAGGCTGCGCCGGAGAATAGAGGAATCAAAAAACAACAAAAAACAAAATAAATCCACAGAAAAATAATAAAAGTGGTGCCAGATTTATTGACATCCGGATGACATAGGCATATACTGAAAAGAGAAAGATGAATGCCTATATGCCGAAAAAAGAAAAGGAAAACAGATCAAAGGAATGCCAGGCAGTCAATACGGAAAGGAGCACCCATGGCAAAGTATTATACACAGGAAATCCCCAAGACGGACAGAATCCCAAAACTGGTGGCGCATCTCTACGCCAAGATGCCGGAGATTGAGTCCGCCCGGGCGAAATTGATCACGGAATCCTATAAGGCCACAGAGGACAAGCCCATCATCATGCGGCGGGCTCTGGCGTTTGCGCATATCCTGGACAATATCCCCATCATCATAAGGGAAGACGAGCTTGTGGTGGGAAGCACCACCATCGCCCCCAGGGGCTGCCAGACCTATCCGGAATTCTCCTATAAATGGCTGGAGAGCGAATTCGAGACCGTGGCGGAGCGCAGGGCGGACCCGTTCTATATAGCGGACCAGACCAAGAAAGAGCTGTTGGCGGCGGACGCCTACTGGGAGGGAAAGACCACAAGTGACCTGGCCACCGCTCTGATGACCGAGGAGACGAAGAAAGCCATTGACCACAATATCTTCACCCCCGGCAACTATTTCTACAACGGCGTGGGCCATGTGACCGTTCAGTACGACAAGGTTCTGGCCGTGGGCTACAGAGGGATCATTGGCGAGATACAGGAGGAACTGGACAGGTGCAATCCCGGCGACGGGGACTACTGCACCAAGAGCCAGTTCCTGAAAGCCGCTATCCAAAGCTGCGAGGCCGTGATCCGCTACGCCCGCAGATATGCGCTTCTGGCAGAGAGAGAGGCGGCCTCCTGCAGGGATTTAGTGAGGAAACAGGAGCTTATGCAGATAGCGGCCAACTGCGCCCGGGTGCCGGAGCACGGGGCCTCCTCTTTCCATGAGGCCTGCCAGAGCTTCTGGTTCGTGCAGCAGCTGCTGCAGCTGGAGTCCAGCGGGCATTCCATCTCCCCGGGACGGTTCGACCAATATATGTATCCTTATTATAAGAAAGACCTGGACAGCGGGAAGCTTACAAGGGAGTTCGCCCAGGAGCTGATCGACTGTATCTGGGTCAAATTAAACGACCTGAACAAATGCCGGGACGCCGCCAGCGCCGAGGGTTTTGCGGGCTACAGCCTGTTCCAGAATCTCATCGTGGGCGGACAGGACAAGGATGGCCTGGACGTGACCAACGACCTGAGTTTTATGTGCATCTCGGCCTCCAAGCATGTGTTCCTGCCCCAGCCTTCCCTTTCCATCCGGGTGTGGAACAAGTCGCCCCACGATCTGCTGATGAAAGCGGCGGATCTGACGCGAACGGGAATCGGCCTGCCGGCGTACTACAATGATGAAGTCATTATCCCGTCCCTGCTGAGCAGAGGGCTGACTCTGGAGGACGCCAGGGAGTACAATATCATCGGCTGCGTGGAGCCCCAGAAAGCGGGCAAAACCGAGGGCTGGCATGACGCGGCTTTCTATAACATGTGCCGCCCGCTGGAACTGGTATTCTCCAACGGCTGGGACAAGGGCGAGAAGATCGGCATAGAGACCGGGCGGGTGGAGGAGATGTCCACCTTTGAGGAATTCTATGATGCATATAAAAAGCAGATGGATTACAACATTTCTCTGCTGGTGAACGCGGACAATGCCATCGACGTGGCCCATGCCACCCGCTGCCCGCTGCCTTTCCTGTCCTGCATGGTGGACGACTGCATCCGGAGAGGCAAGAGCGTCCAGGAGGGCGGCGCCGTCTACAACTTCACAGGGCCTCAGGGCTTCGGCATCGCCAATATGGCGGACTCGCTGTACGCCATCAAGAAATTGGTATTCGACGAGAAAAAGGTGACCCTGGCGGAGTACAAGCGGGCGCTGGCCATGAACTACGGTCAGGGCTTCGACGCCGTCAGCGCCGGGGAGATCGTTGCGGAAATCCTGCGTGAGATTCGCAACAATCTCCCTGAGACGGACAGAAACGGTATGGTCGTGGACGAAGCCCAGGTGACCGACATGATCACTGCGGTGATGAATGCGGAACTTCCCGCGGAGGAGAAGAAGAGATATGAAGATCTGCGGGCCATGATAGAGGAGGTGCCCAAGTTCGGCAATGACAACGAGGAAGTGGACATGTTTGCCAGGGATGTGGCGTACACTTATACCAGGCCGCTGCTGAACTACCGCAATCCCAGAGGAGGCCAGTTCCAGGCGGGGCTGTATCCCGTGTCGGCAAACGTGCCCCTGGGGGCCCAGACAGGAGCCACCCCGGACGGCAGGCTTGCACACACTCCCGTGGCGGACGGCGTATCCCCCTCGGCGGGCAAGGATGTGTACGGCCCCACGGCGGCGGCGAACTCCGTGTCCAAGCTTGACCATGGTATTGCCTCCAACGGGACGCTGTTCAACCAGAAGTTCCATCCCACGGCGCTCAGCGGCGAGAAAGGGCTGGAGAATTTCGTGGCGCTGATTCGCTCTTATTTCGACCAGAAAGGGAGCCATATGCAGTTCAACGTGGTGGATCGGGAGACTTTGCTGGACGCCCAGGCCCATCCGGAGAAGTACGCCCATTTGGTGGTGCGGGTGGCGGGGTACAGCGCGCTGTTTACCACCTTGTCCAAGTCCCTGCAGAACGATATTATAAGGAGGACGGAGCAGGGGTTCTAGGAGCGGGAGGAAACCTGCGGCGCTGGGGGATTTGGGGAGGTGTCCGGCAGTCTTACAAGCTGCCGCGGGCTTCTCTGCAGATAGATTTAAATATAATTGAAACTGACGAAAATGTTGTAGAGCTTGCTGAAAAGTTCATTGATTTCGGAATATTAAAACAGAAAAGCTTTGATGATTGCAGACATATTGCGGCTGCAATATTAATACCTACAAGGGAGACCTTTCTGTTGTCTTGCATGACAGAGGTGCATCTCTGCAAGATGGCACAGAAACCGGGGAACTGAAACGAAATGGAGGAAAAAAGAATGAGGAAATATGCGGTCTTATTATATCCGGACTTTTCTTTGCAGGAGATTACCTGCCTCACATCCGCGCTTGCCATCTGGTTCGGCGAGAAGATTGATTATATCGCCAGCGAAGATAAGGAATATAGGAGCGAGGAGGGCTTCCGCATCCTCCCCACCTGGACATGCGCGGAAGCAAAGATAACAGATTACGATTGTGTGATGCTGCCGGGAACGATCAACCCGCTGCCTGCGCTGTTCGACGATGCGCTGATCGACTTCCTCAGGAGCGGAGTGGATTCGGATGTGGTTTTTGCAGCGATTTCCTCCTCCCCGATCCTGCTGTCGAAAGCGGGAATCTTAAATGGCAGGAAATTCACCTCCGGTTATTTCATGCAGATGGCGGACGCTTTTGGCTTTGTGGAAAAGGAGAATTTCATACACAAAGGAATCGTGGAAGACGGAAATGTCATAACGGGCATCGGAATGTTTTTCAGAGAATTTGCGGAAGCGGTGCTGCGAAGATTCGGGTATGACATCGGGGAATGCTTTATGCGCGAAAAGCCGGAGGATTTTTCGGAAGATGAGCTGACCTTCTACTGGACGGATGAGGAATATCAGGAATTTCTGGAGGAATTGAAGGCTTACGCAGAATGAAAAATATTTTTCACCAAACTGCCTGAAGGATGCGTTGAAAATCGAGGGCTGTGCTGTAAATTGGAGAATGCGCTGTAAGTCAAGGGCTGCGCCGTAAATTGGGGAATGCGCTGTAAGTCAAGGACTGCCCTGTAATAGGGAGGCGGGCCGGCGGAAAACCGCGGGAGGGTATGATTTATGATTCGCCGGGAGATATTGCAGATTGCCATGGAACAGTATAAAGCTGGAGTCCGTCGTGAAGGAGATGAACGGAGAGACGGAATAACACAAGCCGGAAAATTTGTGGACAATGAAAGCCCGGAGAAACGCAGAAGATGGAATAGAACTCCGCGGACATAAAAGGAAAGACATTATGAGGGAAAATAGGAATACGATTTGGTCGGAACATGTGCAGGGCATCATGACGCTGTATCTCAGCAGAAAATTAAGATTTGATGATATGTTCTTTACGCAGTATGAAGGACTGTTTGATTTGGACAGGAGCGCCGAGATAAAAATTCTGGAGATTGGCTGCGGCCCGGGAGCGTTGGCAGAATCCCTGCACAGATGGTATCCAGGAGCGCATATCACCGCCATCGACAGGGACAGCAATTTCATTTCGTTTGCGAAGGAGAACATTCCGGGCGTGGATTTCAGAGAGGGCGATGCGACTCGCCTTCCCTTTGAGGACGGAACCTTTGACGTTACCATTTCTAATACGGTTCAGGAGCATGTGGAGCCCGCTGCCTTCTGGGGCGAGCAGAGACGGGTGCTGAAGCCGGGCGGCGTATGCCTGTGCCTTTCCGCGCGAAAAGGGCTCCATTGTACCGCGCCATGCCTGGAGAAAACGGAAAAAGAGAAAGCTTTTTGGGAGAGCATTCTCCAATCAGAGGATGACCTGGAGAAATTCAGAGTCTGCAGATTTCCCATGTCTGAGTCTGAAATCCCTGCATCCATGGAGAAGAACGGGTTTATAGATGTTATCACTGGATATGCCGTCATCGACCTTACACCTGATGCTCCAAAGTATTCGGCGGATATGGCAGAACGAATGATTGAGGCGATGCACCAAAATGATATAGAGGCTGTGGAATCGGCACACTCCGACCAGACGGTAGAAATTCTCTCCGTTATCAATTCCAAATATGAGGAACGGCTCCGCCTGTACAGAGAGGGAAGAAAGCAGTGGGACACCTCAGTGTCCATAACCATGATTATCCGGGGAGTAAAGGGATGACTTATATACGGTAATTAGCAGGAAGAATATTCCCCTGTGTGGAAGAATTCTTCCCAATTTGGAAGAATTTTCTCCTGTGGAGGTGTGGGATGGATATTACTTTGCACTATCAGGAAAAAGGAGAGAAGGAGCCCCTTATCCTTCTGCACGGGAACGGGGAGGACGGCTCTTATTTCAGGCACCAGATAGATTATTTCAGCGACAGATACAGAGTGATCGCTTTAGATACCAGGGGCCACGGCAAATCGCCGAGAGGAGTCAGACCTTTTACCATCAAGCAGTTCGCCTGTGATTTAAACGATTTTTTCACAGAGTTGGAGATTTCCAACGCAATCATTTTAGGATTTTCGGATGGGGCAAATATCGCCATGGAATTTGCGCTTGCCTATCCGGACAAGGTGAAAGCGCTGATTGTAAATGGAGGGAATCTGAACCCGGACGGGGTAAAAAGAACCACGCAGATTCCGATTGAAATAGGATATCGGATAGCCAAACGGTTTGCTTCCAAATCGACAGGTGCCAAACGGAATGCCGAAATGCTTGGCTTAATGGTGAATGAGCCGAATATTGAGGCAGATGAACTGAGAAGAATAAAAGCGCCTACATTGGTAATCTGCGGAAGAAATGATATGATCAGGGAATCCCACACAAAAATGATTGCGGATCATATACCTGGCGCAAAGCTATCAATCATTCAAGGGAATCATTTTATTGCGAATAAGAGGCATGCGGCATTTAACAAGGCAGTGGAAGACTTTTTACAGACCATCCCGATAGGGATGGCAGAAGAGAGAAGAAAATGATAGTAAAAAACGAATATCCGATCCTGGAATACAGCACGGACAAACTCGCTGTCATCAATCCTGACAGAGAAGCATCCAAAGGGGACAGGGACGGCCAGGGAGAGGGCGGCTTTAGGCGTTTCCCCAGGCTCTGCCTGGTGACTTTCTTCGAGGAGGTGCTTGACAGCGCAGTAGAGAGATATGGGGGAGAGAAGATAGGCACCTATGTCTCCGAAATGAAGGACTTCCATGTATATCGGTTCACAGTGGATGGGACAGATGTTTGCGCCGTACAGGCGGTGGTGGCCTCAGGCTCCATCGCCATGATGACGGAGATGCTCTATGGCAGCGGCGTGGAGGCAATCGTCTGTTGCGGCGGCTGTGGGGTGCTGGACAATATTCCGGAGGGAGCCGTGATCGTACCGGTGCGGGCCCTGCGGGACGAGGGGGCCTCCTACAAATATCTGCCGCCGGCGCGGTTCATTGAACTGCAGGCAGAGCCCATCCAGCGCTTCCGGAAAGTCCTGTCCGGTCACGGCATCCCTTACATAGAATGCGCCACCTGGTCAACGGACGGCTTCTACCGGGAGACCAGGGAAATGGTGGCCTACCGGAGGGACGAGGGCTGTAGGGCCGTGGAGATGGAGTGCGCCACCATGGCTGCCATCGCCCAGTTTCGGGGCAAGGTCTTCGGCCAGCTGCTCTACAGCGGCGACATCCTCACCGGCGGCGCGGAGGACTACGATGACAGGGACTGGAGCAACAATGTCTCCGCAAGGGAGAGGCTGTTCGCGCTTGCGCTGGAGGCGCTGTGTATGCTATGAATTCTTTTGACGATGATTTTTGGGAAATGCTGGACTGCCTGGTGAAAGATTCGGAGACAGTGATAGACAGGCCCAAAGGAACGGCGCATCCCAGGTAACCGGATTTTATCGATAAGGTCGCTTGCGGATATCTGAAGAATACTTTGTCCATGTACGGCGGTATCGATGTGCGGGGGCGGGGAAAAAGCAGGATTCCATGTCAGCAGTCAGCGCCGCCGGTGGCAATATGACAGGAAAGTTGGAAATGCCGCTTGCGCGGCGGAATGAGACGAAAAATGACAACAGATTATCTACAGACAAAAGGACGAATATTTGACATACAGCGGTATTCCATCCATGACGGAACAGGAATCCGAACCATCTGTTTCCTGAAAGGCTGCGTGCTGCGGTGCAAGTGGTGCTGCAACCCGGAGTCCCAGGAGTATGGGATCCAGGAGATGACCGTTCAGGGCAAGAAGAAAATCATCGGCCGGGACGTGACGGTGGCGGAAGTTTTGGAGACCGTGGAAAAGGACAGGCCCTATTACAACCGCTCCGGCGGCGGACTGACCCTGTCCGGCGGGGAGAGTCTCTGCCAGCCGGCGTTCGCCAGAGACCTGCTCCGCGCCGCCAAGGCTGTGGGAATCGGCACCGCCATGGAGAGCATGGGATGTGCGAAATGGGAGGTTATTGAGGAAATCCTGCCATACCTTGACCAATACCTCATGGACATCAAGCATATGGACAGCGAAAAGCATAAGCGCTTCACCGGAAAGGGAAATGAGCTGATGCTGGAGAATGCCAAGAGGATTGCGGCATCCGGTCAGACGTTTCTCAGCATACGGGTGCCCGTGATTCCTACGTTCAATGATACGCCCGCCGAAATCAGGGCGATCGCCCGGTTCGCGGACACCCTGCCCGGGGTGGAGGAGATCTATCTGCTCCCATACCACAGGCTGGGCCAGGACAAGTACGCGGGCCTGGGCAGAACATACGAGCTGCCGGATATCCTGCCGCCGGAGGCAGAGCATATGGAGCGGCTGAAGAAAGAAGTGGAGAGCTGTACGAAATTAAAGTGCCATATAGGCGGATAAATCTCTGCATTCGGAGAGCGCATGGATGAGAGGAGGAATCGGCTGTGAAGAAATATGAATATGTAAATGTCCATATTGGCAGATTCTGCGGAGCGAAATCCAAGGAACATAGAGACATTATCAACGCATATGCGGCAAAAGGATATCGCTATATAGGATATATTCCTACGAATATCAGCGACTATGGAAAGATAAAGGATATGGACCTGGTCTTTGAGACAGAGTGTTGACAAGGGAAATGATATGAGAATAATTGACGATATTACGAATTTTATTTTTCCGGAAGACATTCCTGCGCAGGATGATACGAAAAGCAGCGGGAAAAGTGGAGAATCCATAACGGGAGAGGGACTCGCGGAAGACAAGCTGTCTGCATTGAGGGCAGATGTCATCTTCATCCCCGGTGGTTCTTATCCGGAGCTGCCGGAGCGGGCGGCGCAGCTGTGGAAAGCGGGGTATGCTCCCTGGGTGGTGCCGTCCGGCCGATATTCCATAACGGTGGGCAGATTCGCAGGCGTTAAGTCCAAAGGGGAAATCTACCGGAAAGCCTACGCCACCGAGTGCGAGTTCTATACGGATGTCCTGCTGGCAAACGGGGTTGCCCCGGACTGCATCTTTCCGGAGGACGAGGCTCAGTTCACCGCCGAGAACGCCAGATTTACCAGAAAGGTTCTGGACGCGAAAGGGCTGTACCCGAAAAAAGCCATCATCTGCTGCAAGGGGTATCATGCCAGGAGATGCCTGATGTACTATCAGATCTGTTTTCCGGATACGGAGCTTCTGATTGCCCCTGCGGAGGGAAAAGTGACCAGGGAGAACTGGTACAGAACGGATTTTGGAAGACAGAGGGTGATGGGAGAGCTGGCCAGGCTGGGGACGCAGTTTACACCGGAGATGACGCCGGAGATGGCGGAAATCATGAAGTCTGTGTGATATGCCTGTGACCGGCATATGAAGTAAGCGGAAGAATGTAGAATGTTTCTGAGAAGATGGCATCTTAGGCGATAGCCGTTTGTAAATGACATTAGGTGCAGACGCATCATGCTGCCGTGAGCGGCGAAGGCGTGAACAGAGACGAAAGGAATGAATAACATGGATTGGCTTGATGACAGGGAAAAACGCAGAATCGTGCAGGAGCTGGTGCCGGGCAAGCAGATCACGCTGGCCCATATCATAGCAAATCCCGACCCGGTGCTGTATGAAAAGCTGGGCCTGGATCCCAGCGTAGACTACACCCGGGCAGCCATCGGCGTCCTGACAGTGTCCCCGGCGGAAACGGCCATCATTATGGCGGATGTGGCCATGAAAGCCGCCGCCATTGATCTGGGCTTTGTAGACAGGTTCAGCGGATCCCTGATCATATCGGGCACCGTGTCCGAGGTGGAGGCTTCGGAGCAGGCGATACTGGACTATGTGCGGGATGTGCTGCATTATACGGTCTGTGAGATTACGAGGACATAATACTGTCTTTGAGGAAAGGCTTGTGTATAGTTTAGCATATGTTGTCGGGATGTGGGATTGAAAGTGCTTCTAAGCGCACGGAAAGGCTTCATTATGGAAAAGACAGTAATGACAGAGAAGACAGAAAAGACTACAGAAGAATACGAGAAGAAACTGAAGGCATACTATGACGAGACAGGCAGGCTGACCCAATATCCCTCTAAGAGACCTATGCGGATTCTGGCGCTGACCAAGATTGCAGAGCAGTTTGAGGCCTCAAGAAAGTACACGGAGAAAGAAGTAAATGAAATCATCCGGACGAATATCGCGTTCGGGGATGTTGAATTAGTCCGCAGGGAGATGTTCCAGTACAGGCTGGTGGACAGGCTCAAAGACGGTTCCGCGTATTGGCGGGAGGAGAACCAGCGGACATAAAAGGGAACTGATGGGAAGTTTTGTCAGGGAGGCAATGGATGGGGATCTATTTGAATCCGGGGAAAGATGGTTTTCGGACCGCAGTCCGTTCGGAAATCTATGTGGATAAGACAGGGCTGATCGGGTGCACCAACAGATATCTGAATACAGAGCAGAAGTACATCTGTGTCAGCAGGCCCAGACGCTTCGGGAAATCCATGGCGCTTAAGATGCTGGCTGCTTATTATTGCCGTGCTTACGACTCCCGGGAACTGTTTGAGGGGCTGAAGATTACAGAAAGTCCGGGTTTTTCGGAGAACCTGAATCGTTATGACGTGATTTTTCTGAATATGCAGCAGTTTTTGATTGAGGCAGAGACCGGGGAGGTCGTGAACTATCTGCAGCAAGGGGTGCTGGAAGAATTACAGGAGGAATATGGGGAGCTATTGAACAGGCAGTCTTCGGGAATCGCGGATGCCCTGAGAAAGATTTACGCAAAATCAGGAAAACAGTTCATTTTTCTGATCGACGAATGGGACTGCGTGATGCGGGAGCGGCAGGAGTCAGAGGCGCTGCAGAAAGGATATCTGGATTTCCTGCGCAATCTCCTGAAAGACCAGCCCTATGTAGCGCTCGCCTATATGACAGGGATCCTCCCTGTAAAGAAGTATGGGCAACACTCTGCCCTGAACATGTTCTGGGAATACTCCATGACAGATCAGAGCTTTTTTGAGGAATATACGGGCTTTACGGATACGGAGGTGCAGGGGCTCTGTGAACGTTTCTCTATGGATTACGTAGAGGCAGGAAGCTGGTACGATGGCTACCAGCTGACGGAATATAAGCATGTATACAATCCAAAATCCGTGGTGGAGGCAATGCTGCGCCGTAGATTTTCAAACTATTGGACGTCTACAGAGACCTACGATGCGCTGAAAGTCTATATGGACATGGATTTTGACGGGCTTCGCGCCGACATCGTCCAGATGCTGGGCGGAGGGAGAGTCAGGGTGAACACCCGCAGCTTCCAGAACGACATGTGCACCTTTAGGACAAAGGACGATGTACTGACTCTGCTGATTCACCTGGGATACTTAGGCTACGATTCCGAGGAAAAGGAAGCCTTTATCCCGAACAGGGAAATCATTGAAGAATTTGAGAACGCCATGAGCGTAGGCGGCTGGGCGGAAGTCATGAATGTGCTGAAAGCCTCGGAGCGCCTGCTGGAAGATACGCTTAACTGCGATGCGGAGAGGGTCGCGGAGGGGCTTGACAGGGCCCATACAGAAGTGGCTTCCATATTGACCTACAACGACGAGAGCTCCCTGGCAGCGGCTGTCAGCCTGGCGTATTACAGCGCGCGGAAGGACTACAGGATGATTCGGGAATTTCCCACAGGCCGCGGCTTTGCGGACGTGGTATTTCTGCCGCTGCCCTCCCGCGGGAAACCTGCCATGGTAATCGAACTGAAGTACGACAAGTCCGCCCGTGCGGCCATCGGGCAGATAAAAGACAGGCAGTATACACAGGCTCTGGAGGGGTATTCCGGCGAAGTTCTGCTGGTAGGTGTGAATTATGAAAAGGACAGTGCGAACAAGAGGCACAGCTGCGTGATCGAGAGAGTGCGGCTAACTGGTCATCAATAAAAATATTTCCGGAAAGGAAGAGGAAACCATATGAGAATAGGAGAGGTCTGCCTGCTCACCAATGATGTGATCAGGCTTGCGGATTTTTATAAGAAGCTGCTGGATTTGGACAACGAAAGCAGCGATGCGGTGCACCAGACTCTGATCGGGGAGGAGACCATGCTGACCATATATGACGACGGCTCTAAGAAGAACAATCAGAACCAGAACATCTGTCTGGCATTTACCGTGGAAGACATGGAAAAAGAGTACCGCAGAGTCATGGAGCTGGGAGCCGAGATCATAGAGCCGCCCACGGCACGCCCCTGGGGAGCGGTGAACATGAGCTTCCGAGACCCGGACGGAAATACCGTCTACCTGAGAACATGAAAAAACTGATACTTATGGGCCGCAGCGAAAGCGGCAAGACCACGCTGAAGCAGGCCCTGTCCAGGGAAAAGATACAGTACTGCAAGACCCAGTACATCCATTACAGGGACGTGCTGATCGACACACCCGGGGAGTACGCCCAGACCCACCGCCTGGGCCACGCGCTGGCGCTGTACGCCTACGAGGCGGACGTGGTGGGCCTGCTGGTGGCGGCTACGGAAAGCTACAGCCTCTTCCCGCCCAACATCACCTGCATGGTGAACCGGGACGTCATCGGCATCGTCACCAAGATAAACGACCCAAAGGCCAACCGGCGGCTGGCGGAATCGTGGCTGCGCAATTCCGGCTGCAGGGATATTTTCTTTGTGGATTCTGTCACAGGGGAGGGCGTGGAGGAAATTCTGGCATATTTAGACCGTCCCAAAGATCAGAAACCACAAAAATAAAACAAAAACAGCACAATCCAACATTTGCTTATTGACTTGTGTGGTAGATAGGCTTATAATGTAAGACAATAGAAAGCATCCCTTTGCTTTCTATTGTATAAGACAGCGGAAAGCATCCTTTTGCTTTCTATTGTACAATCCAGCAGAAAGCATCCCTTTTGCTTTCAATAAAACCGTTACACTCAATGTTGTCGTCCGGCAGGCCGGGTTGTCTGTATGGAAAAGGATTCAGGACATATGTACACCTGCCGCTGGGAAAGCCAGCGGCAATGGGACAAGCTGACGGCAGGAACCAAATGAATCAGGAGGAATCAAAATGCAGAACGAGTACGAAATCAAAAAAGAGATTTGCGACATCGGCAAGAGAATCTACAACAGGAACATGGTGGCCGCCAACGACGGCAACATCTCCGTAAAACTGAACGACAATGAGTTCCTGTGCACCCCTACGGGTGTGTCCAAGGGCTTCATGACCCCCGAGTACATCTGCAAGGTGGACGCCCAGGGCAATGTGATCCAGGCCAACGGCAATTTCAAACCCTCGTCCGAGATCAAGATGCATATGAGAGTCTACCAGGAGAGAACTGATGTCAGAAGCGTAGTACATGCGCATCCCGTGTATGCCACCAGCTTCGCCATTGCCGGCATCCCCCTGACCCAGCCCATCATGCCCGAGGCGGTTATCGCTCTTGGCTGCGTGCCAATCGCAAAGTACGGCAGACCCTCCACCATGGAGATTCCCGATGCCGTTTCCGAGTATGTACAGCATTTTGACGCCGTTCTCTTGGAGAATCACGGCGCATTGACCTATTCCGATTCCCTGCTTGCCGCTTACCTGAAGATGGAGTCCGTGGAGTTCTACGCACAGCTTCTGTATCAGTCCAGGATGCTGGGAGGCCCCAAGGAGTTCACACCCCAGCAGGTGGAGGACCTCTATGAGATCAGGAGACAGTTCGGCATGAAAGGCCGTCATCCGGCCAATCTTTGCCCCAACGTGAAAGAGGGCAAGCCCAGCTGCCATACCTGCGGAGGCGGATGCCACAGCGGCGACAAGAATTCCGCTGTTTCCGCTGACATGGTGGCGGAGATTACCAGGAAAGTCATCGAACAGTTAGGCAAATAAACCAGGCTGACAAAATGCTTCGGACAAGCTGCCCGGGCAGCTGTCCCATACAGTTCCTGAATGGACGTAAGCGACAGCCAGAGCGTTTTGCGGGAGATTTGTATGGAAAATGAGAGAATAGAGGCAATCGTCCGCCAGGTCATAGAGAAGATGACAGGGGGACGGCAGCAGGAAAGCGCTGTGCATGAGGCCATCTACTCTGCAGGTGCCAAAGCAGCAGCCGATACCGCATGCGTTTTCGGCACAGCGATAAAAACCGCTGACAGAGGAGCATCCTGCGGGGAGAGGGAGAATGCCCGGCCTGACAGCAGCTTTGGCAGAGGGGGCACAATGCCTCTGTCGGGAAAGCTGGTATCCGCAAGCGGCGGTAATACCCAGGTCACAATGCCTCTTGCCCTGGCCGTAAAGCTTATCGAAAAGATTGAGGCGAAAGCGGCAGAGTGGGACATGCGCGTAGTCACAGCCGTCTCCGATGCCTCCGGCAGGCCAGTGGCCATCCACTGCATGGACGGTGCCTACATAGGAAGTTTTGACGTGGCATTGAACAAGACCTACACATCCATAGCGTTCCAGATGTCTACTGCCGAGCTTGGGAGATTAAGCGGGCCCGGAGAGAGCCTGTACGGAATACAATTTACAAATAACGGGAAAATCGTCATATTCGGAGGCGGCGAGTTGCTGCTTCGGGACGGAATCATCGTGGGCGCTCTCGGCGTCAGTGGCGGAAGCGCCGAACAGGATACCGCGCTGGCGGCATACGGAAAAAAAGTTTTTACGGAACCGGAATAAAAAACAGCATCTGCCAACCCAGAGCCCAGAGGATTTACGGACGCATGCACTAGGCGGCCGGAAATTCTCTGCCATGACCAGGCGCTGGGGTGGCAGATGCGGAACTGGAATGGAGGTAACAAAGTGCTTGTAACGGAAAGCCTGGTACAGGATATCGTACAGGAAGTGGTGGCGAAGATGCAGATCGCGGAATCCCCAAGCGGAAAGCACGGCATCTTCACGGATATGAACGATGCCATCGCGGCTGCCAAAGCCTCGCAAAAGATCATTCGGAAGATGTCCTTAGACCAGAGAGAACAGATCATCGGCAATATCCGCAGAAAAACCCATGAGAATGCGGAAGTCATTGCCAGGATGGGCGTAAACGAGACCGGAATGGGCAATGTGGGACATAAGATATTGAAACACAAGCTGGTGGCGGATAAAACCCCCGGCACGGAAGATTTGAAGACAACTGCTTGGTCCGGAGACAGGGGACTGACCCTGATCGAGATGGGTCCTTTCGGTGTCATCGGAGCCATCACTCCCTGCACCAACCCCAGCGAGACTGTCATCTGCAATTCCATCGGCATGCTGGCTGCCGGGAACACGGTGGTATTCAATCCCCATCCCCAGGCGGTGAAGACCACGATCTTTGCCATCAACATGATCAACGAGGCTTCCATGGAGGCAGGCGGTCCGGACAATGTGGCCTGCACCGTGGAGAAGCCTACGCTGGAGACCAGCGGCATCATGATGAAGCACAAGGATATCCCCCTGCTGGTGGCCACCGGCGGACCGGGCGTAGTGACGGCGGTGCTGTCTTCCGGAAAGCGAGGCATCGGCGCAGGCGCCGGCAATCCTCCCGCGGTGGTGGACGAGACCGCGGATATCCGGAAAGCGGCGGAGGATATCGTAAACGGCTGTACCTTTGATAATAACCTCCCCTGCATCGCAGAGAAAGAAATCGTAGCGGTGGAGTCTATTGCGGACGAACTGATGCACTATATGATTTCCGAGCAGGGTTGCTATCTGATTTCCAAAGAGGAGCAGGACAGGCTGACCGCCACGGTGCTCACCCCCAAGGGGCTGAACAGGAAATGCGTGGGCCGGGACGCCAAGACCTTGCTTGGCATGATCGGTGTGACGGTTCCGGACAATATCCGCTGCATCGTCTTCGAGGGACCCAAGGAGCATCCCTTGATTTCCGAGGAGCTGATGATGCCTATCTTAGGGATGGTCAGGGCAAAGGACATTGACGATGCCATAGAGCAGGCCGTGTGGCTGGAGCATGGCAATCGCCATTCCGCCCATATCCACTCCAAGAACATCGACAACATAACAAAGTATGCCAGGGAGATCGATACAGCCATCCTGGTGAAGAATGCGCCCTCCTACGCGGCGCTGGGCTTCGGCGGGGAGGGGTACTGTACCTTTACCATCGCCAGCCGCACCGGAGAGGGCCTGACCAGCACCAAGAGCTTTACCAAGAGCAGGCGCTGCGTCATGTCCGACAGCCTCTGCATACGCTAAAGCCTGCATACGCAGGTGAGATTTGCAAAGACGGCAAGCGGACAGAAATTGTTCTGCCCAGGAGGGATTTGCCCAACTGAAACAGAAAGGAGAATAAAATGGCTGATACAGCACAGATAGAAGAGATTGTGAAACAAGTGTTGGCCAGCATGTCCGGCAGTGTGACCGGCGCGGCCCCTGCGGCGAGGAGTCAGGCAGGCGAAAGCTTACCGAAGACAGCCCATGTGGCAATGCTGACAAGTTTGGAGCATTTTGACATAAAAGAGTTTCCCATGCCTCAGGTGGGAGACGACGACATCCTGGTAAAGGTGGAGGGCTGCGGCGTCTGCGGCACGGACGCCCATGAATTCAAGAGAGACCCTTTCAGCCTTATCCCCGTGGCTCTGGGTCATGAGGGCACCGGCGAAATCGTGAAGATGGGAAAGAACGTGAAAAAAGACAGCGCCGGCAAGGACCTGAAAATAGGCGACAAGGTGGTCACCTGCATGATCTTCAAGGACAATCCGGATATCACCATGTTCGACCTGAACAAACAGAACGTGGGCGGCGCTGATGTGTACGGACTTCTGCCTGATGACGACATCCACTTAAACGGATGGTTCTCGGATTACATCCTTATCCGGGGCGGCTCCACGGTATTCAATGTAAGTGACCTTGACCTGTACTCCAGAGTGCTCATCGAGCCCTGCGCGGTGCTGGTTCACGCGGTAGAGCGGGCCAAGAGCACCGGGATACTTCGCTTTAACAGCAGAGTGGTAGTACAGGGCTGCGGCCCCATCGGCCTGATCTGCATCGCCATCCTGCGCACCATGGGCATCAACAAGATCGTGGCCGTGGACGGAGAGCAAAAGCGCCTGGACTTCGCCAAGGAACTGGGAGCATCCGATTCCGTGAACTTCAAGGACTATAAGGGCATTGAGGCACTGTCCGGGGCGGTTGCGGAGAAATGCGACGGGCATCTGGCGGATTTCGCGTTCCAGTGCACCGGTTCCCCTGCGGGACATTCCAATATCTATAAGTTCATCCGCAACGGCGGCGGACTTTGCGAGCTGGGATTCTTCATCAACGGCGGGGATGCCACCATCAATCCGCACTTTGATATCTGCTCCAAGGAGATCACCACCGTGGGAAGCTGGGTATACACCTTAAGGGACTACGCCACTACATTCGATTTCCTGAAGAGCGCAAAGCGGATTGGGCTTCCCATTGACAAGCTGATCACCCACACCTATCCGCTGGAGGAGATCAACGAGGCGCTGAAGACCAATCTGGCCATGACCGGACTGAAGATCGCGATCATCAATCAGTAATCGGCGCTCTTGGCAGTGGGGCCGGATGGCTGAAAGATAGTGCGGGAAAGCACCATGCATCGTGCGCAGGCCCGAAGCCTGCGCCGGGAAAGCGAGAGAATATATGGAAGAAGCGGTAGGACTCCTGGAGGTATACGGACTGACTTGCGCATTCCTTGCCGCCGATGCAGGCTGTAAGGCAGCTGACGTCAGACTGGAGACCTTTGACAAAAATAAGCCTGCAAACGCGGATTCCCTGCCGGTGCCTTTGCTGGTGACGGTAAAGTTCCGGGGAAGCGTAGCGGCGGTAGAGGCCGCCATGGAGGCAGGCGAGCAAAAGGCAAAATCCCTCACCGGGGTGGTACAGAAGCACATTATCCCGAGACCCACGGGCGATACGGAGAAAATGCTTAAGCTCAGTGCGTTCGACAAGAGCTGAGGAACCTTGCCGCAGGGCGGGTCAGACTTTGGCTGGGAGACACGCATAACAATAAAAGTTGCCAACAGTGGCCAAAGCACAGGAAACTATGATATAATGGAAAGAGAGCAATCCATGGAAGAAGAGCAATCCATGGAAGAAGAGCAATCCATGGAAGAAGAGCAATCCATGGAAGAAAAATGTTCCAGGAAAAACGTTCCAATAAAAGATGGATTCCCGGAGAAAAATAGGACCCATGGTCAGAATCCGGGAAAATGAAAGGAGAGCATTATGGCACAGGAAGCATTGGGAATGGTAGAGACAAGAGGACTGACAGCAGCCATTGAGGCAGCCGATGCAATGACCAAGTCCGCGGAGGTATCCCTGATCGGCACGGAGAAAATCGGTTCCGGACTGGTGACGGTAATGGTACGCGGCGATGTGGGCGCGGTGAAAGCTTCCGTGGAGAGCGGTTCCGCGGCAGCCAGCAGGCTGGGCGAGTTGGTGGCGGCCCATGTCATCCCCAGACCCCATAACGATGTGGAGAAGATCCTGCCGAAGATCTAAGTGTGAGAAGAAGTTCTAGGCGGCCAAAGGACGTCCGCCAAGAACTTCTAGGCTCGTGAGCGAACAAGTTCGCTTAACGAGCCAATCTCACACAGAAGAATGCCCGAAGTGCGGGCATTCTTCAAGCGCGATTTTTGCGCTTTGACCAGAAATTGTTTCCTGGTGTATGTGCCGCCGTAGGCGGCAGGATGGGAAGCGAGAGGAAAGAATTGACAAACAGCAAAGGAGCCGGCAAATGAGCGGTACATCATTGGGCTTTATCGAGATTTCAGGCGTGGTCGCCGCTGTGGATGCCCTGGATATCATGTGTAAGACATCAGGTGTGGAACTGGCCACATGGGAGAGGAAACTGGGCGGCCGCCTGGTCACCATCGTAGTAAGGGGTGATGTGGCGTCCGTGACGGAAGCGGTGGAAACCGCAAAGGCAAAGGCCATTAAGAAGCCTGTAGCCAGCGGCGTCATTGCCAACCCCCATGAAGAAATCATCAGACTCGTGAACCTGAGCGCAAGCCGTTTCATGGCCAAGGACAGCGGACAGTCCTCTGAAAAAGGGGATTCCCCGGAAGCGGAGTATTCCCCGGAAGAGGCGGGGGCCGGCAGGCTTGACGCCAGAACCGTCCAGGAAATCTAGTGGGCTGGCGAAATGTGAAATGGTCGGTACACCAGGGCGGGATGCAGGAAATACCACATCCTGTCAGGAGAATCAATAGCAGTATTTGGGAAAACAGAAATAGCGGAGAATATTGTGCAGGCAGGGAAAGCCGCACTGCAAAATGAATGGAGGAAAAAAGAATGGCACAGGAAGCATTAGGAATGGTGGAGACAAGAGGTCTGGTAGCTGCAATCGAGGCGGCTGACGCAATGTGCAAGGCTGCAAACGTAAGCCTGGTGGGCACGGAGAAGATCGGTTCCGGACTGGTGACGGTGATGGTGCGCGGAGACGTAGGAGCCGTGAAGTCTTCCGTGGAGGCCGGCGCATCCAGCGCGTCCAAGCTTGGCGAGCTGGTGGCTACCCATGTGATTCCCAGGCCCCACACGGATGTTGAGATGATTCTTCCCAAGGCGAAATAGGAATGCCCATGGAGGCTGCGGCATATGCCGGCGGCTTCGGGGTGACCTGCGTTTCAGCGGGAGAGGCTTACAGCGTTTCCCGTAGACATTGGAGGAGAACATGGAACAACAGACTGTCGAAATGATCACCCAGATGGTGCTCCAGACCATAAACCGTATGGAGGAAAAAAGCAATGGCTACCAGGTGCCTGTGGGCGTGTCTGCAAGGCATATCCACCTGACGCAGGAGCATGTGGAGACCCTGTTCGGCCAGGGCTACCGTCTGACCAAGAAGAAAGACCTGATGGGCGGCCAGTACGCCTGCAACGAGACCGTGACCGTGGTGGGATTAAAACTGCGTGCCATTGAGAACGTACGGGTCTTAGGACCAGTCAGGAAAGCTTCCCAATTGGAGATATCCGCAACGGACGCCATGAAGCTGGGCGTGGCTGCGCCCATCCGGGAATCCGGTAATGTGGCGGGCAGCGCTCCCATAGCCGTGGTGGGCCCCAAGGGCGTCATCTATCTGGAGGAGGGCTGCATCATCGCTATGAGGCATATCCATATGTCGCCGGCCGATGCCATGGCGGCGGGAGTGGCGGATGGCGACATTGTATCCGTGAAAGCAGACAATGAGCGCGGAACCGTATTTAATCAGGTGAAAATCCGTGTAAACGACAGCTTTACGCTGGAGATGCACATCGACACGGACGAAGCCAATGCCAGCAAGATCAAGACTGGAGACAAGGTAACCATCATAAAGTGATGGAAACAGCTGCCTTAAATTACGAAGCAGCTGTCCTGGGCGGATGGAGGAGCGACAGGGCGCAGCATGCCCTGCCTCCCTTTCGCCCGCCAAAAGGAGATACATACCATGATTGTAGGCAAAGTGGTAGGGAGCATCGTCTCCACCCGAAAGAGCGAGAACCTGGTAGGGAATAAATTCATGATTATTGAGCCGCTTCAGGAGATGGCCTCCGGGGCAGCCCGGTTCGTTGCTATAGACAATATCGGTGCCGGCATTGGCGAGACTGTGCTGGTGGCCACCGGAAGCGCAGCCCGGGTGGGCATGGAGAACGCGCCGGTGGACGCGGCCATTGTGGGAATCGTGGACGAATAGGGACGGTAATGTCCATAGAAGAGAGGCGTTTCATGGAAATGCAGGCTTTGAGACAGATTTTGCAGGTAAACGGCGTTGTGGGCGCAGGAGGCGCCGGCTTTCCCACCTACGCAAAGCTGGATGAGAGGGCGGAGATCATCCTTTTGAACTGCGCCGAATGCGAGCCGCTCTTAAAGCTTCACAGACAGCTTTTGGAGCAGCGGGCGGAAGAAATCCTGGAGACCTTTGACGGCATAGCCCGGACTGTTGGGGCGAAAGAGGCCGTCATTGGCATAAAAAGAGAATACAAGGCTGCCGTTAAGGCGGCTGGGCGATATATAGACGCATATCCGAACATGCGGATACAGCTTTTGGACAGCGCATACCCCATGGGGGACGAGGTGGTGCTCATCTACGAGGCCACCGGCAGAGTCATCCGGCCCGGCGGGCTTCCCATAGAGGAGGGGGTGGCTGTCTTTAATGTGGAGACGGTATACAATGTATACCGGGCCCTGAAGCAAAGCACCCCGGTCATTGACAAGCTGGTGAGCGTGGTGGGCGAGGTGGAGCATCCTGTCACGGTGCGAGTGCCCATCGGCGCATCTATCGGAGACGTGGTAAGCTATGCCGGGGAAATCAAGGTGAAAGATCCCGCCTATCTGGTGGGCGGCCCCATGATGGGAAATCTGGCCACAGAGGACGACGTGGTGACTAAGACCACCAATGCCGTCATCGTGCTGGACAAAAGCCACAATCTGATACGGCGCAAAGACAGAAACGCGGCCATTGACTTAAAGAGGGCGGCCTCCTCCTGCTGTCAGTGCGAGACCTGCACCAGCCTGTGCCCGCGCCATGCCCTGGGGCACCCAATCGAGCCTCATAAATTCATGCGCAGCGCGGCCAACAAGGACTTTCAGGACACCAACGTGTTCTTAAATACATTTTTCTGCAGTTCCTGCGGGCTTTGCGAGAATTTCTCCTGTCCCCAGGGGCTCTCGCCCAGGAGCCTGATTGCTGACTACAAGCTGGGATTGCGAAAGGCCGGGGTGAAAGCCCCCGCGGGCGTGGAGCCCGTTCCCGTGAGCAAGAGCAGGGAATACCGCAAGGTTCCGGAGGAACGGCTGGAGGCAAGGCTGGGCCTGTCCAAATACAATGTGGACGCCCCTCTGCAGCGGGACGATTACTGGAAAGAAAAGCAGGAAATCCACAGAGTAAAGATCCTCTTAAGTCAGCATATCGGGGCTCCTGCCGTACCCGCGGTGGAAAAGGGGACGATTGTGACTTGCGGCCAGTGCATCGCGAAGCCGGCGGAGGGACTCAGCGTAGGGATCCATGCCTCTCTGGACGGCGTGGTGCGGGAAGTGACGGACAGATATATCGTTATCGCCAAGAGCAGCGGCAAAGGAGATTCCTGGGAAGAAAGCAGATAGCCGGGAGTTGGCGTCTAATGTGTTCTGCTCCTATTTCTAAATAAGATACATATGTCGTCCTACTCCGATTCTGACAAGGGATGACCACAGAAAGGCAGGTAATACCCATGGGCAAGGCATTGGGAATGATAGAGTTCAAGACAGTCTCCACAGGCGTGACGGCGGCGGACGCCATGGTAAAGACCGCAGCCGTGGAGCTGGTGGAGGCGCAGACCGTATGCCCCGGAAAATACATCGCCCTGATCACAGGGGATCTGAGTGCGGTGGACGCGGCTGTGGATGCAGCAAAAGTGCAGTACGGCGAGCAGCTCATCGACAGCTTCGTGCTGGGTAACCCCCACGAGGGAATCTTCCCCGCCATCTACGGAACCACCCATGTGGAGCACATCAGTTCCCTGGGAATTTTGGAGACCTTTGACGCCGCGGCCATTATCGTGGCGGCGGATGTGGCAGCCAAGACCGCGGAGGTGGAACTCATCGAGCTGCGCATCGCAAAGGGTATGTGCGGCAAGTCCTATGTGTTCCTCTGCGGGGAGGTGTCCGCCGTGGAGGCTGCTATCTCCAGGGCCAAGGAGGCTGTGGCCGAAAGCGGCATGTATCTGGACTCCGCGGTCATCGCCCACCCGGATCCGCAAATTTGTAAGTCTATTTTGTAATAGGACAAGTGATTTTTCCTTTATTCCCGCGAGCAATGAGTCAAGTGGGCATGCTTGCATGCACATTTGACGAATGCCGCGAGGGTCAAATACCCCGCTGCTCCGCAGCGTTGCAAGATTGATACCCCGTTGCTTGCAGCGGGGTCTTTGATTTTAGCCGGAGGACGCTGCCCTTGCCAGGGCCAGAGGCGAGAAGACGAGAGGAGCTTTCAGGAGTTCCTGGAGAAGCATGGCATCTATGAGAGAGATGGATAGGGAGCCGCACTGTCTTCGGGGAATGCTGGCCCGGGAGCCCTGAATACTAAAAATGCCAGTTCTGTAAACGAACTGGCATTTTTTAGTGCAGATGGCATATGCCCTGTTATTGGTCAATAAGATATTCTTCGTATAACTTATTTCGGTACAGCTTATCCTGTGTGGCCCTGACCACGTCCTGCGGCCGCTTATCTTCCATCAACCGCGCAATCAGTTGGGAAAGCCTGTCTTCGCCCTGTTCAATGCCTTCCTTTAAACCTTCCTTTAAACCTTCTCTTAAGCCTTCTCTTTTTATTGTCTTTGCCTCATATTCCAAAATTTTTCCACCCATAACCGTTTTCACTCCTTCCTTGACAGAATTGTATTTTACAGCGATATGTTCCAATACTTTATTCGACATGTCAATAATGGTACATCTTGTATATTCGCTGATGGCTCCATGATGCAAGAGTTCTTCCAGCTTATTGTTAATCTGCCGGTAGTCTTCCTGCAATGTCCTCAGTTTCGCTATATCTTTCTCATATTCCTCAAAACGTGCTTCATGGGAAAAGATGTGGAAAGGGATCAAAAGCAGGAGGTTTTTCCAAAAAATCTCTTCCAGGGTGTATTGCTGGGATTTCATTACCCGGATATCAAATTCCACGGTTCCGCCTGGTGATACCATCCTGATTTTCAGCGTATTAGGTGTTGATGTAGTATGCCTTAGAAATAACACGGCGGAATGCGGCAGTGTCACTGTAAGGACATTTCCCTTGATTTCTCCTTCATCCAGGGCGATTTGGGTGTCGTATTCAAAAAATCGGACCAGCATACTGTTGTCAGCAGTGCTCTGGCATTCCAAATGATATTTTTTTGTTTCTTTTCCTTCTATCTTAAAACTGGTATCAGTAATCCGTTCAGCTTCATTTCCGCCCTGCTGGTTCAGGAAATGTTCATTTGGTGAGAAGATGATTCTTTCCTGCCCTGAATAATGTTCCCCGAACACTTCGTTTATAACAGGGATAATCAGAGAACTGCAGTCATTTAGCAGGGTACGGAACACATCATCATAAGGTGTACTTGTTATTCTTACACTTTCCATTGTTATCCTCCTTTATTCTATTTTATCACATTGTATATATTTACTCAATCTCAAAAGCAGAATCATCATATCCGTCATCATATCCGGATAAAATCTCGAAATAAAAGAAATACATGAGCACATATGGTGTATAATACGGTAAAAACCTGAGAACCCCATACAAAGGAGAAGAGAAAGATGATGTACAGGCTTACCAAAGAGGCAGTGGCAGGATACCAGAGGCACATGGAGCGGGAGGAGTACGCCCCGGAGACAGTAAAGAAGTACTTGCGGGACATCCGCGCGTTCGCCGCATGGGCCGTGGGAGCAGAGGGCAGCGGGGGGAAAGCGGCCGGTGAGGGCACCGCCGATGGCGGCAGATCCGGCAGGCCCATGGACGGAACAGTCGGTGAACGCGCCGATGGTCCCGCAGACGGAGCCGATGGCTGCAGCGCCGGGCCAAGAGGCAGCGGGGCTTCAGAGCCCCGGGAGGGCATAGCGGTGGAAAGGGGGACGGCAGCGGCATGGAAAGGGTACCTGGTGTCCGGAGGATATGCGCCCGTCACGGTCAATGCTATGCTCTCGTCCCTCAACAGCCTTTTCCGGTACCTGGGCTGGGAGGAGTGCCGTGTGAGGTTCCTGAAAGTCCAGCGAAAGACGTTCCGCGACCAGGGGAGAGAGCTAAGCCGTGCGGAGTACAGACGGTTGCTGGGAGCCGCGGGGGAGGCGGGGGACGTCAGGCTGTCGTTGCTGCTGGAGACTATGTGCGCCACCGGGATCCGCGTGTCCGAGGTGAGGTACGTCACCATGGAGGCCCTGGCGCGCAGGAGAGCGGACATCTCCCTGAAAGGAAAGGTGCGTACCATCCTTATCCCAGGGAAGCTGTGCAGGAAGCTTAAGGACTATGCCAGGAGGCAGGGCATTACGTCGGGGGAGATATTCATCACCAGGAGCGGGAGGGGGATGTCCAGGCGGCAGATCTGGCAGGAGATGAAGAAACTGTGCAAAAGGGCACAGGTGAGTCCCGGCAAGGTCTTCCCCCACAACCTGCGCCATCTCTTCGCCAAGGTCTTCCACAAGGCCTGCGGGGACATCGTAAAGCTTGCGGATGTGCTGGGACACAGCAGCATAGATACCACCAGAATCTATCTGATTTCAACCGGGGAGGTGCATGAGCGGCGGATGGAAAGACTGGGACTGATCAGCTGACAGTGGACAGAATCGCCATTTCGTGACTATATTCGCCCACGAGAAGACAGACTTCTCTCGATTACGGTTCCAGTATAACACGGCGGGGGGCGCTTTTCAAGTATATTTTATGACGACGGCCTCTAAAAAGTGACGAAAATAACGGCATATTATCATCAGAAAGGCGCAAAAAGGAAACACCATGCGGATTTTCCATGGCGCTTTTTCATAGTGTGCTCCTGACGGCAGGGTCCGGGGGTGCGGATACTTCCGCACCTCCTTTTTTTGTGCGGGAAAGGGGCATATGCGTTTTTCCGGGTGGCCATGGAGGCTTTCCGGGGGGAGGGACAGTGGACAAAATGGCGATTTCGTTGTGTCAGTCCCCTTGCTCTGAAAGTCTGATCAGACCAGGGGTGGAGACGTAGGGAAGCCATGGTTTTAGAAAGGAGGGGCAGGGATGGATATCCTGGGACAGGGAACGGAGGAGCTGACGCCGGAACTCATGGAGGGGTTCCTGACTGACCTCCTGGACAGGGGACGCAGCCAGGTGTCGGTAAAGGCGTACCGGAATGCGCTGACGGCGCTCTACACCAGCCTGCCGGAGGGGAAGCGGGTCACGGCCGCCACAGGGAGCCGGTGGCGCGGCATTCTGGAGGGAGGCGGAGCCTGCCCGCGGACGGTTAGCGCAAGGATGTCCGTCTGGAACAGCCTCGTCAGGTACTTAGGGCATCGGGACTGGCAGGTGGAGGGGCTCAACTCCTCGGGAGGGGATATCCAGCCGGAACTGACCCGGAAAGAGTATCTGCGTCTGCTGTCGGCGGCAAAACAGCTAGGGCAGGAGAGGACGTACCTCCTGATCAAGGCGCTGGGCGGGGTGGGGCTTAGGCTCCAGGACCTCCCCGGACTCACAGCCGAGGCCGTCCGCGAGGGGATTGTGCGGATTGGAGGGACGTGCAGTGAGAAAACGGCACAGTTGAGGGGCATATGCAGTGAGGGAGCGGCACAGCCGAGGGGCATATGCAGTGAGAAAGCGGCACAGCCGAGGGACATATGCAGTGAGGGAGCGGTATACCCCGGAAATTCCGGCAGTGAGCGGGTGCGTATCATCCACCTGCCCGCTGTGCTCCAGAGGGAACTGAGCGGGTACATACAGCGGCGCGGTATCCGCAGCGGCCCCGTCTTCGTGACATCCGGGGGCAGACCCCTGGACCGGTCCAACATAGGCCGGTGCATCAGGCAGGTAGGCCAGGCCGCCCGGGTGGCGGAGGAAAAGGCCAGTCCGAGATGCCTGTGGAAAATGTACCAGTCCACCCAAAAGGGGATTCGGGACAACGTGTCCCTGCTCATCGAGCAGGCCTACGAGCGCCAGCTGGAGAGAGAACAGATGGCGGTGGGCTGGGAGGAGTAGGAGAAGCCTAAGTACACCGGAGCTGAAGACTTCGGTAAAGTTGTGATCAGGGAGGGGAGGACATGAGGGGGACGATCTTGGCGGGGAAAGCCCCGCCGGGCCAGAAAGCCCTGCAGTTACAGCCATCGCGGACGGCAGGGCGGAAGAGGAGGCGGTGGGAAATGGGCAAACCGTTGGAAATGGCGGGACGCAAAGCCACAGGGACTAAGGCGCTTTATCAGATGCGGCAGTTTCGGTATCGTTGCTTTACTGACAGGTACCCTTGCTGCAGGCCTCTGGCAGAAACAGCTATGTCAGCCTGGCCGCTAATTATAAAAGGCAAACCGCGGGAAACGGCGGGACGCAAAACAAGGGGCCTAAAGCGTGCGCCTGGACACGCGTCACAGCGCAGGCCACGGCAGCCCGGTCACTGATTATAATTAGCAAACCGTTAGAAATGGCGGGACGCAAAGCTATGGGGGCTAAGGTGTTGGAAGTTCGTTGGACAATGCTATGCCAGCCCGGCCGCCGGATACTTTGCATCCGATTGATTCTTTTTTGCAAAGAAAGGAATGAAACTATGAGACATAAAAAACGAACATACAGGAGAGGACTGGCTTTGCTCCTTGCCATAGCTATGTGCATCAGCATACCGCAGCTTCCGGCAGCGGCAGCGGAGGCACCCGGCCATGAGCATAATGAGGAGGGCTGGTCGTGCACCTATGTGGAGGATGAGACGCTTGCATGCGAAAATGCCGAGCACAGCCATACGGAAGAATGCTATGGGGAAGAGGGCAGGACGCTTGCATGCGAAAATGCCGGGCACGCACATGAGGCAGAGTGCTATGACAAAGAGGGCGTACTTGCCTGCGGCACCGAAGATCACATCCATGGGAACGGCTGTTATGAACAGACTGCGGCGAGCCTTATATGCGGACTTGACGAACACGGCCACACCCGGGAATGCCGTCAGGATGCGGGCCGCTGGGAATGTGTGCAGAATACCGTTCCTGAGGAAGAGGAAAGCGCCGGCGGGGAAGCAGAAGCGCCTACTGTCGAGGACGTGACGGAAAGCGAGGACGTGACAGAAAGCGAGGACGTGACAGAAAGCGTAGATAGCAGTATCCTGTCCGATGCGGAGACCCAGGCGGAACCGTCAGATGGCCAGGAGGCTGAGGCTGAGGCAACGGCAGAAGAAGACGCAACTGTGGTATATGCCGCCGTAGACGAGCTGAATGCCGCTTTTGAGGCTGTGGACGAGATTTTGGAGAGCGGCGACGTCCAGGCCGGCATTGATGCCCTGGACAATTATATCGCCATCTACAACCGCCTGTCCCCCGAGGATCAGGAAGCCCAGGCCGAGGCGCTGGCTGCAGCGGTAGCCTATAAGGAGACTTTGCAGGGCAGCCTGGAGGGCGAGCCGGATGCGGATGTTGATACGTTGGTTTATGTGACATATAAATCAACGATCACTTTTTATCCGGGCGATGGCAGCCCTACCGGAGTAAATATGTCCGTGGGTGATCACTACCAAGGAAACTGGTATGTAAAATCTATCAGTACAAGCGAAGTTACCTTTGGATCACAGTACGGTGAGCACAATAATTCGTTTATAATTCCGGCGCCGGAAAAAATTTGGCAGGGGGTATCGAGTAACTATAATACTGTTGCCGCCTACAGTACTGCATTTAATGGTGAGAAGCATATTGGAGCCAGTGCTCTGTTGATTTACACCGGCGGACATGCAACCTATAAAAATGTGGTGAATAGCGGTGGAAACCAAGGCAGCGGCACCACACCCTCGAATCCGTACGCGAATGTTGTCCATGAGTATTACATGAATGGACAATTGACAGGCAGCATAACTGGGACTTTTTCTTTATCTGCAGGGGCTACTGACAGGGTACCAGCCACAAATCTTGGCAGTAGTGTTCCGCGGCAGCCAAATTATAATGGGAATACCTATACTTATAAGAGTGTTAGTCCCAGTTCGATTAGTGTTGCTAAAGGAGCTACCGGTTACCAAGGTACATTTACCCTGCGGTATGAGCGTACGGAGACCAAGTACTACGGTCAACTGGTTTATCACTCCAATGACAATAGAAATCTTACAAGTATGGACAGCGTCTTGGAGAGTAATGGAAACGTGTACACGGTCTGGGTCAAAGATACCAACCCGTTTGCGAGCACCGGAAAGAGGCTCCTGGGCTGGGACACCAACCCTAATGCAGCCACTCCCGCATATAAGCTGACGAGCAGGTACTCTGTTCCTTGCAATTCTACAGACAGGAACAATCCTACTCAGACGCACTTATATGCAATCTGGGAAAACGACAAGGTTACCCTGACCTATCATGCCAATGGCGGCACTAACGCACCTGCTGCTGTGACCAAAGACAAGGGAAGCAGTGTCGAGATTGCGAGCAAAGGAAACATGAGCCGGCCCGGTTACGACTTTTTGGGCTGGAACACCAACGAGGGTGCGACCGACGCGGATTTTGTGCCAGGAGATGGAATAACCCTGAACGCCGATACCACACTGTATGCTGTGTGGACACCTGTACCCGTGGCAACCGAAAGGCTGACCGTAAAAAAGGTCTTTCAAAATCTGGACGAGATTCCTGATGATTTCTCAATCATTTGGACGGAGACTCATGGAGAGACCGGGGATGTTGTTACCAAAACACTGACCAAGAGCAATGCCGCAATTGACGGCAATACCTTAACCTGGCAAGTTCCGCATTTCTTTATAGCGGAAAGTGGAGGTATTAAGCACGATGTGACAGTGACCGAGAAATGCGATGTGGATGGGTATACCTACACAACAGCGGTGAACCCCACTGCGTGGAAAGTTAATGGGCATACGATAAGCCGGAAAATTTCCGCTAATGTAGTTAACTCTACTCTGCTCATTACCAATACCTACACCAAGGACACCCCGCCTGTGGTCACTGCACCAAAACTGACCATCACCAAGACGGCTGATAAATCTGTCGTCAAGGTGGGCGAGAACGTAGTCTACACCATCACCGTGAGCAACAACGGTAATGCCGCGGCTACCGATGTGGTGGTGACGGATGCTCTGCCCAATGGATTAAGCTGGGACAGCGATGCTGCGAACAACGGTTCTTACGACAGCGGCAGCCGCACCGTTCAATGGAAAATCGATAGGATTGATGTGGGCGGGAGCGCAACCGTGACACTCACAGCCAGGGTTAATACGAGCGGCGAAATCAGCAATACGGCCAGTGCCAAGAGCGAGGAGACTCCCGACCCTGTGCCCAGTGTGCCCGAAGTCATCAAGGGCGTGAATATGTCCATCAAGACAGACAAGAGCCACGGCGACGTGGATGTGACCACAAAGAACGGTGTTGCCATTGTGCCCTACACCGTGACGGTGAGGAACACAGGCGATGACCTGTACGGCCTGGACATCATCGACAAGCTGACAGACATAAAGGTGCAGGAGGGCAACAATACGCTCACCGCGGATGATAGCGTCAAGATCGCCTATACGAATGTCAAGGTAAACGGTAACACCGTAAATGCCGCATTGGATGCACACAACGGCGGCATTGTCAACGCAATCGCCCGTAGTGACGACTTTAAGGCGAATAATACTGTGACCTTGACCTACGATATCGAGATTGAGAACCTGACCGACAAGCAGATTGTGGTAAGTCTGACGAACACCGCCAAAGGCGGGTCCTGGGCCAATGCCCCTGCTGTCAGCACATTCCGCATGGCACGCGCGGCGGACGACTACGATGTCACGGACTCGGCATCTACCAGCGTCAGCGTTGGCAGCGCTACCGTGGTTATCCCGCCAAAGACTGAGAAAGTGAATGTCACTGTCAAGTTCGTAGACGAGGACGGCAGCGAAGTCCCTGACTCTGGAATCACCCTGGAGGTCGATAAGGGCCAGGACTATGATGTGACCAAGGATACCGAGAGGATTCCCGCAGGTTACGAGGCCAACGGCAATCTTACCGGCGACCCTGTCAAGGGGAAAGCCGATGCCGACAAGACCATTATCGTGCCGGTGAAGAAAGCGGACACTGCACCTGAAACCACGGTGCTGACGGCCGAAAAGACAGCCGACAAGACTTCTGTCAAGCCCGGCGAGGACATTGAATATACCATCACGGTGAAGAATGAGGGTGACAATGCAGCCAGGGGAGTGAAAGTTACCGACGTACTGGATAAGAACCTGACCTGGAAGAGCGCGGCGCTGTCCGTAAATGACGGTCAGGCGGTAGCGGTTACGCCTGCAGACAGTGTCTACACCATCGGCGAAATCCCTGGAAAGCAGGGGGAGGAACCTGGAAAGGCTGTACTGACTATCACGGCGACCGTAAATGCGGATACGAATACCGATACGGTTAAGACAATTTCAAACACTGCGTCAGTGAACTATGAGAACAAGCCGAACAAACCTGTTGATCCGGAGAACCCTGACAAGCCCACGGAGCCCATTGATGACCCTGAGAGCAATCCGGTGGTGATACCCGTGGTGCCTGGCGAGGAGCCCGAGAATCCTGAGGAACCTGAAGAGCCCGAGGAGGCTCCCAAGGTGACATGGCTGGACGAAAACGGAGAAATTGTAAAGCAAATACCGATGCCTGAGGGCGGCGACTACAGCGCCGAGTATCCTGAGGAGAACCCGACGGAAAACGGCCACTGGGGAAATCCGGAGACGGATGAAGACGGAAACGTGACAATCCGGTGGATAGTGGATGAGGAGCCCGAGAATCCTGAGGAACCCGAGGAGGCCCCCAAGGTGACATGGCTGGACGAAAACGGAGAAATCGTAAAGCAAATACCGATGCCTGAGGGCGGCGACTACAGCACCGAGTATCCTGAGGAGAACCCGACGGAAAACGGCCACTGGGGAAATCCGGAGACGGACGAAGACGAGAACGTGACAATCCGGTGGATAGTGGATGAGGAGCCCGAGAATCCTGAGGAACCTGAGGAGCCTGATGAGGAACCCGAGGAGCCCGGTGAGAATCCCGAAGAGCCTGGTGAGAATCCTGAGAATCCTGAGGAGCCTGGTGAGGAGCCCGAAGAGCCCGGTGAGGAGCCTGGGAGCCCCGAGGAACCTGAGAATCCCGAGGAGGCCCTCAAGGTGACATGGCTGGACGAAAACGGAGAAATCGTAAAAGAGATACCGATGCCTGAGGGCGGCGACTACAGCGCCGAGTATCCTGAGGGGAATCCGACGGAAAACGGCCACTGGGGAAATCCGGAGACGGACGAAGACGGAAACGTGACAATCCGGTGGACAGTGGACGAGGAGCCCACAACTCCAATTGTGCCCGATAATCCCACCAATCCGGCAGACCCCGCGGATCCGGTAGCTCCGCCGCAGGCGGACGACACACCGACAGCGGCGGATCCCACGCCGGCCGTGCCTGTACTTCCGGTTGCGGCAGCACCGGCGACTCCCGCGGTGGTGACGCCGACTGTTACGCCGGTAGCGCCGACCGTACCTGCACAGGAGCCGGAGGAAGAAACGCAGATTCCGGACGAGGAATTGCCTCTTGCGGACGCCGCCCAGGAGTCGGAGGAAAGGGCAGACGCGGAGGAAGCCGAGATTGAAGATCTGGATGAGGAAGCAGTACCTTTGGCAGCAGGGGACAGCGGCAGGAAGTGGGCGCTTGTGAACTTCGCCCTGATGAACCTTGCGGTCTTTGAATCCCTGATGCTGCTGATCGGGTACTTCGTCAATACCAAGAAAGCCTCCGAAGAGGAGGAAGAGCAGAAGAAGCTGAAAAAGAAAGGCATCATGCGTCTGATCAGCCTACCTGTAGCAGTCATTTCCGTCATAGCTTTCTGTTTGACGGAGGACATCACCCTCCCGACAGGGTTTGTGGACCGCTGGACCCTGCTGATGGCAGTCATCGCCATTGTGCAGACAGTTGTAGTGGCATTTTCCCGGAAAAAGGGAGAGGAAGAGAATAAAGAAAGGGCAGCCTTGTAAAGGCATGCCTGGAATGGACAGGCCGCGGTAACATGCGGCTCGTCCTGTAAAGACCATGGACGGAAAGGAGGAGAGAGATGGAAACCAGGAAAAATGACAGCGGCACTGGTTCGGAGAGCATCCGGCGAAAAGACTGGCTCGGTAAGCGCTTCGGCAATCTCACCGTAGTTTCCTACGATGGCCGGGACGGCGGGAAGCATTACTGGCGCTGCCTCTGCGACTGCGGGAAAGAAACCAGGTCATGCCAGTCCAACCTGCAGAGCGGACATACCAGAAGCTGCGGCTGCAGGGTAGACCCGGTAAACACCAGGCACTTTGTGGAGGGCACCTGCCTGGAGAGCATCAAAAGTAAGAAAGTGTTCGCCAACAATACCAGCGGGGTGCGGGGAGTCTATCGGAATAAGAGAACCGGCCGCTGGTCCGCCCAGATCACGTTCCAGGGCAGGACCCGGTATCTGGGCAGCTTCGAGGAATTGGAGGATGCTGTCCGGGCCAGAGCCAAAGGCGAGAAGATCTTCCAGGAATTCCTGGAGATACATGATGTTCCCGGAAAGCAAAAGTAGGGAGCCGAAAGATATAAGGGCATCTTGGTTACAAGTTACGGTATGGTCTTTAGGACTATGCCGTTTTTCTTTGGCGAAATGCCTCTGTTTCAAGCGTTTTCGGAATCCCGAGACAGCCGTGACACAGCATCGGTATAAATGATATTTGCGGCCTTGTTTATTTCGGGAAAGCGAAATATAATAGAATTTGGATAATAGAATTTTGATAATAGAATCCTCCCTTGGATTCTATTATAGAATTATGTTGGTCACAGGGAGAAATTGTTTATGAAGAGAATGCTGATCGTTGAGGACGACGATGCCATCCGCACAGGTCTGTGCCGCTCTCTCTCTTCGGATACGCTGGATACGGTTGGTGTGGGAAATCTCGTATCTGCCAGGCAGCGCCTGGATGGAGAGCGGTATGATCTGCTGCTGCTCGACTGCAATCTGCCGGACGGGAACGGTATTGATTTTTGCCGGGAACTCGTGAAGAGAATACCCATACCTGTGATCTTTCTTACAGTGTGCGATTCAGAGATTGACGAGGTGGCGGCGTTTCGTGCCGGAGCCAGCGATTATGTGAAAAAGCCGTTTTCTTTGATGGTACTCAGGGAGCGTATCGCCGCTTTGCTGGAACGCGCGGGGAAGCGAAGCGATCTGTATGTTGACAGGCGCTATCGGTTTGACTTCGCGTCGCTGGATTTCTTTGCAGACGGTACCAGGGTGTATCTGGGCTCTACGGAATGTAAACTGCTGGCGGTACTTGTGAGAAACTCGGGCAAGGTGCTCTCGCGTGGGGCCCTGACAGACGCCCTTTGGGAGGGCGGAGAGGAACTGAATGAAAACGCGCTGTCGGTTGCAGTCAGCCGTCTGCGCGGACGGTTGGGTGAGAAAAGCATAAGTACCATTTACGGGCTCGGATATATGTGGGTAGGTGACAGGGAATGACTTTGATGTTTGCTGTGATTTTTTTCTTTCTGACAGCGGCTTTCTGTCTTGTGAACAGCCTTTATGTAGGCAGTATCTGGACGACTGTCTGCTATGCGGCGTTTACAGGTATTCTCGCCGTCTGCTTTGTGCTGTATGAGAAAAGGCAAAGACAGAGACTGTTAAACGATGTGCAGAGGGCACTTGAGGACAGAGATCATTTTGCAGTTGAGGAGAGCGAAATCGCACCGATTGTCCGGCAGCTTAGGCTGAAGCGGAGCGAGGAGGAAACCCGGGACAGACGCGTCACGGAAAGTTATCGCAATCTTGCTGCACTGGTTTCGGATATCGCACACCAATGTAAGACACCGTTGACGGCTGCTGCCATGTATGCCGAAATGCTGCCGACGTCTGCGGAAGCTGAGGCCATCGGCGAACAGACCGGGAAACTGCAGTTTCTTCTCGACGCATTGGTGAAGCTCTCCCGCTGTGAGGGAGGACTGATTGAGGAGAATGTGCATCCGACTGTCGAATCGGTAGAGACGTTAACCGCACAGGCGCTGTCAGCCGTGGTACCTGCAGCGGAGAAGAAAGGCATTGTGTTTTCCGTGGAAATCCCCCGGGGGCTGACTGCCTTATTTGATCTGCGCTGGACGGCTGAGGCGGTGGGAACCATTCTCGACAACGGTGTAAAATACGCGCCGGAAAACTCGAAAATCACGGTTGCGGCGTACCGATATGAGACATATGTCCGGCTGGATATCCTTGACGAAGGCCCGGGCATCCCGGAGGAAGAACGATCGGAAATCTGGAAACGCTTTTACCGCGGAAAGACAAATCGGAATGCTCCTGGCGTGGGAATCGGTCTCACACTCTGCCGCATGATCGTGCAGGCGCAGGGAGGACGGGTACTCTGCCGGAACCGCCAGGGCGCAGGGTGCGGATTCAGCATTTTCCTGCCGGCGGAGTAAGGAAATGCTGAAAATATATTTCAAAACTGAAAGATTTCGTTACGGCTCAGAAAGATTCGTTTGATATCATGATATTTGTTAAATCCTTACTGGCTGTAAGGATTGCTGACAAAATATGTTTTAGCAGTATGTTGTAGTAGTATAGAAGGAGTACAAATCATGCTCATACAGGCGAGTCAACTGACGAAAGTATACGGAAACGGAGAAAATGCGCTTCGCGCACTGGATGGGGTAACGCTGTCCGTGGAACGGGGCGCCTTTGTCTCTGTGGTTGGGTCCAGCGGCAGCGGCAAGAGTACGCTGCTGCATCTGCTGGGCGGCATTGACCGTCCCACCGGGGGAACCGTGACCATTGACGGCACGGACCTCTATACACTTGCACCCGACCCGCTCACGGTTTTTCGGCGGCGGTATATCGGATTTGTATTTCAGAGCTATAATCTGATTCCCGGGCTGAATGTCTGGGAAAATATCACATTGCCTCTGGGACTTGACAAGCTGAAAGCCGACCGGGAGGAAACGGAGCATCTTCTTTCGACTCTGGGCATATACGAAAAGCGGTATTCCATGCCCTCGCAGCTCTCCGGCGGTCAGCAGCAGCGCGTGGCGATCGCCCGGGCGCTGGCCACAAAGCCGCATATCGTACTTGCGGACGAACCCACCGGGAATGATAAGTTAGTAACAGCTAGGATAAAAAATCAATCTCAACTATTTCGTTAATGTCGTTGAGATAAATCTTGTTGATTATGGAAGCCCAGAAAGCACGTTTTTCTTGCGGGGT
>CATKYJ010000017.1 GCA_949840885.1 uncultured Acetatifactor sp.
TATCAGATACAGCGACTTTGAGAGGCTGGCAGCAGTGGCAGCCTTAAAGCTGCGCCTATTCCAGCAAAAGGGAGTTTACAAGGCGGGCGCACTCTGGTATAGTAAGGGTAGCATATCTGCTGCTTTTCATTCTGTATAGTTAAATTCTACAAAATACCCACTATCAAATTAGTAATAATGCCGAAACTGAAAAAATGTTCAAAAAAAGGTTGAAATTTTTAACGCCGGAGTTCTTAAATATTTTTTGCTTGCCAATTCCCGGCCTTTGTGCTACCATGTATTCGTTACCAAAACAATAGAATCCACGCTTCGCGAGTCTTCTATTGTCATGAATAAGAGGAAAGAAAGGGTTTATGAAAGGAGGGCTTACCATGCAGAAGAACAGACGATATCAGAACAAAATAGAGGAACTGACAATCAAAGGTACAGCACTCCGCAAGTATTATAGCTAGTTTTGTTGCGATTAGGTTATTCCTGGCATCCGGCAGAGCTTTTATAAGGTATTCTTGCCGTGGCGGCACCTTTGGGGTGCTTTTTTTGCGCCCATTTTTAAGGAGACGAAAATCATATGAAAACAGTAAAAGGCATTTACGCCGAAGCAAAGATATTTACGGACGATGTGGAGGAGTACGCCCAGGCGCAGGTAAAAATGATATGCGACCACCAGGCGGCGGAGGGCAGCAGGATACGCCTGATGCCGGACATCCATCCCGGCAAGGTGGGGCCTATCGGCTTATCCATGACCGCTACGGACAAGGTAATCCCCCAGCTTCTGGGCGTGGACATTGGCTGCGGTATGACCTGTGTAAAGCTGAACAAGGATAATGTAGAGTTCCAGAAGCTGGACCGGGTCATCCGGGAGAACGTGCCGTCGGGGTTCGCCATAAGGAAAGAGCCGCACCATATGGCGGCGGAATTTCCCTATGAAAAGCTCCACTGCGCCAGGCATGTCAACAGGCCGAAAGCGGAGCGGAGCCTGGGCACCCTTGGCGGCGGCAACCATTTTCTGGAACTTGACAGGGGAGAGGACGGAAGCCTATATCTGGTGGTGCACACGGGCAGCAGGCATCTGGGGGAAGAGGTGGCGGAGCATTATACGAAGCTTGCCCATACATCCCTGAAGGCGCAGAGGCTGGAGGTGCCCTATTACATGAGTTATCTGGAGGGGGACGAAAAGGAAGCCTACATGGAGGACGTGCAGACCGTTGAGGACTATGCCGAACTGAACAGACAGATCATCGTCAGGGAAATCCTGAAAGGAATGAAATGGAAAGCGGTGGAGCAGTTCTCGGTGGCGCATAATTATCTGGATGCTTCCGGGGTGCTCCGCAAGGGGGCTATCGCCGCCGAAAAAGGATTCCAGGTAATCATTCCGGCGAATATGCGGGACGGCATGCTCCTGGGCATCGGGCTGGGCAATGAGGACTGGAACTGTTCTGCACCCCACGGCTCCGGCAGGAGGCTAAAGAGGGAGGACGTAAAAAGCTGGTATACCGTATCGGACTTCAAGCGGGAAATGAAAGGCATCTACAGTAGTTGCGTAGGGACAGACACATTGGATGAGGCTCCTTTTGCTTACCGCTCCCTTGCGGAGATTGCCGAGCGGATTAGGGATACCGTCCAGATAACGGAAATCCTGAAGCCGGTCTATAATTATAAGGCCGGGAGCAATGATGCCCGCCATAAGAAATAGCAGGAAAAAATAAGAAACCGCAGATAGCCATGCGGTATGAAAAGGTGGAAGAAAAAAATATTTCAGATACTGGATATTGCATACCGCATGATTATCGTAAAACTAAAAATTGTATGAGGTACAAGTTTATGATTATTCAGATTAGCGCAGGACAGGGGCCCGCCGAATGCCAGTTGGCGGTGGCGAAGCTGTTTGAGGCGCTTAAAAAAGAATATGGAAATTTAGAAATTATTTCAGAAACCAAAGGCTGTGAGAGGGGCTGCTTGGATTCCGTCCGCTTCCAGACAGACCAGGACTTAAGCGGCCTGGAGGGAACGGTGCTGTGGATCTGCAGGAGTCCCTTTCGCAGGAACCATAAAAGGAAGAACTGGTATGTGGACGTGAGCATCATCCCGGAGGCGGCCCAGGTGGCGGCAGATGGGGAATACCGCATCGAGAAGTTCCACTGCGGCGGGAAGGGAGGGCAGAACGTGAACAAGGTGGAGACCGGCGTGCGGGTCATCCACATCCCTACCGGAACCGTGGCCCAGTCCACAGAGGAGAGAAGCCAGTTCCAGAATAAGCGCAGGGCCATGGAGAGGATGCGGGAGAAGCTTACCGGCCTGCAGCAGGAGCAGCAGGAACGGCAGGCAGGCGCCGCATGGATGGAGCACTACCGCATCGTCAGGGGGAACCCGGTACGGACTTATGAGGGGGAACGGTTCCGGCTGAGGGAGAAAAAGGATGGGGGCAGCAGCGGACAGGAGGTTTCTCCAGAAAACGCCTCTTTGTCACAAGAGTCGTGAACCCATGGTAATCATAGCCTATGAGAATCAGCAATAATCTTCTGCTGATTGACTATAGGAAGACGCATTTGCTTCCTATAATTACGATAAAGAATCCCTGTGCCAGAGATGACACAGGGATTCTTTGTCTCCAACAGAAATCTGTCTCCTTGCTTTATGCCGCTTCTGTAATAAGCTGTGCCCCCTGAATTGGACGTGCAGAGGCTTTAGCTGGTTTGCACAGGTATTGTGAATTTGTTTTTTTCCTTATAAGAACGGCATATGTTAAATATGGTGGTCTTGGAAACACCATACTCCTTAGCCAGACAGAAATAGGAACTGCCAGCGATATTCTTGCGGATGACCTCGGCTTTTTCATCTGCTGATAAAATAGGGGTTCTCCCGGGCTTGTGCCTGCTAGTCCCATTGATGATGCTTTCCAGCACCTGGACTCTTCTTTCCAGGTCCTGAATTCTTTTTTCGTAGTCTTCATTGATATGCATCCATATCACCTCGTCCATAATTATATAGGAACGATTATAAACAGTCAATATCTATCTGTATGGCAGACGGTTGATGAAATTGACTACATCCTCTTTTTTGATTAGATACCGTCCGTCAAGTATCATGGCGCGCAGCCGCCCGGATTGTATATGGCCTAATATCCGGTTCTTTCCCATGTGCAGCAATTCCTGTGCCTGTCTTCTTGTCAATAGATCCGGATAATCCTCAAACATATTTCTCATCTGCCTTCCTGTTATTTTATAAGATTGTTGGCTATAAAAGGCTTCAAGTGGTTGAAATTGGTTTTATATGGATTAATAAGAGCATGCGGGTTCTCTTCATGTAATAAGCTGCCTAGACCGTATTTGATTAGTCTGGCGCATTTGTGTCAGTTCTGTTGACATAATCTGTGAAAGAATCCTTTTAGATTCGTAATTGCCTTCCAATCCTTTTTCCTTTGAAATAGTGGTTCTTAAGCAGAAAGTTTCGTATTGTACTGGTGCTGACTCCTAAAATCTGCGCGGCTTCGCGGACTGTGATATATCTGCATTCTGTCATGGTGCCCTCCTTTCATTATCCTACTGTTTGCGCAGGAATAGGTATTAAGAGAAAGATGCTATCCAGGGCAGGAAAGCGAAATAAAAGAAAAAGTATAAGAAGCATAACAATAAGAATAAAAAAGCAGAGTGCAGATTACTGTATTTGAGCCAGGAGGTGAATGGAACTATGTATGTTGCAGACAAAGGTCAAAATGAAGAGATGGATGAACAGGCTTTTCATGTAAAGAAACAAGGAGATTGACGGGCATGATGAATCAAAAGAATACAGAACAGGATAAAATCAAAAATGCGACAGCAGCAAGCGGCAGATATTCCATGCATACGATGTCGTTTGGCGTAATGCTTACCCACAGAGAAGCAAAGACTATCAGAGAAAAGTTGGTGGCCTATTGTGAAGCAGAAGGGCTTCGGTATTATGAACGTAAAAATGAATGGGCTGGCACAAAAGAATTGATATTTCCCGGATTTTTAGCTTATGGATTAAATCCAGTGAAAGTAAAGACGATATCGAAAAATCCTGGAAAGATTTATTTTCTCCAGATTAAAGTGAACCCAAGGATGATGTTCCATAAAGACTCACATCCGTTCGTCTATATCGCGGATGCGGAAGACGTCAGGAACAGCCTGGACAGGGTGCAGGACTTTTTGGATATGACAGATATCAATGAGATATCGAAAGAATGTTTTTATATCCAGAGGATAGATTATTGTGCGAATATCCGTTTGGGGTCAAGATATGAGGTTGAAGAATATATGAGGCTTGTCAGGAAAGGGCTATGCCCTTATCCTACGACCAGAAAAGAGGAATATAGTGAAACACAGAAGAGGTGGATGCCGACCCGGAACTCATTTACTGTGTGCTGCAAGTCCCATGAATTCTCTGTTTATGACAAGCAGAGTAAAAGGAGGATGAGTAATGGATATTAACTTTTTATTTGGGATGATTAATCCTATTATATTGGGGATCAGCTTGTTAGTAGGATATGTTCTTAAGACAGCTTTCGAAAAATTCCCCAATCGGTACATACCTCTGGCAGCCCTAAGCTGTGGGACATTGCTGGCCGTACTGATGCATATGCATAGTGGTATCAATGCCGAGGTGGTGCTGGGCGGGATGATAAGTGGACTTGCATCAACTGGGCTTTATGAGATGCTACGTAACCTGCTGAAATTTGATGGAAAGAGCAGATAGGCAAGGACATGGAACCATACAAGGCATAAGGACATATAATTATGGGGAGCCCAGACTCCCCATAATTATTAAGGAAGAGAGGGAAAAATGAACAAAGAAGTATTATATGAGGGGCCGGATATCTCTGAGCACCAGAGGACGGTTGACATTAAGCGCATCCGGAATGCTGGATGTAAAGGTATCGGTTTGAGAGTTGGATATGGAAAGAATAATGTTGATCAGAAGTTTACCACAAATGCATTGGCCTGCTATAATCTGGGTGTTAGTGTGATGCTGTACTGGTTCTCATACGCATATAATGTGGACATGGCTGCGGCGGAGGCCGAATATGCCATGGCTCAGGCTACAAAGTATTGGATGAAATGCCCGATGGCGTATGACTTTGAGTATGATAGTGTAAATTATGCTAGGAAAAATGGAGTGATCGTCACTAGGGAGCTTGCCACCGATATGGCAATCGCATTCCTGCAGCGCATCCGGAATGCTGGATATATCCCTGTCATCTATACCAACCGTGATTATCTTCAAAACTACTTTGATATGGAGCGGATCACTGCAGCCCTAGGAATGGTATACGTTTGGTACGCACGGTATATATCTTCCCTCCCGACTGGTGAGGCGGATATACCTGATATCTGGCAGTATACCTCTACCGGGCGGATTCAGGGAGTGAATGGGAATGTAGACATGAACCGATTTTATACCGACTTTTCAGAAAATACGGTTCTGGCTTCCCGCAAGGAGAAACCCAACTTGAATATTAAGGCATTCCAGTCGGCAGCGAATGCAGATGGATACCTGGACGCGAATGGTAATCCTTTGGTCGAGGATGGCCTGGATGGACCGAAGACCCAGTATGTAAGGCGGCAGATTGTTCTTCAGGCTAAAAAATCTGGCCGCAAATATGTGGCAGGCTCCACTGGGGCGGTCGTGGGCTGGTGGCAGCAAAAATGCAATGAAATCTTGGGGCATAGTCAGGCCGTGGACAGGAGGTATGGCCCTGCTACTAGGGCAGCTACTATGGATGTGCAGCGCAAATTCGGTCTTAAAGTGGATGGAGTTGCGGGTTACAATAGCATTCAGTCAGCATTTTACAATTAATTCAACCACTGCATAAATGGCATTTGAAAGGTATAACTAATCTTTCAAATGCCATTTTATTTTTTGAATAAAGTTGTTTTTGTAATTTGTGCGAAAAAATTTTGTAATTTATGCGCAAAGCTACAACCGTTATATGAACAGCGTCAAATATCTGGAAGAACTGCGGAAAGAATGGGCAGACCTACAGAACAGGGAGTTTGAAAGGATGGGGCTAGATATCCATGTGAGCCACGAAAGCCTCGCAGCGCAGGGGATTGACCGTGAACCTACCATGCATATCGGCGCAGCGACAATGGCGTTGGAGCTGCAGGGCATCCGGACAGGGCGGGGCGATGAATATCGCGGCATCATAGAACGTAATAACAAACGGGAGAGGGAATATCAGCGCGACCGAGAGCATACATGGAACCGCGAAAGGTGATCTTAATATTTTTCCATAAGGAAAAGCAGGAAGAAAATAGATGACAAAAGAATTTACAGAAAGAGGAGGAGACAGATTATGTTTGAGAGTTACCCGGATGTTGTCCGTCCACAGCAGTTGGAAGATATGCTGCAGATAGGCCGTACTAAGATTTACGGGCTGCTTCGGACAAAAGAGATACCGAACAAGCGGATAGGCGCGAACTATTTTATCCGCAAGGATGCGGTAATCGCATATTTAGAGGAAAAATAGTATTTTCAAATCTTCTGCCAGGTGCTAGAATAGAGATGTCTTTATTCTGGCGCCTGCGGGGAAGGAGGAATAATGAAAGGCAGCATCCAGGAGAAAACGAACAAGTCGGGCAAGGCGTATTATTACATACGCCTGAGTTATAAAGACCCGTTAAGCCAGGCGTGGAGGCAGAAATGGATCGCCACTGGCCTGACCGTCAAGAACAACAAAAGAAAAGCCGAGGCTATGATGGAGGCAGCGATAGAAGAGAATCGTTATTTGGAGCTTGCACCGGAGAGCGTCAACCAATCCATAGACCCGGACATCCTGCTCTGCGATTATATCGATTTGTGGCTTGAAGGTAAGAAGAGGGATCTACAGATTTCCACCTATGAGGGGTATGAATACAGGGCAGCCCATATCAAGCGGTACTTTGAACCCTTAAAGTATAAGGTAAGAGAGCTTTCGTCCCGAATGGTGGATCAGTTTCTGAAGCATGAGCTGGCCCATGGCAAACGGGATCAAAAGACGGGCGAGATGGGTCCTTTATCCGTCAGGAGCGTCAGAAGCTACAAAAGCATTCTTTCTGCGGTATATGACCAGGCGGCCATCGATGGACTGGTAAACTCCAACCCCGTGACTTCGGTAAAGGTACATGGGAAAAGCAATGCGAGCTACCAGAGGGAGGAAGCCTTTCTCACCGAAGAGGAAGTGGCGGATGTCCTGAAATTCTTGAAGGAACACTATCCGCGTTTCCTTCCGATGGCTTTTATGGGTGCCTATTACGGCTTGCGGCGTTCGGAGCTGCTCGGCTTGCGGTGGGAGAGCATAAATTTTCAAGAAAAGACGATTTCTATAGAAAATACAGTGGTAAGGGTGTCAACCCTGGTGGAGAAAGAAGCGACTAAAACAAGGGACAGCAAACGGAAGCTGTATCTCTTCCCTGCTGCGGAGGAATGCCTGTCAGCCGTAAGACAGGAGCAGGACGATTACAAAAGCTTCTTTGGGGATGCATATCGCGACACAAAGGGATATGTTTTCACAAGGGAAGATGGCAGCCGGTATGACCCGAGCTGGGTATCGAAAAATTTTGAAAAGGCCATGAAAGCTTACGGACGTCCCGATATTACTTACCACAAACTCCGTCATTCCTGCGCATCTATGCTCATCAATAGAGGCTGGGACATCAAGCAGCTTCAGTATTGGCTGGGTCATGCCGACCCGGAGACCACGTTGAAGATTTACTCTCATTACAATAAGAAGCGCCTTAACGCCACAGAGAATGACTTGAGTGAGATTTCGAGGGCGGCAGCAGGCTTGTTCTAAATTTACGGCAAGGGAAAGCTTGCAAAGCGCGGATTCTGTTGTTTTGTAGAACATTTTGTAGAACAGCTTCAAATGGGACAAAAGCCCGTGGGTATGCGATAAAGCAAAGAAGCCCGAATCCCTTGAAAATTCTGGGAATCTGGGCTTCCATGCAATAGTCGGCGCGACAAGATTTGAACTTGCGACCTCTGCGTCCCGAACGCAGCGCTCTACCAAGCTGAGCCACGCGCCGTTAGCTGTTGAAACGGAACATATCAATAATAAATAAAAAAAGGTATTTTGTCAAGAGGAAAACGAAGATTCTAAAAAATCATTCTTCTGAAGCAGAATTTGCGAACAGGCTGAAACCATGTTTGCCATGAAAGGATGGTATGGGATTGGGGAAAGGGAATAGGGAACGCATGAAAGTCATCGTAGTGGATGACGAGATTCCGATTCGGGATGAAATAAGGACAATGTGCCTGGCGGAGTATGGGTATGAAATTATAGGGGAGGCGGCCAATGGCAGAACCGCGCTGCAGCTTTGCCGGCAGCTGCAGCCGGACATTGTGATTACGGATATTACCATGCCCGTGATGGACGGGCTGGAGCTGATTCGGATTCTGCAGAGGACGATGCCATTGACCAAGTATGTGCTCCTGACCTGCCATCAGGATTTTGCTTATGCCAGTGAGGCCATCAGGCACGGTGCGCTGGATTACATTATTAAGGCGGATATCTCACAGGAGGGCATCCTGAGAGTCCTGGATCGGGCCAGAAGCATTATCGAAAGGGAGCAGGAGAACCTGAGAAAGCTGGAGAACGAACAAAGGAACAGCTTTTCCAGGTATGCGCTAAAGAATGTGTGGGATGCGGGAGAAATCGACAGGGAACTGGAGCGGATTCACTTCCGAATTCACTATAACGGGCCCAATTACTTCCTGGTGGTGGAAAACCGTCTGGGCTCCTGGGCTTTCATGGAGATAATGATCAGCAGTACTCTGGAGGCGGATAAATCCATTGAATGCTGGGTTCTGCTGGCAGACGGACTTTATGGAGTCAGCGTTTCAAAGGAGATGGACATGGAGGAACTGATGCCGTATATCAGGCAGCGGCTCCGGGATTCCTTTGAATTTCTGGAAGAGCCGTTCCGGATTTACGCAGTGAAATCTCACGGGAAAGTGCTGAGCGGAAAGCAGTATATGGAGGAGGGCAGAAAACTGGACAGATGGAAAGCGCAGGCTTTCTATGAGCCGGGAGGCATATGCTTTGACGATAGCCAGATAGGGGAGTTTGGGTTCCGCAGCGCAGCCCATATAGAACAGATAGACGCTCTGGTGGCAAAGAGAGAGGGGGAAGAGGCGCTGTGCCGGGATGTGGTCCGGTTCGGCCAGGATGCGCGGCTGTGGCCGGAGGAGTTGAAAAAGCTGTTGTTTTTGTGGCTCTCCAAATATATCAGCAAGCTTCCGGAGGAAGCCAGGGAGATAGAGGGCGTGCTCTGTGAAGCCTGCGACATCCGGCAGCTGGCACAAAGCTTTGCCGAACAGTGCGAAAGGCATGTCAGCTTTTCCCGCCGGAGCGAAGTGCGCAGGGCAATCCGCATTTTGCAGACAGAGTACCAGACGGACTTAACCCTCGCCGGAATTGCTGAAAGGATAGGCATCAATGCCCAGTATCTGGGGCGGATGTTTACAGAGGAGACCAATGAGAAGTTCAGCGACTGCCTGAACCGTATCCGAATGGAGCGGGCCAATGAACTGCTCCAGGACGGAAAACTGAAGATATATGAAGTGGCGGAACAGGTGGGGATTTCCAACTATCGGTATTTTACACAGAAATTTCGGGAATGGAGCGGCGTGAGCCCGAAAGAGGTCCGCAAGAGGGGAAAATAAATGGATAGCATAAAGGAGAGGCTGAAGCTGAGCGCGGTTTCGCTGCGGCAGTTTTTGATTATGCTGGTCTTCGCAGGGGGTGTCATGTTCGTCTTCTTGTTCCGGGAAATGGTACAGAGGATGGACAATCAGGAGCAGGAGGTAGTCAGCGAGATGCAGACCAAGCTGCATCTGATGAATTTATACATTGACTCTTACTGCGACAGTATCCAGAATGGCCTGATGGGCATCACGCTGCGCCAGGATTTGTACGAGAAACAGGGCTGGGAGTCCTATTACGCGCTGGAGGATATCCGGAAAAGCAATGGTTTCATCCAGACATTGTACGTGGCGGGGCCGGACGGAGAGATCTATGCAAGTCAGCAGGCATTGTATGACGCGGTGAAGCCGGACATAGTGGACGATATGATAGACAGGGCCAGGGACAATCCGGGCAGGCTGCAGTATTCGAAACCGGTGTATTCTGCCATGTCTGCCGGCTATTCCCTTTTTGTGTCCTACCGAAGCGGTGATAATATCGCAGTGACTGAGACCGGCTGCGACTATTTGAGGACCATGTTTCAGGACGTGCTGGGGGGGCAGGGAAAGAGCTTCATGGTGCGGGAATATATGGGAGAACCTTTCCTGTTTTCCAGAGAGGATCCGGGCATTGAACTGAAACCGGGGGTATACCCGCTGGAAGTGGCGGACAGATATCTGGAAATGTTTGATTACGGAAAGGAATCCGCAGAACTGGCCAGCATAGAAGCCGTGCCGGAGTACAGCTTCCTGTGTACGGCTGACAATAAACTGGGCTGGGAGGTCTGCCTTATGTATCCTGCAGACATCCTGCAGGGATACCGCAGCGAACTGTTCTGGTTTACGGCAAAACATATGGGGCTCTGGTTTGCGGGCATCATCATAATCGTGTTCTGGTTCACTATGCTTTATACGAATCCCATGCGGAAGCTGGCGCGGGACATGGATCAGGTGAACGATTTGGAGCATTTGGTGGAGGTGCATTACAGCCGGGAGGATGAACTGGGGCGGCTTTCCTCCCACTATAACAGCCTGGTCAGAAGGCTGCGGGAGCTTGTGGAGGAGGTGCGGGATGCGGAGCACAGGAAGATGGAGTATGAATTTTTGATGCTGCAGAACCAGATCGGCCCGCATTTTCTGCACAATACCCTGGCCTGCGTGGCCAGCCTGATCAGACAGGGAAAAGACGAGACAGCCGGGCAGGCACTGCGGGCGTTGATTAAACTTTTATCTTACACCTTTGAGCAGAATGCGGAGACTGTGACAATCCGGGAGGAAATGGAGCAGCTGGGAAATTATGTCAGAATTCAGCAGATGCGATATGGCAGCGGAATTCGATTTGAGCAGCAGATAGAGGAGGGAGCCGCGCAGTGCCGGGTTTTGAAGCTGCTGCTGCAGCCTTTGGCGGAAAACTCCATCTTTCACGGAATAGTGCCTGGGGGCGGGGGCAGCCTGAAAATTGCGGCAAGGCTGCGCAGAGGAATTCTGCATATTTTCATCTGCGACGACGGTATCGGCATGACCAGAAATATGTGCCAGGACATTCTGGACGGAAAGTACACTGCCAGAGTGACGGACAGGCTTTCCAGCGTGGGCATTCTGAACGTGAATGAGCGGATGAAACTGTGGTACGGAGAGGAATATGGGATTAAAATCAAATCGGAAATTGGGGTGGGGACGGTGATCTATTTACGCATCCCTCAGGAAAAAGAGTAGCCATATAGAAAACTTGTACAAAAAACGGACATTTTTCATCTTTTTCTGTATATTATTTGGAAATACAATTTACTAAAATGGTAACTGTGATGAGAAAACATTATAGTTGCCATTTTTTGTGTGCAAGATGCACGATTGAGAGGGAGAGGAGAAATGGAGAAAAAAGGGAGACAGAGGATTCGGCATATCATGAAATGGAACTGGCAGTATTATGTCATGCTGCTGCCGTTCCTGATCTATTATCTTGTTTTCAAATATGGCCCCATGTACGGAGTGCTGATCGCGTTCAAGGACTACAACATTCCAAAGGGGATTCTGGGAAGCCCCTGGGCGGAGCCGGTGTGGAAGCATTTTGAATACTTCTTTGAAAGCCCTTATGCCGCGCGGATTATCGGAAATACGCTGAAGATCAGCTTTTACAAAATAGCGTTTGGCATGATACCGCCCATTATCCTGGCCATCATGATCAATGAGTGCAAGAATAAATGGTTCCGGAAAGCCATTCAGACAGCAAGCTATCTGCCCCATTTCCTGTCCTGGGTCATCATATACGGCATTATGACGGCTTTCTTTTCCCAGACCAGCGGATTGATCAACCGATGGCTGACGCAATGGGGGCTTTCCTCTTATCCGTTCCTGACGGATCCCACGCATTTTCAGGCCATGATTGTGGGGACAGATTTATGGAAAGGGCTGGGGTGGTCGGCAATCATTTATCTGGCAGCCATTGCCGGCATCGATACCACCCTATACGAGGCGGCTATCATAGACGGATGCAGCAAGCTGAAGCGGATCTGGTACATCACGCTGCCGCTGCTGAAAGGGACTTTCATCCTGCAGCTGATTCTCCGTGCAGGCTCTATCATGAACGCGGGATTTGACCAGATTTATGTCATTGCGTCCGATCAGGTGCTGGGCGTTGCGGAGATTCTGGATACATGGGTGTTCAAGGAGGGAATCCAGCGCATGAACTACAGCCTCGCCAGCGCCGTAGGTCTGCTGAAATCCGTGATTGGACTGGTTCTGGTTCTGGGGACGAATAAGCTGGCGAGAAAGTGGGATGAGGGACTATGGTAAAAAAGTGGAAGAGCGACAAGGCTGTGGACATATGTAATTATGTGATTTTATCGGTCATACTGGTGATATGCGTGTTCCCGCTGCTGTATGTGATAAGCGTTTCCCTGACGCCTATTACAGAGGTGCATAAGAACGGCGGGTTTCTGGTCATTCCAAGAGCCATTACACTGGATGCGTACAAGACCATCATAGACCAGAGGATGCTGCCCCGGGCAATGGGAATCACGGCATACATCACTATCCTTGGGACGGTGATTAATATCGTGGCTACGGTGATTATGGCGTATCCCCTTAGCAAGCGGAAACTGGCGGGAAGACGATTTTTGATTCCTTTTATTATCTTTCCCATGCTGTTTAGCGGAGGTACGATTCCCACCTATTTGCTGATCAAGAATCTGAACATGATCGGAACTTATTGGGCGCTGATGATTCCGGGAGCGGTCTATACCTACAATCTCCTGGTGGTGAAGGCCTTTTTCGAAAATCTTCCGGAGGAGCTGTTCGAGTCCGCCAGGATAGACGGGGCAAATGAGTTCTATGTACTGTGGAAGATTGTTGTGCCCCTCTCAAAGCCTGTGATTATGACTATGGTGCTGTTTTACGCAGTAGGACACTGGGAGACGTATTTTGACTCCATTATGTATCTGCCGGATCAGAATATGCAGACCCTGCAGGTGGTGCTTCGCAGGATGCTGACGCCGAACACAGAGATGAATGCGGATATAACGATTCCGACCATGACGCTGCAGATGGCAATGGTAGTGTTCACTACGCTGCCGATTATCGTCATTTATCCGTTCATACAGAAGTATTTCACGAAAGGTATCATGTTGGGGGCGGTAAAGGGGTGATGTGCCGGGAACGGATATCCCATGCCCTTTGACTATACATAACGCCCGGACAGCGAAAGGATGGGTGGCCGGACGTAAGGGAGCTATAAACCATGTTTTCAGAAAGGAAAAGGAATCAATCATGAAAAGGAAGAGAGTAATGGCAGCAATGGTAAGTCTTGCGCTGGTGCTTACGGCGGGATGCGGGAGCAACGATGTGCCGGGGAGCACACAGGATTCGGCAAAAACGACAGAATCAACGGATGCGAACGAACAGGACGACGGGGAGACAAAGCCTGAAGCCGGGCAGGAAACGGCAGACGGGGATGTGGTCTCGCTGGAACTGGTATGCGGACATGGGGTGACGCTGCCGGAAAAGGAAAAGAATTTTGTGGAACAGGGAATCAGGGAAGCTATCGGGGTGGATGTCACCATGAACATTGTAGGAGCCGGAGCCGATTATGCCACGGCACTGAACGCCAGAATTTCAGGCGGCGATGTGCCGGATCTGTTTATCGCGCCCTCTGATGAGACGTTAAAGCAGTATGTGCAGAACGGAATTGTGCTGAGCCTGAACGACTATCTGGATCAACTGCAGCCCCTGGTGGACTGGGTCGGCGGGGAAGAGGCTTTACGGCCAAACTATATAAACGGGGGGATGTACCGCGTTCCCAGGAAGGCAAAGGGAAGCTACTCCATGCCGGTAGTGCGTAAAGACTGGCTGGACAAGGTGGGGGCCGAAATCCCTACAACCATGGAGGAGGCCCTGGAGGTGGCGAAAAAGCTTACCTTTGAAGATCCAGACGGCAACGGCGCGCAGGATACCTATGGCTTCTCGGGCAACGGATTGTGGGCGTTTAACCTGATTCTGAATTCTTACGGCGGTTCCGTATACAACAACCTGGTTCTGGACGAAAATGGAGAGCTGACATCCACGCTCCTGGCGCCGAATATGGAGGCAGGGCTGGAGATGTGCAAGCGGTTCGTGGATGCCGGTGTGGTGGATCCGGATATCGTGGCGAACAGCGGAGACGCCCTGCGGGACAAGATGGCTCAGTGCAAGGTAGGCATGGCGGTGACAGAGTGGGCATCCGTATACAAACAGGCGCTGATGGAGCAGCTGCTGGCCGTGGATCCCGATGCCGAGTGGGTGTGGTACGCTCCGCTGGATTCAGGCACCGGAGACAGGGCGTGCTTTGACACGATAAACGCTGTGGGCTCAAAGGGCGAGTGGTGCGTCAGCGCTGCGGTGGCTGAGAGTCCGGAAAAGCTGGAAGCCGTTATCAAGCTGTTGAATTATATCACCAGTGAGGAGGGTGAAAAGCTGGTTTCCTACGGAGTTGAGGGAAGGCACTACAATGTGGAGAACGGAGAAATCGTAAAGACGGATTTGATGTCAACGGAATGTGATTTCCTTTGGGTATACCAGATGGCCTACAGGGATGATGGCGTTTACCTTGCAGTGAAGTTCCCGGAGGCAGCAGAGAGCATTGTCTTTAGCGAGAATACGGAGAGGATGACGGCATATGAAAACGCCGTGATTGCGCCGGAGGGTTTCCATGCCGAGGATATGAACAAGTATATCACGGAGAATATGATAGCTTTCATTTTCGGGACAAGGCCTATTTCGGAATACAGTCAGTTCCTGGAGGAGCTGAATACCTCTTTCGGATTTGAAGATTATATGAAGAGCGCAGAGGAACAGCTGAGGGAACAGGGGTATATCGAATAAAACATATAACCAGTGAGCGCTTCTGTCATGCAGCACAAAAGCGGCAAAAGGAGGCGCTCACGAGTACAACAAATCCAAAAAGGCAGGAGGATGTAAGATGGACACATACCGGGAACCGGCAAGGGATATCCCCGTAATCGCCAGAGCGGACGTAGTGGTGGCGGGCTCCGGGCCCGCTGGCGTCTCCGCCGCAATCGCAGCGGCAAGGGAGGGAGCGAGCGTGGTGCTGGTGGAGCAGATGGGGAATGTTGGGGGGATTGCCACGGAGGGGCTCATGAGCCACTGGACGGGAGAGACAAAAGGAGGATTTTATGAAGAACTGCTAAAACGCTCCGCCGATACAGACTCTACGGAGAATCGCCATATCATCAATCCCGAGCGCCTGAAGACCGTATTGCTGGAAATGCTGGAGGAAGCAGGCGTCAGACTGATGCTGTATACGTTTGCCTGTGGGCCGGTGATGGAGGGAAACAGCATCCGCGGCATCATCGTGGAGAACAAATCCGGCAGGGGCGTCATCTATGGCAAAATCGTCATAGACGCCAGCGGAGACGGCGACATTGCGGCCCGGGCGGGAGTTCCTTTTAGCCTGGGGCGGGAATCGGACGGCAGGATGCAGCCGGCCACGATTATGTTCAAGGTGGCGGGGGTGGATGTGGACAGAGGCGTCTTCCCGGGCTTTTTCGAAGATCACCTGGAAATTCCCGCCGGGGACATCCAGCAGGTCGGCCGGGAAAACCTGCCCTTTCCGGCAGGACATGTACTTTTGTACCGCACAACGCTCCCCGGCGTGGTCACCTGTAATATGACCAACTGCATCGGAATCGACGGCACAAAAGCGGAGGACCTGACAAAAGCCACCATTGTATGCAGAAAGCAGATGGACAGCATCGTGGAGTTCCTGCGAAAGTTCGTGCCGGGATTTGAGGAATGTTATCTGATCAGCTCCGCCTCCCTGATCGGCGTGCGGGAGACCAGACATTTTGAGGGGGAGTATGCGCTGGGTCAGGAGGACATTGTCTCGGCCAGAGTCTTTCCGGACTGGGTGGTAACCAAGGCGCACTTTAATTTCGATGTCCACAATATGACCGGGGACGGACTGGACGAGACGGGGGTGCAGAAAGGTTTTGCCCAGCCCCGGGGCTATACCATTCCCTACGGCTGTTTTGTACCCAAAAAGGTAGACGGTCTGTACCTTGCGGGAAGAAATATCAGCGGTACCCATATGGCACATTCCAATTACAGGGTGATGCCCATCTGCGCGAATATGGGACAGGCCGTTGGGATTGCAGCCGCCATCTGCGCTGCTTCGGGCTGCCTGCCCCGGAACTTGGATGTAAGAGCCGTACAGAAGAGGCTGGAAGAGACAGGCGTGTCGATATAGGACGGAAAATATAAGTCAAAATAAAAAGCAGCCGGCGGGAGGATAACGAATATCCTCTTGCCGGATTTGCTTTTTTCTGCTTTTGTGCTATACTGGTAGACATCAAAGGCTCGGAGGAAGCGAAGATGAGGAATCTTTTTAATTTTCAGAAAAAGAAAGCGCCGAGAGTGGACGGCACATCCTTTCAGACCATTCCGGACAGGCCGCTTCCCTTTGGCTATAAGAACTCATGGCTGTGCGTCAAGGCCCAGGATCCGCAGGAAACGATAAAGGTGCTGGAGCTTAAAAATCCCCAGGTGTCCAATTGGGAGAGCGGCTATAAGGCGCTCAGGGAGGGAAAAGTATTTGTATCTCCTGTGATAGGCGGCTTTGTCCTTGCGATAGGCTATGAGAGGAAAGGCATCGGAACTTCACGGGAGATGGAGGAACTGGCCAGGCTGGGACTATTATTCCCGCAGGTGCAGTACTATGGATCCCACCGGGTAGTGGATTACGCCGAATGGGTAAAGTTTGAGGAGGGAAAGCTGATACGGGCATACGCCTGGTGCGGCTGCGATGGCGAGGTGCTGATGAACGAAGGAATGATCACCCCCCAGGAGCGGCAGATCGGAATGGGGAATCCTCTGGTAGATCCTCTGGGAACGGACGACTGGGACGCATTTGACGTTCCGGATGAGGAAAGTGTCGTAGAGCTTGCGGCGCTGTGGGGAGTCGACCCTCTGTTCCGGGGAGAATATCCGAAATCCACAGGGTTTGTCTGTGACAGATAAAAACAGATAACCCACATCCCGGCGGTAAACTGCCGGCAATATAAGAAGACAGACTAGAAATAAACTTTCATGCAGCCGGCCGCAGCACGCTACATAAAGCTCTGGGAGTTTAGGTGCTGCATGCAAACCCGTATGACGGTGCGGCGTCTGTGGGAGGCTAAAGACTTTTACAGTAATGAAATTGAGCCTCGCCGAGAGCGGGAAGGGGGTAAATATGTATCAGACGATTGTGACATTGAAAAAGGGGGAGGGCCGTACCCTGAAAGCAGGCGGCATGTGGGTGTATGACAATGAAATCGCATCCGTTGCAGGAGATTTTGAAAACGGTGACGTAGTAGAAGTCCGCGATTTTGACGGCTACTGTATGGGCTGCGGGTATATCAACACAAAATCCAAAATCACGGTGCGGATGCTGTCCCGCAGAAAGGACACGGTTATAGACCAGGCATTCATAGAGAGGCGTGTGAGGGATGCCTGGGAGTACCGCAAGGGGACCATAGACACCTCCAGCTGCCGCCTGATCTTTGGCGAAGCTGACTTCCTGCCGGGCATTGTGGTGGATAAGTTTGCCGATGTGCTGGTGGTGGAGTCCCTGGCTCTGGGGATTGACAGATGGAAAGGAACCATTGTGGAAACTCTGAAGAAAGTGCTGGCTGAAGACGGCATTTCCGTTCGCGGCGTCTACGAGCGCAGCGATGCCAAGGTGCGTCTCCAGGAGGGAATGGAACGGATTAAAGGCTTTCTTGGGGAGCCATTTGACACAAAGGTGGAGATCCTGGAAAACGGTGTACGGTATATCGTGGATGTGGAGGACGGGCAGAAGACGGGATTTTTCCTGGACCAGAAGAACAACAGGGCTGCAGTGGGGAGGCTGTGCAGGGGAAAAAAGGTGCTGGACTGCTTCACCCATACGGGATCCTTTGCCCTGAACGCCGGGGCGGCCGGGGCGGAAAGCGTGCTGGGGGTGGACGCCTCGGAGCTTGCGGTGGAACAGGCCAGGGAGAATGCCAGGCTCAACTGCCTGGAGGAGAGGGTGCGCTTTGAGTGCGCGGATGTATTCGAGCTGTTGCCAAAGCTGGAGCAGCAGGGAGAGCAGTTCGACGTGGTTATCCTGGATCCGCCTGCGTTTACAAAGTCGCGCAGTTCCGTGAAAAATGCCGTAAAGGGATATCGCGAGATCAATCTCCGGGGCATGAAGCTGGTCCGGGACGGAGGATTCCTGGCCACCTGCTCCTGTTCCCATTTCATGGAGCCGGAACTTTTTGCCAAGACCATCAGAGAGGCGGCAACGGGAGCCCATAAGCGGCTGCGGCAGGTGGAATTTCGCACCCAGGGGCCGGACCATCCGATTCTGTGGGCTGCAGATCAGTCATATTATTTGAAATTCTACATCTTCCAGTTGTGTAATGAGAGATAAGAAAATCCAAAACTTCGCACGGAGGAATGGCCTGAAAGGCAGGGGAAACCCGGCTCCCTTTAAAATAGCTGCTTGCCAATCCTGAAAGTCTGTGATATGATGTATTCGTCAGCGAAAAATAAGAGATGATTTCTGAAAGGAGGGCTTGCCATGCAGAACAATACACAATACCGAAACAGAATAGATAAACGGAAGATCAAAGGCACAGCGCTCCTTATGAGCTGCAGATAGCATTGGTACTCATCAGAGCATTCTTAACGGAAAGGAGAATGCTCTTAAAGTATTTGCTGTTGTCATGCAGGCTGCAGAGGACTGGGAGATTGCACCTTTGGGGTGCTTTTTTTGTGTCCATTTTTAAGGAGACAGAAGTTTGGAGGCAAACCTCCAAATATTGGTTGATGTGCCCGCCAAAGCGGGCATGGGGGTATAAAATTGAAGACAGTAAAAGGTATGTTTGCCGAGGCAACTATATTTACGGACGACGTGGAGGCATACGCCGAGGCACAGGTAAAGATGATATGCGACAATGAGGCGGCCCAGGGCAGCAGGATCCGCATGATGCCGGACATCCATCCCGGCAGAGTGGGTCCCATCGGCCTGGCTATGACAGTCACGGACAGAGTGATTCCGCAGCTTTTAGGCGTGGACATAGGCTGCGGCATGACCTGTGTAAAGGTAAATAAAGACAATGCGGAATTCCTGAAACTGGATAAGGTCATCCGGGAGAATGTGCCGTCGGGTTTCTCCATACGGAAAGAAGCGCATCACATGGCGGCGGAATTTCCCTATGAAAAGCTCCGCTGTGTCAAGCATATCAACAGGCAGAGAGCGGAAAGAAGCCTGGGCACTCTGGGCGGCGGCAATCATTTCATAGAACTTGACAGGGGAGCGGACGGAAATCTGTACCTGGTGGTACACACGGGCAGCAGACATCTGGGGGAGGAAGTGGCGGAGTACTACACGAAGCTCGCCAGTACCTCTCTGAGAGAGCGAGGCCTTAAGGTTCCCTATTACATGAGCTATCTGGAAAAGGACGCAAGAGAAGCCTATGTTGAAGATGTGCGGATTATCCAGGACTATGCGGAGCAGAACCGGCAGATCATCGTCAGAGAGATCCTGAAAGGGATGAAATGGAAAGCAATAGAGCAGTTCTCGGTGCCGCATAATTATCTGGACCTTTCAGGGATGCTTCGAAAAGGGGCTATTGCCGCCGGAGAGGGGGACAGGGTGGTTATCCCGGTAAATATGAGGGATGGGATTATCCTGGGCATAGGAATGGGAAATGCAGACTGGAACAATTCGGCGCCCCACGGTTCCGGCAGGAGATGGAAGAGGGAAGATGTGAAGAACCGATATACGGTGTCGGACTTCAAAAAGGAAATGAAAGGCATTTACAGCAGCTGCGTGGGGGCGGACACACTGGATGAGGCGCCCTTTGCCTATCGGTCCGTGACAGAGATCGCAGAACAGATTCAGGATACTGTCCGAATAACGGAAATTCTAAAACCCGTCTATAATTACAAGGCGGGAAGCAGGAAATAGCGTCGCTGGAAAGGGTTGGGGACGAAAGGCGACTGATGGCTGAAAATCGTCCCCGATCCCGGGCGCTGTACGGGCATGGAAGCAGGAATATCGAATAGTATGAGGAGTGTATATATGATAATTCAAATCAGTGCGGGACAGGGGCCGGCCGAGTGCCAGCTGGCGGTGGCAAAACTGTTCCAGGCGCTTAAAAGGGAGTACGGAGATATGGAAATCCTGTCGGAGACCAGGGGCTATGAAAAAGGCTGCCTTGATTCTATCCGCTTCCGCACCGGGCATGATCTAAGCAGCCTGGAAGGAACGGTGCTGTGGATCTGCAGGAGTCCCTTTCGCAAGAACCATAAGAGGAAGAACTGGTATGTGGACGTGAGTATTATTCCGGAAACACAGGAGGCGGCAGCGGACGAAGCATACCGGGTCGAGAAGTTCCGCTGCGGCGGGAAAGGAGGACAGAATGTGAATAAGGTGGAGACTGGCGTGCGGATTGTCCATATCCCCACAGGGCTTGCGGTCCGGGCCACAAAGGAGCGGAGTCAGTTCCAGAATAAGCGAAAGGCTATGGAGAGGCTGCAGGAGAAGCTTGCCAATCTTCGGCAGGAGCAGCAAGAGGGGCAGAAAGGCACCGCCTGGATGGAACACTACCGTATTGTCAGGGGTAATCCGGTGCGTATTTATGAAGGGGAGAGGTTTTTGCTGAAAGAGAAGTAGAAACTGGGTTCACGAGACAGAAACCGTGACCGCCGGTGGAAAAGCCTGATGAATTGGTTGAAAAATAACCAGTCAGGAACTATAATAGAATCTAAGACAAGATTCTATTATCGAATAGTATAATAGAATCTAAGATAAGATTCTATTATCAAATAGTATAATAGAACAGACAACGGAAACATAGCTGCAGGATTTCCGGGAGGTTTTCGGGATTTTCGGCAGACAGGAACAGAGAGAGACTCAGGTTATGAAAATAGGGAAATATATATTGCGGGCTGTGCTTTTCCTGCTGGCGGCGGTTGCGGCAGGGGTCGGACTCTATCTGTATCCGGCATGGAAATCCGCAGGGGCGATGGAGGACAGAATGAGTCTGTCGTACAAAGCGTTCGAACTGGAGGTGGAGCTGGACAGGGAAGCGATACCGGCAGAGCAGGCCCAAATGTTCGGGATATTGGCGGGGCTGACAGGAATAGAGGAGGAGGCTCTGTACCGCCTGTCCATAAAGGGAGGTATGGAGGAAGACCGGATTCACTTCACGGTCTGTCCATATGGCAGGACGGAGCCTTTGTTTGAGCTGTATTTAAGCGATGACATGAAGCTCATAAACGAGACCATGGTGTATGACGCCGTCCGCAGCCATCTGGCAGGGCGGTTTGGGCTTCTGGGGTATCTGATGCCCGTGCAGGAGGAGACTGTGTATCTGACACTGGAGCAGGTGGAGAAGCTGTTCGGAGCGGATTTGAGCGCGTATACGGAGTTGCGCCTGCAGCAAGCCCGCAGAAGCATTACAGCAAAGGAATATTTCCTCCTGTTTGCCATGATGTCCAGGGAAAAGCAGGGGGAGGGGTATCGGTTTACGCTGGATACAGAGGAGGCCCGGCTTTGCTTTGAGGTAATTTATGGAGGAAAGGCAGATTGGGCGCGGATGGAGCTTCAGGCACAGAATCCGGCGGACCTCCTTGACAAAGCGGGCAGCGCGTTTCCCTGGCTGGATCAGTGGCTGCCCGGGGTGGAGGTCAGGGGCCTGAAAAGCATTTCTCTCACTTTGACGCCGGAGGAGCGCGGGACCGTGACGATGCCGACAAACCTGGCCAGTCAGGAGATTGTGGATACCATAGCGAAGCTCCGTGGGTGGATACAGGAGACTTTTGGAAAATAGATGCGTACGGGCAGATGCTGAAAATCACGGGGAGGGACAGGGATGGCGGCCAACTGGAGAGACGATTGGAAAGAGGATTTGGCGAAGATGCTGGTGTGGGGGCTGATTGGAGGACTGTGTGTAGCGGGAATCGTCCTCCTTTTGGGCAACGGCAGGGATTTCTGGACTGTGCTAAAGCCGGGGTATGATGTGGAATACCTCATGGAGAACGGAGGAGCTAGGGAAGGTATGCATGTGACGGGGCAGGTACCGTATGTCTATGACTGCTTCGCCAATCTGTCAGACTTTGACGGGAAAGACATCAGCGGTTATTATTACGCGCTGCCCACTTTGGACGGGATGCTGATTCTGGAAGTACCGGAAAGCAGGTACGAGGCCATGGAGACGCTGTGGGAGGAGACCTGGCAGTATATGTCGGACGGAATCCTGCCGGCATCTCCGGTGCCTGTGGAGGGCTATTTGACGAGTGCCAAGGGGAGGCTTCCGTATCTGCTGGCGGAATATCTGCGGGATGGGCTGGAATACTCGCAGGAAGAGGTGGACGCCATGGGTGAACCGCTGATGATCGTATATGCCACCGAGAAGCTGCGGCGGGCCAGGATATATGCGCCGGTGGGCATGATTCTACTGACTTCCGGGATCCTGCTGACGATATTGTACCTGTTTCTCCGGAAGCGATACGTGGAAAAAGAAATAGAAAAATAAGGATTTTAAAAAAGGTTTAAAAAATTTTAAAAAATTTGCAAAAAACACTTGCATTTATGGACGCAATATTATATAATCTATTTTGTTCTTGTGAGAGACATTGTGTTGCGAAAGCAGCACGGCACATAAGAGATGCGCCATTAGCTCAGTTGGTAGAGCACCTGACTCTTAATCAGGGTGTCCAGGGTTCGAGCCCCTGATGGCGCATTGTAAGGACTGTTTTTGAGGACATATGAGCCTTGGGGACGGTTCTTTTTTTGTGCCCGGAAAACCGCATGAAATCTGCATTTTCGGCTGGACTGTATGTAGTTTGATGTAATGCAATGTGTTTGGAGGTAAATGTCTCAAATTGATCTCACCAAGTAAAAAACAGGGGTTTTGGAAATGAGATGTCTCACTTTTGTCTCACTTTATTTCAGCAGTTAAGCGCCATTTCTACGGCCTTTTGGGCATCTTCCTTGTCCAGGATGATATGGTTGTATACCTCTATGACCATTTTTTCATCATCCCCCAGCAGCTCCGCAATTTTTTTGATCGAGACAGTGGGTATCTGGTAGCAAAGGTTCGTGCAGTAATTGTGACGGAAAATATGCGCGGTCAGATCCGGGGAATCCATCTTCTGCCGGATGCCGGCCCAAAACTTAACATAGGAGCTCTTGGTCATAATATCTTTCCCTGCAGTAAAGAAGAGCCTGGCTCCGTTCAGGCACCGGCAGTACTCCTGGAGGAATGGCAGCACGTTGGATGGTATCGGGACTTCGCGGATGCCGTTCTGGCTCTTCGTGGACTTGATGTAGGGTGTATTTTCATCAAAGGCGAGGGATTTATCTATTTTCAGTTTTTTTCCCTTAAAATCGAAATCAGAGCGTTCCAGGGCTAGGGCCTCTCCCCTGCGCAGGCCGCAGCCATATATCACATATACAAAAGCTTTCTGCATATTGGTAAAATCCGCGGAGAAGACAGCATCTTTTTCTCCCTGGGTCAGGGGACGCTTGTCTGTTACTTTCTGCTTCTTGATACGGATCCCGTCAAATATCTCCATATATACGGCCGGGGAGATATGCTTATCGGTGATGGCGGCTTTTACCACCTGCTTCAGGGTAAGGAGTATCTGCTCCTGCGTCCGAGTCTTGCCAGATGCTGCATTCAGGCATATGAGTACATCCGTCTTCCGAATAGAGGAGATGGGGACGGATTTGAGAATATCCAAGTGGACGTCTATGATGCGGCGATACATGGCTTTCGTGTTCAGTTCCACATCATGCTTGTAGATCTCCAGCCATGTCCTGGCGTAATCCTGTACGGAGGCCTTGGACTCTTTCAGGATGTCCCGGTTCCTGACTTTTTCATCCATCTCCCGAACCATTTCTTCCAGGGCCCGGCTGGACTTCTTCGTCCGGACAGTCACACGATGCTTCGTGCCCTTTTCCGTATAAGTGCCGTCCCAGACTTTTGCCTGGAAGTATCCGTCCTTTCCTTTGGTGTATTTTGCTGTCGCCATGGCAGTCCCTCCTTTAAAAAATGAGTATAAAAATAACAGCCAAGCGAAAAACCGCTTGCAGGCTGCCCCCGCAGATGATACAATGTTCTTGCGTTGGTGTATCCCTCCGGGATATATCATTGGCCGTCTGGTGCTGGTAACACCGGACGGCTTTAAAATTTTGGTTGTAAATTTCTGCTCCATGGTATATAATATGCTTAACAAGAGAGCCAATGGCTAGAGTACACCTAGCCGCCAGCAAGTTTCAGTGCAAAAAGTAGCGCCTTATCTTACCAGGACGGGGCGCTACTTTTTGCGTGCAATATAGACAACAAGAGTAATCACAGCGCAAAGCATAATTACAAACTGGATCAGATCCGAATATGTAACCATTGGCACCAGCTCCCTTCCATAAGTGTCCGGCAGCTGACGTAATCGCCCCATTGGCTCCCCGGGTAAGCATATTATATTGTCATAGTGCTTTCAACTGGTGACAGTTTGTCGCCGTTTCGTTATGTTCTCCCTGTTGCGATGTCGCAACAAATTATTGTGTAAAGAGTCAGCAACGGGATGCTTCTGATCACTTCCCGCTATATTTCTTGGTGGCATTGTCAAAGTCAGAGACGAACAGGGCATCCTGCTTTACACGAAACGCCTCATATTCTTTAATTGCTAACTTATCAGCAACTTCCCGTGATATAAAACCGGAATTATGGAGTATATCGTATTCGTTAAATTTTAAGAAAGAGTCCAATTTATCGACCCAGTCCTGCATTGACATCAATTTGTTGCGTTTGGCCTGGTTTTCTGCATAATCCAGATACATGGTCACGATATCGTTTAAGTCGGAGATCTCTTTTTGGGACAAGTAATTTTTTGAGATAGTGACATCTGACTTCAGTATCTTGCCGTCTGGCGCGTTTTTCCAAGTCATAAGCCCCATATGCTCTTTCGAACTGTTGGCTCTTGAATGTATGATTTCAGGAGCAGTTTTTTGTGTAACAGCAAAAATAAGTTTATTCTGGACTTTCTTAAAGAAAGTTTGGGTGAGCTCGCTGTTTTTGTCATAATCATAGCTGCACTGGGAATATATATCGGTGATTTTCTGATAGAACCTCCTTTCGCTGGCCCGTATCTCCTTGATGCGCTCCAATAATTCATCAAAATAGTCTTTCCCAAAGGCCTTTCCGTTTTTGAGCATGTCGTCATTGATGACAAAACCTTTAATTATATATTCGCGCAATGTTTTGGTTGCCCATTGTCGAAATCTGGTTGCCTTTTTTGAATTTACTCTATAACCAACTGAAATGATTGCATCAAGTGAATAATGCTTTACAGAACGAGAAACCCGCCTATTTCCCTCTGTTTGAACTACCGAAAAAAATTTGGTAGTTGAAATTTCGTCTAATTCTTGATCTTTGTATATGTTTTTTAGATGCACTGAAATGTTATCTGTTGTACATCCAAATAATTCACCCATGGCTTTTGCATTTAACCAAAAGGTTTCTTCATAAAAATAGACAGATACAGATATGTCTTCATCGTCAGTCTGGTAAAATAGAACATTTCCCGCTTCTGGAAGAGAATCTAATTCGTTATCCTCAATATGAAGCACATGTCTTCTTCGCATTGCCTCTAAATGCTGTTCAAAATCCATAGTTTTCCTCTTTTCCGTAGACTTTAGTTACCCTGCTTAATGACAATCAGCAATCTCATATTAATCTGTTCAGCTTATCGACCACTCTCCCCATGCATACGGAATCTTCTGTAAGAGGTATATTGTGATATCGGCATAGTGATGCAGTAGGTGTTTGTCATTTATAGCATCTGCCGCAGGGAGTCTTTCCTTTGGCAATCGCCTCTTCCAAAGTCACTTGATAGGCATTATCCATCCCGCAGCCATTTTTCTTGTGGTATCTTTTGGCAGTATCGTCAATCCAGACCATCGTAGAGCTGCCATTATTGGGTGGCTCTGGCTGTTGGGGAAGAGCTGTGGGTATTGGAGTAGGCTCTTCTGTAGGTATAGGAGCGGGCTGTGGTGTTGGAGCTTCTGTGGGTATAGGGGTAGGTGCTGGTGTGGGCTGTTGTGTAAGTTCTGGAGTAGGTATCGGAGTCTGGGTAGGCGCTTCAGTAGACTCCGGAGTGGGATTCATGGTAGGTGTTGAACTTGGCGTGGACGATGATGTCAAACCGGCCACGGGAGTCGGTGACGGCTCTACAGGTGTACTTTCTGCCAGTGCGTAACTACTACCAGGAGCTTCGGCGTTGATGGGGCTGGGAGCCTCTCTTTTTGGCGATGCATCGTCGTCCGATGTAAAACCGAAACCGATGAAGCTGATGACCAATGCAAGGACAGATATGCCAGCTAACTTAAACTTCTTTTTGGAGGAGCGTCTCTGGATGACTCTTATTAACCCCATTGTTAAGAATATTGGGATGCAAACTAGACTTGCCAGCGCAAGCAGTAAAAAAACAGTATCCATAGTGATTTCCCCTTTCATTTGTTTCCTGCCAAACTTAAGTGTTTAGAACTTTGCCCTCAGTTCAACAACACGGCCAATAATCTTGACAGGCTTACTCTCAATCTCCTCATTGGTGAAGAAGATAGGTTCATATGACGGATTGTTCGATATGAGCTCTATACCATCCCGGTACTTGCGTAGTCTCTTACAGGTGGCATCCGTGCCGTTCACGGTAACTATGACAATCTCTCCTGATTCTGCATCATCCTGCTGGCGCACGATAACGATATCTCCCTCGGACATCTTAGGCTCCATGCTGTTTCCATGAATCTGTAGGCCGAAGAATGTGCCGGTTTTGGCCAAATCCTCCGTGATTTCCTCTGTGTCGATGATTTCCTCTATGGCCTCGATGGGAACACCTGCGGCTACACGGCCCAGAACGTTGATGACGACACCCCCTTTCTTTTCAGGCTCTTTAGAGCTGACAAGAGTAACCTTTTGCCCACCGTCCATCATTTTAAGTAGTTCATCAAGTTCTATATTCATTGCAGACGCAATTTTCATAATCGATGGCAAGGTAGGAGCTATCGGTTTGCTATTTCTGGGATTAATCCCATTTTCTATCATAGAAATATAGCCTTTGCTCAAAGAGCAGCGTTTTGCAAATTCATCCATGCTTAGATTGTTATCTGCTCGATATTGCTTAACAATATTCCCGAGTGTCATTATGTGCGTTCCTCCATGTTGTTTAGTATATTGTACAGCCATAAATGAAAAAAGTCAACATTTTTGTTCAGCATACTTGACAAGAAAAAACAAGCGTGATATTATGCAGATAGTTCAACATAATGAACGAAAGGAGATGGAAAGAAATTGCAGTACAAAATTAAAGAGCAGAGGGATAAATTAGGAATGTCTCAAGCGGAGCTGGCGGAACAATCACGAGTATCCAGAACTATTATTTCTGGATTGGAAAGTGGAAGTATTAAGGTTACTACTACAGAAACCTTGCTGAAAATTGCAAAAGTCTTAAAATGTAATGTCGCAGATATTTTTTTGGAGTAAAAGTTCAACATATCAAACGAATGACATAGAGAGGAGGTGAGGACGGATGGTTAAAGTAAGAGAAGCGTGTGAATCTGAATGTCCTGGAATGCACACGCCATTGTTTACAGAAATGGAGCTTGGCAGGGCAGAAGCCATTGCATCGGCCCTTGACGGGCTTGATGTCTATTCTGCCCAGCGGCTCCTGAATAAGATGATGACATATCTGTTATTGACAACATTTCGGGCAACTACGGATTAATCAGGTAGTCGAAGAAATTGTCATATGCAGATTTGTACATTTCGAATACAGAGTATTCGTCGTACTCTCTGTCAGAATCTTGATGTGACTGATCAATTTTCTGTTTAATAAAGAGTAACGCTAAGTCATGTGCACGCTGTTCAAACTTATCCATACAAAGTCTCCTTTCTTTTGCACTCGGCCATGGCAGTGGCCTGTACTACCAGTATAAAGGAAAGGGGACGGAATAGCAAGACGAACATGTGGGCGGATGCCAGTATAGGGAGGAGGTGAGGACGGATGAAAGGAAACCAATTACTTATGAGAGTCTCCGTAGATAAGGACAGCTTATTGGGGAAAGTAGCGGCCATAGAAAAGAAAGCGGAGGATCTGAGATTTGAGGCCATGTGTTTAAGGGAGGCGATATCTTGCAGCCAGTGTGATGAGGAGGAAAAGCCCGAAGAGTGAACTCCGGGCCATAATGCTAGACAGCATCTTCACGACCGTACAATTTTTCTCGGGTAGATTTCACGGCGTTCTGGATGGCTTGGGCAAGGACAGTGGTCTTCTCGTCTAAAAAGCCATCAAGATGTGTTTCTATCTCATTGTACAGTTCTGAAGACAAGGTATCCAGCATTTCACATACCTCATTCTTCTGCATAAGATACTCCTTTCTTCTGTACTCGGCCATGGCAGTGGCCTGTACCACCAGTATAAAGGAGATGGGAGGGAATAGCAAGACGGACATGTGGGAGGATGCCAGTATAGGGAGGAGGTGAGGAAAGTTGAGGGAAAAAATCATAGATTTTCTCAACGAAGTAAAACTCCCGGTATTAGGAGGAATTATCGGGAGTTTTATCGGGATGACACTAGCTAAGCTGATAGGAATATTGTGATTAAGGTGGTTATGATAGCAATCACAATCGGAAGGACAATCTGGAGCAAAACAAATCGGCCATTAAACCATTGCCTTGACTCAACTTCCGCAGCGCCTTTTCCTGTCAGAGTCAGAATACATCTGTCGGGGATTGGGCCTCCAAAAATAGGCTTGTTAATACCGGAGACAATTGTGAGATAGTCGCTTGACAGCATGCCCCTGATTACCTCAGGGATATCGGAGCGATTCTTGAAATGGTTTTTGAGGTTTGCAAATGATACAGCTCTTTTGGAGTAGATGTAGCGGAAGATTTTCAGGTCATCTTTTAGGGGTTCCATATGTACCCTCCTTAAACGGTACTCGGCCATGGCAGTGGCCTGTACTACCAGTATAAGGGAAAGGGGAGGGAATAGCAAGATGAACATGTGGTCGAATGCCGGTATAGGGAGGGGGTGAGGACGGATGGAAAATGTGGACAAGACAATAGAGGCTCTTTGCAGCAAGATTCAAAAACTCATGGATGATGGTCGTGACTATGTGGTAGTTGTGGAAATGACAAAGGCACTGGCAGAATTAGTCACTGCCAGTGCGCATGTCCGCACTCAGAAGCCATAAATTTACATGTTATCGAGAGCATGGATGGTTGAGTATATTTTCTTTAATGCATTGGTAAAATCTTCGGTTGTTGCTGCTGAAGTGCGTTCAGCGGCATTCCATGATTTTATATACTCAATAGTTGCTTCGACAGCTAATTCCTTGTCAGTTTTTCTTTCCATGAGGAAATCCTCCTTTCTTCGGTACTCGGCCATGGCAGTGGCCTGTACTACCAGTATAAGGGAAAGGGGAGGGAATAGCAAGACGAACATGTGGGCGGATGTCAGTATAGGGAGGAGGTGAGAGCCATGTGGGCTGCATTGTTGCTGATTGTAGTAATTATCTGCGCAACAATTATTGCGGGAATATACATCTATTATTGTAGCGAAAATCAAGTTGGATTGTTTGAAAACCATAAATACAATGAACGAATTAACAAGATAGAAAAACAGATAAGAGAGATGGAAGAGAAAATTTTCTTGGAGTAGAGGGGAGGGTCAAGGGACAGCAACGAAAACTTAGAGAGATTTCAGAAAGTGATACGAACAGAGTGACATTGAGGGTGTGAACGAATTTATAGGATGGAGGTGTCATATGGTCTATCCCAAACCATTCATGAGGTTACAGGAACTGCGGGAGATGGGACTTCCGAACGAATTCCTGCAGGAGGCTTATAGGTCCAAAGGGCAGACATTCGCCCAGAAGATTAATCCGGTGAAGAGGAATAGCCCGATTGTCTTTGATACCGAAAATTTTGAGAAGTGGAGGATCAACCGTTGTAAGGCGGAGAATGCAGGAATTCAGAGGGCATGAAAAAGGAAAGGAGGGCGAGTAAGGATGGGAATCAACCTGGACAGGGTGACGGTGCAGGACTGCATCGAGATGTGCGACCGGAAAGGCTTCATGGCGATCCTGGGCAACGGGCGACTGCTTGGGTTCCGGGCAGAACTGAAAGGGAAATCCCCCACAGCTGGCCATGAACCAGTGCAGGGGAAGATGGCAAAACGGATATCTATGCTTCCATTATAAGGACATGGAGGGGAAAAGTCAATGGGAAGATTGTACGCAGACATGACAGACTCAGACCTGAGGCAGACATGGGAGGAATCCATGGACTGGGAAGTGATACGCCTATTGGAACATGAGATGGCAATGCGCTACATGCATAAGGCAACGGTGGGCAGCAGGCATGACTACCTGACGGAGAAGTTCCTGCAGATGCCCGCCCGGTTCGTGGAGGCTTGCGGCAGGAAAGAATGGTACCGGGCAAAGTACATCTATGACAGCGCCATTGTGATAGGCCTGTTCCTGGAACTGCCGGAACCCGTCCGGGATCAGGTCTTTGGCAGCAGGCAGCATGAGGAGGTCATAGATGGCATGTTCCCGGAAAGGCTGCTGGAACGGACAATGAAAGAGTGCGTCATAAAGAACAGGCTGGGGTTTGAATGCGTGGTATACCGGATCCCCGGAGAGGTAGGTTTTTATGGAGCCAGGCGGGAACCTGGCACCAGCCATATGCCGGCTGAAGCGAACCCGGCGTACCATGCAAAATGAATCCGGAAAGAGGGCATGGATGACAACGGTGGACATCTATATAGGAACCACCCTGCGGGGATCGGCAAAGGGCACCGGGAAAGGAATATACATCATGCGGGCCCACCTGGCGGAGGGCAGGGTACACGAGAGGATGGCGGCAGTGGAGATCGGAGGGGCCACAGAGAGCCGGCTGGCGCTGTACTGCCTAAGGGACAGTCTGGCCAGATTCCGGTACGCCTGCGATGTGGTGGTATACACGGAATGCACCTATGTGGCCGCCGCCGTCAACAGCCAGTGGTCGGAAGTCTGGCGGGAGAGCGGATGGATTACGGGCAGGGGAACAAGGGTAAAGGATTCCGGCCTGTGGAGGGACATATTATGGCATCTGGAGGACACCGGCCATGCGCTCCGGGTCGTACCAGGGAAGCATGAGTTCAGTTCCTGGGCACGGGCAAACCTGCCCAGACTGTATGCTCCCAGAGACATCTTCGGGGAAGTGGATGGGGAGGCCCTAAATCCTGTAGCTTACAGGACCGGGGCGCATCCGGCAATGTCCTGGCACGGAGAGGACTGAGGGGAGGTTGCACTGGTGCAACCTTTGAAAGGAGAAATAAAATGGAACGTAAATTTGGAGTGTTTGACACTGTAGAGGAACTGAACAGGGCAGCAGCGGCCCAGAAAGCGGAGGGGGACACGGAGGCCCTGTTCGCCCTGGCGGCGGAAAACGGGATCGGCCAGGAGGACGTGGAGGACTACCTGGAGGGGTATGCGGACGAACTTGCCACGCCGCTGATGGCCGCCCTGGGGAAGCTTGACATGGAGGCAGCAGAACTGCAGCTGAAGAGCCAGCTGGCGGACTGGAAAGACCAGATTGCGGCCATGTGCGGGGAAAGCGAGGAACTGTGCAGGGCAGTGTTCCGCCCGGACAGGGAAATCGCACAGGTGCTGGCAGCCGGGATAAAGCATGCATCGCAGAACAGGGTGTATGTCCCGGACAGGGTTGTGGAGATTGCGGGCCTGCCGCACAGGATTCCGATCGGGATGACCGGCAGGGACGAACTGAGGAGGATTGTGGAGAGGTACTATCTCGGAAAGGATACCGCGGCATGACAGTATTTAAGGCAACAAACGCGGAAATGGAATGCACCATGGGAAAGGGGGTGTTCCGGTACCGGCTCGGCGTGCCCTCTACCGCGGACGACTCCAAATGCGGCTGCACCGGACTCCATGCCTGCGAGTATGTGCTGGACTGCATGTGGTACTATAGCCTGGGCGGCGGGAACCGTTTCTTTCTGGCGGAGGCAGGTGGGGATATCGCAGAAGACGGCCAGAATACCCGGATAGCATGTACAGAGCTCACCCTGATCCAGGAGCTGACCAACAGGGAGATAGCGGCCCATGCCGTGCTGTACATGGTGAGGCATCCGAAAAGGGACGGCTGGCAGGCGAAAATGGCCTTTCTGGAGGCTGCGGAGGACCGGGCGGAAGCCCGCCATCCGGACGCGATAGCCATCGCAAGGGGGACCCGCCCCATGGTCAGGGGGACGCTCGGCTCGCACCTTGGGCTGGTGCTGGAGGAAGATGGAGAGATCACAGATGCCAGGATCCTGACGGTGGGGCGCCATGGCATAATGCCGGGCATCTGGTATACGATCAGGGACGGCATGCCGGAGGAGGCAAGGGATGAAGAGGAAGCAGATTGAGAAAGTTCCGGCGAAGAGGCCGGAAGGGATGGGAAAGAAGAAAAAGGGGAAGCATGTGGCTGCGCATCTTTCCGGGGACTACCTGATCCTTGATCTGTGGAGCGATGGGATATGGACCCGTAGGCATGTAACAGACAGGAATACGGGAGAGTATGCCTCGTACGACATGGATGGTGTATGGACGGAGGAGAACCTGGAGAACGCTTTCGTAAGCGATATTTGGGGCGTCATGAACGAGGAAAGGTTTCCCATATCGAAAGGGGACCGGGAGATTATCCGGGAAAACCTGAAAGTACACTGGGATAGCCGAAACATATACTGCAACCTGGAGTCACTGGAGAGCGAATATGCCCGGGAGCGCAGCAACAGGAAAGAGGACAGGCGCATCCAGAGGGTGAACGAACTGATGGACAGAGTCCCTGCCGTGGGAAAAGCTGTATGTGAATGGGCCGAGGAGCAGGCAGCTGGCTGCCTGCACTATGCCATCTGGGACAAGCCGTCCGGAACCTACTACTGTACGGACTGTGGCAATGGGTTCACGGAAGATGATGCAGGCACCCGGATGAGGCACAAGATCCGGGTACCATGCCCCCTGTGCCACCGGGAACTAGTGGTGGAGAAGAGGAGGCCCTCCCTGTCCATGAAGACTATGCTGACCCTGATCCATGGCCTGGATGAAAAGAGGGGGATACAGAGGCATTTTGCGGTGACGGTCTTTTGGGGAGAACATGGGCACCGCAGGTCTATACGACTGCATGAGACCATACGCTGCATGCTGCACAAGGGATCATGGAGCAGGCACTATTGCGACTTTTACTATGCGCAGTACGGCGGGTGGGACAACAAAGGGAATCCATGCAACTGCAGATGGAGGACGGGATACCTGTACCCGGAGGGCATCCAGGAGGGGCTGGACGGGACAGCGTATCACGCCTGGACGGATGTCTTCCGGTACATGGCCTCTAAAGGGATGCGGGCGAACTATGACAGGCTCCTGGCGGACCGCAGGGAAGATTTTGTCAGAATGGTGGAGTATCTGGCAAAAGGACGCTTCAACAGGCTGCTGGAGGAGACGTCGGAGGAAGTAAGCTATGACCATGGATATGGCCGCTACAACTCCCTGAATCTCATCGGGGAGGACATCTGTGAGGTAATGCATATCTGGGACAGGCAGAAGATAAACCGCCTGCGGCAGGAGGACGGCGGTATTAACATGCTGGAATGGCTGCAGTGGGCGGACAATGAGGGGAAAAGGATAGGGAGCGATGTGCTCGCCTGGTTTGGAAAGAACGGCATTTCGAATGCCCGGTACTGCAGGGGTCGTGCATCCATGCACCTGTCGCCGGAACAGCTGATGCACTACATCGAGCGGCAGGCGGCGGAGTCGTATGGAGGGATGCGGAAAGCGGGGAGCATATTCGAGGCATATGAGGACTACCTTTCCATGGCGGCCTCGCTGGGGAAAGACATGTCAGACGCAATGGTGTTCCGCCCCAGGGAGTTGAAGCGGCGGCATGACGAGGCCGTGGAGGAGCGCAACAGGCATATGGAGGCTGAGAGGATCAGGATGGACAGGGAACGGGCAAAGAAAGAGGCGGAGAAAATGGAGGAGAAGTATCCGGGCTCAGGGGCCGTCCTTGCTCAGATAAGGACCAAGTACGAGTATGAGGGGGAGCGCTTCCGCATCGTGGTGCCCGGAAGCTTCTGCGACATAGTCTCGGAGGGGATGGCCCTGCACCATTGCGTTGGCAACACCGAGAGGTACTTCGACCGCATCCTGCAGCACGAGACGTACATCTGCTTCCTGCGCCGGACAGAGGAGCCCGACAGGCCGTTTTATACCATAGAGGTGGAGCCCGGCGGCACCATAAGGCAGCACCGCGGCATGTATGACGAGGAGCCGGACATAGAGGAGATAAGGCCGTTCCTGCGCGAGTGGCAGAAAGAGGTACGGAAGCGTATGAGAGAAGAGGACTATGAGTATGCAAGGGTCAGCGCGGTCAAGCGGGAACAGAACATGGAGGAACTGAGGCAGAAGAACAATATGAGGGTCATAGCGGCCCTTATGGAAGACCTGATGGAGGTAGTGTGATGGGAGACATAGTGGACATGAGGGGCGCACAGGGGACAGGATTGCTGGCCTTTGCGAGGTATCCGGATCTGGAGCGGGCGGCTGACCGGACAGCGGCCAAGATAAAGGAGGGCTTCATGGAGATGGGGTACATCCTGAAAGTGGCCAGGGACACGGACATCCTGGCCGGATCAGGATATGCCAGCCATGAGGAGTTTGCGGAAAAGCGGTATGGCCTGGACAAGGGGACAGTGTCCCGGTATATCCGGATCGTGGAACGGTTTTCAGTGGGTGGTAATAGTCATGTACTCCAGGAGGGATACAGGAACATCGGATTTGCCAAGCTGTCATTAATGCTGCACATGCCGGACGCGATAGCGGAGGAGATAACCGAGAACTACAGCAAGCAGGAGGTGCAGGCCATCAAGGAGGAGGTGGATGCGGAGCATGCGGTCAGCGACATCGAGGTGGCCATCGAGGATGCCGGGGTGCCAGAAAAGGAGAAAGCGGGGACCATGCTGGAGCGGGCCGTCCGGCAGCTGGGAAAGGAGCAGCAGGCACTGTACCATAGGCTGTATGACATCTATACAGTGGACGGCACTGCTGCCATGGTGATGGAAGTAATGGCTCCCCAAGGAGACGCCGTCTATATGGTGAGGATACCGGGCACCGGGCGGTTGATGCTTTCCTTTTCGGTTGATGCAGTTAGTGTTACAAACGTCAGAAGCGGCGATAAGGAAAGGTATGCCGCGAAAGATGTCCTGGCAGCAGTCATTGGCATCATGCATGATGGTTCTGTGAGGGATTCATGGCAGCAGGAATATGGTGAGCCAATGGATCCGGAGGCAACGGACACTCCAAGGCAGGATGCAGATAAAGAGAACAGAAAAACGGAACCGGCCAAACAGAAAGAGAAGAGGAAAGAGTCCAAGGTGGTGAAAGCGGCGCCACCGAAAACCCCTGCAAAAAAGGATGCTGATATGGCCCACGAGCCTGCCGGGGCAATGGAGGAGGAACAGCTGCCTGGCCAAATGGAGATTGTGGACTATCCGGAAGCAATCCCGGATGCGCACTACGAAGAGATCACGGAAGCCCCCCCACAAGAAAAGGCTATGGAGGCAGCAGGTGTGTCGGAGAGGCCGGAAGAAGATGGGAATGTCGAAAACTTTCAAAGTATGGAGGGACAGGAGGAAAAGCCGGAAGAGATTCCGGATCGCAAAGGAAATCTGGAGAATGACCCAGAACTGGAGGGAGAGCTGATCTGGATGGAATTTGAGAGTAAGCTATCCTATCTAAAGCAATGGGCTGCCGTATGGAATTATGAAGATGTGCCGGGGGACTGCCTTGTAAGGGCATACCATGCAGCCATCGACATGGCCGCCTCCATAGAAAAACTTATGAATGCGAAAGGAGTCGAGAATGGCTAAAAGCATCATGCACAACAAAGAGGACAGGACATGCTATCTGTGTATGCTCCTACGTGACGACTTTGCCACCCGGAGAGACCTGCAGGAGCACCATGCCATGCCGGGAACGGCAAACAGGAAGCTTTCAGAGCGTTACGGCCTGAAAGTGCACCTATGTATGGAGCACCACACGGCAGGGCCACAGGCGGTACACAACAACATAAGGCTCCAGAGGCTCCTGCAGGCGAACGCGCAAATCTCTTTTGAAAGGAAGTATTCCCATGATGAATGGATGAAGATCTTCGGGCGTAACTTTATCTAGCCTTTCTGGAAAATTTTGATACATCACGGCAACTGTAGGCAAGGATCAGGGGGCTCCGGCCCCCAGAAAGGAGGGGCGTGTTGAGAGTGAAACAGACTAAGGGACCCAGCAATGCGAAGGGCTTCCCGGCGTGCTATCAAGAAGATTTTGACAGACGGTGGCAGCAGACGGTGGAAAGGATACGCAGATCTGGCGTTGACATCGGGAGAATAGCCCTGACCGTGGAATGGGACGGGCCAAAGGGCGTTAGGAGGTGCCATGGACAGCCTGGAAAAACAGGATCTGTATGAAGAATACATAGCGGAAATCAGCACCAGGGCAGCAGCCATCGGGCGCAGGGTGCCGTACCATCTGGAGTACCTGAGGCGGCATGGGGATGTGACACTTTTAGCAGAAAATTGTATCGGTCAAGGAAAGGAGGGGACAGATGTGGAGACAAATTATATGTCGGCCATCAATGGATTCTGGGATTCCGTCACAGCGGAACCGTTACCAACAGGGCAAGTGTCGTTATATATGGCTCTTCTGCATATATGCAGTAAAAACAATTGGACAGAGTGGTTTCATGTATCTAATCAAGTCATTGCTTTGTTGGCAGGGCTTTCGGATTCTGGAATATTAAAGGCAAGGCAAGGACTTGAGCAGAGAGGGTTGATTGAGTTCCATGAGCAGGATACGAAATCAAGCTTGTATAGAATATGTACTATAGGTAGCTGATATATAAAGGAGTGATTGGTTGAATTATCTGGATGAGATACTGGCTTTTGAACAATGGCTCGAAACTCACTACTTGCCAATCTCGCCACAGTTGCTTTGGTACAAGCAGATATACTTTTGCGACAGATACAGGTGGAGCGAGTGGGTGACAGTAGATAACTTGCGTTTGATGGCAGCCACGCGAATGAGTCATGAAGCTACCTTGATAAAGGCGAGAGACGAACTCATAAAAGCGGGGCTGGTCGAATATCAGGAAAGCAAGGAAAGGAGCCAGAACCGTATCCTTTACAGAAAAATGATTTTTAAATGTAGGGAAAGTAGGTGGGCATAAGAGGATGGCAAATAACAAGGTAGGGTTAGACTACTTTGAGTTAGATTGCCAGATGGAAGAAAAGGTAAGATTGATACAGGCTGAGTTTGGACTCAAGGGCTTTGCGGTCGTTGTTAAACTCTACCAAAAGATATACGGTGAGTTTGGTTACTACTGTGAATGGTCAGAAGATTCGCTGTTACTCTTCATGTCAGAGAATGGTGTGCCGAGAGATAGTAAAAATTTAATACAGGAAATAGTCTCAGCATGTATCAGAAGGAGCATTTTTTCAGAAAAGCTTTTCAAAAAGTTCGGTATCCTTACGTCCTACGGGGTGCAGAAGCGGTACATGAATGCCACGTCCAGGCGCGAGAAGGTGAGTATGAAAAAAGAGTACCTTTTATTAGATGACGGCAAAATTAACCGCAATGTAGACATAACCGAAGATTCTGGAGACATAATCGATAAAAATGTTGACATAATCGCACAGAGTAGAGTAGAGGAGAGTAGAGTAGAGGAAAATAATAAGGTGAAGCAGCGCAGAACAAAACAGTCAGTAGTATATTTTCAATATGAACCTCTCAACCAGGCATTCCTTGATTTTATTAATATGCGGAAAGGTATCAGGAAACCTATGACAGATAGGGCAATAGAGCTTTCCATAAGGAAATTAGAAAAATTGTCCACGACTGTCTCTGGCGGGATGGATAAAGAGGTAGCTATTAAGATCCTGGAGCAATCGATTATGTATTGCTGGCAAGGGCTGTTTCCCATAAAAGAGGGGCAGCAGGCAGCAGGCAAAAGGAGCAGCTTCAACCAGTTTGAGCAGAACAAGTACGACTTTGACTCTCTGGAGAATGAGTTGGTTGCAAATTGATGTTTTTTGCAGCTAGAGCATAGGGAAGAAAAGCACTTTGACAACCGAATATTGGCGAGTAGTTGAAAAATTCCAATTTGCCTATTGACATATTGCTAGCTACATGGTATATTGTAGCTAGCAATAGAGGAGGTGAATGTTATTGCATGACAAAAGCAGAGCCGATTACTTCAAAGAACGCCGTAAGACTATTGGACAATTTAGTGTTTCTGTTCCCAGGGAAAAGCTAGAGGCACTTGATAGAAAGCTGAGGGAGCAGGATAAAACAAAGACGACATGGTTGAATGAGAAAATTGATGAAGAAATTGGCAAATAATAATAACGGTTGTTCACCATGGAAAGTTCGCAACCGTTATTGATTACCACTCCGCAAAGGGAACGGTAAATCTAGTATACCCTTTCTTCTGCGGAAATTCAATAGGCAAAGGAGATTATTCATGATTGAGATTAGAAAGGGCGAGCTGAGATTAGATGAGATGGCATTATTGTGGGCAACAAACGAAGAGATAATAGCACTAAAAGAAATCACGAAAACCATTTTTGAACGTGCAAGTGAAATGGTGATGTTTTCGGAGCATGGGCGTCGACCGCTTGATTATCAGAAAAGCGGTGGAGTGGCATGACAGAATATGACCTTTTTGTTGAATGTATTCCCATGATTGCAGAGATGGCAGTCAGGAGCAGCAGGATGCAACGACAGGAATATGATGAATAGAAATTGAATGAGATACATTCCGCGCCTGAAACAGCAAAAGAATTCGTCAGGAAAGTGATAGCAGTCATTGATTTCTACGTGTCGAAGGAGACATGACCAAGAGAAACTACTAGCCAGTAAAACGGTTAGTAGTTTTTTTATATGGAGTTGCACTGGTGCAACTCCATAGGGCGAGGATTTTCTGTGGCAGCAGGCATGGAGGAGTGGAGAAATGACAAGAAAGCAGATGGGATCATACAGGAGCATGAAGCAGGAGATATCGGAGATACAATACGCGCTAGCCCACCTGGGCGAAGGCGACTCCATGCTCGGTAGCTCCGTCATAAATGATTACCGGAGCGGATACCCAGTGCCGCAGACCGTCGTAGGGGTGGACTGGGAAAGGCTGGAAGCGCAGAAGAAGCATTACGAAAAAAGAATTTATGTGCTGCAGGAGCAGTGCGATGCCATAGAGAGATATGTGGAAGAGGACATAGCGGACAGTCTCACCAGGAGGATATTCCGGATGTACTTTCTGGAGGGAAGGACGCAGAAAGAGATAGGCAAGTTCATACATATGGACAGGAGCACGGTCAGCAGGAAGCTAAATGCCCTGGCCCGGTAAAGGCCAGGGCATCTGCCTATCCGACATTCAGCCGTTCCTTAAGCGCATCCTGTAGCACACGGGACAGGCTCAGGCCGGTTTCGGCCACCTTGTCATCCATCCACTTCGGTATGCTGACAGTACGCTTTACCGCCCGGCCATCCTTGATGTCGGCACGGATTAGGTTGACAAATTCGCCTGGTTCGGTCTCTAAGCTGCCAAGGCCGCTTGCCATAGGGACGTCCTGCTTCTTGTCTGTGAGATATTCAATCCATTGGGTCAATGCCGACTGTGCCATATACATGGCGTTCCCCAGGGACTTGCCCTCACTGATGCAGCCTGGCAGGTCGGGATAAGTGATGGTGAAGGAACCGTCGTCATTTGGATGGAAGACGGCTGGATATACATATTCTGCCATAGTCTGTGACCTCCTTTATTTTGGTATGGCAGCAGGGCCCTATCTCAGCCCTGCCACCTTGAGTATGGATTTCGCGGTGTTTTCGTTTATTTCCCGGTGTCTTGGGACTTGCACCGGACGGCTGCCGTCCTTCTCGTAAACAGTATGCCCGCCATCATCGCGGTCTGCTCTATATCCGGCAGCCTCTAACTGTTTTATTAAGTCCCTACGTTTCACCTGACCACCTCCTCCATGATTCTATTATATTACGTAATTTACATAATGTCAATAGAAAATACGTAAATTACTTAAAATATTTTTCAAGTAATTGATAGAAAATGTAGAATTTATATTTTTTTAATAAAGTTGCACACAATTCACACAATGCACATTTATAATAATAATTGAAGAGGTAGGTGCGAACGGCATATCTCTTCCGCTAAGTGGGACACGGCAGCAGTCGTGTCCTTTTGCATGGGAAAGGGCTGGAGGAAAGCAACATGGCACAGGAATGGGCAAAAGCATTTTACAGGTCAAAAAGGTGGCTGACATGCAGGAATGCATACATAAAGGGCAGGATCATGGAAGACGGCGGACTGTGCGAAGAATGCCATGACAAGCCAGGATATATCGTGCACCATAAGAAGCCGCTGACCCAGGAGACAATAATAAAGCCAGAGATATCCCTGAACCATTGCAACCTGGAATATGTCTGCAAGGACTGCCATGACGGGTTCGAGGGCCATGGAATAGGCGGGGGCAGCAGACCTCTGTGCAGGTTTGACGGAGACGGCCAGCCAATATCGATGAGGGAGGTGGACAGGAGATGAGGATATATTGTAAAGACGGCCAGATTGTCGAAGCCGGCGTGTCAATGATAGGGAAAGGGGACATCGTCATCCGGCTCAACATGGCATGCGGAAAAGACGCAATAGAAGAAATGGAAAAGGAACTGGCTGAAAAGTTCGGGAGGAAAGTCATCCTGCTTGACGCGAGGTTCGGCGAGATCATGACACTCCCCCCTAAAAAGGAGCCTGGGGGCGTTCCCAGGAGACCGTAGGGGTGGACTTCAAAAATGGTGAGTGCCTTGCGTATAGGGGGTGTGGTACCGGATAAAAAGAAAGATGTAGGTGAACATGGCAGGAAGAACGCAGAAATCCAAAGAATTGAAAAGGCTAGAGAAGATATTCAAGGATATAAGGCCGGATAAAAAAGAGACAGTCAGAAAACTGATTGAGAATGCCGCATTTATGGAGGTACAGCTTTCGAGCCTACAGAAAGAGATTATTGAGAAAGGGCCGGTATCAGAATATCAGAACGGGGAGAACCAGTGGGGGACAAAAAAGAGCCCTGAAGTGGAAATCTACAACACGATGATCAAGAACTACACGGCAGTGGTGAAGCAGCTCATGGAATTGCTTCCGGAGGGAGACGGGAATGGGGACGAACTTCTGGATTTTATAGGTGACAAGTGATGTTGGAATTCGAAGAATATTTCGGTGGGATACTGGATGGTAAAATTATAGCATGCGAGAAGATGAAAGCTATAAGCCACAAGCTAATGGAGAACTATCTCAGGCCAGGAGAATTCCACTTTGATCCAATGACTGCGAACAGACATATAGAGTTTATCGAAAAGTTCTGTTATGTGCCTGCCGGGGCAATTGGGAAAAGAATCAAGCTGGAGCTATTTCAGAAAGCGAGGCTCCAGGCGGCATTTGGGTTTGTGGACGATAACGGCCTACGCCAATACAACGAAGTCATGGTCATTGAAGGCAGGAAGAACGGAAAGACCACAGAATGTGCCGCCGTTGAGTTGGATCTCCTTGTGAACGACAGGGAGGGGGCTCCGGAGATATATAATGTTGCCACCAAGCTGGACCAGGCAAAGAAAGGCTATACTGCGGCGTGCAACATGCGGATGCAGAGCCCACTACTGAAGAAACACATAAGGAAGAGGGCGGTTGACCTATACTTTCCTGGTAACATGGGTTTCGTAAGGGCCTTAGGGAGCAACGTAAACACACTGGACAGCCTTGACGCGCATGCCGTCATAATTGATGAACTGGGGGCGATAAAAAACAGGGATCTTTATGACTTGATGAAGCAGTCCATGGGAGCAAGGAGGCAGCCGCTCCTTTTCTGCATCTCCACAAATGGGTTCGTCAGGGAGAGCATCTTCGATGCCCAGTATGAATATGCGGACCGATTCCTACATGATGGACTGGCGGAGGACAGCAAGCGTTTCCTGCCGTTCATTTATGAGCTTGACAATATAGACGAATGGGACGATGAGGAATGCTGGATCAAGGCGAATCCGGGAATAGGTACCATCAAGTCGCACGACTATCTAAGGCAGATGGTAAGCAAGGCAAAGGACGATCCGGCGTTCAAGCCTACGGTATTGGTCAAGGACTTCAACATGAAGCAGACCAGCCAGGCTGCATGGCTGACATTTGAGACGCTGAATAATGAGGAGACTCTGCCTGAATATGCGTTCCGGTATGGAATCGGCGGATTTGACGCGGCGGACAAGGTGGACCTGAATGCAGCAAAGTGTCTATGCATGAAGCGGGACGATACGCACATTTATGTGAAGAGCATGTACTGGATTCCTGAAAAGGTTCTGGAAGAAGAGGAAAGGAAAGGGAACCGACGTGGGAGGGATTCGGTGCCATACAGCTTGTGGGTGAGCCAAGGATATATGAGGACATGCCCGGGAGCGAAATGTGATAAGAAGATATTTGTGGAATGGTTCAAGGAGATACGAGACATAGATGACATCTACATGCTGTACATAGGATATGATCCATGGCACATAGATGATTCAACCCTAAGAGAATTTGAGGCGGAATTCGGGAGGAAAGCGATGGTTCCGGTAAGACAGGGGGTATGCACGCTTTCAGCGCCAATGAAAGACTTGGCATCTGACTTGGATCAGAAACTGATTGTGTATGGCAATAATCCAATTGATAAATGGTGCCTGGCAAACACCCAGGTAAAGACAGACATAAATGGGAACATACAGCCGGTAAAGGGTATGGATTCGAGGAACCGGATTGACGGTACGCTTGCCCTGATTAATGCATATGTGGTGCTACAGGACAAAGAAGATGAATATTTGAGCATGATTTAGGAGGGATATGGATGTGGCCTTTCAAGAAGAGGATGAAAGCCGAAAAGGTGGACAGGAACGTGATGCAGATGGTCACCACATATGGGGAGCATTATTACTCATGGAACGGAAAGCTGTATGACAGCGATATCGTGAGGGCCTGTATCCGGCCGAAAGTGAAAGCGGCGGGGAAGTTGGTCGGGAAGCACATCCGGGCGGATACCGGAGGGCTGAAAGTGAATCCGGACGCGAACATACGGTTCCTGCTGTCCGAGCCGAACCCTTTCATGACAGGGCAGCAGTTCCAGGAAAAGGTGGCCACGCAGCTGTGCCTGAACAACAATGCGTTCATACTGATCGTGCGGGACGTGAACGGCAAGCCCATGCAGCTGTACCCGATTCCCTGCGTGATGTGCGAGACGAAGTATGTGAATGACGAGTTATGCCTGAAGTTCCAATACCGGAACGGGAAGACGGGGACATTTTTATATGACCAGATCATCCATCTGCGCCAGGACTTTAACGAGCATGACATTTTCGGGGAAAGTCCGGCGTCTGCGCTGGCATCCATGATGGAGGTCATAGGCACCATAGACCAGGGAATCGTCAAGGCAATCCGAAACAGCGGGATCGTCCGGTGGCTGCTGACGTTCACCAGCGCCATGCGGCCGGAGGACATCAAAAAGAATGTGAAAGAGTTCGTGGACAACTACCTGAGTGTGGAAAGCGACACTTTCGGAGCCGCCGGCGTGGACTCCAAGGCCACGGCCACGCGGATAGAGCCGAAAGACTATGTGCCCAATGCCCTGCAGACAAAGGAGACAATAAACAGGATATACTCGTTCTTCAATACAAACGAAAAGATCATCCAGTCCAGATGGACGGAGGACGAATGGAACGCCTATTACGAGGCGGAGGTGGAGCCGCTGGCCGTGCAGATGGGGGAGACGTACTCCGTCAGGTTGTTTTCCCGGAGGGAGAGGGGCTGTGGGAACCGGATCGTCTTCGAGGCCAGCAACCTGCAGTGTGCAAGCCTGCAGTCCAAGCTTGCCATGCAGGCCATGGTGGACCGCGGAGCCATGACACCGAACGAGTGGCGGGCAGTGATGAACATGGCACCGGTGGAGGGCGGCGACCAGCCCATCAGGAGGCTGGACACACAGGTGGTGGACATGGCGGAAAGGCTGCTGGGGATGGCGGAGGCGCTGGAGGCAGGAAAAGTCGAAGCCATGGCGGGAGTGATGGAGAAGCTGCTGGAAGCGGACAGGGCAAGTCCGGGAATACTTTTCCCGGGTGCTGTTCTTACAGAGCCTGGTACGGCAGAAAAACAGACTGCTCCTGGCGGGCAGGAGGAGCGGCTCCTGGAAGCTGCGGAAAGGGATAAGGATGAAGCACAGGATAAACATCCGGGGCGTGATGGTCCCGAACGACTACAAATGGTATTATGATTTTTTCGGGGAGGACTGCACCTGTCCGAAAGACGTGCAGCAGGTGATGGATGCTTTCCGGGATGGGGATGAAATCGAAGTGTACATAAATTCCCCGGGGGGCGTGATAGACGTGGGATCAGAGATCTACACGCTCTTAAAGGGCAGGAAAGACAATGTGAAGATCTACATCACAGGGGAGGCCTGCAGCGCCGCCAGCGTGGCCGCCATGGCGGCCTACTGCGAGATGTCGCCTACGGCGCTGATGATGGTGCACTGTGTATCCACATACGTGGAGGGGAACCACAACAGCCTGGAGCACACGGCCGAGGTGCTGCGGACGGCTGACAGGGCCCTGTGCAGCGCCTACGTGGACAAGAGCGGCATGACGGAAGAGGAGGCCCTGCAGATGATGGAGCACACCACCTGGCTGACAGCAGACCAGGCGGTAGAGCGCGGGCTGGTGGACGCAGTGATGTTCCGGGACGGAAAGGAAGCCGCCCCGATGACGGCAGGCCCCTTGTTCTCCCTGCCCACAAAAGAGCAGATGGAGAAAGCGGACAGGGCCATGAGAGAGGGAGCAGGGGAACCGGAATCATCCCGGATGGCCAATGCAAGATTGAATTTTTTAAAGCTGCAAGCGAAAGGAGAAAGAAGAGCATGAACAAAAAGCAGTATGAAGCAATGCGGAGGAAACTGATGGAAGAAGCCCAGGGGCTCCTGGACGCAGGGAAAGTGGAAGAGGCCAACGCCAAAATGGATGAAGTGAAAGCGCTGGATGAGAAATGGGATGCCATCGCACAGGCCGAAGCGAACTTTGCGGCGCTCAACGGCATCCAGACGGCAAAGAACCCGGTAGGGGACATGGACGAGTCCTTTGGAGGGGAGGAGGATCCCGGTGATGACGACCCGAAGATAAAGGCATGGAAGTCGGAGGAGTATAAGAGCGCATGGGCGAAGCACCTCATGGGGAAGCCCATGCGCGACAATGAGAAAGACAGTTTCCTGCTGGTAAATGAGGCATATACCCATACCACGAATAATACCACTGTGGTGATTCCGGAGAATGTCAGCAATGGGATCTGGGAGATGGCAGGGGAGTACTACCCCTACTTTGCAGATGTGTCAAAGACCTATGTCAATGGACTGCTCACCATGATCCAGGAGGATTCCTCTTCCGAGGCAACCTGGTATGAAGAGGGGACTCAGACGGAAGACGGGAAAGAGACCTTTAAGGAGTACACGCTTGGCGGCTGCGAGCTGTCCAGGGCAATCACCGTGTCCTGGAAGCTGCGCGAGATGGCAATCGAGGACTTCATCCCTTACATCCAGCGCAGGATTGCCAAAAAGATGGGCGCGGCAGCCGGGTACGGCGCCACCCATGGCGCAGGAGAGAAAGCTGCATCCGGCAAGCCGGAGCCCATGGGGACGGTCACGGCATTGGAGGCGGAGGAGGGGACTCCCCAGGTGGTGGAATATGCAAAGGGATCCATACCCAAATACGATGACATCGTAAAGACCAGGGCGAAGATCAAGTCCGGATACGGCGCAGGCCTGGCCATCTATGCCAACTCTTTCACCATATGGAACAAGATCGCCATGATCCAGGACCAGAACAAGCGTCCGCTGTTCGTCCCGGACGTGACGAACCAGGGGCAGTTCCGGATCCTCGGAATGCCCGTGAAAGAGGACGACTCCATGAAAGACGGGGAGATCCTGCTTTCCAACGCGAATGACGGGTACCACCTGAACGTCAACAAGGAGATCGGCATGATGACAGAAGACCATGTGAAGCTGCGCACTACGGACTACGTGGGCTATGCGATCATGGACGGGAACGTAGTGACCAGCAAGGCACATGCGCTGCTGAAAGAGGCCGCGGCTGCCGGAGCCTGAGCAGCTGCAGCCCGGGAATGGGGGTGTAGGCCATGATAACGGCCGAACAGGTGAGGAAAAAGATGCGTATCAGCCACTCCCGCATGGACGATGACATCGCCAGCAACATCGAGGCCGCCCGGCTGGACATGGGCCGGGTGGGCATCGACCCGGAGGCGGACGATGCCCTGGTGGACAAGGCTGTGGAGCTGTACTGCAAGGCACAGTTCGACTATTTGGGCAAGGGGGAGCAATTCCGGCGGAACTATGAGGGGCTGCGGGACGCCATGAGCATGGCGGAGGAGTACAAATGCGGGATGAAATGATATATTTTGCCGACATGGTGCCGGCGGCATCAGGCGGAAAGGATTCCTATGGGGATCATGCTATGGAACTGCAGCTGTCGGATGCTGTATTCGCGGAGCTGAAGTCCATCGGACAGAGCGAGTTCTACCAAGCACAGACAGCTGGGCAAAAACCAGAGATCAAGTTCAAGTTGACGGATTATATGGACTACCAGGGGCAGAGGTACTTGATCCACGAGGGGATCAGGTACACTGTCCTGAGGACGTACCGTACCGCCGGCAACGAGCTGGAGATTACATGTTATGGAGGTGTGAGGGATGCCATTGCCGCCGTCAGTGACAAGGGTGACTAAGGATGGCCTGAAGATTGTGTCGAACGTGGACAGGTGTGCCTATACCATCAAGGAATTGACCCGTGCAGCCCTTAGGGATGTGGGCAAATACGTGTGCATTACGTCCAACAAGGCTGCACAAAAGCTGTACCACAACAGCATGAAGAAGTCCAGGCGGGTCAGGGGATCTAAGGGGGCTTTCCAGTACTGGGCCAGGAAAAACGAGGGCGATCTGCTGGTGGGCATAAAGCATGGGACATGGTACGGCACGGAGCAGGAGTTGGGATCCAGCAAAATGAAGAAGCATGGAATCCTGACAAACGCCGTACAGGACAATATCCCGGACATCATCAGGATAGAAAGCCAATACCTGTCGGCTTTGGAGGATGAAGCAAGAGCCCTGGCGCTGATCAGCGATGAAGAGTATCAGGGAGGCGGTGAGGACTGATGGAGAGCCTGGAGAAAGTGCTGGAGGAACTGACCGGAGCCTACCATGAAGAGGCTCCGGAGGATGCGGCATATCCATACATGGTCTTTTCTGCCAGGAGGCTGACGGAGGAAGCCGGGCAGCAGGTTTATACACTGGAGGTCAATGCTTGGGATCAGCATCCGTACTATTCCAGGGCCGAAAACATGATGGACAATCTGGAAAGCCAGTTGCACCGGTGCAACTTTATGACAGAGGGGTATCTGATCAGGATATTCAAAGGGGCGCGCCAGAACGTCCAGGATCCGGACAAGACGATTAAGCGGGTGCGGGAGCAGTTCGAGATGCGTGTCTACGAAATGGAGGATTGAAATGGGAAAAGGAAAGAAGAGATCGTATTCAGGCTTTACCAAAAAGACAGCGGAGCATCTGCTGCTGGACGCAGGTGCATTCTTCAAGAATTTTACATATGAGGAGGGCGGGATTTCCAACGATACGTTCGACTCGGCCGTAAAAGCTGGGAAGCTGATTGGGGCTACGAAAGGCGGGGGCGAGTTTTCGGCAGTGGCTTCGATTAGGCAGATCGAGGTGGACGGCGTGAAAGGGCGGGCGAAAGGCCTGGAGACTATCGACTCCTGGGACGTGTACCTGAAAGCCACGGTTCTGGAGACCACGGCAGAATCCATTAAGGCGGCGCTTGGAGCAGCTACCGTGGACACGGAATCCGACGAGAAATATGACGTGATCACGGGGAATGCGGCCATAGACCTGGAGGACTACCTGGACAATGTGACCTGGGTGGGCACTCTGAGCGGCAGCAACGAGCCGGTCATCATCCAGGTCTACAATGGGCTGAACACGGAGGGGCTGAAGCTGACCGTGCAGGACAAGGGCGAGGCAACGATACCGATGACGTTCTACGGACATTACACGGACGATGACCTGGACAGCCCGCCGTTCAAAATAATGTACCCAAAAACACAGGGGGGACAGCCTGGTGAGAGTGGCGGGGAGACCGTGGAGGGAGGTGCCGGAGTTTGAGGAAGATAAATACCGGGGACGTGTTCAAAATGGCGCGTCTGCTGAAGAATGCCAACGTGATGGAGGCGGTCATGGATGCCTATAAGGCGGCCAAAAAAGAGGATGCGGCCATGGACGCCCATAAGGGAGATGCGGCCAAAGGGGAGGCCGTGGCTGAAAGCACCGATAAGGGAGAGGCAGACAAAGGAGGCATATGGGTAGATGCAGCCATGAAAGTCCTTGCCTCCTGCACCAGCCAGCAGGCAGAGGAACAGTTCTATGATCTGATGGCGGGTATCTGCGAAAACAAGCCCGAGGATATCAGGAACCGGTCCCTGGACGGCCTCATAGAGGACATCCGGCGGATATGCGAGGAGAATAACGTGGCAAATTTTTTGCGTTCGGCATCCGATTTTGCCGAGAAGCTGTAAGGCTGGAGGATCTGGTGTACCGGCGGTACGGAGGCGGCGCGGCCAGTGTCCTGGCCATGCCTTTCGCCGCCGGCTGCGAGATGATATGCCATGCATCGGATGCCGAAGAGGAGGACAGGCTGTTCCTGCGGTGGGCCGTCATGTACCAGGAGGTCATGGGGTTCGAGGAGTTCAGGGCAGAGCTTTCTGCCGAATCCGGCACAAAGGAGGCCGGGGACGGACGGTCGGCAGCGGAGATCCTGGAGGGCGTGAAAGGGATAATCGGGTGACGTAGATGGAACTGTTTAAACTGTTCGGATCGATATTCATAGATACAGATGCCGCAGAGAAAAGCATGCAGAAAGTGGAGCAGGCCGCGGAAAAGCTGGGCTCAAAGATAGAGAAGTATGGAAAAGGTATCTCTGATATGGGTGGGAAGCTGACAAAGACAGTCACGGCGGGTGTGACAGCTCTTGGCACTGCCTCGGTAGTGTCTGCATCGTCATTTGAGGACGCCATGGCAAAGGTTTCTACAATCGCGGACGAATCCGAGATGTCAATGGACGACATGCGGGCTGCTATTCTTGGATTATCCGATCAGACAGGCATTAGTGCTGCCGCCATTGCCGAGGATGTCTACAATGCCATATCTGCAGGACAGAAGACGGCGGATGCGGTGAATTTCGTCAGTAATTCCACGAAGCTGGCCCGGGCCGGCTTTGCCGAAACAGGCCAGTCACTGGATGTGCTCACAACAATTATGAATGCCTATGGTATGGAGGCCGGAGAGGTGACCAGGGTTTCGGATGTCTTGATACAGACACAGAATCTGGGAAAGACGACGGTAGCGGATCTGTCCTCCTCCATGGGCAAGGTTATTCCTACGGCGAAGTCTTACAACGTGTCCTTGGAGCAGGTGGCTTCGGCGTATACGATTACGACAGCCAAGGGTATCGCTACGGCAGAGTCCACTACTTACATTAATTCCATGCTTAATGAGCTGGGCAAGAGCGGAACGAAAGTGTCGGATGTCCTGAAAGAAAAGACAGGAAAGTCTTTTGCAGAACTGATGGACGAGGGCTATTCCCTTGGGGACTGCCTGGAGCTGGTAGATAAAGCTGCAAGAGAGCAGAACCTTGCATTCAACGATATGTGGGGGAGTGCAGAAGCTGCAAAGGCAGGGGTCACGCTGCTGGGGGAAAGCGCAGATGTGTTCAACGGCAGATTGGCTGAGATGAACGATGTGACCGGATCCACCGAGACAGCATTCGGGAAACTGGAGACGACTTCGTTTAAGGCCCAGAAAGCCATAAATGAAGCAAAGAATGTGTTGATAGACTTGGGCGGGACTATTATTGAGATGCTGGTGCCATATCTGGAAAAGGGCGCAGAGAAAGTGCACGAGTTTGCGGAATGGTTTAAGGGGCTGGATGATGGAACCAAAGAGCTGATTGTCAAGATTGGCCTGTTGATGGCGGTAGTAGGCCCGCTGCTGTCGATTTTTGGGAAAGGTGTTTCTGTAGTAGGCAATATCGTAGCTATCGGTGGAAAGCTGTCGGGAGGAATCAGCGGGATCATAAAGATAGGTGGAGGTTTGCTCACGGGAGCAACGAAAGTGATAGGGCTGTTCAGCACAGCGGCATCTTTTATCTGGACGACATTGATTCCGGCCATAGCTTCAGTCGGGGCTCCTGTGCTGGCTGTAATCGGCGTGGTCACTGCCCTGGTAGCAGCGGGAGTGGCGTTATATAAGAACTGGGACGAGATATGTGCATGGGCCGGTAAGGCATGGGGCGCGATTAAGGACACGGTAGGCGGTGCAGTTGACGGCATCAAAGGATTCTTTTCCGACCTGAAAGAGAAAGCATCGGCCAAATTCCATGAACTGACGGAGGCAATCGGCAGCAAAGCCGAAGAACTGAAAGAAAAAGCAGTCAGTAAATTTGGAGAACTGAAAGAGAAAACGGTGGAAAAGGTAATGTCCCTGAAAGATAAGGCAGTAGATAAATTCGAAGAGCTGAAAGGAGCAGCGGCCGAAAAAATATCATCTCTGAAAGAAAGGGCGATCTCTGGCATAGGAGAGATGAAAGACAATGTCTCGCGAAAGATATCCGAGATGAAAGAAAATGTGGTTACAGGCTTTCAGGACATGAAAGAACGCGCTGCAGAGAAATTCAGCGATTTGAAAGAAAGGTGGTCGGAGAAGTTCTCCGCGGCAAGGGAGAAGATTGTATCCGAGGCTGAGGAGATCAGGGAAAAGGTAGGAAATAAGCTTTCCCAGCTGAGGGACAATGCGGTGGACAGGATATCGGACATGGCGGAGAAAGCCGAGGCCGGATTCGGGAAACTGAAAGAGAAAGGCGCTGCCGCAGTCAGTGCGCTGAAAGAGAAAGTAGCAGGAAACTTTGCGGAGATAGGAGAAGCCATATTCTCCAAGTTTGAAAGCTTTGGGGAGAAGATGTCTTCCATTTTTTCAGGAGTGCAGGAGGTCGTGAAAGGCATTGTAGACAAGATAAAGGGATTTATGGAGTTTGACTGGAAACTTCCTAAGATCAAGCTGCCGCACTTTTCCGTGGAGTGGGACAAGGACGGCATATTGGGATCTCTGGCCACCAAGATGGGGCTGCCCGGCCTGCCTAAGTTGGGTGTGGAATGGTACAAGAAAGCCATGGACGCGCCGATGATCATGGACAAGCCCACCGCGTTCGGCATCAACCGCTCCGGCCAGGTCATGGCGGGCGGCGAGGCGGGGAGCGAGGTGGTAGGCGGCACGGAGACGCTGATGAGGATGATATCGGCAGCAGTTGCCCAGGAGAATTACCAAATTTATGGGCTCCTGAAACAAATCTTCGATCTCCTGGCTGCATACCTGCCGGGATGCGCCAGCAAGCAATTGGTGCTGGACACGGGGGTCCTGGTGGGAGAACTGTCAGGGCCCATGGACGAGGAGCTTGGATGGAAGCGGCATACAGACGGGAGGTGGAGATGATGTACGGCGCAGTATTCGGAGACAGGTATTCCAGAGAGGACTACGGTGCCATCATGAACTATGCCAGGGTCGCGCCGCCTGCAGTCAAGGAGGTCTACGTGGACATTGACGGAGGGGACTCTGCCATAGACCTGACGGAGGCGGTGGGAGGCGTGGCTTATGAGGATGCAAGGATAGAGTTCAAGTTCACCTTATTCTCCCCTGAAAAGGCAGAACGGATGAAAGACGACCTCCATGGAAAGAGGATGGAGATCGTGCTGGAGCGGGAGCCGGAGCGCTGCTATGACGGCAGGGTCTCCTGCACCAAAGTGGAGCAGGACGGCAGGCTGTACGAGGCCTACTTCACAGCCAGAGTACAGCCCTACAAATACGAAAGGAGGGAGAGCGTCCATGAGGAGAGGGTATCCGGAACGGAAAAAGAGGTGTTGCTGCAGAATGACAGGATGCCCGTCATGCCGAGGATAGAGGTGGAGGGGAATGTCCAGCTGGTCTATGGAGGGATCCGCTATAGGATGGGGCCGGGTGTATACCAGATGCCGGAGGTCACACTGAGAGAGGGGATAAACAGAATCCGTCTGTCCGGAAACGGCAAAGTCAGGTTCTCCTACAGGAAAGGGAGGCTGGCATGATCATTATCAAAAGCGGGGAGAGCACAATCTATCATCCACTGCACCCGCAACTGAAGCTGGTGGCCCCGAAGCTTGTCCTGGAGGATAATGCGGCAGGGAGCCTGACATTTAAAGTATACCAGGACAACCTGAACCAGGAGAGCATACGGAAGCTCTATCCCTTGATCACGATGTACAGGGATGGAAGCGCCATCTTCAAGGGGCGTGCCATCAAGGACATGAAAGACTTCCGAAACGGCCGGACGGTGGAAGTGGAGGGGCACCTGGCGCTCTTCAATGACTCCTATATGGAGCCGTTCTCGTTCCAGGGCAGCCCGGAGGAACTATTCCGGATGCTCGTAGAGAACCACAATGCGCAGGTGATGCCATGGCAGCAGTTCATGGTGGGGAAAGTCACAGTCCGGGACAGCAACGACTACATTGTCCGGAGCAGCGAGGGGACGATGGACACATGGAGCGCCTTAAAGGAGAAGTGTTTCCGTTCAAGCCTGGGCGGGCATATCCGGGTACGCTATGAGGGGGACACTGCCTATGTGGATTGGCTGGAAGATTATGAAAAAATATCCTCCCAAAGCATAACGTTCGCGAAAAACATCATCAGTCTGTCCCAGGAGTCGGACGCCTCCGAGACATACACTGCCATCCGGCCCGTAGGGGCGGAGGTGGATGGGAAAAAGGTAGACATCGCTTCGGTGAATGGAGGGAGGACATACCTGGTCAATGCGGAAAGGGCGGCGGAATGCGGCATCATCTTCGCCCCTGCAAACGAGTCTGTGTGGGAGGACGTGACGCTGCCGGAGAACCTGCTGAAGAAAGCGCAGGAGCGGCTGTACGGCTCCATGGCGGCGCTGAGCGAAAGCTATGAGGTGAAAGCCGTGGACCTGCACCTGACGGATCCGGAGGTGGAGGCTCTGGACATCTGCGAATATGTCCAAGTAGTGAGCAGGCCGCACGGTATTGACGGGAGGTATCTGCTTACCAAGGCGGACATCTCCATTGCATCCCCGCAGGACTCCGTCTACTATCTGGGGGCCAGCAGGAGGGTGCTCAGTGGCATGGGGAGCGGAGGCGGGCAGCAGGAGGCAGCGCCGCAGAAAGTCAGCGCCCTGGAAAATGACGCCGGGTACATCTCTGAGGAGAAAGCCGGGGAGATGCTGGCTGAGTATCCGAAAGAGGACAGGGTGGAGGAGATTGTCAAGGATGCGGTGGCGACGGCGCCGTTTTTAGGCGGGCTCTCTTTCGGACAGGATGGCGAAGGGAAGTGGGGATATATCCCGCCAGGTGCTGATACAGTAGTCCCTTTTAAGACAGGCGGTTCCGAATATACCAGGCAGTTCCTGATAGGAGCGTTTCCGTCAGGACTGGACGGGGCTATCTGGTTCGCTGCGGATGACGGGGAGGTTTCCTATGGGCTCAATGAGGTATCTGTTGTTTCATCTGTGGAACGGGCGGAAGAAAGGGCTCTCTGGTGCGCTGACGGTGAGCCTCTCATGGTAAGCGCGATTATTTCGGGTTCTCCATCCGAGATGGTGGGAGGGATCTGGATTGAATGAAAGGAGGTCTGGATGTTCGACATAGACTTGATCATACCTTGCTATGGAAGTCCTGAGATTATTGAGAAAGGGATCGCTTCGATAGCGGTGCAGTGGCACAAGGAGTTCATACATGTCACGCTTGTGAATGACTGCAGCCCGAATACCGACTGCGACTATCAGGATCTGGTGGACAAGTACAGCAATTTTATAGACATACGATGCATACGCACACCGAAGAACGGCGGACAGGGGCTTGCCAGGCAGTTCGGGATAGATAACACGGGCCACGAATATTTCATGTTCATGGATGAGGATGATCAGATAGGGAACGGCGTGGCTGTGTCACAGTTCGTTGGAGCTGCGCAATGCGCGAATTTCGTGTTTACGGACAATGGAGGCATCGTGTGCGATAGCTGCGGGAATCCGGTCCAGAAAGAGGACGCGAGGCCTGTAGCGCTGGTATCTGGCCCATTGTTCGCGTTTGACAATAACAGCAGCTATACGATAGACAATACAAACAGGGTCTGGGTGAATTCGAAGCTATACAGCAGGGAGTTCATCAAAAAGCACAATGTGCGGTTCAATGAGGAACAGTCGCGCCATGCAGAGGATTATTTCTGGATGTCATGCTTCTTCTATGCGCTGGACAATGACCCGGACTTTCAGAGCATCCTGCTGGACAACAGCGGGATATACTATCTCTGGTATCCGAACGAGGGGTCGCAGTCCAGGGCAGATCCGCATTATGGCTATATGCTTTCAGGATATACGATGGGAGGCTCTGTGAACATATTGAAGTATATGAGGGACACGTCAGCCAATGGGATAGAATGGACACAGGAGCGGGAAAAGAGATACAATGATACGCTTCTGAATATGACGATGTATTCGTACTTCACATTTCTGTCTTTTGTTCGGCATGTGGCGGAGACGGACTATGTACCAAAACTGGAATTGGACTGGTATTTATTGCGGGATTCCTGCAACAAGCTCCGGAAAAGAGTGAAGAGGCAGTACCACCAGTATGGCTATACACAGAAAATCGAACAGTATTATCTGGTAAAAAACAACACGGACGTGATGTTCACGGAGCCATGGGTTGAGTTCGACAGTTATATCAAAGATGGATGTGATGAGTTGGGCTGGGACTTTTCACAGCTCCTTGAAAGTAAGAAGACAATGAAATTTGTGGATGGTGTAAGGGTATGGGATATCTAGTCTCCAACGGAAGAAACGGAAGAGTTGAATATTCCGGGACACAGTATGTAAATCCGTCCGCTGGTACGAAGAAGCTGTGTATTCGGACCGGGACAGGGCCGAATGATGTCATCAGATATGGTCTGACCACGAAATCCAGCGCTTCCGCTTATTGCGGACTTAGGATGCGTATTGACGGAAATGTTGCATATATTGGCAGGAGCGGATCAAAGAGCGTGTCCAGAACGGAAATTGGGACGAAATCGGTGTTCACGTCCGTGTCTACCTCAGTATCCTCTTTAAGTTCGTCCAAGACTTCGAAAACGGAAAGCTATCAGACCACAACAACGGGCCGTTCTGTAGTACAGGAAACTGTATGGGGCACTTCGGCGGAAACGCAGGTCTCTACCTTTTTGCGGACGGTGTCTTCGACTTCGTCATCAACGTATTCTACAACATACACGCATAGGACTTCGACATCAAAGTCTGGTACAGTTAAGGTAAGTTTAAATACATTTACCGTTGCCGCGGGCTATAAGTCGTATTCCACGGTAAAAACAAGTATCCTTACCTCGTCAGGAACAGCATCGAAAACGATTGGCTATGGGTCTGTTTCTGGAACGGAGAGAGGAGCCGGAATAGACGGGCTGGTTGGAAATGTGTCGACCACGAGGCTGTCTGGAACAAACACTTTTAGCACACTATCTAGTTATACCTATAATTATTATACAACGTATCATGAAACGATTTCCAGACTTAATTCGTCCAGGACCACTATGTACCAAACGCAGAAGTCAACATGGGGATGGACATCAACGCGCAGTGACGATTATCTGGCAAAGCTTAACTACTCCAGTTCGGTACGGTATTCATACACTACTACAAAGCAGGCATCGAAACTATCCACAAAGGAGATCTCGGTCCAGATTAGTACAACGTCACAAAGCGTTGGTACGGTAACAATAGATTTTGTGACCTCCGTTTCAAGTACGACAAGCAGCAGTGCGAGTCAGACGGTGGAGATTACAACATCGTCTAGCTTTCTGGAGGATAATTTCGATTTATGAAATCGAAGAAAGGGATGCATATATGCAGATGACAAGGGCAGCAGGAGGCAAATTTGTCCCTATAATTTTAGGAAGGAGTTGAGGCTATGGCACAGATAGAGGTCTTGTTAGAGAGACAGCTGCTATCAATACAGAATCAGGAGATTATTTCTAGTGGAGACATAAGCTACGACACATGCAAGTTTTCTTTTGATGATACATGGGATGGGTTCACGAAGACAGGGGTCTTCTACCAGGACAAGAAAAATGTCCAATATGCGGTGCTGGGAGGCGATGGGAGCTGCAGGATTCCGGCGCAGGCCATGGGCAGGGAAGGGAATATGTACATTGGCGTGTTTGGGGTCAGCGGATCCAGTGTGATGACGTCGACGGTAGAAAGGATATATATCCGGCAGGGAGCCATATCAGGTGATACGGTCAGCACCGAGCCCAGCGATGACGTGTTCCTGGCCATTATTGCGCAGTACCAACGCATGGCGGAAATGATGCAGGGATACGATGCCACAGCGGCTGAGCTCTCAAGGATGCTGCACGACCTGAACGCCTATGACGTAACGGAGGTTCTCGGAAAGCTGAAGAAAGTCGAGGACGCCATAAGGGCGGTACAGGATGAATGTGCTTCTGCAATAGGGGGACTGAGGTTCGGAATGGATGCGGACGGAAACTGGGGATACATCGTTCCGGAAAGCGAGGACGTCATTGCGTTTGGGAGCAGCAGAACAGAGGAGCCTGGGGAGTCCCTTAAGACATATCAATGGCAGACTGTGGAATGTAATGGCAACTTCGTAGAGGGTGACAGATCATGGACCGCAGATGTCATGGGCAGTGGCGCGGAAAATAAGATGAGCCTGTTCCTGGCCATCAAGGTGCCGGAACCTTGCAAGGCGATTATGGATTTGTACAAAGGCTCGGCTTGTTCTCTTTCTGTATATTTTAATGATGAAGAAGCCTATGAAGACACTGCATCTAAGGAAGACGACATTCGGAAAGTCCTGCAGCTTGTGAAAGGGGTCAATTACATTTTTTTGGAGTGCTGGCGTAACAGTGCGGCTGACGGAAATGATGTGTCGATTTCATTCTCGCCAATAGTTGCATAATGTCGAACATTCATGACAGGAGGGAAAAATATATGAATAAAGCAAAAATAGCTGTAACTGCTGCAGTGTCAGCGCTTATGGGCTGGCTGGGTATCCTGGCCGTGCCGGTATTTCTAATGGTCGGCTGTAATGTGATTGACTATGCCACGGGACTGCTGGCCGTGCCGTACAGGACGGAGACAATCAGCAGCTATAAGGGCATCAGGGGAATCATAAAGAAGGTGTGCCAGTGGCTGCTGGTTCTGGTGGGAGCATGGGTCGACATCCTGATCAACTATGCTATCGAGTGTGCCGGCATTGACTTTGCGATTCCCTTTGTGGTCGCCACTATAGTAGCGGTATGGCTTGTGGTCAATGAGATTATCAGCATCCTGGAGAACATGCTGGATATCGGCGTCCGTATGCCCCCGTTCCTGCTTCCCATTGTGAAGTACATTCGGAAACAGGTGGAGGACAAAGCCAAAGTTGCTGATGAAAAGGAGGATGGGGATTATGAGGATTAATGTACATGCTGGGCATAATGCGGATGGGAGAGTAGCTTGCGGGGCAATTGGCTTTATAAGGGAGTCTACGGAGGCACGGCGTGTGAAAGATGCGGTGATTGCCATGCTCCGGCAGCTTGGCCACACGGTATACGACTGTACAATAGATAATGCATCAGGAGTTAATGACAATCTGCGTAAGATCGTAGCACTCTGTAATGCGCATGAGGTGGATCTGGATGTGAGCATCCATCTTAATTCCGGGGCAAAAGACCATACCGGGAACGGAAAAACTACAGGGGTGGAAGTGTATGTATACAATTCTTCCGGCAAAGCGAAAGCCTATGCGGAAAAGGTGTGCCGGGCTATTGCTGGACTGGGCTTTAAAAATCGCGGGGTGAAATACAGCACAGGCCTGTATGTGCTCCGGAACACAAAGTCACCTGCTATGCTGGTGGAATGCTGTTTTGTCGATGATAAGGACGATGTACAACTCTACGATTGCCAGAAGATGGCAGAGGCAATTGTCTTTGGCATCACTGGCCAGCGGGTACAGGTACAGCAGCCTGATGCCGACCAGGAGCCGATGGCTCCTGGGGAAGAGACGGCAGTTGGTGATAATAGGCGGCTGAAACGGGTGCAGCTGGGAGCTTATTACGTCACAAGCAATGCCGAAGCTGTGCTTGCGAGGGCAAAGGCGGCAGGGTTTGACGATGCAATTATTGTCAACGCATAAATATATGATGGAGGCAGGGCAATCCTGCCTCCAATAGCTGAAATTTCAGATGTCTCACTTTTGTCTCATATACTACTATAAAAGCCTATATTTTCACATGATTCTGGTAAAATATACTCTGACTCTTAATCAGGGTGTCCAGGGTTCGAGCCCCTGATGGCGCATTGTAAGGACTGTTTTTGAGGACATATGAGCCTTGGGGACGGTTCTTTTTTTGTGGCCGGAGGAGGACGCGGAAAAAATCAGGTAGTGCCGGCGGGCATGGGAGATAACGGATAAGAGAGTGGAAAAAGACGGAAAGACGACTGCAGAACCAGGCCGAAAACCGATAAAGAAAATCCGGAAACGGAACCTGCAGGGCCATATCAAGGCGACATGGCAGTCAGGACTCCGCGCCCGGATCCGAAAGCCCCAACTTGTCCAAGTGGGATATGGAATCGCGGCTTGCTATGACCTCATAGGCAAAGTGGAGGTAGCGTCTGGTGGTTTCAACGTCCTCATGGCCCATGATGTACATGAGGCGATATATGTCCACTTGACCCTTGTGCTCATATTGATCAATGCAGTAATTGGTGGCGAAGTTGTGTCGGAGTTTATGGGAAGAAAGCTCAAAGGGCAGGCAGCCAGCCAGTTTGGCAACCATTAGCTTAACGGCATTCCCGGTCAGGGGCTCTCCGCGGCGGTTTACAAAGAGCACATCCGAACGATAAGGACACATGGCAACATAGCCTTTCATGAAACGCTGTGTCAGGAGGCCCAGCGGAACCGTGCGCTCCTTATCGCCCTTACCACGAACAACCATCCGGTTATCGGCATAGGATATCCGGGAGCGGCGGAGCGTACAGACTTCAGACTGGCGCAGGCCGCTGTCATACATGAGGGCGATAATGCATTTATTGCGCAGAACCATCCAGTCGGACTCCGCAGTAATAGAGCCAAAGATGGCACTGACCTCCGGTTCCGTGTAGATACGAACCTCGCGTTTTGGAGACTTTGGCACTTTCACTTTCCTGGCATCATAGGACGCTCCATACTCCGCCTGGGCCCAGCGGAGGAATATTTTCACATGCCGTACGTAAGTAGACCGGGTGGAGCGGCTAAGGGGCCTCTTCAGGAGCCGCAGGATATACTGCTGGACATCTTCCTGACGCACATCCGGAAACGGCCTGGAGGGGCCCACAAAGGCCACGAAAGGGGAAACAAAGTCCCTATAGGCAGTTATGGTCTTATGGGACAGATCGGAAAGCTGTCTTGACAGGATGAAGTTGTCAAATGCTTCCTGAACCGTCATATGGCACCCCGCTTATCGAATGGAGCAACGACGCCAGGAGAGAGCGGCAGAAAGGAGTCCCTGCAGGAGAGCCCCGCATTGCGAATCATATCGGAGCAGTCTTTGTATTTAGACATAGGCAGGGAGAACCGATGAAAGCCGGAATCATCTTTCCAGTGATACATAACGGTACGAATACGCCTGCGAAGTTGGTCAAAGGTTTCAATGGAACGCTCCGACATATCCTGGACATTCCGGTTATAGACCTGTTCCGGAGCATAAACACTGGTCAGATGAACCTCATTCCAGAGGGTAGAGACATTATGATAGCGCGCATGAACATCCGAAACATATATGTCCAGCAGGGTAAGTAGAAAGTTATAGGGGAACTGTCCCCGATATTCATCCATGAAGAGCACAGGCTGGCACATGTAGCCGTCAAAGCAACCGTTACCATAGTCGGTCATGAAGTAGACCTGGTCAGGGCCGTATTTCTCTAAAAGGGAATTGGAGAAATAGGACTTGCCAGAACCACTCTGCCCAAAGTGCCAAACCACATCAACCTCGCGGGTATGTCCGACATCCTGACGGCACTTGTCACGGTAAGCGGAGACTATGATATCCTCATATCTGCGATAAGAGAGGGACATGGCCATGATTTCTCTAGGAGACTTACCGGAATTCAAGAGTTCCTCTATGACCTCCAAATCCCTGCGCTGACCCTGGCAACCCTTAATCTCGCCATGCCGGGAAGTGGCAATAACCTTTTCGCCTTTCTCCTCAAACTTACCGCGCTTATTGATATAATCTTCAGCTTGTTCCTTACTGCCTTTTGTAGGTTCAAAATGCGTGCCTGGAGCATAACTATTCTTCACTGCAGAGAACCGCATGGTCTTTACGTCCTCCAGAACCATGTGCACATGCTTCAGGCCATCGGCAGAGATGCAGTAAATCCAAGCACCAGTCCGAGAGGGACTGACAGATATCCATTCATCACGGAGCCTGTCAATAATCTCTTGGGGAGTGCCGGAATACCCATGTTCCTCCGGATTATTAAATACGCAGAACCAGCTTTTTGTTACTACGTCATTCATACAAGAGCGACTCCTTTCATAACAGAAAATCTAAAATGATGTCAATTTTTATGTTTGTAACGAAGTTGTAACCGAAGTCGGTTACAAAATGGAGTGAGTAAAATCAAGGGCTTAAGGGCATTTGTAACGTGTAACGAAGTCGGGGGTCCTAAAGGGTTGCACGAAAGTAGTACTACTGTCACCCCACTTTTTTGGAAAAAGGAGAAAAAATAAAATGCCATCAAATTTACCAGTTATCAAGGCTAACACATCATACGAAAATATCTCCAAAATGAAAGTAATAGCAAAACAAAATAAAAGAAGTATTGCAAAAGAGTTGGAATGGCTTATCGAAAAACATATAGAGGAGTACGAAAAAGAACATGGAGAAATAAAGACTCTAGTAACAATAACCACAGACAAAGACACAAATTTTACGGAAAAAGCAAAGGAAAGCTTTAATCTAGGTTTTGAAAAAGGTACAGGAAAAAACAAAGACTAAAATACCAGATGTGGGAACCATTTAAACCAGACGATGATTATAACATATATCCATCAGATGAAGATTCACCATTTGAGGAGAGATATAAAAACGCTGGTAACGATAATTAAAAAAACACCCTGCGGAGCCGGACAGTGCCGCAGGGTGAAAAAACGTAGCAAGGCGGCCGCCAGCAGACAAAAAAGTGTAGAACAATGTCAGATCATGTGATATAATGTCCATGTTGCCCGAACCGAAACCCAGGCAATGGGAGGAGGTGAAGCAATGGAGATACTTATCAACTTTCTCGTGTCGGTCACGGCCGGTATAGTCTGTCTATATATCGGCAAATGGCTTGACAGGCACGACCCGGGTAACAAATAAAAGCCTGGCGGACTCTTCACCGCCCGAAAAAACGAAGAAGAGCCCCCAAGGTGTCACCAGCACCGAGGGGGCTCATTCTTTTGCAATGGACTTATCAACTTCCTCTGTCTGAGGACATTATAGCATATGCATTTTACGATTACAAGATACAAAAATTAATATTCAGGAAGAAAAAGTCCCCGACGTTACAATTCATGGCCTAGCCGATAAAGAAAAACCTCGCAGAAATTGATTGCGAGGTTTTTTGCATGGTTACTTAAAAATCGAATAAGCAGTCTGAATACAGGAACCATGTAACTCTTAATCAGGGTGTCCAGGGTTCGAGCCCCTGATGGCGCATTGTAAGGACTGTTTTTGAGGACATATGAGCCTTGGGGACGGTTCTTTTTTTGGCGTGTGGGAGAAAAAATCATGGACATCTCCCTGGCGGACGTCCGGAAACGGACTGGCCGGACCACAAAGGACATGAAAGGGGAAATGAAATCCCTATGGGCAGTTACGGTCCTCTGGGACAAATCGGCAAGCTGCCTTGACAGGATGAAGTTGCCGAATACTTCCTGAAGTGTCATACGATACTTCGCGTAGGCTCCATCCGGTTACAAGAGCATCTTTGCCATCCATTCATGCCGCTCCTCTGCGGAAAACAGATTGATGCCCTCCGTCTCCCCGGTTCTGTCCCGGAATTCCGGAAACAGGAAGCCCGCTTTAGGCTCCCCTGCTTCATAATCCCCTGCTACAGGGCAGATGGCGCAGATCAGGAAATTGTATACCTCTTCCGACTCCCGCTGCTGCACCTTATCGCTTCCTTTCAGGGGCACGTCGTAATTCCCGTGAAAAATATAAATGCCATAGGAAAAGCCTGGCCGGTACCGCTCTCCTATATATTCATACAGGGACAGCAGCAGAGCGTCATTCTTCAGTTCGCACTCCCGAAGCGCCATGAGCAGCTGCCAGATGCTCCCCGGACGCCTGCTTTCCGGCCCAAAGCGGTAATTTTTCAGAGCCCGGTTTGTATCCGCAAAAAGCACGGCCTTTGCCAGCTTTAGATGCTTTGCCTTATCCGCGCCTGACAGCTTCTGAAAATGCGTATTGAATGTGCCGTCCACAAAGCCTTCCTCATCCATATAGGCTCCTGCTATTCTGCCGAAGCAGTTTCTGGCCACGGTCATTCTTCTGGTAAGCTCCAACATATCCTCGCGATTGATCTGCATATTTATCGTTTCGTTCCTTTTTCAATTGATGTAAGCCCGTTCATGGTGTTCTGCTCATTCCTGCTGTGTATACTCTATGCCGGAGGCACGCTTTTCCCGGATTTTCTCAGGAAACAACTGTGCGATCTCCTCCGCGGCCTGCTCCGGTGATTTATTATCCACAAAGTACTTCCACTGAATCTTGCTAAACGTTGCCTTAACATACTGAATATCTTCCCGGATTTCTCTTAAATAATGGTCTCTGTGGGTTTCCTTATATTCATTGTCCTCATATACCTGATCATTCTCATCGGAAAAAACCAGTCTTTCGAAAATATGCTCTTTCGTATCCTGAAGCTCTACGGCAATGACATTTTCCCTCTGCAAAAAATAATTAAAATTTCGGGCATAATAAATCGGACTCACCGCAAGTACCATGTTGTCCCCATTGTTATCGATTACTTCCCTTAACACCTTGCCCTTAACTTTGGCTCTCTCATAGGGCCAGGGATTCTTTTTCATAAATTCCTCCAATGTGGTATGAAATTTCTTCCTGATCTCGTCGTCCAGATCAAAAAAAGGATATTTTAGTTTCTTTGCCAGGATTTCTCCCGTAACTGTTTTGCCCACATTCGTCACGCCAAAAATTAACAGAATCATCTCTCATTCCCTATTTTTTCAAATCGGTTGCCAAGTTTCTCTTTTTCTGCCGCTCCACATAACCGCTGATCTTGTCGTCATAGTCCGGATACGGATATCCCAGCAGGCGGGCTGTTCTCTTCGAAACTTCTCGAAATAGTTTCATACAGCCCGTCAGCGCAGTCCACATATCCCCATAGGAATCCATTCTATAGGTGGAAAGCAGTCTCTGCCACAGTTCCCCGGACACATACTGCTCCAGAAATTTGTAATTTTTGCCCGGGCTGAAACCAAATCCCCGTTCTGCTCCGGCCATCCAGGAAATCATCCGCAGCAATTCTTTCCGCACCACATCGTTCAGATGGTCTATGGCAAATAGGATCTCCCTGCGGCACAGGCCCTTTACCACATATGGAACCGTGTTCCAGAATTCGTTGCAGCAGTCGTCGAACATTCGGGCCGTGGGGCGCTGCAGACGGTAATCAATGTCTGTGGGCACAGGCGGCTTTTGTACCCGGCCGTCCTTGTCCAAGAGCAGCTCCACCAGTTTATCCCAGGTAAAATATTCCTCCAACAGCTCCAGAGGCAGCAGGGTCAGGTCGACTTTCACGCCGTCCGCAAACAGCATCAGGTAAGAATACCCTCTCTCCTCGGCGGGAAACAGTTCCATGTCCTCCGGCTTCTGCAGAATCAGCCTCTCCCCAAACACGTCGAGCCAACCGTCGTGCGCCGTGAAAGCATCCATGTCCGTGACAAAAAAGGTAATATCATAATCCTGGAACTCATCGGCCGGGATATTTCGGTTGGTCCTGGAGCCCTCCAAGGTCACCAGACGAATCCGTTCCTCCGACTTAGCAAAACCCAAAATGATTTCATACATCTGCTGCGGAGATCTCATGGGAGGCTCCGGAAAAGTTCCCGCCCCGGGATTTTTATGTATCTGCATTGGCTCGGTTCCTTTCCCGTCTGCATTTTCTGTGTTCATTATACTCTCCCTTGCCCGATTTCACAATCAGATATTTTTCCCACGGCAACGGAACCGTCTGACACAGTTACAATTCATGGCTTAGCCGATAAAGAAAAACCTCGCAGAAAATGATTGCCAGGTTTTTTGCATGGTTACTTAAAAATCGAATAAGCAGTCTGAATACAGGAACCATGTAACTCTTAATCAGTGTGTCCAGGGTTCTAGCCCCTGACGGCACATTGTAAGGACTGTTTTTGAGGACATATGAGCCTTTGGATGACACCCGGAAGAGGAATACAGAGACAGGGAAAATAACAGTTGTAATGGCTGCAAAGATGTTTTATGATGAAGAAATAGATGCCAGAGAAACGGAGGAGGGGTTTTATGTGGATTTGCTCGCCGGAGTTTATCGGGGAAAAAATGGAGACGCTGCATAAGGAAAAGACTGTAAGCTGCAAGCCGGCGGAACATCCTGCCGGGCTGCAAAACTTCCATTGGCTTGTGAGAAAGCGCTTTTTGTGGAAGAAAGAGACATGCTGCCTGAAAATCGCGGCAGACGACGCCTGCCTGATCTACTGCAATGGGGTCTTTGTGGGCGGAAGTTCGGCTCAGGCTTATTCTTTCCGCTATCCTTATCTGACCTATGACCTGACGCCATATGTGAGGCCGGGAGAAAATGTGCTGGCCGTGCATGTGTATTATATGGGCGTCATAAATCGTGCCTACCAGAGCGGCGACCTGCGCCAGGGAATGTGGGCGCAGATCTGTATGGGGAAAGGGGAGCCTGTCCTTGAGACGGACGCTTCGTGGAGGGCGATGCACTGTCTGGCCTGGGAGCAGACAGAGGTGATCTATCCGGGATATGACGTGCAGTTCCAGGAAATTATTGACGGGGCAAAGCTTCCCTGGGGGTGGGAAGACACGGGCTTTGACGACTCGGGTTGGGAGGCGGCTGCGGAGTTTCCCGGGGACGATCATGTTTTGGAAGAACAGATGACGCTTCCACTGTCTTATTGTTTCAGGCAGCCTGTCCATATGTAAATGAGAAATGGCGTGCTTTTCTGCGATATGGGGGAAGAGGTCACCGGTACGGTGACGCTTCAGGCCGCTGCCGCAGGGGGCGGTATAGTGGAGGTACGATGCGGGGAGGAATTGAACGAGGACGGCACAGTGCGCTTCCGGATGCGCTGTAACTGCGAGTACCGCAATCTATGGAAGCTGTCCGGCAGGGATCGGGACCGCATTGGCTTTTTTGACTATATGGCATTTCGATATTTTGAGATTAAGTCTCCAAAAGGATGTGTGGACATGGCGTCCGTAGGCGTATATGTCCGGCACTATCCCATGGATGAGGACGCCTGTGCCCTGAAAGGGGATCCTGTCTCGGAACAGATTTTTGACATATGCCGCCGTGCCGTGAAGCTGGGAACCCAGGATGCTTTCCTGGACTGCCCCAGCAGGGAAAAAGGGCAGTATCTGGGGGATGCGCTGATCACCATGCACTCCCATCTGCTCCTCACCGGTGATCCTGGGCCTTACAAAAAGGCGCTGCTGGATTTTGCGGCCAGCGCCTGTATCTGCCCCGGCCTGATGGGGGTGGCTCCGGGCGGGCAGATGCAGGAGATCGCGGATTTCTCCCTGCTGTTTCCGGAGATTGTCCTGCACTACTATGAACTGACAGGGGATAGGGAACTGGTGGAGGGGCTGATGCCTGTCATCGATGGGCTGGAGGATTATTTTGACCGGTTCCGCAATGGGGACGGACTTCTGGAAAGCGTGACGGACAAGTGGAATCTGGTGGACTGGCCGGAGAACCTGCGCGACCAGTATGATTTCCCTCTGACGCGTCCGGTAGGTCCGGGGGTCCATAATGTGATCAACGCCTTTTATTACGGAATGAAGAAAAATGCGGACTGTCTGCGGCAGATTGCAGGGATTTCCCCCAGAGGGGAGGCTGAGGGCGTCCGCCAGTCGTACCTGCGCATTTTCCGCAGGCAGGACGGGCTGTTCCGGGATGCGCCGTCATCGCGGCATGCGGCGCTCCACTCCAACGCGCTTCCCCTGTACTTCGGGGTGGTCAGCCCCAAAGAGGCAGAGCCTGTTGTCAGGCTGATTGCGGAAAAGGGGTTGTGCTGCGGCGTGTACTTTGCCTATTTTGTGCTCAAGGGACTGGCCCGGGCAGGGGCATACGATCTGATGAACGCGCTGCTGTATTCGGACGGCATCCATTCCTGGAGAAACATGCTGCGGGAGGGAGCCACCACCTGCTTTGAGGCCTGGGGCAAGGAGCAGAAGTGGAACACCAGCCTCTGCCATCCCTGGGGAAGCGCGCCGGTGATCCTCCTGATCGAGGAGGTGGCCGGGCTGAAAGCGGTCAGACCCGGTTTTGCAGAGTATGCCGCTAAGCCCCATCTTCCGGCCCATATAGACAGGCTTGCACTGAGGATAAAGACAGTGCGGGGTACGATTTGGGCAGAGTGTTCCAAAGAGGGAGCTGTCTGCAAGGACGACTTTTCGCAGGGGCAGCATTGTGCTCATGAGCGATAAAGGCTGCTGGCTTTGCGAATGCCGCGAGGAACAAATCCTCCATTGCCTGCAGCGGGGTCTTTGGTTTTGCGCGTGGATTCTGCACGGAATTTGTGCTGAATTTGTGCGCGGAAAGCTTCGCGGCTCTTGCATTTGGCCGTCTTTTTTTGTATAATATTTCACATGGCTTTCTAAGATGCCAGATGAAAGGAAGAGAGAAATGAAAAAGGCAGGGAGTATCATAACGATGGTATGCGCGCTGGCAATAGCGGCAGTTATGTGGATGCAGGCAGGACCTCAGTTTTTGAAGCTGCGGGGAGGGGCAGCGCCCCTGGGGCCGGAGGACGATCTGGGCAGCGCCCAGGGGGAATACATATCCTTAGACGTGGCATATCCGGTGGCCTCCTATGTGGAGGAGTACTATTCCGGAGACCCGGACAGGGTGAAAGAATACGGATATGTGGTATATGATGAGGAGAGGCAGGCTTTCTTCTGCATCGTAGAGGCGGAACAGAGCGATGGGGACTATGCCAGCCTGCTGTATAATCTGGGACTGGCTGCAGATCTGCGGGCCACAAAGGACATGACGCCGGCGCCGGTGGAGGGGTCATTAGAGCCCATGGAGCAGGCGGACATCGACAAGGCCGTAGCCGCGCTGCAGGAGAGCGAGATCCTGGAAATGTATATGGACTTTCAGGATTCGGAGGGGTATTACGATGCTTACTTCGGAGACGAATACGGCAAAGTCATGGCGGATATGTGCCAGAGGCTTTTGCGGGGGATGGAGCAGCCGGAATGGTACTGCGTTGTAAGCGGGAGCATAAACGGCGTGGAGACGCCCCATATCTGGATCTGCATCTTTACGGCGGTTTTGAGTGCCCTGATTGCCATCGGTTCGCTGATTTCCCTTATCACGGGAGGCAGTGCGAAGAAGAACGCCGCACCCGGGGAGGGCGCAAATGCAATGGATCGCTTCCTGTATGAGCAGAGAGGCTGGGTGGAGGAATGGTGCCGGTATTGCTTGGGCAGGGCACGCCGTTCCGCGTATCTGTCAGTGGCCATCTGGGTGGTATTGCTTGTGGTCATCGGCTTTTTCGCCAAGACACCTGTGCAGAAGATCCTGGTGTTCCACCTGCCTTTGGGGCTGCTGCTGGGAGAACTGACAGGGCTGTTTATTCTCTGGGTGCAGAGAAAGCTGTCAAAGCCCGGCAAGGTACTCAAGAGGATGGGAAAATATATCCGGAAAGCACTGCCCTCCGCTGACGCCCAGGAAGAGTTTGCCGAGGACTTCCTGAAAGCGGGAGAGGAATGGGCGTTTCAAGAGCGCAAGAAAGACAACATCCTGTGCGGAAGGCTGGGAGACCGCTATTGGAGCGCTTTCTTCGGAACAGGCCTGCCTGTCATCGTGGAAGTGGAGAAGCTGGAGCGGGTGGAACCGGAGACGGATTCCGGCTCCGTGCGCAGCGGCAAAGTCAGGGTGTCTTACGAATCCCATTCGGCGAAGTTCTATTATAAGGGCACTCCGCTCTGGGAGAATGGAGACAAGGCATTCACGTTCCAGACCAGAAGCGGCAGGGATGCCTTTATAGCCCTTGCCATTAAGAAAGGCGTGGAGGGCGTACAGATCAGAGAAGGGTGAGTGGAAAGTGGAGATTTATCTTTTCAGGCACGGGGAGACTGAGTGGAATAAAGAAAGGAAAATGCAGGGGCGCAGCGATATCCCACTGAACGAATCAGGGAGGGCGCTGGCGGCGGAGACGGCGAGAGCTTTGGGAAGTATGCCTTTTGACAGGGCTTTCACTTCTCCCCTGAAAAGGGCATACGAGACGGCGGAAATTCTTTTGGCAGGGCGGGGGATCCCTCTGGAGACGGATGAACGGCTGATGGAAATCAGCTTTGGCAGCTGCGAGGGCGGATCTTATGACCAGCCCAAGCAGGAAGAGGCCCATCCCCTGCACGATTTCTTCTGCAGGCCCCAGTGCTTTTGCCCCCCGGCGGGAGCAGAGTCCTTTCAGGAGGTGCAGGCCAGAGGACAGGCTTTCCTGGAGGAGAGGATCCTCCCGCTGGAGGGGAGCTGCAGCCGGATCCTGATTGTGGCCCACGGCGCTTTCAACAGATGTCTGTTGAGCGCTGTGGGCTCTATTCCGCTAACGAAATTCTGGGAGATAGGGCTGCCCAACTGCGCGGCCTCCATTCTTGCCCTGGAGGATGGGAAGTTTCGGATTCTGGAAATGGGGAAAGTCTATTATCAGGCCCCGGCGGTGAACGCCAGGCCGTGAAAGAAAGCAGGAGAGGCAGGATGGGAGAACTGACGGATATTTTTGACACACATGCCCATTATGACGATAAGGCATTCGATGAAGACAGGGAGTCTTTGCTGGAGAGCCTGCCGGGGAGGGGGATCGCCAGGGTGGTGAACGTGGGGGCCAGCCCGGCCTCCTGCAGACGCACCCTGGAACTGACGGAAAAATATGAATACATATACGGCGCAATAGGGATTCATCCCAATGAGACAGGGCAGTTGGACGAGGAGAACTGGGAAAGCTTAAAGGGAATGTGCAGGGAAGAGAAGTGCGTGGCAGTGGGGGAGATCGGGCTGGATTATTACTGGGACCGGCCGGCGCGGGAAATCCAGAAGAAATGGTTTGCCCGCCAGCTGAATCTGGCAAAGGAATATAAACTTCCCGTAGTCATCCACTCCAGGGACGCGGCAAAGGATACGGTTGACATCATGGAGGCGGAAAAAGCAGCGGACATCGGGGGCGTGGTGCATTGTTTTTCCTATACGAAAGAGACGGCCAGGACGTTTCTGAATATGGGATTTTTTTTCGGCATTGGGGGCGTTGCCACTTTTCAAAATGCCAGGAAGCTGAGAGAGGCGGTGGAGTACATTCCGCTGGACAGAATCGTGCTGGAGACGGACTGTCCCTATCTGGCGCCGGTGCCCTATCGGGGGAAGCGCAACTGTTCCCTGTATCTGCCCTTTGTGGCGGCGGCTGTGGCGCAGGTTAAGAAAGTGGAGGAGGAAACTGTGCGGAGGGCTGTCTGGGAGAACTCGCTTAGCTTGTACCGCATGGCGGAATGAACAGTAGTTTCCTGACAATTGTGTCAGTTTATAAAAAGTTTACTATTATAAATTCTCCATGCTATTGACGCTGTGGGCGGGCTAGGGGTAAAATGGATATCTGCGGCTCATCTGCCGCAGTGCCAAAAGCATTTTTTCTAAAGGATTCAAGCGTGTAAAGAACTTCTAAGTTACATAGGTCAGAATGGCAAGAAAAGGGATTCTTTTCACGATGGGAAAGGTGTAAATTTATATGAAACAAAAGAAATTTTCTCTGCTTCCATACCTGATGCAATATAAATGGTATTATCTGGGAGGGGTCATAGTCCTGACCCTTGTGGATCTGGCCAATCTCTATGTCCCTCAGTATACCGGGGAGATCATTGACGGGCTTACGGCAGGCAGGCTTGCCTATGAGGGCGTGATGGGACTGATCCTGAAGCTGTTCATCGCAGGGGCGGTAATGGCCATAGGGCGCTTTGGATGGAGGTATTTTATCTTTGGTGCTGCCAGAGGCATCGAATACCGGCTCAGGGACGACATGTTCGGGCATCTGGAGACTTTGTCCGCCAGGTATTTTAACAGCCATAAGACAGGGGATCTGATGGCGCGGTTTACCAACGATCTGCAGGCCATCCGCATGGCAGTGGGCATGGCGGTGGTGACAGTGTTCGATGCAGTGGTGATGACGGCCATGGTTCTGGTGAAAATGGTGGTCTATGTGGATTTCAAGATGACGCTCTTAGCTTTGGTGCCCATGATTCTCATCGCCATCGGCTGCTATTTTTATGGAATCGAGGCCAAAAAGCGCCAGACGAAAAGGCAGGAGGCTTTTTCGGAACTGTCGGACAAGGTACAGGAAAGCCTGGCTGGCGTGCGGGTGCTGAAAGCTTTCGTGCAGGAGGAGCAGGACTTCAAGGCCTTTGAAAAGGCCAGCAGGAACAGTATGGATAGAAATCTTGACGTGGTGAAGCTGCGTGCAGCCTTTGGCCCTGCGCTGGATGCCATCATCGGCATAAGCCTTTTGATGACGCTTTTGTTCGGCGGAAAGCTGGTGCTGGCAGGCAGCATATCCATCGGGAAGTTCGTGGCGTTCAATTCCTATATCGGCATGCTGGTATGGCCCATGATCGCCTGCGGGGACTGTATCAACAACTTTTCCCAGGCAGCGGCGGCATTCCAGAGGATTGCAGCCATCTTCCGGGAGGAGCCGGACATTGTGGACAAGGCTCCGGCATCCCTTGCGGGGCAGGACATACATATCAAAGGAGACATCACTTTAAAGAATTTGACCTTTACCTATCCGGACGGAGAGGAGCCTGTGCTGAAAAATGTAAGCCTGCATGTGAAAGAGGGAGAGATGCTGGGGATCCTGGGACGGACGGGCAGCGGGAAGTCCAGCCTGGCGGATCTGCTGCTTAGGGTCTATGACTGTGAGGACGGGGCATTGCTTTTGGATGGCAGGCCCATTACGGACTTCCCCTTGGCTGTGCTGCATCGGGATATGGCCTATGTGCCCCAGGACAATTTCCTGTTCTCTGACACTTTGGAGGAAAATATCGCTTTCGGGCTGGAGGAGCGGATAAGCGACCATCCCGAGTTGCGGGCCAGCATCCGGAAAGCGGCTCAGGCAGCCTGTATCCATGACAATATCGTGGAGTTCCCGGACGAGTACAAGACTCTGGTGGGCGAGCGCGGCGTCACGCTGTCAGGAGGGCAGAAGCAGAGAAGCTCTATTGCCAGGGCGCTGCTGATGGATGCAGCTGTATTGATCTTGGACGATTCCCTGTCTGCTGTGGACACGGACACGGAGGAGCAGATTCTGGAAAATCTGATGGAACTGCGGAAAGGGAAGACTACAATTGTAGTCGCACATCGGATTTCTACCTTACAGAAAGCGGATCACGTTGCCGTGCTGACAGAGGGGGAGCTGACAGAGTATGGCACCCACGAGGAACTTCTGGAGATTCATGGGTTCTATGCCCACATTTATGAGAGGCAGCAGCTGGAGCGGGAATTGACCTCCCTATAGACGGAAAAGCAGCCTAATTTCATGAGAGCATTTTCGAATGAAATTTTCTCTCATGAAAGCGCATCGAAAGGACTTTACCCTTTAGAGCCATCGCGCGGCGATTTAAGTAAAGTCGCGAAGATGCACGAGAGGAAATTTCATGAGAGCATTTTCGAATGAAATTTTCTCTCATGAAAGCGCATCGAAGGGACTTTACCCCTTTAGAGCCATCGCGCAGCGATTTTAATAGGAGGATTTCAAATGAGTGCTTTGACAGAGGATAAGATAGAAGCGAATTATAAGGGGAATGCCCTGCTTCACCTTTTGTCTTATATGAAGCCCTATATAGGCTGGGTAGCCATTTGCCTGGCGCTGGTTCTGGCGCTGACGGGGTTCGATCTGTACCGGCCGATTCTGATCGGAGACGCCATTGACCTCTTTGAGTCTCAGGGAGACTATGGGGTCATTGTAGATACGGCCATAAAATACGGCATTGTCCTGGTCTTAAGCTTTGTGTTCAATATTACACAGACCTGGCTTTTGCAGAAGACCGGACAGAGCATCATTCTCACGGTGCGAAAGGAATTGTATGCCCATATCCAATCGCTGAGCAGCCGGTATTTTGATCTGACGCCGGTGGGGAAGCTGGTGACCAGGGTCACCAATGACGTGGAAGCTCTGGACGAGATGTATTCAGGCATTCTGGTTCGGCTGTTCCGCAACATTGTGAAGATCATCGGGCTTGCGGCAGTGATGCTGATGCTGGACTGGAGGCTGTCCCTCATTTCGTTCCTGCTGCTGCCCGTGGTGGCAGTGCTGACCGTGGTGTTCCGCAAGATTGCCAGGGAGACTTACCGCATTTCCAGGACAAGGCTTACGGACATCAACACTTTCCTCTCCGAGAATATCTCAGGCATGCGCATCATCCAGATCTTCGGCAGGGAGAAGCGGAAATTCCAGGAGTTCAATGACAAGAACTATAAGCTTTACCGGGCGTTTTACCGGGAGATGATGGTGTTTGCCATTTTCCGGCCCCTGATTTTCATGCTCAGCATCCTGGCGCTGATGACTGTGCTGGGAGTGGGCAGTAAGGATGTGCTAAACGGCACGATTTCCATTGGCACCCTGTATATTTTTGCCCAGTACATCCAGTCTTTCTTTGAGCCGATTCAGGAGCTGGCAGAGCAGTTCTCCACCCTGCAGTCCTCCATTGCCTCTGCGGAGAAGATCTTTACCATCATGAGCGAGGAGCCCCTTGTGAAAGAGGACGAGAATCCTATAGTCCTGCCTGAAATCAAGGGCCGCATTGAATTCTCTCATGTATGGTTTGCCTATGACAATGAGAATTTTGTGCTGCGGGACGTGTCCTTTGTCATTGAGCCGGGAGAAAGGGTGGCTTTCGTAGGCGCCACCGGCGCAGGAAAATCTTCTATTTTGAACCTGATCGGACGGTATTACGATATTCAGAAAGGAAATATCTACATTGACGGAGTGGACATCAGGAAACTTTCCAAGAAGCAGCTTCGCAGCGCCATCGGACAGATGCAGCAGGACGTGTTCGTGTTCGAGGGGAATGTGGAATACAATATCCGGCTGCATGACGAGGACATCACTTCACAGGATATTAAGGAAGCGGCGGAATATGTGAATGCTTCCCATTTCATCGAAAAGCTTCCCCAGGGCTATCAGGAGCCGGTGACAGAGAGGGGCTCTACTTTTTCCGCAGGGGAGAGGCAGCTCTTGTCCTTTGCAAGGACACTTGCGCACAAACCCAGCATTTTGGTGATGGACGAGGCCACGGCCAATATCGATACGGAGACGGAGATTTTGATTCAGGAGGCTCTGGAAAAGCTGATGCGGGGACGAACCACTATCATGGTGGCCCACCGCCTGTCCACGATTCAGCATGCGGACTGCATCATGGTCATGCACAAGGGCAAGATCAGGGAACAGGGCACCCATCAGGAACTGCTGGCACAGGGCGGCATCTATAAAAAACTGTATGAGCTTCAGATTCACCATGAGGCTACGGCATGATTTCCTGCACGGGATATGTGTGCGGCGGAACTGGCACAGACGAAGTGACGGAGCCATCCTCCGGAAAGACGCAATACCCGGTGCCGGGAGAGACATGCTGCAGATACTATGACACTGTGGTCGCAGGAGAAGAGTTAAAACACAATTTGGCTGGGAGGCAGGATTATGCTTAGAGACGCGGTGGAAGCAAACCGGCTGGAAGAGGTCAGGAGGCTGTATGAGGCATCCTTTCCCAGGTCGGAGAAGAAGCCCTTTGGGTTCATCATGAAGAAGCGGAAAAAAGGATTTTTTGATGTCCTTTCCATTGAGGATGGGAAAGGGCGCTTCTGCGGACTGGCCATTATGATGCTGTCCGGAGGGCGGGCATTGCTGGACTATCTTGCCATTGCCCCTGACAGCCAGGGAACCGGGGTGGGGAGCCGAACCCTGCAGGAGTTGCGGGAGCGGTATGGAGAAGAAAAAATCGTAGTGGAAATCGAGAGCACGCTGGGGCTTGGCGGCAGTGCCGAGGGGAACTTAGACGGGGACAAGGACAAAAGGCTGCGCAGAAAGGCGTTTTATCTCAGAAACGGCATGGTTCCTATGGGTTTTCTGGTGGAATTGTTCGGAGTGGAGATGGAAGTGCTGACTTTTGGCAAGAAAATTACATTTGACCAATACTACGCCATTTACAGGGAGGTTCTGCCACAGCTACTGGCGAAGAAGATACGGTTGCAGCCCCCACGTTCTTAATGCAGGTACCTTTAAGGCAGCTAAAGGCGGCAAATACCATTTCCGCTAATGGATTGTGATCACTGTGGTCATTTTAAGCCTACAGGAGAAGAATGTCTTTTCCGGTGGGCTTTTTCAGTTGAAGAAAAGACAGCTTTTGTGTATAATAGAATCAAAGAGATGATTCTATTATCAAAATACTATAATAGAATCAAAAAGAAGATTCTATTATCAAACTTCGGTTCCACAGTGCAGCGTTCGGCAATTGCAGAAAGGAAAGCGCATATGCAAAAGTATATCCTGGCTTTAGATCAAGGCACTACAAGTTCCAGGTGCATCCTGTTCGACAGGGCAGGCGCCATCTGCTCCATGTCCCAGAAAGAGTTCACGCAGATCTACCCAAAGCCCGGCTGGGTGGAGCACAATCCAAAGGAAATCTGGTCCTCCCAACTGTCCGTGGCCACGGAATGCATGGCCATGGCCGGCGCAGGCGCAGAGCAGATAGCAGCCATTGGCATCACCAATCAGAGGGAGACTACGATTTTGTGGGACAAAAATACCGGCGAGCCTGTGTATAATGCCATCGTATGGCAGTGCCGCCGGACCTCGGACATGATCGAGGCATTGAAAAAGGACGGCTTTGACCAAAAAATCCGGGAAAAGACAGGGCTGGTGCCGGATGCCTATTTCAGCGCCTCCAAGATAGCATGGATTCTGGAAAATGTGCCCGGAGCCAGGGAAAAGGCAGAAAAAGGAGAATTGCTGTTCGGCACGGTGGACACATGGCTTATCTGGAACCTTACCAAGGGCGCGGTGCATGTGACGGATTATACCAATGCTTCCCGCACCATGCTGTTCGATATCCACAAACTGGTCTGGGACAGGGAGATCATGGAGCGATTCGGCATTCCGGAGCAAATCCTGCCCCGGGTGCGGCCTTCCAGCTGTATCTACGGGCATACGGAGGCCTCGGTACTGGGCGGACAGATTCCCATTTCCGGCGCGGCAGGGGACCAGCAGGCAGCTTTGTTCGGCCAGTGCTGCTTTGAGCGGGGCGAGGTGAAGAATACATATGGAACAGGCTGCTTTTTGCTGATGAATACAGGAAAGGATGCAATCGCCTCCCGGTCGGGGCTGCTCACCACCATTGCGGCCGGAACCAGCAGTGAGCCGGAGTATGCGCTGGAGGGCAGCGTGTTTGTGGCAGGGGCGGGGATTCAGTGGCTGCGGGACAGCATGCGTATGATTAAAAACGCCGCCCAGTCAGAACGATACTGTGAAGCCGTGGAGGATACCGCAGGCGTCTATCTGGTGCCTGCCTTTGCGGGACTGGGAGCTCCTTACTGGAATCAGTATGCCAGAGGCACTGTGGTGGGGCTGACCAGGGGCTGTACCAAGGAGCATTTTATACGGGCCGCGCTGGAATCCATTGCCTATCAGACAGCGGATGTGCTTCGCGCCATGGAGCAGGACAGCGGCATCCGGCTGAAAGGCCTGAAAGTGGACGGCGGAGCCAGCGCCAATGACTTTTTGATGCAGTTCCAGGCGGATATTGTGGACACGCCGGTTCGCAGGCCTGAGTGCATCGAGACTACGGCTCTCGGGGCCGCTTATCTGGCAGGCCTGGCAGTGGGATACTGGAGAGACAGGGAGGAAATCCGGGAGAACTGGCGGGTGGGCAGGGTGTTTGAGCCTGCCATGGAAGACGGGAGGCGTGAGCAGCTGCTGAAGGGCTGGAAACGCGCCGTGAAATGCGCCCTTGTCTGGGCAGAGGACTGACATGGGAACCTGGCATCTGTGAAAAAAGCTGTTCCCCCAGGCGGCAAGACATGCCTATGGGGGTTATAAAAGCGAAAAAACAGGGCAGACTTATCCGCTGCAAAAGCGAAAGTCGATCCTGTTTTTTTGTCGCCAGGATAGAATGGGGATGTTACCTTTTCCCCTTTTCATGCGTGTATATGACAGGGAGGTAGATAAATGGACGCTGAGAGGGACATAAGGGAAGCGGTCGTGAAGTATAGCGACATGCTCTACAGAATATGCATTGTCATGCTCTGCAATGAGCAGGACGCCCAGGATGCCATCCAGGACACTTTCTGCCGGTATCTGGAAAAGAAGCCCGAATTCCGTGAGGAAGAGCACGAAAAGGCCTGGCTGATCCGGGTGGCCACCAATATCTGCCGGGATATGATACGTTTCCGGCTCCGGCACCCAAAGGTCTGCATCGATGATCTGGAGAACTGCCTCGCAGCGCCGGAGCACAAGGAGACGCTGCGGGAACTTCTGGAGCTGCCCGTGAAGCAGAAGACTGTCATATATCTGCATTATGTGGAGGGATACCAGGTGCGGGAGATAGCGGACATCCTTGGCATCTCGGAGGGCGCGGTGAAGATGCGGCTGTGCCGGGCCAGGGAACAGATGCGGCTGACATGGAAGTCCGGCTAAAATGTCAGGAACAGCGGTAAAGTTTGCCATAGGTTTACAGCATCTGACGCTGGGGAGTCGGGTGACAATGGAAGAAGAGCATTCCATGGCAAATGCTGGCGGCCGTTAGTATAAATGAAAGAAAGGGTATGGCGGATGAGCGGAATCAGGGTAAAGGAAACCATGGAACAGATTCACATGCCGGAGGAAATGCAGGAGCAGATCATCCAAAACATTCAGGACCGGATGGAAGCGAAACGTTTCATAGAAAAGGAGCGTTCCGTGGGGAGCGGCAGAATTAGAATGCAGAAGGGAAAATGGAAAAGAAATCAGAAAGAAAACCTGCCCGGAAAAGAAAAGGCTTTCTGGATGAAAAAGGCGGCGGCAGCGGCGGTCATTGTGCTGACAGCAGGAATCGTGGGCATTCCGGTACAGGGGGTCGTCCGCAGCTTCGTGGCAGCGCGGATGGAGAAGATTCCAGAGGCGGAGCTGAAAGACATCGTTCGCATAGTATACGAGCGAGAGGCGGAGGCGGATAGCTTTTCCAGGGAGTTTTCGGACAGCGAGAACGCCCGGTGGAAAACTCTCCTGCAAGCCTATGGCGACGGCATATTCCCGGAGAGGACGATTTGCCTGGTGGAGCGCGGGGAGGAGATGCCGGAGGGAATTTTATGCTATGTCATCCAGACAGGATACTTCAATCTGCCTGAACGGGAGATGACGGACGAGGAACTGCTGCAGATGATTGATTTCAACAAGGTAAGGAACTATGCCCTTGCCCGGACTCCGGCAGGCCAGGAGGCGTGCAGGGAACAGCAGGCAAGGCAGGAGGAGCTAAAGCGCCGGGTGGCAGAGGAGGGCGGCATCGGCAGAGAAGAGGCCGAGACAATAGCGGCGGCCCGGATGGAATCCCAGCTGGGAGTACAGGCGAAAGGGACGAAATACAGTTATGTGTATTTGGAGGACATATCGAAAACGGACTACGCCCATAAATCAGATGTGGCATATATCATCGTACTGCAGCCTGCAAAAGGCGGAGTCCCTTACGTCTGCAGGATTGATGCCGCGGACGGGAGCATTCTGGAAGCGGGGGAAAACCTGCCTTATGCGAGGAATATTCTGGATGAATAGTGATAAGAGGAGCGCAGAGTGAGAGAAGAGAGAATGAAAAAGATGAAAAACAGAAAGAAGATGAATAGGAGCATCCTATGTTTCTTTGCGATATGCCTGGCCCTGTTCCTGACGGCATGCCGGAAAGAAACTGTCCCCGCTGACTATGACGAATCAAGCGTCAGCGGTGCAAATGTCAGCGGCACCGCCGCACCTGGGAAAGAATGGGTTTATGTGCCCGAGATCATTACAGTGAGGGACAACAGAGCCAGCTATGAGGACATGCAGCTGATAGGGGATACCGTCTGCTATATTTCCATGAACGGGGAAGCGGAGGGAGAGCCGCAGATGCTCTGCCGGTATTCCCTGGCTGACAGGGAACTGACCCGGATTTCCATCCAATGGACGGTGGAGGAGAAGAATCTGGAGATATGCTCTTTTGCGTTCTGCCCGGATTACAGCGTATGGCTCATCGTAAATGCCTATTCCGCCGACTACAGCCAGCTAAACCGCTATCTTTGCAAGTTCGATGCGGAGGGGAAGAATCTTGCCGTCCGGGATATCACGCAGGAGATGGGGAGAGGGAGTTTTGTCGGAGATATGACCGTTGACGGACAGGGGCGGATTTATGTCTTTACCAGCGAATATGCCGAAGACGGGGAAGCGGGGATTTGGCTGTATGCAGAGGAGGGAGATTATCAGGGCAGGCTGTCTTTTGACACTGTGGAGACTGTCCGGGTCAAAGGGACGGCAGAGGGGGAGGACGGCGGGCTTTATGTCTGCATCGGCAAAGGGGAGAATCCGGATCACTGCACGATGCTGGAGATAGACTTTGAGGGGAAAAGGCTTGCGGAGGCGGCTGATGATTTTCCGAATATCAAAGGACTGTGCCGGGTAAGGCGGACAGACGGGGCTTCGGCCGACCAGACAAAAGACCTGACCGGGCCAAACGGAACTTACGGCAGTCAGGCAGGGAGTTCCGCGGTGCCAAACGGCGATTTGCCGGCCGGAGCGCCAGGAACTGCTGACGGCCGGGCAGAGAAAGCAGCAGGAGGCCTGGCCGGGCAGCCGGAAGACACATCGGGAATGACAGGAAAATATGACCTCCTGCTCTATGACGAGACATATGTCTATGGCTATGTTTTCCCCGCCGGCAGCGGCAGCTCCGGGAAAGCGCCGGAAAAGCTGTTCGCTTGGGCGGACAGCGATATCAACGGATACTTTGTAGAGAGTTTAAATCTCTTAGAGGACGGACGATATTATGCCACAATGGAGGACTGGGAGAATGATGACAGGGGGATAGTGCTCCTGCGCAAAACAAAAGCAGAGGATGTAGTCCCGCGCAAGAACATGATACTTGCCGCCGTGGACGGAGGAAGCAGCCTCACCGCCCTGGCCGTGAGGTTCAACAGAAGCCAGGAACAGTATCATCTGGAACTGAAAAGTTATGATTCCCTGACGGACTTATATAATGCCATATTGACAAAGGAAACTATGGATCTCATTGATCTGTCCGGGGTCAATGTGGAAAGCCTCCAACGGCAGGGAGTTTTTGAAGATCTGCGTCCTTATCTGGAGCAGTCCCAAGTCTTCGCGCCTGAGGACTTTGTGGAGGGGATACTGGACACATATGAAGTTGACGATGTATTAGTAGGGATTCCGGAGAGCTTCACGCTGCGGACCATGGCAGGAGACAGATCGCTTTTGGCAGGAGAAGCTGGCCTGACCCTGGAGGGGCTCCTTGCGATTGCAAAACGCAGTCCCGGGGCATTGCCTGTGGGGGAGGTCACGAAGACCGAGATGATGCAGTATCTCATGATGTTCAACCAGGACACCTTTATCGACTGGGAAACGGGCGAATGCCGGTTTGACTCAGCACAGTTTCAGGCCGTATTGGAGTTCGCGGACCGCTTTCCGGATTCCCTGGAAGCCATTCCGGAGGAGGACTCCCTGCCCCGAAAAATCCATGACGGACAGGTCCTGTTCGCCATAGCGGATCTGTACGGTTTGGGGAGCCTCCAATTCTATGAGGGGATGTTCGGGGAGGCGGTAGTCTGCGGCTTCCCCACTGCGGACGGCAGCGGCGGGACGCTGCTTTTCCCGGGAAATGCATTCGGAATCACGTCCGGTTCACAGTACAAGGAAGGGGCATGGAAATTTATAGAAAGCATCCTGGACCCAAAAGAGGCAGAGCAGATGGAGCCGGAGGAACTGGTTAACAGCATACGCTGGCAGCTCAACGGACTTCCGTCCCTGAAAAAAATCATGGATATCATGAGCGAATACAGGCTGGAAGCGGACCGCAAATGGGAGGAGGCAGGGAGAGGCTTCGGAGCCCGGATCTATGATGACGGCTGGACGATTGAATTCCATGCCCTGACTCAGGAGGAAATCGATGCCGTACTGGCGCTGGTAAAAGACGCAAAGCCATACTTCTCGGCAGAAGACAATGATATTATCAAAATCGTTAATGAGGAGGCTCCCGCCTATTACAGCGGGCAGAAAAAACCAGAGGATGTGGCAAAAGTCATTCAGAACCGCGTGCAGCTATATGTAAACGAAAATATGTAATAGAAATACGTGAATGGAAGTATAGAAGCAGGGAGATAGAAACAGGAATATGTGAAAACGCAGTTGCCGCGCAAGCACCTGCGTTTTTTGCTTGTAAAGAAACGGAAATGTGGTAAAATATGACTGGGGAACAAACCGAAACGCAAACTGAAAACAATTTGAAAAACAAACCGAGAAAGGAAGACAATGCTATGCTGGTTCAGAAATATAAAGACATGCTGTCGGGGAAGTCTGTCATCCGGGAACTGTCGGAGTTCGCCACGGCCAGGGGGCAGGAAATCGGATATGAGAATGTGTTTGACTACAGCCTGGGAAATCCATCCGTTCCCGTACCCCAGGAATTTACGGACGAGATGATTCATATGCTGAAAGAGAAAGGAACGGGCGAGCTCCACGGCTACAGCCCCAGCCTTGGCATCACCAGCGTCAGGGAAGCGGTTGCGGCCTCTCTGGAGAGACGCTTCGGCCTGCCCTACCGAAAGGAGCATATCTTCATGGCTTCCGGCGCCGCAGGAGCGCTGGCCCACGCGTTCCGCCTGGTGACGCAGCCCGGGGACGAGATTCTCACATTTGCCCCCTACTTTCCGGAGTACGGTCCTTATGTAAATCTCACAGGGGCAGTGTTAAAGGTGGTGCCGCCGGATACGGAAAGGTTCCAGATCCGGTTCGACCTGCTGGAGGAGATGCTGACAAAGAAAGTAAAGGCAGTGCTGGTCAACACGCCGAACAACCCCTCCGGCATGGTGTATTCCGGGGAGACTCTGCACAGGCTATCAGACCTGCTGAGCCAAAAGTCGGCGGAATACGGACACGAGATCTACCTGATATCGGACGAACCTTACCGCGAGATCGTGTTCCAGGGCGTGGAAGCCCCTTGCGTGTCCGCATTTTATGACAATACCATCATGTGCTATTCTTTCTCCAAATCCCTGTCCATTCCCGGAGAGAGAATCGGCTATGTGGCAGTGAATCCCAGGTGTGGGGACGCCGGGACCATGGTCAACATGTGCGGTCAGATCTCCAGGGGCATCGGGCACAACTGCCCGCCCTCCATCATCCAGCTGGCAGTGGCAAAGGTACTGGACCGGACGGCGGACTTAAGCGTCTATGAGACGAACATGGAGATTCTGTATAAGGAACTTGTAGAACTGGGCTTTACCTGCGTGAAGCCCGGCGGGACTTTCTATATCTTCCCCAAAGCCCTGGAGGAGGATGCCAAGGCATTCTGCCGCAAGGCCCTGGCATACGACCTGGTGCTGGTGCCCGGGGACACGTTTGGCGCGCCCGGGTATATCCGCATGGCCTACTGCATTGACACGGAAAAAGTGGAGCGTTCGTTAGCGGCGTTTAGGCGGTTCGTGGAAGAGACTTACAGGTAAAATCTGCATAAGGAATGGAGAGTGAAAATGGCTGAGTTTATTGAAATCATTAAGGCAATCATCTATGGCATCGTGGAGGGGATCACGGAATGGCTGCCCATCAGCAGCACGGGACATCTGATCCTGGTGGAGAGTCTGATGCCCTTTAAGCCCCTGGAGAACGGTGTGGGCGTAAGCGAGGAATTTTTCGGCATGTTCGATGTGGTGATTCAGCTGGGGGCCATCCTGGCGGTGGTGGTGCTGTTCTGGAAGCAGATATGGCCCTTTGCCCTGACCAGAAAAGAGCGGGAGCAGGAGGGCGGCACCGGACTGATGTCTTACTTTAAGAAAGATATCTGGGTTCTGTGGTTCAAGATACTGGTGTCCTGCGTGCCGGCGGCAGTCATCGGCATCCTGTTCGACGATGTGTTTGACGAGCTGTTCTACAATCCCACCAGCGTGGCCATAGCGCTGATTGTATTCGGTGTGGCGTTTATCCTGGTGGAGAACTGGAACAGGGGCAGGAAGCCTGTTATACGCAAGCTTTCCCAGATCACCTGGCAGACCGCGTTCCTCATCGGCGTGTTCCAGCTGTTAGCCGCCATCTTCCCCGGCACATCCCGGTCCGGGGCCACCATCGTAGGGGCGCTGCTCATCGGCGTGTCGAGGACAGTGGCGGCCGAGTATACTTTCTTCCTGGCCATTCCGGTGATGTTCGGCGCCAGCCTCTTAAAGGTGGTGAAGTTCGGCTTTGAGTTTACCGGCATGGAGCTGACCCTGCTGGGAGTGGGCACCGGGGTGTCTTTCATTGTATCCCTGTTTGTACTCCGCTTCCTGATGGCATATATCAAGAAGCACAATTTCAAGATCTTCGGGTGGTACCGCATTGTGTTGGGGATTGTGGTGCTTGTGTATTTTGGGCTCCTGGCGTAAGGCTGCCGGAGGCGCGGCGAAGCTTGAGAAAGCGCGGGAGAGAAAGGAACTAGAAGAGATTTAAAAAAGGGTGAGGCCGGTTCCGGTAAACGAGGACTGGCTTCCCCTTTTTTACTTCCTGCCGTAAAAAACATTGACAGAGTACTCTGGGGGGGTATACTGAATGAGACATACAAGATACAGCGGACACAGGATACAAAGGCGGAAGCAGATGAAATGGAAAAATACCGGAATGAAATAAAATACATTTGTTCTGAGCAGGAGCTGCGACAGATCGGAGAGAGAATCCGTCATATTTGTAAGACGGATGCTCACGCGGGCCCGGAGAACGCTTACCTGGTACGTAGCGTGTATTTTGACGATGAAAGAAATTCCTGCTATTTTGAAAATGAAAACGGAACCCAGCCGCGGGAAAAGTTCAGGATCCGGATATATAATAACAGCCTGGAACGCATTACTCTGGAATGCAAGCGAAAGGAACACGGCATGAACCGTAAAAACTCCTGCCCCCTTACGCGGGATATGTGCAGAGCGCTGGTGGACGGGGACTTTTCCGTAACGATGGCGGAGAGTGGGGAAAGGAAGCTGAATGCCGCACAGAAAACGCTGTTGACGGATTTTTTGGTGAAATATCGGATGGGGCATTTTTCCGCCAGGGTAATCGTTGCATACGAACGGACGCCATATATCTATCCGGTGGGAAATGTGCGTATTACCTTTGACCGGAATATTGTTTCATCCGGAAACGCAAAGGAGTTTATGCGCCCGGAGATCTGTACCCGTCCGGTGATGCCTGCAGGCATGTACTGGAAGTAAAGTACGATGAGCTTCTGCCGGACTATATCTATCAAGCATTACAGAATCTGAATCTGCAGAGAACCGCATATTCCAAGTATTATATCTGCAGAAAATATACTATATAATGTCAGGGGGGTAAACATGGGTTTTCAGGATATCCTAAAGAAGTCTTTTCTGGAGGGATTTACATCAGGTGAAATTTCCACGACTTCCACAATACTTGTATTTGCGGTCACTGCCTGCATAGGGATTTACATTTTTGGCGTTTACAGAGTGATATCCCGCAAAGCGTTTTATTCCAAAAGCTTCAACATCTCTTTGGTGGCGCTGACCTTGATCACCGCGGCCATAATTCTGGCCATTCAAAGCAGCGTCGTTATTTCCCTCGGCATGGTGGGAGCATTGTCCATTGTCCGTTTCCGCTCGGCGATTAAAGAACCGATGGATTTGGTTTTTTTATTCTGGGCAATAGCAGTGGGGATTATCTGCGGGGCAGGTTTGTTTGAAATAGCTATCATTGTCTCGATTGTCATAACCGTCCTGATCTTAGGGCTTGATATCATTCCGGAGGCAAAGGCGCCTCTGCTGCTGGTGGTAAATGCGGAGGATGCGGATATGGATATCATAGTTGTGGAAGCCGTTCAAAAGTATACCAAAAGATATAGGATAAAGTCCCATAACATCACCAAAAGCGGAATGGACATGATTGTGGAGCTGCGGATAAAGGACGGCCGGCCATTGGTGAAAGAGATTGCGAAGATGGAAAATGTAAGTATGGTTTCGCTGCTTTCTCATGACGGCGAAGTTACTTGTTAGGAGAATCCGGTGAGAAAGAGACGCGCTTTCCTGATATGCATGATGAGCATAATCGGTCTTGCTGTTTTATGGCTGGGAGGATCAGGCCCGGTGGGGATGCAGACTTTTGCCGGCAGCAAGCCCTTTGGGCTTGAACTGGTGGAGAACGTGGGCGCATGGGCGGAAAAAGGGATTCGGGAGGCCGAGAGCGGCCCGGGAATCCTTTTTGAAGAAGTCCCGCTGCCTTACGATGAAGAAAATAATACATTCATTTTGCCCCAGAGCATTCATACCCGGGACTGGACCGGAGAATTGTCCGCAGCGGACGACGGGTATTCTCTGTATGGGGAACGGGATGCCTATTGGCAGAGGAAACAGGATGCCATCAGAGAGGGACATGCCTTTTCCCTATGGCTTGTGAATGGGGAATCTTATATTGAATACAAGCTCGTGGTATCCGGAATGCCTGTTATTTCCATTGACACAGAGTCAAAAGGGCAGATACAAGATGCTGATGAGCGGGGAGTCGTCCGCATCTTTAATCCGGATGTGGGGAGCGACCGGTATGAAATCCATCAATCCCATATGACATGCCGTATCAAAGGCGGCACCAGCCGTACTCTCGAAAAAAAGGGATACGCTTTGAAGCTGTATGATTATCAGTGGAAGAAAGCAGATATTCCGCTGCTGGGCATGCGCTCGGACAATAACTGGAAGCTGAACGCTCTCTATACGGACGACACCAGGATCCGGGAGAAGACCGCAGCGCAAATCTGGCAGGCGTTCAGTGCGGCCGATAAAGATCTAAGACAGGACGGACCGCGATTAGAGTATGCGGAATTGATTATAAATGACGAATATCTGGGGATATATTGTCTGGTCGAACCTGTGGATGCGGAAAAACTGAACCTGGACAAAAACGACATACTGTATAAGGTGGTAGGCTGGAAAGTCCCCACAGAGAACGATTTTACCGTCGCCGTGGCCAACAGCGCGCCCACAGCGGCGGCGATCAGGATCAATCATCCCGGTGTGATTTCCGATTATGCGGCCGTGTGGCATCCCATGCAGGATTATAACGAACGGTTTTATCTGAATCCCGATCTGGATTATGAGGAAGCGCTGGCCACGGTGAATACAGCCAATTTATCCGATGTGTTCATGTTCCTGATGGTAACATCCGCCAGCGACAATCATTATAAAAATATGTACTTTGCCGCGGAGGTGGCAAGGGACGGCGAATATGTCATGAAACAGATTCCGTGGGATTTGGACTATACTTTCGGAAATGTCTTTTACGGTGAAAGTCCGAATCTGGTTCGTTTTCTGGAGGATTACAGCTGTATTTATGCGGATTCCACACTACCCAGGCTGAAATTCGCAAATCCGGAGGAGATTGGGACGGCGTTTTTGGCGCGGTGGCATCAGCATAGAGAAAGCTTTTTAAAGACAGAAGAGATTCTGCGCCTGTTAAAGGAAAATCAGAGATACCTGGCGGAGACAGGCGCGGTAGTGAGGGAAAACCAGCGCTGGAAAGAATTTCCGGTAAATATGGATATTTCAGGATTATTACAGTACCAGGAGGAGCGCATGAGATGGCTGGACGCCTATTTTACGGAATGGGCGGATGACTGACGGTCCGTGCCAGACCTGCCCTGCCGCCCGAATGCAAGCCTGCCGGGAAATTTTGTACCGATATCCCTATCAACGGCCGCTATTTTCCCGGTTATGCGTCTTTTTTTCGGAATTACCTGCTGAACATACTGTATCTTTAGTCATAATGCCTGTCCGGAGTCTATTACGGTGCTGTTTTCTATAGGAATATAAGTAAGGCTTCCATGGCTGAAAGGCCGGAAATAGAGGCCGATTCCCATGGAAATAGCACGATATTGTTGACAATTTACGGAAAAGGGAATACAATAGGCAAGGTGGGCAGGGCAGAGAGCGCCCTAAGTCTGTTCATATAGATACATGGTAAAGAAGACAAGAGAAAGGAAGTAAGCAAACATGGCAGGAAGAAAATCCACAAAACCTGCGGCAAGCGCTGTAGAAGCGGCAAAGGTAGAAGCTATTGAACCCAAGGCAGAAGAGATAAAGACAGAAATGATAGCAGATCCCAAAGAGGCAGAGACGAAGAAAGCCCCTGCGAAGAAAGCAGCAGCAAGAACCGCCAAAACTACTAAGACAGTAAAGGCACAGGAGATCAAGGCTGAGGAAGCAAAGAAAGAGACCAAGAAAGCGGCTCCCAAGGCAAAGAAAGCGCCCGCCAAGGCGAAGAATGTGGAGAGCATTCTGCACATTCAGTATGGCGGCAAATCCTACGGACAGGAGGATCTGATGAAGATCGCCAGGGATGTATGGGAGTACGACCTGAAGCACAAGGCAGACGAGCTGGAGAGCGTAGAGCTCTATGTGAAGCCTGAGGAGAACAAGGTGTATTATGTGATGAACGGAGAGAGCGGAAGCTTCGATATCTAAGAACGCCTATCAAAACAGATTGTCCAAAGAGCGGCATCTGAACCCGTATTCACTGCGGTGTTCAGGCGCCGTTTTTGTATTTAGAATTTTTTTAGAATTATTTTTTGGGAAATCGGTTGACAATACATAGGGTAAGTGCTATTTTATGGTTAGTAGATGTTAGCACTCCTCCTAAACGAGTGCTAATAACAGAAAGGGAGGCAGCTTGGATGGAGCTGGATGAGAGAAAAAAGAAAATCCTGCAGGCAGTCATCCGCAACTATCTGGAGACAGGTGAGCCGGTTGGCAGCAGAACCATTTCCAA
>CATKYJ010000018.1 GCA_949840885.1 uncultured Acetatifactor sp.
GCATACAAATCTTTTCCCTTGCCGAGGCAAAAGTATTGGCCTTTACATCCGCAAAGCTTAAGTAAATTACGGGCATACTTCCTTGAAGTTTGTGGTATTTCTCATTCTTCCATATGGATAAACCCTCAAACACCTCTCCCTGCCCCGCATATTGTACAGATAAGAATCGCTCCAACATGTTCATATTCAAGGTCTTACCAAATCTGCGAGGACGGGTTATCAGCGTCACCTCGTCTCTGTTTTCCCACCACTGCCTGATAAAATCTGTTTTATCAATATAAAAGCTGTTTTCTGTTATCAGCTTCTCAAAACTTTGAATCCCTATTCCTACGGTTCTCGCCATGGCAACATATCCTCCATGCTCAAAAGACCACCACTTTGTAGTGCATTAGACTGCAAACTCTTTTAAACTTATTATATATCATTTCCTATCTTTCCCACAGACTCACTCCTGCTCAAACTTGTATTAGTATAAATGAGTGGTAATTATTTTTAACTCTGTGCGCAAAATATCTCATACTTGTCCGAGAAAAAGCACATTAAATATTCTATAAGGCATGTCTTACCATTTCCTAGATTGGAATGGATAATTTGAACTGTAAATTCATCTTTTTCTAATGATGTCTTGATATCCTTTATTATACTTCTTCGCACCACATAAGTATCATCATCCGCATGCGAATATACAAGTCCTCGCTCTAACGATCCACTTTCAAATAGACGCCAAGTGTCCATTCTGCTACCAGGATCATGCTCATAATCCCTTAAATTGATTCTTTCAAAATTCCGAAGAACAAAATTATCCTCATCGGGAAAATAGTGTTTCTTTTGATTATTAATCTGATCCGCGAATCCGTCCAGCCCAACATGGTGTACGATTCCCAGAAGTTTTTTCTTGTTATCTTCCAAGACAATGGTCTTATCTGTGGCATCCGCTGGCCTCTTTTAAGTCTTTCTTAAATAAACCAAATACTGGACTGCTTCCCTAAGCATAAAGCTTCCCTATCTTTCACAGTTAATCTTATTATACATGCTCGTTATATAACCTACAAGAAAATTACGTCAAATTTCCGAAATAATCATACAGCCCACCAGACATAATAAGACAGAATCAGTTCGTCCTCTCCCGGTTGGACTGACTCTGTCTCATTTTAGAACATTCTTTATCTTTCCCGTAGGCTCACCCCTGCTCAAACTTCTCCCGCAGCTTCGAAAGCGCTTTCTTCTCAATCCTCGACACATAGCTCCTGGATATCCCCATCCGCGCCCCGACCTCGCTCTGGGTCACCTCCCGGTTCCCGTAAAGGCCGTATCGCATGATCAGAATCTGCCGCTCTCTCTGGCTCAGGTTGGCATCCATCAGGGCGAACAGACGCCTGATATTCCCGCTCAGCTCCATGCTCTCCACGATATCCGGCTGGTTCTGCTCTATCACGTCCACCAGATGGATTTCGTTCCCCTCCTTATCCTGTCCGATAGGCTCGAAGAGAGATACCTCTCTGGAGGACTTCTTCTTTCCCCGCAGGAACATCAGCAGCTCGTTCTCAATGCATCTGCAGGCGTAAGTGGCAAGGCGCCCCTTTTTGTCGTCAAAGGTCCTGATGGCCTTTATCAGTCCGATACAGCCAATGGAGATGAAATCCTCTATATCCTCGTCCGCATTCTGGTACTTTTTCGCAATATGAACCACCAGCCGAAGATTCCGTTCCACCAGAGTCTTCTGTGCCCGCTGGGCCTCCTCAGGGGAACCATCCCGCAGCAGTCGGATATACTCGGCCTCTTCCTCCTGAGTCAATGGTTTTTGAAAGGTCTCCAAGACAACCCCCATGGATTACTCTTAACATATCTTATGTGTCGGATGCATCCGTGGTGCATGTCACAATGAATCGAATGCGGATATTCTAAATACAGTTTATTTCTGTTCGGTTCACAGCAGGAACTGTGCCATCACATAATTGCTCACGTCCAGCCCCTTTTCCGTCAGGGCAAGCCGTCCTAATACGGCATCGGAAACCGACGCCAGAAGCCCGTCCCGGATGTTCTTCTCTATCACTTTCCCATACACTTCCCACATGTCACACCCGAAAAGCTGTCTGAATTTTCCCGCGTCCACTCCCTCCGTCATCCGCAGCCCGAGAAACATGAATTCCTCCATCTGTTCCTCCCTGCTCAGATGCCGGACCTCCTCCCTGCACCCGAGGGGATTCTCCAGATAGGCTGAGAGGCTCTCCCCGTTTCTAAAGCGGACATTCCCCACCAGAGAGGCCGCCCCTATGCCAAAGCCCGCATAGCTGCGCCGCTGCCAGTAGCCGCAGTTGTGACGGCACGCAAAGCCCTCTTTTGCGTAATTGGAGATCTCGTAGCGCCCATACCCTTTCTCCCCCAGGATTTCCTTTGTCTCCTGATACATCGCTCTGTCCGTGTCCTCGTCAGGGATATCCGAATTGTCCTGGGACTCCTTTCCATATCGCTCAAAAAGGGGCGTCCCCTCCTCCAGGATCAGGCTGTAGGCAGAGATATGCTCCGGAGGCGGGTTCAGGGAAAGGATACGCTCCAGGGTCTGTCTGTACCGGGAGAGCGTCTGGCCCGGAAGCGCGCTCATAATATCCACATTCACGTTCTCAAAGCCTGCTCTCCTGGCCTGTCCGTAGGTATCCAGAAACGCTTCCCAGGTATGAATCCTTCCAATCGCCGCAAGCTCCTCATTGTGGGCGGACTGCAGCCCGATGCTCAGCCGGTTAATACCCGCTTGCCTGTACCTGGCCAGCCCATTTTCGGACACCGTTCCCGGATTGACCTCAATGGTAACCTCCGCATCCTCCGCCAGCCTGTACGCTCTCTTCACAGCCTCCATCAGCCTTTCGATCCGGGAAACCGGCGCCACGGAAGGGGTTCCGCCGCCGATAAATACGCTGCAGACCGAATACTTTGCATACGCGTCAGCGCTCCCCTCCGTCTCGGCGAGAAGCGCTTCCATATATCTCTCTATGGTTTCCGTGTCCGCGGGACCGGAGAGGAAATCACAGTAAAAGCATTTCCTCACGCAAAAGGGAATGTGAAAATAAAGCTCCAACTCATGTCCCATGCTTTTCCTTTTGCCTTTCGGCGTCTGCCGCAGCCCGGCAGACACATACAACAGAACAGTTTCTCTGCTCTCACTCTAGTTCTAGTCGTCGTCCAGCTTCAGCACGCTCAGGAACGCTTTCTGTGGAATCTCCACATTGCCGATCTGGCGCATGCGCTTCTTGCCCTCTTTCTGCTTCTCCAGCAGCTTTTTCTTGCGGGTGATGTCGCCGCCGTAACACTTTGCCAGCACATCCTTGCGCATAGCTTTCACGGTCTCTCTGGCAATGACCTTGCCGCCCACCGCCGCCTGGATGGGTATCTCGAACAGATGCCTGGGGATCTCCTCTTTCAGCTTCTCACACATCCTGCGTCCCCTCTCATAGGCGGAATCCGCATGGACGATAAAGGAAAGAGCGTCCACTTCCTCTTTGTTGATCAAAATATCCAGCTTTACCAGCTTGGATTCCTCATAGCCCTTGATGTCATAGTCAAAGGAAGCATACCCCTTTGACCTGGACTTCAGCGCATCGAAAAAGTCGTATATGATTTCATTCAGCGGCAGCTCATACCGAAGCAGCGCACGGCTGGCCTCAATGTATTCCATACCCAGATAGCGCCCCCGCCTCTCCTGGCACAGCTCCATGATGGAGCCGATGAACTCGCTGGTCACCATGATCTCTGCGCTGACCACAGGCTCCTCCATATGCTCGATGACAGAGGGGTCAGGTAAATTTGAGGGATTGGTAAGTTCTATGACCTCTCCATTGGTCTTGTACACCTTGTACACCACCCCCGGGGCAGTGGCCACCAGATCCAGATTGTACTCCCGCTCCAGCCTTTCCTGAATCACTTCCAGATGCAAAAGCCCCAGGAATCCGCAGCGGAAACCGAATCCCAGCGCAATGGAGGTCTCCGGCTCATACTGCAGGGCGGCATCGTTGAGCTGGAGTTTTTCCAGGGCGTCCCGCAGGTCCGGATACTTTGCGCCGTCCGCCGGATAGAAACCGCAGTAGACCATGGATTGCACTTTCTTATAGCCGGGCAGCGGAGCCTCGCAGGGATCGTCGTCATTCGTGACGGTGTCTCCTACCTCCGTCTCTTTCACATTCTTGATGGAAGCCGTGATAAAGCCCACCATGCCGGCAGAAAGTTCTTCGCAGGGAATGAACTGGCCGGCGCCGAAGACGCCTACCTCCACCACTTCCTCCTTGGCACCGGTGGCCATCATACGGATTTTCGTTCCCTTTTTTACGGTTCCATTCACGATGCGGCAGAAAATGATGACCCCCTTATAGGAATCGTAGAGGGAATCAAAGATCAGCGCCTGCAGGGGTGCCTTGGCATCTCCCTGGGGGGCCGGGATTTTATTCACAATCTGCTCCAGCACATCCTCGATGCCGATGCCGTTCTTTGCGGAGATCAGCGGAGCGTCCTGTGCCTCCAACCCGATCACGTCCTCGATTTCATCAATGACCCGCTGGGGATCGGCGCTGGGCAGGTCGATCTTGTTGATCACCGGTATCACATCCAGATCATGGTCCAGCGCAAGATACACATTTGCCAGAGTCTGCGCCTCGATTCCCTGGGCTGCGTCTACCACCAAAATGGCACCGTCGCAGGCAGCCAGGGAGCGGCTGACCTCATAATTGAAATCCACATGGCCGGGGGTGTCAATGAGGTTAAAGATATACTCCTCCCCGTCCTGGGCCCTGTAGACTGTGCGGACTGCCTGGGCCTTGATGGTGATGCCCCGCTCCCGCTCCAGATCCATATTGTCCAGCACCTGGGCCTGCATCTCCCTGCTGGTTAAGAGGCCTGTCTGCTCAATGATCCGGTCGGCCAGGGTTGATTTGCCATGATCTATATGGGCAACAATGCAAAAGTTGCGGATTCTGCTCTGTTCTGTTTTTTTATCCAATGACTCCATTGACAATTCCTCGTTTCCTGTTTCTATCCTGGTTCTTTCCTGTCTTTATCCTGCCCTTTCCCCAGGGCTTTGCAGCTTTCTGGGAGCAGCAGCTTTCGCAAATATCTTACAGACAGTATGATTGTATCAGAATTGTTGGGAATTGTCTATATAGTTGCGCATCTTTCCCTACCAGGCCTCTTCCTCCTCGCCCTCATGGATATCGGCCTTAGGCTTCTCCAGGCCCTTGATCACAATCCCGTTTTTCTGCGCGTAATCCCAGAGCGCGGCATGGATGGCCTCCTCCGCCAGAAGCGAGCAGTGCACTTTCACCGGCGGCAGACCGTCCAGAGCTTCCATCACCGCCCTGTTGGTCACCTGCAAAGCCTCTTCCACTGTCTTTCCCTTTACCAGTTCCGTGGCCATGGAACTGGTGGCCACGGCGGCTCCGCAGCCGAAAGTCTTGAATTTGGCCTCTCTGATGATTCCATTGCCGTCAATGTCCAGAAATATCCGCATGATGTCTCCGCACTTGGCGTTTCCTACCGTCCCGATGCCGCTGGCATCCTCTATCTCTCCCATATTTCTGGGATTCTGGAAATGATCCATTACTTTCTCACTGTACATGATTTCCCTCCATCTGTTTCCAACCATAATCCGGCGCTGCAAATTGACACTGCATCCTGGACAGCGCAAATTTCACATCCAAAAACCCGGAATCCCGTCTTAATCAAAGACCCCGCTGCAAGCAACGGGGTATCAATCTTGCAGCGCTGCAGAGCAGCGGGGTATTTGACCCTCGCGGCATTCGTCAAATGTGCATGCAAGCATGCCCACTTGACTCATTGCTCGCGGGAATAAATGTCTCCCTGAAGATTCCGTCCTTGTTCCGCTTCTTCTCCCATGGCAGGTCTTCTCCCGTCTTTCTGCGCTTTCATAAAATCCTCATACAAAGGCGACATGTCCCGGAGTTTCTGCACGATTTCTTTCAAGTACCCCACCACCGCATCCAGTTCCTCTTTCGTGTTCTCCTCCGAAAGAGTCATGCGAAGCGACCCATGTGCCTCCTCGTGCTTTAGGCCGATGGCAAGCAGCACATGGGAGGGATCCAGCGCGCCGGAAGTACAGGCGGAACCGCTGGAGGCGCAGACGCCTTTCATGTCCAGCATGATCAGCAGGGATTCCCCCTCAATGAACCGAAAGGAAAAATTCACATTGCCGGGGAGCCGCTTTTCCCGATGCCCGTTCAGGCAGCAGTAGGGAATCTCCGCCTCGATCCGCCCGATCAGATAGTCCCGAAGCCCCCTCTCTTTCCTGCCCTTTTCATCCATGATCGAAACCGCCCTGCGGACAGCTGCGGCAAATCCCACAATGCCAGGCACATTCTCCGTCCCTGCCCGCCTGTTCCTCTCCTGCGCCCCGCCGTGCACAAAAGAACGGATTTTCAAACCGGAGCGGATATAGAGCATGCCGATGCCCTTGGGGCCGTTCAGCTTGTGGGCGCTGGCGCTGAGCAAGTCAATGTTCATCTCCTCCACATCGATGGGAATCTGCCCGAAAGCCTGCACGGCATCCGTATGGAACAGGATGCCCCGCTCCCCTGCTATTGCGCCAATCTCCCGGACGGGCTCTATGGTGCCGATTTCATTGTTGGCGAACATGACGCTGATGAGAATCGTATCCGGACGAATGGCGGCTTTCAGAGCCTCCAAATCCACGATCCCCTCATTGTCCACGTCCAAATATGTCACCTCAAATCCCCTTTTTTCCAGATAACTGCAAGTGTGCAGAACTGCATGGTGCTCTATCTTTGTGGTAATGATATGCTTTCCCCGATTGCCATAGCTTTCCGCGGCTGCCTTGATGGCCCAGTTGTCCGCCTCCGTCCCCCCTGCCGTGAAATAGATTTCTTCCTGCTTCGCGCCCAAGGCTGAGGCAATGGTTCTCCTGGCCTCATTGATGGCCTTTTTCCCGGCACTGCCAAGAGAATAGATGGCGCTGGGGTTCCCATACATTTCCGTAAAATACGGCAGCATTGCCTCCACCACCTCCGGGGCAGTTTTCGTGGTGGCAGCATTGTCCAGATAGATCATTTTTTCCTTGCTCCTTTGTCCATATGGTTTTTACCTTCAAATCCTACTATTTTGGTAGGATTTTCACCTACACTATACCATTTCTCCCCACATCTGTCAAGCATCCTCCGCATTCTGACAGTTCCGTTTCTTCTGTTTCTTCTGTAGCTGTTTCTTCTATAACTTTATCTTCTATGCTGTCTCTTCTATTGTTTCCTCCATCTTCCTCCAATACTTCTCCCGGGCTCTTCCTCTTCCCACCGTTCTTTCCTGCAAATTCCCGGAATATAATAATGAAAAATGAAAGTTCCTGAATCTATATGAAAGCAAAGCAGCGTCATCCTCTGATCATAGGCACATTCATCCTCACCGCCACCGGCATTGCAAGCCGCCTCATCGGCTTTTTGTACCGCATCTACCTCTCCCGGCTGTTCGGGGAGGAGGGCATGGGTATTTACCAGCTGCTTAGCCCGGTGCTGTCCTTGTCCTTTTCCCTGACTGCCGCCGGGTACCAGACCGCCATCTCCAAGCTGGTGGCGGAGCAGGCAGCCACAAGAGAAACGCCCTCCCGCCGCCCTCTTGTGCTGGGACTTGGCGTTTCCCTCCCTCTGTCCCTTGTCTGCAATGGGATACTGTTCTTTTTTGCGGACATCATCGCAGGCAGCCTTTTACAGGAGCCCCGCACGGCCTCCATGCTGCGCATTCTGTCCTTTTCCATCCCCCTAAGCGCGGTGCACTCCTGCATCAACGGCTATTTCTACGGCATAAAAAAAGCCGGGATTCCGGCCGGAGCCCAGCTTCTGGAACAGTTTGTCCGCGTGGGCTGCGTATACATAGTTTCCTCACGCATCCTGGCATCGGGACATATCCCCTCCATCGGCGTGGCAGTGCTGGGACTTACCGTGGGCGAACTGGCATCCATGGTGTTCACCATAGCCGCCATTCTCCAGGGAGGGAACCCGTCCGGCGCCGGCCGCCGGCCCCTTTCCGGACGCACCCTTTCCGGGACGCGCCACCGCCGCCCGGGCATCCCCCGCGCAGACTCTTCCGGCATCCTCCTCGGCAAACTCCTGGCCATGGCTCTGCCCCTGACTGCCAACCGCATCGTGCTGAACCTCTTACAGAGCGTGGAGGCCGTGTCCATCCCGGCGAAACTGCGGCTCTATGGATACGATGCCGCTACCTCCCTAAGCGTCTACGGCGTGTTCACCGGCATGGCCATGCCCTTTATCTACTTCCCCAACGCCCTGACCAGTTCCGTGGCCGTGCTGCTGCTGCCCATCATCTCGGAAAACTATGCCCTAGGGAACATGGAAGCCGTCAAAAGCGCCACTGTACGCACAGTAAAATACTGCGGGCTCATGGGCTTTGGCTGCCTGGGGGTATTCGTGCTGTTTGGCAACTGGGCCGGCGCCACCCTGTTCGGCAGCCCCCTGGCCGGATATTTCATCACCACACTGGGCTTCATCTGCCCTTTCCTCTACCTGGACACCACCCTGTCCAGCATCCTCCAGGGACTGGGGCTGGCCGGTCACACCTTTGTGATGAACGTGGTCTGTCTGCTGATACGTCTGGCCTTTATCTTCCTGGCTGTTCCCCAGGTGGGAGTCAGAGGCTTTTTGTGGGGGCTCCTTGCCAGCCAGCTGACTTTGGCCGTGCTCTACCTCCTATGCCTCTATCGTTTCCTGCACAAAAGAAAAACCTCCTAAAATGACAGGACAGCCGCAAATCTCACGGCCCGCAGCTTCCACAGCATACAAGGAAACTCCCCACAGCAAAACTGCGGGGAGTTCTGCGTCTGGCTTCCGATTCAGATCCTTGTCCAGCCAGCAAAGTCCAATGTCATTCCCTGACAGCATATCTCCCCTTTCCCTCCGTAACTATGTAATAAGCCGTACCCGAGACAAGCTGCATCAGTCCCGCCGCAGCCAAAAGCACTGTCCCTCCGAACATCTCAAGCAGGAATGTGCTGACACTGACCGCCACCATAGAGGCCAGCATATGCAGCAGCATCCGCCATCCCGAATACTGTCCCATTACATCGTAGTCAACCACCTCCATCAGCAGCATGGGCACTGCGATGCCGATGATCTGGAAAGCCACATAAGCGATGCCATAGGCTGCCAGAAACACCCACAGAGCTCTTCCCGCCAGCATCATGGGCAGAAAAACTGCCATTATGATACTGGAGCCCAGAAGCAGATTCGCGCCCGCCCTCCTATGGTGGGTGCAGAACTTTGCATAGACAAAGCTCCCCAGATAAGCGGCAATGTTCATGACTACAACCAGATAGCCGGCCCCCTGTCCGCCCAGTATGCCATACTCGCTGCCGATCACCGGCACAATGCCGAATAGCCCAGCCGAAAACCCACGCAGGAGGTTTGGCAGGATCAGCAGACAAAAAGGCCTGTAGCGCAGCATATTGATCTTTTCGCCCGTCCTGTGTCCCGGCATGGCGGATTTCGTGTCATTGACCTTTTTCAGGCTTAAAGTTATCATTCCGCTGAGCACCATGAATCCGATGCCCACGCCCCAGAACAGGGTCATGACCCGAAAATACTCCCCTCTCCCCAGAAAGAAAGTGAGCAGACCGGAGTGGGCCAGCCCGAAGATGCTGGTGGCAATGCCCCCATAAGCCGTCACCGTCCCGCATCTGTTCAGATCTATGATATGGTACAGCATCTTGTACGCCAACACGCTATGCATCCCCGCCAGCAGGTTTGTGACAAACCCCATGACCAGCATCACAGCGTACTTTATGTCCGCCGGAAACCAGGACTCCATCCCCAGAAACATCATCACGGCAAAGAAAGGCGCGCAGAGTAGTTCAGCTATTCCATAGAAGCGGATCACATTATTTATCCTGTCCGCCGCCCGGGAGCCCAGCAGATAGACCAGTACCTGCGCCAACTGCAGAACCGACAAGAACGCAGACACCCTCACCGCAGAAACGCCGCTTTTTAACATATAGCTCTGCATCACTGCGCCGTTTATGGTGGCCTGCATGGTGGCATACATTGCAGTTGTCAGATAATATTTTACTTCATTTCCCCATTTTCCGCATCTCATCCCTATACAGCGCCTCCCCGGCTCTCTTTTCCTCACGCTGTGCCATGTCCCTTTGCCCTGCGCCAGGCTGTGGCCCTGCGTCTGGCTGTGCCTTTTGCGTTTCCGTTCCAGTGCCCGGAATTGCCCGCGGCCGTGATCTGTGAGCCACTGTGCTCTATACTCACGAGTGGTAAAATTTGCCACTGATTCATGAGACTTGCCGCCCGTGAGTCGAGTTGCCTGGCAAACTTTCGTATCCATCAGTCTAAAATACCGGATGAGTGCATAATCGTCAAGTTTCGATTAAGACTTTTTCTTACTTTCATACGTCCGAATTGGCTATATCCGGAGGCTTTGTTGCTGCTGCCTGGAGCATACGGTTCTGTCTGAGGCGGATACGTCCATGGGATAGGTTTCTTTTGGGAATGGAGCGGCCATGCCCGGCTCCTATGCGGTAAGGTAGCTTCGCATGGAGCGCAGGGCGTTCTTTTCCAGTCGGGAGACCTGGGCCTGGGAGATGCCGATGGCCTCTGCCACCTCCATCTGGGTCTTACCCTCAAAGAAGCGCAGGGAGATGATCTCGTGCTCCCTGGCATTGAGGCGCCTCATGGCTTCGCTTAAGGACAAGTGCTCTACCCAGTTCTCCTCCTTATTCTTTTTATCGCTGATCTGATCCATCACGTAGAGGGTATCGCCGCCGTCTGTCAGAATGGGCTCGTAGAGGCTCATGGGGTTCTGGATGGCATCCAGCGCGTAGGCAATATCCTCCTTGGAAATGCCGATCTCCCTGGCGATCTCCTCTATGGAGGGTTCTTTCAGGTTCTTCCTGGTCAGGTTGTCTTTGGCATAAATGGCCTTATAGGCAGTGTCTTTCAGGGAGCGGGACACGCGCATGGCGCTGTTGTCCCGAAGAAAGCGCCGGATTTCTCCTATGATCATGGGCACTGCATAGGTGGAGAACTTTACGTTCAGGGAGGTGTCGAAATTGTCGATGGCTTTGATCAGGCCTATACAGCCGATCTGGAACAGGTCGTCCACATTTTCATTGCTGGAGGAGAAGCGCTTGATGACGCTTAGGACCAGCCGCAGGTTCCCTTCGATATAGGCCTCCCTGGCCCTCTCATCGCCGGCCTCGATCTGCTGGAAGAGAGCTTCCTTTTCCTCTGCTTTCAGCAATGGGAGCTTAGAGGTGTTCACCCCGCAGATTTCCACTTTTCCCTGTGTCATTTCCTTCCTCATTTCTGCGCCTGACGGCGCGTTGGATTATAGTGGTAGTATGTGCCCCAGGCACAAAAATATTCCCGGAGCAGATGAGAATGCGAAATTTATTCCTTGATGGTGCATATCAGTATAGTAAGGAAATATCATTAGAAATGTCATTATGGAAAAAGGAGGGACTCCTGTGCTTTATTCGGAATTTAAGAGCAAGGACGTGATCAACATCAATAACTGCAAAAAGCTGGGCCGAGTATGCGACCTGGAATTCGACCCCTGCAGCGGCTGCATCTGCAAAATCATGGTGCCTGGGGGAAACAGACTGCTTGGCTTCTTAAACTGCGATCCCAACATCGTGATTCCCTTTAAGGACATCAGGCAGATCGGACCGGACATTATTCTCGTTGACATTCACTGCTGAATATGGTACGTTTAGGATAAGCAGGAAACTGGCGCAGGGCTTTTGTCCTGCGCCGCCTAAGACACCGTTGAATCGCTGTGGCCGCCAAAGGATGTATTGTGCGCTTTGGCGCATATTGGTATAGGGGGTATCATCATGAAATGTCCTTATTGCAATCATGAGAACACAAGAGTTATCGATTCCCGTCCCGCGGAGGAGAACAATTCCATCCGGCGCAGGCGGGCCTGCGACGAGTGCGGGAAGCGTTTTACGACCTATGAGAAGATCGAGACCATCCCCCTGATCATCATCAAAAAGGATGAGAACCGGGAGACCTATGACCGCTCCAAGATAGAGGGCGGGCTGCTGCGGGCCTGTCACAAGAGGCCTGTGAGCGCCCAGGAGATCACGCGGCTGGTAGACACGGTGGAAAACGAGCTCTTTAACCGGGAGGAAAAGGAAATCTCCAGCCAGGTCATCGGTGAACTTTTGATGAACAAGCTAAAGGATCTGGACGCTGTGGCCTATGTGCGCTTTGCCTCAGTCTATCGGGAGTTCAAGGATGTGAACACCTTTGTGGACGAACTGAAGAAAATGCTGGAGTGAAAAAGGGGCCTGGTCAGGAAGCATCACGGCAAGAGCGTCTTCTCCGCTTCCCTCCAAAAAGCAGCATAATCACCCCATACAGCCCAAAGCCTATGACTGCCCCCAGGGTATTGGTGAGGATATCGTCTATCTGGAAAATGCCCCGCCCCGTGATCAGCTGCATGGTCTCGATGCACAGGCTTGTCAGGGCTCCCAGCGCCAGGCAGCGCAGGAAATTCCTGTACCTGTCAAACGCCGCCGGAGCCAGAAAACCATAGGGCACAAAGAGCAGCACATTCTCTATCACAAAGGCATTGTTCCTGTCATTGATCCCCCAGGTGGAAAACAGTTCCAGGTCAAGCCCCTCGCTGCCCCCGCTCTCCCTGGACAGAAAGGTGATGATGATCATAAGGGAGAGATAGATCACGAATGCCGCCGCAGGCGCTTTTGGCATGGGCGCTTTCCCTTTTCGCCTCCTGATCCCATTGGTCACTCCTAAAAAAAGAGTGGCCAATAAAAGCCCCATGGCAAGGCCGTAGGGTAAAAACCTCACCATGGACATCATGTCCCGATAGATATATTTAAACATTTCGTATTCTCCGCAGATTTTCGCAAAAGGTTCCGGTCAGTCCCGATCCCAGTCCTCTTTCGCATGTTCCCAGATTTCCTTTTTCTCGGAAAGCATTCCGTTCATCCAGCAGATGGCCTCTGCCACGCCGTCCTCCCCAAAGGAAAACTCAGCCGTTTCTTTCTTCTCGTCAGGTGTCTTAAAAAACGCAAAAGGCTCCGGCCATACGGTGCAGCGCAGCTTCTTTTCCCCCGCTGCATCCGTGGCGCCCTCCAGACGGTAGCGCATGCCCTGGTGGCAGCCCGTGAATTCCGTCTTCTTCAAATATTCCATTGATAATATATCATTTCGCTGTATCAATGATTTTATACCCTGTTTTATTCTTGTCTATGTCATGGGCCTGTTCCCGGCCCCCCTTGTAGCCTGTCTCTATTCTACTCCATTTTTTCCTGTTTGCATAGTCTAAATATGGCTGCTCATCTCTTTTTTTAGCTGGCGCATGATTTTCTTTTCCAGCCTGGATATGTAGGACTGGGAAATCCCCAGGAGGGATGCCACTTCCTTTTGGGTCATCTCCTGCCCGTCCGGGGTGCCGAGCCCGAAGCGCAGCTTGATGATCCGCTTCTCCCGCTCCGAGAGCTTGCTGATGGCCCCCATGAGGATCTTGCGTTCCGCCTCATTCTCAATGTCCCGATAGATCACATCCTCGTCCGTCCCAAGGATGTCCGACAAAAGCAGTTCGTTTCCGTCCCAGTCCACGTTCAGGGGCTCATCGATGGAGACCTCCAGCCTGGTTTTGTTGTTTCTGCGCAGATACATCAATATTTCATTCTCAATACACCTGGAGGCATAGGTGGCCAGCTTGATATTCTTGTCCGGCTTAAAGGTATTGATGGACTTGATCAGCCCGATGGTTCCTATGGAGATCAGATCCTCCACCCCTACGCCGGTATTGTCGAATTTCTTGGCTATGTACACCACCAGGCGCAGGTTGTGCTCGATAAGTATGGCCTTGGCCTCATCGTCATATTCCGTGCCCAGGTCGTTTATCACCTGGCTTTCCTTTTCCAACTCCAGGGGAGGAGGCAGCACCTCCGCGCCGCCTATGTAATGAATGTCGCCGTCCTTACGCAGGAGCAGCTTATCCCTGTGAATCATCTTGAATTGCATCTTTCCCGGTATCATAACCTTCAGTATCATAACGCCTCTCATTCTGCCGCCTGAAGCGGCTCCCTTTTTTGTCCTCCGCAAAGAGCCTGGGATTGATAATCATATTCACGGACTCCGCGTCCGCACTGCCCGCAGCCGAAATCCTCTCATCGCTGACAGCCACATATACATGGGCAAAACGGTATTCCATGCCTCCCGCCTGCACCAAAAGTTCCGGAAGCAGATATCCCCTTAGGATCCCTCGCTTCCTCCCAATGCTGTGATAGGGAATCGCGCGGAACCCCTCTTTCGCCTCTCCCCACACTTCATCGAAAACCTCTCTCCCCACCACGCAGACCGGCTTTCCGCTTATAGGTTCAAACAGGCTGTTGCCGGAATCTATCAAGGCCGTTGTCCGGACTTTCCTGCCCTGTCCGGACAATACTGCCTGACAGAGGCCGTCCTGGGCATATAAGTCCTTTTGAAACCGCCCGGCCAACAGGAGAAAAAGGACGCCCATCCCAAGGACGCCCGGGACACTGCAAAGAAATCCCCTAAGGCCCGGCAGCAGCCGGATCAAAAACAACAGTGCTCCGCCCATGCCAAAGGAATACAACGCCAGCCGCTCTAAGAGCTTCAGAAACATTCTAAGCCCCCTCACGGGAAACGTGACACAGAGCATGCCTATGGTTCCAATGGCGGCCCCCAACAACAGCTTTAAAAGGCCTGCTCCGCCCCACAAAAAGCCAAGCACCGCGCAGAGCGCTCCCAAAGCCGCTCCCAGCATTAGTCTGCCAGTCCTTGCAATGCGCAAAGCACTCCTGTCCACCAATAGCAACAGGTACAGGTTCATAATGAAATTGAGAAAGAACACACTGTCAATATATAGCTCGTAGTGCATCGGCATCATCCTTTTCACAATCATTATAAAGGGACGCGACTTAAGAATTTGTCAAACATAGGGAGAAATTCCAAGAATTTTTCGACAAAAACAGCCGGACGCTGCCGCCCGGCTATCTATTGTATAGACTTAGTACTCGACTTGTTGCAAACCGGTCTCACACTATTTCCGTTGTAAGAAATCAGGTATCTTTAACGATTTCTCCTCCACGGAACTGCGGATGTCCACCGGCTTCTGAATGCCCTGGACAGGAGGTGTCTGTCCGGAAGCGGGCTGTGTCGTCTGGGTGTTCAGGCCCTTGAGCGCATTAGAGCCCAAATGGGCATTCTGCTGCCTGTACATGCTGCCCGTGCCGAATCGGGACTGGGATGCAGACGCGCCCCCCACCTCCTCTAAGCCGGTGGCAATGACCGTTACGGTACAGCTGTCGGACTTGGACTCGTCATACATAGCGCCAAAGATGATGTTCACGTCCTCTCCGGTCAGGCTCTGGACAAAGTCCGCCGCATCGCTGGCATCCGGCAGTGAGATGTCCCCGGACACATTGAGGATCACGTCCGTGGCTCCGCTGATGGTAGTCTCCAGCAGAGGGCTCTCCACTGCCATCTTCACCGCAGAAAGAGCCTTGTCGTCCCCCTTGCCCTCGCCGATGCCGATGTGGGCAATGCCCTTGTCTTTCATGACGGTCTGGATATCCGCAAAGTCCAGGTTAATGATGGCGGGCAGATTGATGAGATCCGTGATGCCCTGCACAGCCTGCTGGAGCACCTCGTCCGCTTTCTTTAACGCCTCCGGCATGGTGGTACGCCTGTCCACGATCTGGAGGAGCTTGTCGTTGGGTATTACGATCAAAGTGTCTACATTTTCCTTAATGCGCTCGATGCCACTAATGGCGTTCACCATCCTTGTCCTGGCCTCGAACCGGAAAGGCTTGGTCACTACGCCCACTGTCAGAATCCCCATGTCCTTGGCCAGCTTTGCCACCACGGGAGCAGCTCCCGTTCCCGTGCCACCTCCCATGCCGCAGGTGACGAATACCATGTCCGAACCTTTCAGGGCGGCGGAAATCTCCTCCGCGCTCTCCTCCGCGGCTTTCTCGCCGATCTCAGGCTTGGCTCCGGCGCCCAGCCCCTTGGTCAGCTTCTCCCCGATTTGCAAAAGTTTTGGTGCCTTACAAAGCTGCAGGGCCTGCTTGTCCGTATTGACCCCGATAAAGTCCACTCCGTCAATCTGTTCGTCAATCATTCTATTTACAGCATTATTACCTGCGCCTCCCACACCGACCACAATAATCTTGGCAGCAGATTCAGCATCGTTCGTCTTAATTTCAAGCAAAGGTATACCCTCCTTTTCCCATCTTCGTTTCCACTTCTATTATCATATAATCATTTTTCAAATTAATCAACCATTTTTTTATGAAAATTACGCCAAATATTGCGAGGGAAACGTCATCCCTCAGGCTTGAAAACATATTTTCCGCTGTTAGCGTCATAGGTCTGCATCTGTAAGGTACCTTTTTTCCCTTTCAGACTGGGCAGGATCTCTGTCAGAAGCATCAGCTTGTCCTCCAGCGTGGCGCTGTCATTGCCCAAAGAGACCTTGACCTGTTCAAAGTAAAGGGTGGTGGCCCCTGACTTGTTAAAGTAAATCTTGTCCGAGGCCAGCTTATATTTCTGTAGCAGCTGGGTGATGCTTAAGATGCTCTCAAAGATCTTTTCATCGCCCACCGGCAGCTTCTCGCCCGTGACCATGTGGTCGAACTGCAGCCCCATGATCTGGGGCACGCCTGCGGTTCTGATGCCGGAACTCTCCACCACATAGCCGTCCCTGTCAAAATAGATATAGGTGTCCAGATACCGCACACATCCCGTCAAAGCTTTCTCGTACACAATGATCTTGACAGTGTCCGGAGAGAGAATGTCCACGTCCACCACGTCCACGAAAGGGATGCCCTCTATCCCCTTGTTTTTGTACTTTAAGGAAAGATAGAGGGAATTGTCCCCAAGAGGCCCGCTCATGACAATGGCCTTGATCTCATCTTCCGTATAATGGACATTCCCTTCCACATAAACCGTCTGAACGGTATAAGTCCTCTTGACATAGACCACTGTCCCGGCTGCTGCCAGAACCAATATGGCCAGCAAAATCCAGATACCTACTCTGCTTTTTCTAAACACTTGTCACACGCGCTCCCAATTCTCTGAAATCCCGGCCTATATTCTCATATCCCCGGTAGATATAAGGACACCCCCCTATAAAGGTCTCCCCCTCCGCCATCAGCCCGGCCACCACCAAAGCGGCGCCGCCCCGAAGCTCCCTGGCCTCCACGCGAGTCCCCCGAAGCGTCTCCACGCCGTGGACCAACGCGCTTCCCGGGCCTGACAGTTCCACCATGGCTCCCATCTTTTCCAGCTCCTCCACAATCCGGAACCGATTCTCGAAAATCCGCTCCTCAATACGGCTTGCACCCTTTCCCCTCGTCTCCACCGCCAGCACCACTGACTGGAGATCCGTGGGAAATCCAGGGTAAGGGGCCGTGACCAGTTCCACGGCCGCAGGCCTGTCTGGAGCCTGTATATAGAGGCCCTCTTTAGAGCCGTATATGCGCCCGCCCATCTGCACTGCCGTTTCCAGCACCGACTGCATCTCCTCTCCCGGGGCCTGCTCCAGAAATACGCTGCCCCCTGTCCCAATACATCCGAGCAGATAGGTGCCCGCCACGATCCTGTCCGCCGGCACCGTGAACTCCGTCCCATACAGCCGCCTGCCGCCGTGAATCACAAGCCTCTCGCTTCCAATCCCCTCTATCCAGCCGCCGCACTGCTGCAGAAATCTGCACAACGCCGAAACTTCAGGCTCCCTGGCCGCGCCGTAAAGCACCGTATCTCCCTCTGCCATCACGCCTGCCAGGATGATGTTCTCTGTGGCCCCCACGGAAGGAAACGGCAAATGGATGTCCGCCCCGTGCAGCCCATGTGAAAATGCTTTCAGGTACTTTTCATCCTCTTCAAATTCCACCCCCATCCGGCCCAGTGCGGACAGATGCATGTCAATGGGGCGCTCTCCAATGACACATCCTCCCGGATGCTCCATGACCACTTCGGCGCATCTTCCGATAAGCGCCCCCAAAAGGCATAGGGAGGAACGCATCCCCCTTACCGCATCCCGGGGCATTAAGGCCTGCCGCACCTGAGAGGAGTCCACGGCAATGCCCGCCTCCTGCCAACGGACGCTGCAGCCCAGGCTTTTCAACAGGCTCACCATAGAATACACGTCCGTTATCCTGGGACAGTTTTTGATAAGGGAGCTCTCCCCCACCAGCAGCGTAGCCGCCAGAATGGGCAGCGAAGCGTTTTTGGAACCTTGTATCCGAACTTTTCCCTGCAGGGCCATGCCGCCCTGAATACGAATAGAATCCATAAACCACCATCCGGCTCTATTGATTGCATATTCTATCCTATGAGGGAAATGCCCCTGACGTACCTTGTCCCATTCCGATTTGACAAAGAACCCCCGCAAATTGCTTTTTTAAAGTTCTCTATACAGCCTTTATTACAGTTCTTTCAACTGTATCCTCCTTGCCACGCTTAGAACCAGCCCGATTTCTATGAGCAGGAACATTACCGAGGAACCTCCGTAGCTGATGAAAGGAAGGGAGATTCCCGTGTTGGGAATGCTGTTGGTCACAACGGCGATGTTCAGGATGGCCTGTATGGCGATATGTCCCATGACCCCCACCACCAGCATGGCTCCGAACAGATCCGGGGCATTGTTGGCAATGACCATCATGCGCCACAACAGCATGACAAACATGATCAGGACGGCCACCGCTCCGAAAAGCCCCAATTCCTCGCAGATAATGGAAAATATCATGTCGTTCTGGGCCTCGGGCAGGAAGTTCAGCTTCTGCATGCTCTGCCCCAGACCCTTGCCCCAGACACCGCCGCTTCCAATGGCGTAGAGGCCCTGCAGGGTCTGGAATCCCGTGCCCGTGGCATCGCTCTCCGGATCCAGCCATGTGGCGATGCGCCCGAACCGGAAGTTCACCTCCTCGCCCTCCGCTGCGTTCTGAGTGGAGGACACTGCCAGGACTACCACCAGCACTGCCGCAATCGCCACCAAAATGCCCATGATGACAAACTTCTTGTAATCCGGGCTGGCCACGAACACCATCAGCACCGAGATTCCCATAATGATAATGGCAGAGCTTAAGTTTCTCGTGATCAAATAGACTTCCGCCACAACAGGCAGGGGCAGGAGGATCATGAGTAAAAATCCTTTCATGGTGCGCACGTTCTTCCCGATCTTGCACACCATCACTGCCAGGAAGAGGATCAGACATAGCTTTGCCACCTCCGCCGGCTGCAGGTTAAGACCCAACCCCGGAATCTTGATCCACCGGTAGGCTCCGTGGGACTCCACGCCCAGGCCCGGAATCTTCACAAGAGGTATCAGCGCCATAGACACCAGATATCCCAGCAGCGCGAACCGCTCCCAGAAATGATAGGGAATATTCGCCACCAGAATCATTAACACCATGCCGATGACAATGGCGGTCAGCTGTTTTTTCATATAATATGTAGTGTCCTCGTAAGTCTGGAAAGCCTCATAGGAGCTGGCCGAATAGATCATGACCAGCCCGAAGCCCAGCAGGAACAGTACGATGAATAAAAGGCTGTAATCAAAAAAGTATTCCGACTGTTCCTTTTTCTTCCTCCTGGTTTTTGCCCTCATTTATATACCTCTCTATAACCGATTCACATATTCCTTGAAGAGGCGTCCCCGCTCCTCATAGTTTGTGAACATTCCCCAACTGGCGCAGGCAGGCGACAGGAGCACCGCATCGCCGTTTTCTGCCAGTTTCGTGCATAGCTTCAGACATTCCTCAAAGGTGTCCGCAAAGCGGATTCTGTCAAAGCCATGTCTTCTCGCGCACTCCGCGATTTTCTCCTTTGTCTGTCCGATGAGTACCAGCCACTTTACCTTTCCCTCAAAGCTTTCGATCCATTCGTCATAGTCGCTGCCCTTGTCGTACCCTCCCCCTATGAGAACGGTAGGCCTGTTCATGGCCCTGATGCCCTGAATGGCCGCATCGGGATTCGTCCCCTTGGAGTCATTGTAATAGTCCACGCCCTCTTTTGCGGCCACGAATTCAATGCGGTGCTCCACGGCCTTAAAGTCCTTAATTACCCCAAGGATGGTATCCATGGGCACTCCCATTTCCACAGCTATGGCAATGGCGGCCATGACGTTCTCCACATTGCACAGCCCCACCAGCCGCATGTCCCGGTGAATGTCCATAAGTTCCCTCTCCTGTCCGGAAACCCTGCGGCAGATCTTGTCGCCTTTCAGATAATAGCCGTCCTCCAGCTCTCTTTCGGAGGAAAAATACACCACTCTGGCAGGACATCTGCCCCCAAATCTCCTGGTGTATTGATTTTCATAATTCAAGACGCATGCATCGTCTTTCGTCTGATTCTCGGCGATTTTCTCTTTCGCCTCTATGTAGGCCTCCATGGTGTGGTGGCGGTTTAAGTGATCCGGCGTTATGTTCAGGATCGCCGACACTGCCGGATGGAATGCGTGGATCGTCTCCAGCTGGAAAGAGCTGATCTCGCCCACTGTCACGGTATCCTCTTTGGTCTTTGTGCATTCCAGGGTGTAGGGATTGCCTATGTTGCCCACCACGAATACTTTTTTCTCTCCCAGATGGGCTTTCATGATCTCGCCCACCAGCGTGGTAGTGGTGGTCTTTCCGTTGGTGCCCGTGATGGCGGCTACCCTGCCCTTTTCCTGGGCAAAGCCCAACTCGATCTCCCCGATGATTTTCGCTCCCCTCTCCCGCAGGCGGTTCACAAGCGGGACGTCCGTGGGCACTCCGGGGCTTAATACCACGGTTTGCGTCTCCTCCAGAACGGACTCGGGACATTCCCCCGCCACGCACACGGCTTTGCTCTCTTTTGCAAGCAATGCCCTCATGCTCTCCTGCGTCAGCTTTTCATTGCTGTCATAGAGTGTCACCTGGGCCCCCATGTATTCCAGGCAGGCCACGGCGCTGATTCCGCTTATGCCGGAGCCTACCACAAGGAATTTCTCTCCTGATTTCATCTCTTTTTCCTTTCTTATTCCAGTTCCGTATCCGCCCTGGCAGACACTTTACCCTCCATTTTTCTTTTACATGGCCCGCAGGGCCAGCAGGCACATGAGAGCCGTAATGATGGTGAACACCGCCGTGATCTTCGTCTCCGACCATCCGCCCAGTTCAAAATGATGGTGCAGGGGCGCCATGCGGAAAATCCGCTTTCCCCCGCTTATCTTAAAATAGCCCACCTGCAGAATCACGGAGCAGACCTCCACCAGATAAATCACACCGATAATCACTATGTACAGCGGCATCTGCAGCATGTAACTGCAGCCCGCCACGAACCCTCCCAGCGCCAAAGAACCGGTATCCCCCATGAACACCGCCGCCGGATGGACATTGAAGAGCAAAAATCCCATAAGGGCTCCTGCCACGGCGCAAGTGACGGGCTCAATCCCCGCCGAAGTGCCAATGGCCACTACGGAGAAAAATACCGCTACCATCAAAGTCACGCTTGCCGCCAGCCCATCCAGCCCATCCGTGAAATTTGTCCCGTTTGCCGTCCCTAATGTGACAAAAAACAGAATGGGAATGTTCCAGACGCCAAAATCCAGGTATCTCCCCGACAGAAAAGGTATTTTCATGGCAAGGCTCACGTCCGTATACCGAGTCAGGTACCAGACAAAAATTCCTGTCACCGCAAGCTGCCCCAAAAGCTTTTGTCCTGGCGTCAGCCCCATGGAACGGCCGCATACGATTTTTATGTAGTCGTCCAGCAGCCCTACCAGCCCAAATCCCACTGTCAGGAGCAGCACCGGCGCTATGTTCGGATAGTCCTTTATGAACAGCAGTGAAGTGGCCGTAACGCTGAAGAGTATCAAGATACCCCCCATGGTGGGCGTGCCCATTTTCTTCAGATGGGCGGCAGGGCCGTCGCTCCTGACCATCTGGCCGAATTTGAGCCGCCTGAGGAACGGTATCAGCACCGGCCCTAAAAATGCGCTGACAAAGAAAGAAAACATGACTGCCGTAATACTGATTTTGCCCATTTGTTCTCCCTCCCACAAATATCATTGTATGCCCAGATAGGGAAGAATATTCTCATAAAGCTGTCTTACGATAGGTGCAGCCACCTGACTTCCGTAGTACACTCCCTGGGGGTTGTTCACAATGGCGATGGCAATGACTTGCGGATCGTCCGCCGGTGCAAATCCGATGAAAGAAGCGATATAGCGTCCGCTTCCCCTGGGAAGTGTCTGGCTGGTGGCTGTCTTGCCCCCTATGCGGAAGCCCTCCACCTTGCCGTTGGCACCGCTCCCCTCCTGCACTACCATCTCCAGGATGCCCCGCATTTTGCTGCTGGTCTCCTGGGACACGATGTCCGTGGACACCGGATAGGTAAAGCGCTCCGCCACATTACCCTGGGCGTCCACGGTCTGGACTCCCAGATGGGGCGTGATGCGCCTGCCCCCGTTTATAATGGAAGATACGGTAGTCAAAAGCTGTATGGGCGTAATCTGAAAGGACTGGCCGAAAGCCACGGTTGCAAGCTCTACATTTCCCATGTCCTCTTTCTTATGCATGATTGTCCCGGCCTCGCCCGGCAGATCCACGCCGGTCATTTTTTTCAGGCCGAATTTCTCGAAATAGTTGTAATAGCCATCCACTCCCAGCCGCAGCCCCACGGTAATCAGGGCCGGGTTGCAGGAATTCATCATGGTATGGGTGAAATCCTGGCTTCCGTGTCCTGCCCTTTTGTGGCAATGGATTCTTCTGTCGTCCACCATAATAAAGCCAGGGCAGCTGAAATTGCTCTCCAGCGTCACCACGCCGGCCTCCAGGCCTGCCGCAGCCGTGATGATCTTGAACGTGGAACCCGGTTCGTATGTATCGTTGATGCAGCCGTTACGCCAAAGGCCGTTCAGGATGTTCTGCTGCTCCTCCTCGCTCAGGTTCTCAGGCGTCCCCTCCGGCAGTTCAAAGGGATTGTTCAGATCGAACTCAGGCACGTTGACACAGGCGTAGATTTCCCCGTTCTGGGGATTCATCACCAGGATGGAGACGCTGTCCGCCTCCTTGGTGGCAAGAGCCTGTTCGGCAAGCTGGGTGGCGTAGGCCTGAATGTTCCTGTCAAGGCTGATGCACAAATCCAGACCGCTCACCGGCTCTAAGCGCCGCTCTCCCGCCGCTTCCACCTCGATGCCTCTGGCGTCCGTCACGGTGAGGATCTGGCCGGGCTCTCCCTGGAGGTATTCATCGTAGATCACCTCCAGCCCGATGATGCCCTGGTTGTCGCCGCCTGTAAAGCCCAGCACCTTGCTGGCCAGTTCATCGTATGGGTAATATCTTTTGTAGTCCTCATCTACTTTTACGCCGGCCAGGTCATATTCCCGGATTTTGTCCCCCAGTTCCTTATCCACATTGCTCTTGATCCGCTCCATGGAGGAGTACTTCTCCACCCGCTTCCTCACATAGTCCTCGGAAAGCTCCAGTTCCCTGGAAAGAACCGCAATGACTTCCTCCGGGTCCTCCAGTTGATTATGTATGACGGATATGGTGCACACGGTTCTGTTGTCCGCCAGCACCGTACCGTTCCGGTCAAGGATGCGGCCTCTGGCCGCCTTGATGCTGCGCTCCCTCTCGTGGAGCTGCGTGGCCTGTGCGGCATAGTGCTCCGCCTCCCAGATGCACAGATAGACCAGCCGTACAAACAGCGCCAGAAAAATGCCGGTGCAGACAAGGAAGATGGTCAATATCTTCTTTCTGTGAAATATTTTGTTATTGTCTGTCAGCATGTATGCCTCAGGAGTAAGTGTTACTATACTTTATTCCCCTTTCCCTGAGGTTATGATAAGGTTTATTCTATATTGGGATTCGTGGGCAGATTGGGGTTCACCGGAATACCCGGATCCGGTACGGACTCCCCGGGACCGGACGGGACTGCCGTCTGCCCTTCGCCGTCACCTCCCTGAGAGCCTCCGCCCTCGGCAGGGTTTGATCCCTGGCCTCCATTTCCGTTCTGGCCTCCATTTCCGTTCTGGCCTCCGTTTCCGTTCTGGCCGCCCTCCTCGCCCTGGCCGCCAGTGCCGGGCTCTGTTCCTGCGCCGCCCTGGGGTTCTCCCTCAGGCGTCTGGGTATACTGGTTGGTAATGGACAGCTGCAGCGCCTCCAGTTCCCGTCTCTCCTCCTCCGTGACCTCCTCGGTCATGAAAATGTTCATGTAGGGAAGCGCCTCCATGAGGATATTGCGCACGATCTTCGTGGCAAACCTGGCATTGCCCTGTCTCTCCGCATTGGGCCTGTCAATGACTACATAGATGGCTATCTGAGGGTCGTCCGCCGGAGCGTATCCGATGAAAGACACCACATGCTCTGTCTCGGAGCGCTTATGGGTATTGGGATCTATGGTCTCCGCCGTCCCGGTCTTGCCGCCTATCATGTATCCCGCAGGCCTGGCCGTGACACCGGTACCGTATTCCACTACAGCCCTGCAGTACTGTCTTATCAGTTCGGAGGTGGACTCCGATATGGTCTGCTTGAGCACCCTGGGCTCGATGTTTCGCACCGTGGCGCCGCTGGCATTGGTAATCTTGTTCACTACATGGGGCTCATAGTAATAGCCGCCGTTGATCAGGGAGCAGAATCCCGTGATCATCTCGATCATGGTCACATTAAAGTTCTGGCCGAAGCTGTTGGTGGCCAGATCCGTAGGCCCCATATTGTCAGCCACATATACCAGGTTTGCCGTCCTGGCCTCTCCCGCCAGGTCGATATTCGTTTTGAGCCCGATGTTGAAAATCTTCTGGAACTCGCAGAAATCCTCTTTTCCCAGAGTCTGCGCGATCTTCATCATAGACACATTGCAGGACTTTGCCACTGCCTGCTCCAGCGTCAGCCACCCCTCCGAGCCGTTGTGGCACTTGATGTCGTGCCCGCCGATTTCCAGGACGCCGGTGCACTCCAGATTCAGATCCGGCGTAATGGCGCCGTCCTCCAGCGCCGCAGCCACCGTAAAAGGTTTTGCCGTGGAGCCCGGCTCGTAGGTTCCGGTGATACAGTAGTTCTGCCATAAGTAGTTCAGATTTACATACAGCTGATCCTCGCTTAAAGTGCTAAGTACCTCCGGCGTAATAATGGTGTCCGTCTTCCGGACCTCCGTATAACCTGCCACATTGACAACTTCCTCCAGGAGCCTGGTGCCCAAAAGGGGATCCGTGCCCCGCACATTGTTTAAATCATAGGGTGGATAGCTTGCCATGGCAAGAACCTCCCCGCTGTTTACGTCCATCATGACGCAGGCCGCGTTCTCCGCGCCGTTCCCCGGGGTAAAGGCGTCTTTCTGCTCCTCATTATACTGTTTTAAGTATTTCTCCACTATCATCTGCAGATTGGCATCAATGGTGGAATGGAGGTTATAACCGTCCACCGCGGACTTCACGGTGCGCTCCAGTGTCAGGTCATCGTTGAGGTAGCCGTACTCCCTGCCGTTTATGCCATTTAAGAGATCATTATAATGCTGTTCCAGCCCATAGCTTCCCTCATTGTCCCTGCCGGAGAACCCTATGATGTCCGAAGCCAGCGTGCCATAAGGGTAAATACGGCGGTATTCCTCCTCGAACCAGACGCCCTGGATGTTGGAGTCCGCTTTCGCCGCCTCCTGAAACCCGCTTATCTGGTCATAGGTCAGCTGCCTCAATGCCACGTACCAGGTGGACTCCTTGTTGGTGGTGACATGGGCCCTGATGGCAGTCATATCCAGGTCGAAATGCTCGCCCAGGGCTTTCAGCGTAGGCTCCATGTACTTGGTGCGATAGTTCATGACCTTGGCATCGATGATCAGGTTGTACACCTTTTCGCTGGTGGCAAGGCTTGTGCCCTTTGCATCCAGGATATTTCCCCGCCTGTAGGGAATAACCGTGGAGGTATATCCCTGCTGGGACAATACCTGCTTCTGGTAGACGGTCTCATTCTTCTTTATGATCCACACCAGTCTTGCAGTCAGGCCGGTGAACAGAACCAGCAGCAGGATGAACAGAACCACCAGTTTTTTCTGCATCTTTATGGAAAACTTCAGTTCTTTCTTTCCGTTTCCATTCCCATTCCCGTTCTTCACATTTCACCCCTATTTGCCGCTTTGGGTCACTTTGCGCATGTAGTCGCCCTGCTCATTCTCGTATTCTATGATCTGGCCCTCCCCGGCATAGGTCATGCCCAGTTCCCCGATGGCGACCCGCTTGATTTCTTCCAGGTCAATGCCGCTCATGATCCGGTTGTAGTCTTCATCATTGGAAAGTCTCATGGAATTCAGACTGCTCTCCTTGTCGGCCACGATCTTCGTCAGGGTGGTCAGTTCCGACTGCAGCTGGATATAGTTTACCAGGATAAACGCTGCTGCGCACAGAGCCGCTGCCAGGAACATCACATAGCCTGCGTTCATGTGCCTGGCCTTGTCCCGGTTCTTGCGCACCTCGTTGTGAGGCTTTTTTACCGGCGCCTGCTCCCAGTCCTGAAACGGATTGGCTTTTCTGACTGTATTTCCATAGACGTACTCTCTCTGGTTCCCTCCCCGGTACGCTCCTCTTTCTTCCTGCCGTTCATTCTGCCGATAGTTCCTTCTATTCTGGCTCATGTCCATCCCTGCTTTCTGTCTTTATTTCTGTCCTTGCTTATATCCTTTTTCCGTCCTTGTTTTATCCTTATTTCGATCTTTCCTTTTGTCTTTTATCGTAAACCCGAAATGGCGCTGCTTTCATCTGCGTTCAAACACACGCAGCTTTGCGCTTTTTGAACGGCTGTTCTCCTGAAGTTCCCTCTCCCCGGGGAAAATGGGCTTCTTCGTCACCATGGTTCCCTTTGAGATTTTCCCGCAGACGCACACCGGAAATTCCGGCGGACAGGTACAGGGGTTCTCATTTCTCTTAAAGGCAGTCTTCACAATGCGGTCCTCCAGGGAGTGAAACGTGATGACGCAAAGTCTCCCTCCCGGATTTAGTATCTCGATGAAATCATCCAGAGAGTCTTTCAGCACTTCCAGCTCCCTGTTGCATTCAATGCGGATAGCCTGAAAGGTCTGCTTGGAGGGATGGCCGTTTTGGCGCATCTTTGCCGGAATCGCCCCCCTGATGATCTCATTTAACTCAAACGTAGTCTCGATGGGCTTGTCCGCCCTGGCCTTTGCGATGTGCTTCGCAATGTTTTTTGCAAAGCGGTCCTCCCCATAATCCCTGATGATACGGTACAGTTCGCCCTCCGGGTAGGCGTTCACAATGTCTCTGGCAGTCACAGTCTGTCTGCGGTCCATCCGCATGTCCAGAGGCGCATCGAAGCGGTAGGAAAATCCCCTCTCCTCATTGTCGAACTGGTAAGAGGATACTCCCAGGTCGATCACGATGCCGTCTACCCTCTGCACGCCCTCGGCGGACAGAGCGGCTTTCATGTTGCAGTAATTGTCCCGCAGGAATGTAGTCCTGTCCGAAAAAGCTGCCAGTCGCTCCCTGGCTGCGGCAATGGCCTCGCCGTCCTGATCAATGCCGTAGAGACAGCCCTGTGTCAGCCGCTTGCAGACTTCAAGGGCGTGTCCTCCGCCTCCCAGGGTACCGTCCACATAAATCCCCTCCGGCTTTACCTGAAGCTGCTCAATGGTTTCCTCCAACAGTACAGAGTAGTGCCTGAATTCCATGGAATGTCCCCTCCTTAAGCCGATGTCTTTCCTAAATGGTCAGCCCCAGGCTCATCATGCCCTGGGATATGGCGCCTATGTCTACGGTTTCCGCGTTGGCGTTCCATCTATCAAGGCTCCAGATTTCGATGCGGCCTCCCATGCCGGCCAGCACCACGTCCTTTTCCAGCCCTGCGAATTCCCGCAGATCCTGGGGCATCAGGATGCGCCCCTGCTTGTCCACCGTGACGGACTGGGCCCCCGACAGGAAGAATCTGGCGAACTGTCTCGCCTCCGGATTGATCAGGGGGAGGGACGCCAGCTTTGCCTCGAACACTTTCCAGTCCTCATTGGCATACACGAACAGGCAGTCGTCCATTCCCTTTGACACCACGAATTCATCCCCAAGGATCTCACGGTACTTTGAAGGAATGCTCAGCCTGCCCTTGGGGTCAATTGTGTGATTATATCTGCCCATGAACAAAAGCAACCACCACCCATCAAAGCCGTTACTGCCACCGGACTGTACATTCTGGCCCATTTATGGATTTTCATCCCACTTTTTGGGTTTTCATGCCATATCCATCCCACTACTCTATTGATTTTAATATACAATTCATCATTTGACAAGCCGAAAATATGTGCGCTTCAGGCAGCAGGATGGGGTAATTTTATTTTTGAAGCGTTATTTCAGGAGAGAGGCACAAGATATTGTGGGTGACTGCCGGCATTTTTCATAGATATAGATTTGTAGCGAAAGAAAAATTTCAAATTTTCTTTCGGATTTTTTCAGAAAGCTGTAATAATTGAGGCGGAATTGGAGACCTAATAAAAGCATAAGGCACAATGGAGGCGCAAAAAAGAGACCTGCCTTTCCCAAACGGAAAACGGCAGGTCTGTCTTTATTATTTGTGGTCATAAATCTGCTTTTGCGCTTTGTCTCTGCCATACCATAGCCTTGCTTTGCCTTTAAGCAGACGGCGCCGCGCCTTTTTTCTTTTTAAACCTTACTGCTATGTCCACCGCCACCGCGAAGACAAACATCAGCAGCGCCAGCACCTGGGATACCGGAACCTGCGTGCCGGGGATGAAAAGGGTGTCAGTACGGATGCCCTCGATCACGAACCGCCCCAGCCCATAGCCGCCCAAATAGAGCAGGCAAACCTCCCCATCGAAGCGCTTATGCTTCCAGTAGCAGAGTATCACGATCAGCACCAGCAGGTTCCAGAGACTTTCGTAGAGGAAAGTGGGATGCACATTGATATAGTTTGCCCCTTCCGGAATATGGGCCGCTATGCTCTCAGAAATATCCCTGGCCCGCACGGCCTCAATGGGAAGCTGCATGGAGAGAATCCCGTCATAATATTCCCCGAACACCTCCCGATTCATGAAATTCCCCCAGCGCCCGATGGCCTGTCCCAGAATCAGGCCCGGCATACAGGTATCCCCCAAAAGCAGGGGGTTTTTCTTTTTGATCCTGCAGTAGACGAACAGGGTGATGAAAGCCGCAATCACCGCACCATAGATGGCCATGCCGCCGCTCCTGGTGTTAAAGATACTCAGCAGATTATCCTTGTAGTAATCCCAGGCGAACACCACATAATAGATTCTGGCACCAATGATGGAAAAAATCACGGCATAGATGGCAAAATCCCAGTAGTCGTCCGGGTTCTGGCCCGTCTTTTTGGCCATGTGCGCCGCCATCAGGATACCGGCCAGCACGCCGATGCCGATAATCAGGCCATAGAAAGCGATGCTGAAACCAAATATGCTGAATGATTTCGGCACATCCTTTAAGTAAATTCCCAGATTCGGGAACGCAATATCACCAGCGTTCATACTTTTCTTCCTTTCTCAACCTGCATGCATGCCGCTCAGGTGGCCAGCGATGCCCCTGACCGCATACATAGCAAAAATCAGGGTTTGCCGCCACGGACAGTCCACGGTCAAAACACCTGCACTTCGTGCAGTTCTCCCCCTGTCATTTGCGCACCACAGTTTGTGCGCTACACATTAAACCGGAAAAGGATTACATCTCCGTCTTTCACCACATAGTCCTTGCCCTCCATGCCTACCAGGCCTTTCTCCCGGGCTGCGGAGAGGGAGCCCTGCTCCAGCAGGTCTTTGTAATTCACCACCTCTGCCTTGATGAAGCCCCTCTCAAAATCGGAATGTATCTTGCCTGCCGCCTGGGGCGCTTTGGTTCCGATTTTGATGGTCCATGCCCTGGTCTCGTCCTCCCCTGCGGTCAGGAAGCTCATGAGCCCCAAAATGTGGTAGCTGGCCTTGATCAGCTTCTCCAGCCCTGACTCCGAAAGCCCCAGTTCCTCCAGGAACATGGCTTTTTCATCCTCGTCCAGTTCGGAGATCTCCTGCTCGATCTGGGCACAGATGACAAATACCTCGCTGTTCTCCTCCTGGGCAAATTTCCGCACCTCCGCAACCTTATCATTGGAGGCGCCATCGTCCGCCAGATCCTCCTCCGCCACATTGGCGGCATAGATGACGGGCTTGTAGGTCAGCAGGTTGTACTCCTTGAGGAGCAGCAGTTCGTCCTCGTCTTCCACCTCCAGGGTCTTGGCGGATTTCCCGCTCTCCAGGTGATCTTTGATCCGCTCTAAGAGGCTTAACTCCTTGGCGCAGGTCTTGTCCATCCTGGCGGCCTTGGAGACCTTTGACAGCCTCCTCTCCAGAACCTCCAGGTCGGAGAAGATCAGTTCCAGGTTGATGGTCTCAATGTCCCGTAGGGGATTCACGCTTCCGTCTACATGGACTACATTTGCACCTTCGAAACAGCGCACCACATGGACAATGGCATCCACTTCGCGTATATTGCTCAAAAACTGGTTGCCCAGGCCCTCTCCCTTGGAAGCTCCCTTTACCAGCCCGGCAATGTCCACGAATTCTATCACGGCGGGAGTCACTTTCTTTGACTGGTACATCTCCCCCAGGAGCCTGAGCCTCTCATCCGGCACCGCGACGATCCCGATGTTGGGGTCTATGGTGCAGAATGGGTAATTGGCAGACTCCGCGCCGGCTTTGGTCAATGAATTGAATAATGTGCTCTTTCCTACGTTTGGCAGGCCTACTATGCCTAGTTTCATATCTTGCTATCCCTATCCGAAAATCCCTTGTTTATCAGGTTTTTCGCCTTTCTCTATATTTTTGCTACACAATCTGCTACACGGCTTTCAGGTTATTTTCGATTCTATCCGCTTCTTTCGCCCTGATTTCCTCATAAAATATCGCTCCTATACTTTTTTCCATTCTTTCTGTCCCGGATATAGTATAACACTTTCCCCATCAAAATTTCAATCACTTTCTATGGGTAATGCTATACTGCTTGGATGCGCACAGGATTCCCCTTGGCGAAACTGCGGTTTTCCCCCGCCTTAAGGCCGCAGAGCATAAGAAATCCCATAGATGAGTTATGGGCCTTTATTCCCCATAAAAAAAGGGCCTATCTCCTGCTGATACGCTCATCAACAGGCAACAATCCCTTTTTTCATATTAGTATTAGGCTCTCACTTCTCTTTCAGAAAAATCTCCACCACTGTATCCCTTTCATCCGGCAGCGGATAACAGTCCGAAGCATTAAGCGCAAAGAAGAAAAAGGCATTCTGTCCAAATTCTTTCAGATTCCAGTAGTGGGTTTCCCTGATCTCGGAATTGTCACAAAGCAGCCGCATCTTCCCTATCTTCCCGGCCATGTTCTCCAGGCAGACAGCCCCGGCCTGCTCCTCCATGACATGAGCGTAAAGAAGATCATACGGCCACCAGGTTTCCATTTTCGTTTGTCACTACTTGCATAGCCATTTGTTACCTGAAAAAAGGGCGCAAAAAAGCACCTATTTTTTCAAAAAATCCAAAATAGATGCTTAGGGGTATTTGTCGTACGACCAGGCTGCCTTTAGGTTTCTCCCATTTTTACTAACTTAGCCGCTTGGTCGGCGGCGATGCAGGCGTCCAGGATTTCCTGGATGTCGCCGTTCATGACTTTATCCAGCTTGTAGATGGTCAGGCCGATGCGGTGATCCGTGACCCGGCCCTGTGGGAAATTGTAGGTGCGGATTTTCTCGGAGCGGTCTCCCGTGCCGATCTGGCTGCGGCGCAGCTCTGCCTCCGCGTCATGGCGCTGTTGCTGCTCCATGTCATAGAGTTTTGACTTTAACAGCGCAAAGGCCTTGGCCTTATTCTGCAGTTGGGACTTCTCCGTCTGGCTGTATACCACGATGCCCGTGGGATAATGGGTCAGCCGCACCGCGGAATCCGTGGTGTTGACGCACTGGCCACCGTTTCCGGATGCCCGCATCACATCAATTCGGATATCCTTTTCGTCAATGACGATATCGATATCTTCATCCACCTCCGGCATCACCGCCACGCTGATGGTGGAGGTGTGGATCCTCCCGCCGCTCTCCGTCTCCGGCACGCGCTGCACGCGATGTACGCCGCTCTCATATTTCATTTTGGAATAAGCCCCCTGGCCATTTATGGCGAACTGCACCTCTTTCATGCCGCCGATGCCGATTTCATCCACGTTCAGCAGCTCTACCCTCCAGCGCTGGCTCTCCGCATAGTGCACATACATCCGGTAGATTTCCGCTGCGAACAGCGCCGCCTCGTCTCCTCCCGCGCCGGCACGGATCTCTACAATTACATTCTTATCGTCATTCGGATCCTTGGGAAGCAGCAGAATCTTCAGCTCCTGCTCCAGTTCTTCCACCCGCTTTTTGCTCTCGCCTAAGGTTTCCTTGATCATTTCCCGCATTTCCTCATCGTTCTCCCCCTCTAACAGCTCCAGGGAGTCCTGAATTTCCTGCCCGCATTTCTTATATTCCGTGTAGGCGTCCACGATGGGGGTCAAATCGCTCTGCTCTTTCATCAGCTTGCGGAACCGCTCCTGATTGGCGGTCACCGTAGGCTCGTGGAGCTCGCTTAAAATCTCTTCAAACCTTATCAGCAAATCCTCTAATTTGTCGAACATATCTCCTCTCATTCCGCCGCCGAAGCAGCCCTAAACTCCTCGTCCGTCTCCCCGCAGACACTCACCCTGAAGCCCCCTCTCCGGGTCTTCGCTTTTTGGTGTCCCTCTCTTTGGGAGCCCGCTCTTCAGACCCGGCTCCCCTCTGCAAAAAAGATGCCTAAACGCCGCAGTTCAGCCAAACCCCAGCGTCCCGTAAACCACCCGGTTCAGCCCCGCATAGTCCCTAACCACATTTATCTCCAGAAAACCGGCTTTCTCCATCAGTCCCCTGACAGCCTCAGCCTGGTCATATCCGATCTCCAAAAACAGCATTCCGCCCCCGAGGAGATGCCCCCTGCACTCCTCCACGATCCTGCGGTAGAAAAAAAGGCCGTCCCCGCCGCCGTCTAAGGCAAGCAGGGGCTCATGCTCCCGCACCTCCGGCATCAGGGTATGGATTACCTCCGTAGGGATATAGGGCGGATTCGACACAATCATGTCAAATTTCCCCTCCACTACCTCGAACAGGTCGCCCTCTACAAATGAAATTCTCCCGGCTCTGTCTTCCACGCTGCCCTCTTCGGTCACGCCCTCCTCCTGCCTCCAGGAGCAGACAGACCGTCCCAACAGCTTCTCCCCATTCCGTCTTGCCACCTCCAGCGCCTTAGAGGAAATATCCGCCCCCACGCCCTGACAGTCGTTGGAGTAATGCAGCAGACTGATCAGAATACAGCCGGATCCCGTGCATAAATCCAATATCCTCATGCCGTCATAGAGATTGCGGAGCGCCTCCTCCACCAGGATCTCCGTGTCCTGCCTGGGGATCAGTACATGCTCGTTTATCTCATATTCCAGTCCCATAAACTCCTGCACGCCTGTCAGCTGCTGCAAAGGGATCCTTTCCCTGCGCCTGGCGATCAGCCTCTCATACCGCTCCTGATCTCGGGCTTTCACAGGTTTGTCCCCATGAACCAGCAGATCGTTGCGGCTGATCCCACAGACATGCTCCATCAGCAGCCTGGCATCCAGTTCTGCCTCAGGAATTCCGGCTTCCTCCAGCCTGCCCTTTGCCCATTGGTACAATTCCCGATACGTCATAGTCAGCTTTCCTCTGTTTCAGGCTCCTCTTCCTCATATCCGAAATGCTCTCTCAAATACGCTTTCCAGTCAAACACGGCCTCCACCGCCGCTATGGCCACCTCCGCCATGCTTCTGTCCGGCTCCTTGGTGGTCATCCGCTGAATCCCCATACCCGGTGCAGAAAGAATCCGTACAAAAATATTGTTGCTGCGTCCGGCCAGACGGATGATTTCATAGGAAATTCCAGCCACCACAGGCATCAGCGCAATCCGAATCCCCACTCTTGCCGCCGGATTCTCCACCCGGATAAAGAAGAAGAGCACAATGCTGACTACAAACACAAAAAAGATAAAGCTGGTGCCGCATCTCTTGTGGAGCCTTGAACTGCGCATCACATTCTCCACCGTCAAAGGTCTCCCCCTCTCAATGCAGTTGATGCACTTGTGCTCCGCGCCGTGGTAACGGTACAGGCGTCTGATATCTTTCATCAGGCTGATGCCGCACACATAGAGAATGAAAATCAGGATGCGCATCACCCCCTCGATAATGGCCAGCAAAGACTGGTTCCGCAGAGAGCCTTTCAGCAGAGAGGACAGATAGTAGGGCAGCACTACGAAAATCCCCAGCGCAAGCACCACGGAAAAACAGGTGACCAGCGTAGACAATATCTTCTCCCCTGTCTCGTTTTTAGGCTTCTGCTGCCCGTCCCCCTCCTCCTCGTAAAAGGAGGCGGAAAAGTTCAGGCATTTCATGCCGAGTACCAAGGAGTCTATGAAATTAAATATGCCCCTGACGAAAGGAATCTCCTTTAATCTGCTGCCGGGCAGGATGCCACGGTGATTGTCCACCTCCACGGAAATGCCCCCGTCAGGACGTCTGACAGCTACGGCATATTTCTCCTTATTTTTCATCATAATGCCCTCCAGCACGGCCTGTCCGCCGATGCCGGAATAATGCCTGTTCCTTTTCAATGCCATGACAGTTCCTCCAATGAATGCCTTTTTCGTTTTTTCCGATGTAAAGAAAAGGTTGAGATATGATCACCCCAACCTTTCCCGCCATTCTTGCGAATGCACTTCTCAGTTTTTAACACCGTATTTCCGATTGAACTTCTCAATACGTCCGTCAGCCCTGGTCACTTTCTGCTGGCCTGTGTAGAACGGATGACATTTGGAGCACACTTCTACGTGAATCTCGGGCTTCGTAGAGCCGGTCACGAAAGTATTGCCGCAGTTACATGTCACGGTCGCCTGATAGTACTTAGGATGGATTCCTTCCTTCATCTTACTCACCTCTCTATGATAGATTCGCAGCTGCGAAACTAAGCTTATCTCGTTCACATCCGCACTGCTTATGGAACCACAAACAGCGCTATTATTGTAGCATACCCGAAACATAGTTGCAAGTCTTATTTTAAATAAATTTGTTTCTTTTTACCATCTGGACAAATTCGTTGTTATTCCTCGTCCTGGCAAACATATCCAAAATCCGGTCCGTTGCCTCATCGGACTTCAGTCCGTTCAGAGCCCTGCGCATGATATTGATGGCATCCAGTTCCTCACTGGTCAGAAGCAGATCCTCTCTCCTGGTGCCGGACTTCGCCAGATCAATGGCCGGGAAGATGCGCTTCTCAGACAGCTTTCTGTCCAGAATCATTTCCATGTTGCCCGTGCTCTTGAACTCCTCATAGATCACATCGTCCATCTTGCTGCCCGTATCTACCAGGGCCGTGGCCAGAATGGTCAGGCTGCCGCCTCCACGCATATTCCTGGCTGCGCCGAAGAACCGCTTGGGCATGTGCAGTGCAGCCGGATCCAGACCTCCGGAAAGGGTACGCCCGCTGGGCGGCACCACCAGGTTGTATGCCCTTGCCAGACGCGTTATGCTGTCCAGCAGAATGACCACGTCCTTTTTATGCTCCACCAGACGCTTTGCCCGCTCAATGACCATCTCGGACACCCTCTTGTGGTGCTCCGGCAACTCATCGAAAGTGGAATAGATGACTTCCACATTTTTACCGATGATAGCCTCTTTCACGTCCGTCACTTCTTCGGGACGCTCGTCTATCAGCAGTATCAGCATATGCACTTCCGGCGTCGTGCGCAGAATCGACTTCGCCACCTCTTTTAACAGGGTGGTCTTGCCCGCCTTGGGAGGGGATACGATCATACCGCGCTGTCCCTTGCCGATGGGGCTGACCAGATCCATGACCCTCATGGCCACGCTGCTGCCCGGAGTCTCCAGCCGGATGCGCTCATCGGGGAAAATCGGCGTCATGTCCTCGAAAGCCTTGCGCTTGGACGCCTCCTCAATGGTATATCCGTTGATGGTGCGGATGAACAGCAGTGCGCTGAACTTCTCCTGCTGGGTCTTGATGCGCTTGTTGCCCCGGAGAATGTCCCCTGTCTTGAGCCCGAAACGGCGTATCTGGCTGGGGGCCACATAGACATCGTTCTCCCCGGGCAGATAATTCTCACAGCGGATAAAGCCGTAGCCGTCCGGCATGACCTCCAGGATGCCGCTGGCCTCCTCGCCGCTGTCAAGCTCCTTGGGGTAGGTCTTCTCATCATAAACTTCGTTGGAACGGATCGGACGCGCTGCCGGGGCCGCTCCCTGGGTAGCTGCAGGAGCCGGTGCATTTGGGGCCGGCTGCTGTGACGGTGCAGGGGCGGGCTGCTGCCCAGCCTGGGGCGCCTCGGATACCGGGGCCGGCTTCGCTGCCGTCTGGGGCGCAGACGATGCAGAAGCAGGCGCCGGCTTTGATGCCGCTGCCTGGGACGCAGATACCGCAGGTGCCGCCGCTTTCGGCGGCTCGTCCACTTTCCTGTCTCTCTCTGCCGCTGCAGACTCTGCCTTATAGCTGCTCTCATCCCTCACCGTTTTCTGCGTACGGGCACTGCGCTGCTGGGAAGAAGCCTGGCGCTTGTTGGTCACAATGTTGCGCTTGCGTGCAGGCTCCGCCGGAGCGCTCTCGCTACTCTCCTGCTCCGCCTCAGGTTTTGGCGCACTTTCCGCCTCCTGCTTTTTTATTCTCTCATCCTCAGCCAGCATGGCCTCTACCAATTCGGCTTTTTTCATGGAAGATGTACCTTTAAGCCCGCGCACTTTCGCGAGTTCTCTTAATTGTACAAGTGCCAATGATTCATACTTTTCTTTCATAGATTCCTCCTGATCTTAATTGTCGCAGGACAACAGAAAAATATCCGATTCATTCTATTGTCATGAATAAGGGGGGCACAGCTTGATTAGACATGGATGTGCAGCCTTGATACGCATGGTCGAACCCATACCTCGTGTTTTTATTATAATACACTTTTCCAAAAATAGGAACCCCCAAAATTCATTTATGATGTATATGTCTTAGTTTCGGGTTTTTATGCAAAATATGCATAAAAACGCTTTCGCGGAACTGGCTGTGAAGAATAACTGGTTTCATCTGAATTTGCTCAAAAAAAGCACCCTAAGGTGCTTTCGCAGAAGTTCTTTTCAAATTACAGTAGTCAGTATCTTCCCCGCTGCTTCCGGTTCCGCTCCCCCTGCCTGGCTTGAGCCAGTTCCTCGTAGAGCAGACAGTAGTTGTCATACCGCAGCCTGGCTACAGCCCCCTCCTCCACCGCCGCTTTCACGCCGCAGTCTCTTTCGCCTATATGGGCGCAGCCGCCGAAACGGCAGTATTTCTCGTGCGGCGCGAACTCCGGGTAAAAGCCCGCCAGTTCCTCTTTTTCCAAGTCAAACAGCCCCAGGGAGCTGAATCCCGGCGTGTCCAGGATATAGGAGTCCTCTCCTATGGCGATCAGTTCCGAATGTCTGGTGGTGTGCTTTCCCCTCTCGATCTTTGTGCTGATCTCCCCGGTCTCCATGATCACTGAGGACTGCAGGCAGTTGATGACGGAAGATTTCCCCACGCCGCTGGGGCCTGCCACAGCCGTGGTATGCCCTGCAAGCAGATTCTTCAGCTCCTCAATTCCGGTCCCCTCTTTGGCACTGACGGTCAGCGTCCGGCAGCCGCAGCCGCTGTAGACCTGCAAGTACTTCTCCCCAAGCCCCTCCTCGTCCATATCCGCCTTGTTGAAGCAGATGATGCAGTCCGTCTCCTGCCTGCCCATCATGATCAGGAACCGATCCAGAAGATTGAAATTGGGCTGCGGCTTCACAATGGCGAAAATTACCAGCGCCTGATCCACATTTGCCACGGCAGGGCGTATCAACTCGCTGTCCCGGGGCGCAAGTTCGCTGATATTGCCAAGCGCCCCTGCCTCGTCCAGCACGTCCATCTCCACCCTGTCCCCCACCAGAGGCTTTCGATTGTCTTTTCGGAACACGCCTTTCGCCTTGCACTCATATACTTTGTCGCCGCAGCGTACATAATAGAACCCGGCGATTCCCTTGATGATTCTTCCCCTCATAGCCCTCTTCCGCTACTCTTCCACAAATTCTATTCTTCTGGTAAAGCTTTTCTCTTCCGTGGTAGGCTCCGGCGTGGTGGTCTCTCCCGTCTCCGGATCCGTGACGGGTTCTCCCTGTATGGTCACGGTGTAAGTCATGGTGATTGTGCCTCCCTGGGCGGTGAGCCCGTAATAGTTCGCAGCCTGGGGGAAGCTGGCAGTCCTTGTCTCCAAAAGCGTCTGTCCGTCATCCGTCACCAGCTTGATGGAAACCTCCGTGCCGGCCGCGTAGTCCGGCGCCTCTTCGTAAGAGGGCGCAAGGATACTGGCATTGCATTTATAGGTGCTGGCCTTTGGCCCTTTGCTCACCTTGATCTCTATGGAAGTGCCCGGATCCACATAGGAACCCTTGGAATAGCTCTGATAAAAAATCTTGCCCTCCGCCTGTTCATCGCTGTTCTCATAGATCACGTTCCCTATCTGCAGCCCAGCCTCCTGGGCCTCCACCCTGCCTTCCTCCTCCGACAGCCCTAACAGATGCGGCACCCGTACTTTCTCCTTGCCCTGGCTGACGATGACTGTAATGTTTGTGCCTTTTGCCACTTTTGTTTCGGCGGCAGGCACCTGAGAGATGATCTTCCCCTGCTCCACATCGTTGGATGACGCCTCCTCCCTGGTTACGGAGAATCCGGCTTCTGCCAGCTTATCTCTGCCCTCCTCAAAGGAAAGGCCTGTGACCGGAGGTACCTGGACGCCCTGGGTTCCTGCGCTTGCGGTCAGCTTTACCTTGCTTCCCACCTCAATGTCCGCACCGGCCTCTGCGTCCGCACTGATCACTTTCCCCATCTCCACTTCGTCCGATTCCTCGTATACCACCTCGGAATCTATCCCTAAATCTCTCAGTTCGTTTCGTGCTTCCTCCACGCCCTTTCCTTTCACCACGGGCATCTTCACATATTTTTTCTCAGGTGTGGGCGTTGGCGTGGGCGTCTCCTCCTCGGAGGTGATCAGGGGACTGCTGCCGGACTCCCTGTCCGTGTCCCGATCCCTGTCTCCGAAGACTTTCACTGCCAGTACCACTACGATCACGCAGATGACCACGCCCGCAAGCAGCGCCAGAAATGTAGTTACGCTTTCCATCTTGGGATTATAGTCATAATCATCCTCGTCCTCCGGCTCCTCCTCGTCCTCATAGACAGGCTCTGCCTCGGCCCTTAGGCGCATGGACTGTTCCCTCTCCTCATACTCATAGCGGTCATGGTAGGCTGTCCTGCGCTTGATCTGCGCCCTCTCGCTGTCCGTAATAGGCCTGGTGCCCGCCTCCATGTCCAGGTCGTTTGAAACAATGGCCTCCTCCGGATTCATCAGGGACTGCTTTAAGTCCGCTATCACTTCCTGCATGCTCTGGTATCTGCGGTCCGGGGACTTCTGGCAGCACTTCATCACAATCCCCTCCACGCTGGTGGGAATCTCGGGGACGAACTCCTTGGGCGAGGGCAGTTCCTCCTGAATGTGCTTAATGGCAATGGCCACCGTAGTCTCCCCGTTAAAGGGCACTCTTCCGGTGAGCATCTCAAATATGGTGATCCCTAAGGAATAAATATCGCTCTTCTCATCGCTGTAGCCTCCCCTGGCCTGCTCCGGCGATGTATAATGGACAGAACCCATCACATTGGAGGTGATGGTATTGCTGGTGGCGGCCTTTGCGATGCCGAAATCCGTCACTTTCACCTTTCCGTCCTTGGAAATCATGATATTCTGGGGTTTGATGTCCCTGTGGATGATATGGTTGTTGTGGGCGGCCTCAATGCCCATGCTGACCTGGATGGCAATGCTGACTGCCTCCTTGAAAGAAAGCCTGGCCTTTTTTTCGATATATTTCTTAAGGGTAATGCCCTCCACAAGCTCCATGACGATATAGTAGATGCCGTCCTCCTCGCCTACGTCGTACACATTTACGATATTGGGATGCATCAGTCCGGCAGCCGCCTGGGCTTCTGTACGGAATTTCGATACAAAATTGGCGTTCTCGCTGAATTCCTGCTTCAGGACCTTGATGGCCACAAAACGGTTCAGCTTATGGCATTTTGCCTTATAGACATCCGACATGCCACCCGTACCGATCTTCTCCAGTATCTCATAACGGTCTCCTATCATCATTCCAATCTTTACCATATATGTTCTCCAATCTATATAATCGGCGATCCAATCCTGTTTTCCCGCATTACCCCTCAATGAGGACCACGCTGATGTTGTCCTTGCCGCCGTTTTCATTGGCAGCGTCCACCAGCGCCTGCGCCCTCTCCACAATGTCCCGGGCTCCATTCATGATCATCCGTATCTCTTCGTCCTCCAGCATATTGGTCAGCCCGTCCGTGCACATGAGAACAGTGTCTCCCTCTTCCAGGCTCACGGAAAAGAAATCCACCCTCACAGTATCCTCGGCTCCCACTGCTCTGGTAATGATATTTTTATCCGGATGGCTCCGGGCTTCCTCCCTGCCGATTCCGCCCCGCAGCACCATTTCCTCCACCCAGGAATGATCCCTGGTAATCTGGCGTATGTTTTTGGAGCTTACCACATACAGCCTGCTGTCCCCCACATTGGCAACGGACAGGCGCTTTCCCTGGCAGGTGGCCGCCACCACTGTAGTCCCCATGCCGGCCAGCAAAGGGGAGACAGTGGAGAGCTTGCGTATTCGCGCGTTGGCAGACTGGATCGCCTCGTCAAAAATGCGCGCCGGATCCGTCTGCGGCGAATCCGCTATTGTCTCCACAATGGTCTCAACCGTGACCTTGGACGCGTATTCCCCGGCGTTATGGCCCCCCATGCCGTCCGCCACCAGAAACAGATTGGGCAGATGCCCGATTGATTTCTCTGACGAATACACATAATCCTGATTCATTTTCCTCTTTCTGCCGATATCCGTTACGGAAAATGTCTTTAGCACGCTTTGTTTCCTCCAATACCCCATTCTTTTGGTCTAACGCACTTATTTATACAAACGATCACTAAAAGCTGCACTCGTGAGCATTCCGGTGATGCTGGTCGGATATATGTCTGTGACGCAGCTGCCCGCAGGCTCCGTCAATATCCCGGCCCATTTCTCTTCTAATACTACCATTAATTTTGTTTTTTTCAAGTATATTTTGAAATGCCCTGATTCCGGCCCCGTCCGGCCTGGCGAATCCGTGCTCTTTCACCGGGTTAACGGGAATCAGGTTCACATGGCAGTGCAGGGGCCTTGCCAGACGGCAGAGAAGCTGCGCATCCTGTTCGGAATCGTTCACGCCTCTGACCAGGCTGTATTCCAGGGTAATCCGCCTGCCTGTCTCCTCAAAATAGTAGGAGCACGCCTCCATCAGCTCCCGGATGGAATAGCGCTTTGCTATGGGCATCAAATCCTGCCGCTTCTCGTCCGTGGCGGCATGGAGGGACAGGGCCAATGTGATCTGCAGCTTCTCCCGGGCCAGCCGCCTCATCTGGGGCACCAGGCCGCAGGTAGACACTGTCACGTTCCTCTGGCTGATGTGAAGTCCGTCCCCGTCCGTAAGGATTCGGATAAACGTCAATAGATTATCGTAATTATCAAGTGGTTCCCCCGTTCCCATAACCACTACATTGCTGACCCGTTCCCCTGTCAGCAGCGTAATGGCATAGATTTGATCCAGCATCTCCCCAGGCGTGAGGTTCCGTACAAGCCCCGCTATCCCGGAGGCACAGAAACTGCAGTTCATCCTGCAGCCCACCTGGGAGGAGATGCAGACGCTGTTGCCATGCTTATACTGCATCCAAACGCTCTCTACCAGGTTCCCGTCCGAAAGTTCGAAGAGGAATTTCTTCGTGCCGTCGATCTTGGACTCCTGCACCCGCACTGCCTGCAGCGCCGTGTAGGTAAAGCGCTGTCCGCACTCCTTGCGCAGATCCTTGGAAAGGTTGGTCATCTCCCCGAATCCTCTGGCCAGCTTCACATGCATCCACTCGTACATCTGTTTGGCACGGAACGTTTTTTCCCCCATGGAGGCCAGTTCTGCCTCAAGCTCCGGCAGCGTCAGGGATTTGATATCCACTCTCTTTCTGATTCCTTTGTCCATTATTGTACCCTTTTCCTTTTTGTTTCTTCCTCTTTATTCCCGCGAGCAATGAGTCAAGTGGGCATGCTTGCATGCACATTTGACGAATGCCGCGAGGGTCAAATACCAAAGTGTCCGAAGGACACTTTCTGCTCTGCAGCGCTGCAAGATTGATACCCCGTTGCTTGCAGCGGGGTCTTTGATTTCTTCCCCTTATGACTATTTTTCGGAAAATATGCCTGGTGTGTGCGAAACTTTCCGGAACTAGACGGTGAAAAAGCCGTCTCTCCTGAAAGCCCATCAGGCACTTTTTCCGGAAAATGTCCATCAGGCGTCATGACTCTTCCGAAACCTGGCGATAAAGAAGCCATCTGCCTCTAAAAAGCCCGGCAGAAGCTGGATGCAGGCCGCCTCCTGCGCCTCTGTAAGAGGCACTGCAGGCTCTATTTTGCCGTCTTTCATCTGCATCGCCACCCGCCGCTTCCCCTCAAGCACACTCTCCGGAAGAACGCCCTCCAAAGATACCGGCTCCAGGCCCAGCTCCTCTGTCAAAAAACGCACCATGGCCTGATTCTCCCCGCTGTGGATGGTGCAGGTGCTGTAGAGAAGCGTGCCGCCCGGCTTTGCATATGAGATGCTGGCCTTTACGATCTGCCTTTGCAGCGCCTGCAGGCTTTCCAGGTTCTCCGGCTTTACCCGGTATTTGATGTCCCGCTTCCTGCCCATGACCCCAAGCCCTGAACAGGGCACATCCAGCAGGACCACGTCCGCTTTCCCCAGAAGCCTTTCATCCGTACATGTGCCGTCAAACAGCTCTGTCTGTATATTGCAGACTTTCATGCGCCGGGCGTTCTCCTCTATCCTGGCAAGCTTCTCCCGGGACAGGTCTCTGGCCAGAACCCTGCCCTCTCCCGCTTTCTCCGCAGCCAGAAGGCTCTTTCCCCCGGGGGCGGCACAGACATCTATGATGAAATCTCCCGGAGCGATTCCCGCCGCTTCCACTGCCAGGGCAGAGCTGACGTCCTGTATCGTGCACATGCCATCCCGAAATTCCGGCAGTGTCTCCGCCCCTTCCAAATGCTCTGCCAGGTACACATAGGGCAGGCAGGAACTTTGCTCCACCTCCATGCCCGCTTCCCGCATCCGGGCACATGCCCCTTTCCGCTCCGCCTCTGACACGCCCAGGGCGAAACGCAGCGAAACCGGATGGTTCGCCAGCAGCCCGCCCAAAATCTCCCTGGTGATTTCCCTGCCGTATTCTTTCTGCCAAAGCTCCACCAGCCATCTGGGCATAGAATATTTCACGGAATCGTAAAAAAAAGGATCTGTCTTTTCGTCCGGCAGGGGAAGATTTTCCTTATTTCTGGAGATGGCCCGCAGCACCCCGTTCACAAAGCCTTTCAGCTTCCCGAAGCCCCGCTTTGCTGCCAGCTTGCAGGCCTCGTTGCACACGGCGCTGTCCGGCACGGCATCCATATAGAGAAGCTGATAGACACTCATGCGCATGAGGCAGCGTATCAAAGGCCGCATCTTGCCAACGGGCAGATCGGAATAGTGGTTCAGATAATAGTCCAGTTCCAGTCCCCGCTCCAAAGTCCCCTCTGCCAGACGCTTGACGAAAGCCTTGTCCCGGCCCTCCAGGTAATCATATTTGTCCAATACCGCTTTGATGAGCCTGTGGGAATAATCCTCCTCCCGCTCCAGGGAAAGCAGAATATCCAGCGCAAGCTCCCGCATGTTCACGCCCACTATCAGTCTCTCCTCCTGTTGTTGCCGCCAAAGAGCAGCACCAGACGCAATAGCTGCAGCCCGGCCGAAGCCGTTGCCGCCACATAGGTCATGGCCGCTGCAGTGAGCACCTTTTTACAGCCCTTTGTCTCCTCTGCGCCAAGCAGGCCGTACTGCTGCACCTTTGCCACTGCCCTGGCGGAAGCGTTGAACTCCACCGGCAGTGTCACCAGCTGAAACAGAACTGCCGTGGCGAACGCCCAGATGCCGATCTGGATCAGGGTCTGGTTCCAGCTTAGGATCACTCCCAGCAGAATCAAAGGCATCCCCAGCCTGCTGCCGATGTTCACCACCGGCACCAAGGCAGTTCTGATGTTCAGCGGCGCGTAGCCCTTTGCGTGCTGGATGGCATGGCCGCACTCATGGGCTGCCACCCCTACCGCTGTCACGGAAGCGTAGTTATAGTTGCTTGAAGACAGGCGCACCGTATTGGTGCGGGGATCGTAGTGATCCCCGCTGTCCGAGGGCAGGCATTCGATCTGCACATTGTACAGCCCCTCGTTGTTCAGAATCTGCCTGGCAGCCTCTGCCCCTGTCATGTTTCTGGCATTGCGCACTTTGCTGTATTTGTTCATGGCACTGTTTACCATGGCGCTGGCCCCCATGCAGAGCAGCATGCCGATGATTACCAAAAGATACGTTGAATCCCAATACATAGCTTTCCTCCTGTTCTGACTCCGCTTGCAGGAGCCTTTTGCAAATCGCTGTCTTTTTCGTTGACGGATGCATCCGCAGCGGATAAATGCACCTGCACATAACGCAAGCGGATGCGCCCTGCTGACAGATATGTCTTCCTCAAACAGTTCCGGCTGCCTCGGGCGGATGGGTTTTCCACGGTAAATGTGCTTTCCGCCTTATGCGCTACAATGTCCCGCGGCCCTCACTCAGCGCCCAGGACTTCACCGGGCTGCATCTTCACGCCCAGCAGGAAATCATGAGCGGTCATCCGCTTCTTTCCCTCCAGCTGCAGTTCCAGGATGCGCAGCGCCCCCTGTCCGGCAGCCACGGTCACATAGTCTTTGTCCGTCCGCAGGATCTCGCCCGGGACACGCCCATAGACATTCTCTGTCACCGTAGGCACTGCCCGCCATATCTTCAGCTGCTTTCCCCGATAGCTGGTGAAAGCGCTGGGCCACGGGGTCATGCCGCGAATCAGACGGTCTATGCTGTCAGCATCCCCGGAGAAGTCTATCCTGCCCATCTCCTTGCCGATCAGCGGCGCATAGCAGCTAAGCGAGCCATCCTGTTTGACCGCCTTTAGTTTCCCCTGCTCCAAAAGCGCCAGAGCCTCCACAATGGCCTCGCCCCCCAGGGCTGCCAGCCTGTCATGCAGGGTCTCATAATTATCCTCCGAAGAGATCTTGGTCACTTTCTGATAAAGAATATCCCCGGTATCAATCCCCGCATCCATCTGCATGATAGTGATCCCTGTCCGCTCCTCCCCGTCTATGATGGCATGCTGGATAGGAGAAGCCCCCCGGTACTTAGGAAGCAGGGAAGCATGGATATTCAGACTGCCAAAGCAAGGAATATCCAGAATCTCCTGAGAAAGAATCTGTCCGAAAGCCGCCACCACATACACATCCGCCCGAAACCCACGCAGTTGCGCTATAGCCTCCGGCCTCTTAATCCGCCTAGGCTGCAGCACCGGAATCCCATTCTCCAAAGCGCAGACCTTAACCGGCGGAGCAACCAGCTCCTTGCTCCGCCCCTTAGGCTTATCCGGCTGAGTCACCACCGCCGTAATCTCATGCCCCGCCCTGATCAAAGCCCTCAAAGCCTCCGCCGCATAATCCGGCGTCCCCATAAAAACAATCTTCATCCAAACCCTCCTACTCACCCAAAACCAAATCCTCCGCCCCCCATACTCTCCATCACCGTATGAGACCGGCTCGCAAAGCGAACCTGTTCGCTTGAGGGCATGGAAGTTCTCAGGTCGCGTATTTTGCGGCCTTAGAACTTCTTCTCACTCTTCGTCCTCTTCTTCCGCCGCATCCTGCAGCGGCCCCTCCACTTTCTCCACATAGAGATGCCCGTCCAGATGATCCAGCTCATGGCAGATGGCCCGGGCCAGCAATTCCGTCCCCTCCACCTCGAACTCTCTCATGTTCACGTCCAGAGCCACTGCCTTGACATAGTTTGGTCTGGTGACCTGTCCTGTCTTGCCCGGCACGCTTAGGCATGCCTCCATCCCGGTCTGCTCCCCGCTGGTCTCCACGATTCTGGGATTGATGAGGATATAGGGATCCTCCCCTGTGACATCTATCACCACAATGCGCTTCAGCACCCCCACCTGGGGAGCCGCAAGACCTACGCCGTTGGATTCGTACATGGTGTCCAGCATATCCTCGATGAGCTCTTTGGTGCGAGGAGTCATCTCCGTCACCATCTTGGCCGTTTTCTCCAGCACCTCTTCCCCTATTTCCCGTATGTTCCTGATTGCCATTTCTCTTACCCCTCCGATTGTTCCTTTACATTGTATTCATAGGATTGAAATCAAATTGCACCAGTTCATCCGCAAGCTGCCGCTTTTGCATTTCTTCCTCCAATAAATCCTTTATCTGTACCAGTGTATCATATTTCATGCATTTCACATAGAAAACAAATCTAAAAATATCATTAATTCTGCCGATGGAGGCAGGGGCGGGACCGATGATCTGCAGTCCGGCCTGCTCTTCGGGCCCTGGTCTGTCCTGCTCCCCGCTCCTGCCATTGTCCTGGAAATTTCGTCTGGTTACGGACGCGAGAGCCTCCGCCAGCGCCTGACCCCTCTCCTGATTTTTGGCGAAAATCTGCACCGCCAGCATGTGAGCCGCAGGCGGATATCCCATCATCTCCCGGAAGATGATCTCTTCTTTGTAGAAGCTCTCGTAGTTCTGGGCCGCCGCCTGAACCACCGCGTAATGCTCCGGCTGGTAGGTCTGGATCACGGCCTCCCCTGGCAGTTCCCCCCTGCCGGCGCGGCCCACCGCCTGGGTCAGCAGCTGGAAAGTCTTCTCCCCGGCTCGGTAGTCCCCCACGCTTAAGGAGAGATCTGCCGCCAGTACGCCCACCAGCGTGACTTTCGGAAAGTCATGCCCTTTCACGATCATCTGGGTGCCGATCAGCACATCCGCCTCGCCTCCCGTGAACGCGGACAGAATCCTTTCATAGCTGTCCTTTGTCCGGGTGGTGTCCCCGTCCATGCGCAGCGTCCGCACTCCGGGGAACATCTCTTTGAGCTTTTCCTCTATCTGCTGGGTGCCTGCCTTGAATCCGTTTATATACTTGGAGCCGCATTTGGGGCAGGTCTTTGGCTTCGGCTCCTGGTAGCCGCAGTAATGGCACATCAATATGCCCTGGCCCATTCTCCCCGCGCTGTGCTCCGACAGGGACACGTCGCAGTGAGGGCATTTCATGACATGGCCGCAGGACCTGCAAGACACAAAGCCCGCATAGCCCCGCCTGTTCAGAAACAGAATGCTCTGTTCCCCTTTCGAGAGCCTGTCCGCCAGAAGCTCCTGGAGCTTTCGGCTGAAGATAGAGCGATTGCCCTCTTTCAGCTCCTTTCGCAGATCGATTGTATAAACCCTGGGGAGCTGTCCCCCTGTCAGGCGCTCCTTTAAGGTAAAAAGCTTGTACTCTCCCGTCTCGGCCCGGTAGTAGGACTCCAGGGAGGGTGTGGCTGAGCCCAGCAGCACGCTGGCTCCGTGAAGTCTCGCCGCCTCGATGGCCGTCTCCCTGGCATGGTACTTGGGGGAAGCCTCGCTCTTGTAGCTGCCCTCATGCTCCTCGTCCATAATGATCAGACCCACATTTGGGAAAGGCGTAAACAGAGCCGACCGGGGACCGATGATCACATCGATCTCTCCTTTCCTGGCCCGCTCACACTGATCGTATTTTTCCCCGGGAGAAAGATTTGAATTCAGGATACTGACCCTGTCCCCGAATCTGTTGAAGAAGCGCAGCAGCGTCTGGTATGTCAGCGCGATCTCCGGTATCAGCACAATGGCCTGTCTGCCCCTTTTCACCATCTCCGAAACCAGCCGCATGTACACTTCCGTCTTGCCGCTTCCGGTGATGCCGTGGAGCAGATAAATGTCCGGATGGCCGCTGTCAAAATCGCTCATCACCTCTTCCACGATCCGACTCTGGGCTTCGCTCAAATTCCGCTTCTGTTCCCGGGTGCCGGCCAGACTGACGGGATTGCGGAACGCCTCCGTGCTGACGACCCTGACGGCTCCCGCCCGCTCCAGGCTCTTCACGGTCTGGGCAGATACCCCCAGCTTTCCCGTGACCCACTCATAGGGGATGGATTCCTGTTCCAACAGCTCCTGCAGCAGGCGCTCCTTGGCCACCTGCTTCTTCCGCTTGCTCTCTCCCAGCAAAGAGAGAATTTCCTCCCGGCCCAGCGTACGCTGCAGCGTTCTGTGCTCCAGACGCTTTACGGTGCGCTTGGCCGGCAGTACCACTTTCAGGGCCTGTATCATGGTGGAACCGTAATTTCTCCGGATCCAGCCGGCCAGGGCGATCATTCTGTCCTCCACGCCTACCTCGCCCCGGACAATGCCCTGAATCTCTTTCATCCTGGCCGGGTCGTACTTGCAGACCGTTCCTATGCCCACTACATAGCCCTTGAGAAGCTTATTGCCGTTTCCGAAAGGAACCGTCACGCAGGCCCCTGTCTCCAACTTTTCCTTAAGCCTGTCGGGTATGCGGTATTGGAAAGGTCTGTCCAGTTTCTCATGGGAGATGTCCACGATGACATCCGCGTACCATTCGCTCATTGCTTCCTCCTGACTACTATTCTGTGGTTAATCCGGTCTGTCACTTCCGATCCCCTGTGCTTCCGATCCCGGGCTGCTTGGGCAAAGATTGACACGGCGGCTTAAATATGCTTCAGTCCCCCGTCTAACAATTCCCTGATAATGACCCTCTCGTCCATGGGATATTTCTTTCCCTGAATCTCCTGATAGTCCTCATGTCCCTTTCCGGCCAGGACAATCAGATCCCCTTCCTCTGCATGGGAGATCACATAGGCAATCGCCTCTTTCCGGTCACAGATTTCTGTAAAAGACCCATTCGTCTTCATAATACCTGTCTTGATATCGTCAATGATATCCTGGGGCTCCTCGAAGCGCGGATTGTCCGAAGTGATCACCGTAAAATCCGCAAGTCTGCCGCTGACCTCCCCCATCTCATAGCGTCTCTGTTTCGACCGGTTCCCGCCGCAGCCAAACAGGCATACCAGCCGCCTTGGCCGATACTCTTTCAACGTGGCCAACAGGCTCTCCAGAGCCATGGCATTGTGGGCATAATCTATGATCAAAGTGAATCGATCCGATATCTCCACTCGTTCGATACGCCCCTTTACTTTGACCTGCCGGAGAGCGCTCCGGATATCCGCGATCTCTACCTGAAAATGGCGGCATATTGCCACCGCGCAGAGCGCATTGTACACGCTGAACCGTCCGGGCATCGACACATGCGCGTCAAAATCCATCAGGCCAGACACATGGAAGTTCACCCCCAGTTCTTCCGGCGTATGCACCAATTCCAGATGCTCCGCCCGGAGCCCGCAGGCCTCTTTCGTTCCGTAGGTCTCCAGCTCACAGGTATGGCCCCGGAGCAGTTCCTCTGTGTGCGCGTCGTCGCCGTTTACGATACCCACCCGGCACTGCCTGAACAAAAGCCCTTTGCAGGCCCTGTATTCCTCAAAGCTTGCGTGCTCGTCGGCCGCGATATGATCCGGCTCCAGATTCGTAAAGATACCATAGTCAAATACGAACCCCTGGGTCCGATGAAGTTTCAGGGCCTGGGACGACACCTCCATCACCACCGTATCCAGCCCCGCCTCTGCCATCTTCGCGAAGTTCTCCTGCAGCAGATAGGACTCCGGCGTGGTATTCTCGGAATGGATATGGAGATCTCCGATGACGGTCTCGATGGTCCCCACCAACCCTACCCGGAAACCGGCGTTTTCGAGAATGGATTTCACCAGATATGTGGTAGTGGTCTTGCCCTTGGTCCCCGTGATACCGATCACTTTCAGCTTCTCTGCAGGATGGCCGAACCATGCGGCTGAGATAAAGGCCATGGCATAACGGGTGTCGGCCACTTTGATGACAGTCACGGCGCTTTCCGCAGGCAGCTCTACAGACTTGGAGACCACCAGCGCTTTCGCCCCCCTTTCCACGGCTTCCGCGGCAAAGTCATGGCCGTCGAATTTGGCGCCCTCGATGCAGATAAAGAGACAGTCTTTTGTCAGCTTTCTGGAATCGTAGACCACGGCGGATATTTCTATGTCGGAATTCCCCCGAACGCATTCATAGCTGATTTCTTGCAGCAGATCCTGCAGTCTCATATGTTCTCCTTTCCAAAGCCTCAGAAAATTTTTTCGCCTGTGCGGTTGCAATCCAGTGGTTTGTCTGCATGCAAGTTATTGCAATGCAGACGAGCCATTGGATTAGCAACCGCACAGGTGGAAATTTTTTAGCATTCTTTCTTATTTTACTCTAATTTTGTATTTTCTACCACCCCTATTTTCTGTTTCTTTCCGGAAAACAGAAATAGCCCCAAACCCATTGCAGTTTACATTTAAGGAGACAATTACACCGGCCAACAATGGCCGGTGCCAACTTTTACATGATATGTACGCCATAAGCGCAGCCTGTCTTTTCTCCTTTTCGGATCCATTCCGCATAGCCCCGCCGCAGCGAAGTGTCCTGGGGCAGCTTTTCCACATCCCCCTCATAATTGACATCAAACAGTCTCCAGACCTCTGATTTTACTAGTTTATAACCAGCTCCCAATCCGTTCCGTCATCAATGCTGATGCTGCTCACAGCCTCCGAATCCTCTTCGAACCGAAACGTATACTCAAATTTGCCGTCTTCATAGCTTAGATAGCTTTCGCTGTCCAATGTCATCTTCGCCTCGCCCATGGCTTCCTTGATCTGGTCTCTGGTGTATCCGCTGTAATTCACGCCGTTTATCAGAATCTCCCCGGTGGCATAGTCCGGATCCCTGTAATCAATCACCACACGAAATACCTTTCCGTTCTCAAAATCCACTTTCTGCGAACTTTTATTGCCGGCGTACATGGTTCCGTAAGTGACCTCGCCTTTCATGGCATAGAAATTTTCCCAGGAGCTGCCGTCAATCTGAGCTTTCCCGTCATAAGAATATTTGTCCGTAAATCCCGCCTGCATCACCTCGGCTATCTTGGTCTTTCCTAACTCCAGTTCAAAGGTCCCATCATAAGTCAGTACTGTCTTCTTCCCAAAAGAACAGCCCGTTAAAAGCAGCATCCCTGCCACTATGAGTCCTAAGCATAATTTTTTTCCAATACGCATTGTTTTGTCCTCCTCATCTCTCATCCCTTTTTAACGAAGAAACCGCATTCCCCACATGGATCCTAATTGCCTGAAAACTCTCCCTGCTGATGACATGCCCGATTTATGGTTTCTGCGGCGGCCAGTGCGCTGCCTTTGCTGCCTTTTGCGCTGCCGCTTTACCAGTATAGCATGAGCTGAGGTTTTGCGCAAATGAAATTGAAAACGACCTTCAATACAGCAGAAATGTCATTTCCCAACCTGATAGATGACATATTCTTACCATGAAAAAGCGGGGCTTACAGCTGCCCTCGCACAGGTTCTACCGGATAAACGCAGTGATAACAGCCACATCCCTTTTGACATCCTCCTGTGCCTTGCCGTTGCTGCCAAACTCAAATGTAAGACCAGCCTTACAGATGTCCCTTTCGCAGTGACGGAAGCAGAACTGCTGGCTGAGCCGGGCTGGAACATCTGGGATAACGAACGGGATGTGAATGACGGTAAACAAAAAAACAAAATATTTCCGCCCCTGCATGCCGCAAACCGGCAGACAGGGACGGAATCTATGTCCTTACAATATACACGCCACATGCGCCGCCTATCATGTCCTTTTTCGGTTCCATTCCGCATAGGCCTACCAGAGCGAAGTATCCTGCGGCAGCTTCCCCACCTCTACTGCTCCGCTTTCTTCCATTTTATAAGCATCCGCTGCCCGTGAAAAATGTATCTCTGCGCTGCCAGCTTTGGATTCATTAGTATAAGTTCTTTTAAAGGTATCCCATACATCCTGCTAATCTTGTAGAAAGAATCTCCTTTGCGAATGATATGATACTCCCCTGTTCCCGTATCCTCATCAAAAATTTCTACAGCCCCATCTACCAGGATAATCTGTCCGATATAGATAAGGTTTGGGTTCTTGATTGCCGGATTCAAGGACATCAGCCTGGAAATCGTAGTACGATACATCCCGGCAATCCTATTGAGGGTATCCCCTTTCACCACTATGTGCTGCAAAAGTGAAGTAGCTTCCTGTCTTTTGATAATATTTCATTGCTTTTTATGGAATTTCATCTGTTGTAAACCGACCTCTAACCTGATAGCCGGAAACCTGCCATTTCCTCAAAATAAAACATGGATCCCTTTCTCCCTAATAAGCCTCGCAAGTTCCTCGCAGCCAAGGGATATCTCATTGCTCTTCAAATCGTAAACCTGGGTCCCCAGAACCGTTATGTTCCCAACCGTCCCCGCCCTCAGCCAAGCCTGGACGGCACTTTCGTCCCTGATAAGCCCCTCCTCGTACAAAGTCTGTACCAGCTTTGGCGTGCTAAACAGAATGATCCTGCTCCCCCTAAACTTCCGGTTCGTCCTGCGAAACAACTGGTCAATTTTGTGGGCTGCACCTCTGTCGTCGGTAATGATGCAGAACTTCCCATCTGCCTCCCCGGGAAACTGGGACAGGATATGGAGGCAGATGGCCAGCAGTTCCTCTCCCAGATTGTCCTGAGGCTCCTTGTTTCCCCTTACCTTTGCGAAAAAATCACCGTACAGGCCGCCCCTGTCCCTGTTTTTTCCCTTTACCACTTCATCCCGCAGGCTCCTGTCCTCCTCCAGGACTCTCGTTATGGTGCTGACCGGACTTTTCAGCATCCTCACCGCCCAGCTTAACATACTGTTTATCCTGGCGTTCGTGCCGTAGCAGATTTCCATCACGGAAAAGATGTCTTCTTCATAAATGACGAATATAGGTACTCCGAATCCCTCCATCCTCCTGCAGTATTCGATATATTCCTGATTCAGGATACCGCTCTGGGCCGCAAGCTCCATCAGGATACATCTGGATAAAACTACAATGCCATCTTTCTTTCTCATATAGTTTAACAGACTACCCGCATATGCTTCCCCAATGCGCGCATGTCTTCTGAAAGAACATGTATCATAGAAAAAGCACTTCCGACCTGCCAGAATCTCTTTTGCAAACTCCCCCCTGTCCGTCCGTACATAAGGCTGCATTGCATTCCAGTTGTGCGGTACTTCTGTATAGACTGTCCCCATCCGTCATGCCCCCTTTATTTCGTGGTAAAGGGCTTTCATGTTCCGGAGCACTATGGACAATGTCCTCTCATTTATATAGGAACCCAGAATATATTCCTTGCCAAGCTCCTCCACCATCCTCTCCAGGCAAAAAAAGTCATCCCTGTAGTCAGGCAGCAAGATAGCCTCATCCAGCCACAATTCCATGAAGCGCCTCCTTACGGCCTCCCTGTCCACCTGTAGAAATGCTTCTGGGACATAGTTGGCTTCCGGCAGCCCCAGTTCATAGCAGCGTATCAGAACCGCCATATAGGGCATCTGATAGTAATTCATCAGCCGGAGGATGGTGTCCCACTCATTCCCCTCCGACTCTTTCCTGAAGAACTCGTACATGTACCGGAAATTCGCCTCCGGCATTAAAAACATCCCTGCAAAGAGGTTTGCCGCGTATTCCCTCTCATGCTCATAAGAATAGCCGTCCATGAGTTCCGCCTTTGACCGGAAATCGCTGTCCTGCGCCTGGTAGAACGCATGACATGCCTCATGGCATATGGCAAAATTCACGTTCACCTTTGGCAGAGAAGAGTTTATCATGATATAGCCCATTCCACCCGACTTATAGCACATTGCCCCTATCTCTTCGGTATCAACGGGAATCTCAAAGACCAGGAACCCTTTCCTTTTTAAAACAGCTCTCACGATCTGGAGCGCATTGCGAACATCCTCATCGCTGCTCATGCCGGCATAAGCGCGGAATTCCTTTATGTTGGCCAAAACCTTATCCCTGTTCATCTCACTGTATGCAATAATCTTCCTCAGACGCTCAATATCCATCCATTACTCCTTCCGCGATATTAAAAAAATGCTTCTTTGCGCTTATGACCACGTCAATGTTTTCCAGCAGCTTCTGCATTTTTTCCGCAATCCGCTCCTGCTCTTTCGTAGGTTCCCCCCCATAGAAGAAAATCCTCTCCGGCTCGAAATCCGGCATCGGCTCCACGCAAAAGGCATCGCTCAGGAAGAATTCCGCTTTCTTTCCCAGGGCTCCCGCAATCTTTTCCATGTCCGTAGCGCTGACGTCCTGTGCACCCGTCAGAATCCGGGACAGTTTTTTGGCGTCGATTCCAGCTTTCAGGCTGATATAGGTCTGCTTTATCTTTGCCTCTGCCAGATAAGCGTTAACATTTTCCACATACTTCGTCATGGATTACACCTCTTTTCCTGATTGTGGTATGGCTTCATGTTCCTGTTTGTTCAGCTTATCTCATTTAAAGAGATTTTTCAATATTTTCTTTTGTTTTTTTGAAAATATTTTTATTTTCTCTATATAAATTCTTATTATATGACCTGGTTTCCGCTTTTTTCGGCATTCCATTCCTATGTCAGGCGCCATAGTTCGAACGAAAAACCAGAAGCAGACGGGCCGCTGTTATTTCCATGGACAAAACTGTCGGTTTCCATCTTTCCCTATTTGCGCTATGATAGAAAAAGCATGGAAAAATTTTTATGAAACATATGAGAGAATCCCACTCTTCAAGCGTCTAACAAACAGAAAGGGGGGCGAAATCAATGGACAACGGTGCAAGTAGCTACCGCCGTTTCCTTGATGGTGATGATGAGGGTATCGTCGAGATTATCAGAGATTACAAGGACGGGCTGACTTTGTACCTGAACGGCTTTGCGCGGGATATCTGCGTGGCGGAAGAACTCATGGAGGAGACTTTCGTGAAGCTGGCCACCAGGAAGCCAAAGTTCAAGGGCCGCAGTTCATTCAGGACATGGCTCTACGCCATCGGCCGAAACGTGGCCATGGACTACCTCAGGCACAGCGCCAGACTTTTCCCCAGACCTGCGGAGGAACTGGAGCAGCTGGCCGGGGAGGAGGAAAGCCTGGAGAAGTCGTATCTGCGCACAGAGCGCAGGGTGCTCCTGTACCGGGCCCTGGACAGGCTTAAAGCCGACTACCGGCAGGTCCTGTACCTGGTCTATCTGGAGGGCTTCGACAATGCGGAGGCCGCGGCAGTCATGCATAGGAGCAGACGGCAGATTGAAAACCTGGTGTATCGGGCGAAGCAGTCACTGAAATCAGAACTTGAAAAGGAGGGCTTTGTTTATGAAGAATTATAGGGAAGTGGCGGAAACCGTGCTGAAGCGCAGGGATGCCTTTCAAAAAGCAAAAAAACGTAAACGCGACATTGCCATGCGGACCACGGCCGGAGCAGGCGTTCTGTGCCTGACGGCACTGCTAGGGCTCGGCATATATCAGAACAGCGCCTTATATTCGAATCGCCCGGATCCGGCTCCAGGCGATCCCGATGTGTATTATATTGCATCCGAGAGCGACACTCTGAATGCCGAAGCCTCAGGCGCCCTCTCTGACACGGACACCCCGCCCCTGTCCACAGACCGGGAAAGCGCCTCCGGGGAGGGCAGCCTCCTCCCTGTCAGCTATAGCTCCCTGTCCCTCCCCCAGGGTCAGGTCATGCCGGACATCATTTCGGCATATGCCGCCTCCAGCCAGTCCACTTCGGACGTCCTGCCCTTTAGCGAAGAACTGCTGTCTGAGAGCAGCGCCGTCTTGGAGGGCCGGATTACGGACATGTACCTGAAGCGCTATTCCTACGACACCTACAACGACAAATTCGGGCCAAAAGAGGTCTTCCATAACCAGTCTTCTTCCGTAGTATATGAATTGGCCGTGGACAAAGTATGGTTGGGGGACGAATCCCTGGCCGGCACCTCCGTGCTGATAGAGGACGACATCTATCTGGTGGACTCCTATTTTTCCCTGAAAGTAGGCTGCAGTTATGTAATTCCGGTCAGCGATCTGGAGCAGGAGAAACAGATTTGGGAGGAGTACGCAGGCGGTGACCTCACCAGGGACGGCAGATATACTTCACTCTACCCCTACCATCCCCAGATCCAGGTCACCTCCGACGGGAACTACGTCGTCACCTCCGACTGGACGACACTGTGCTCCGGCGATGCTCCGAATGTCCTGATACTGCCTGCCGACGAGGACTCTATCCGGGATACCTTTGTAGAATACCATCCCGAAAACCCCTCTACCGGCCAGGGCCTCATTACCACGGAATGGCGGACGCTCCTGGTCTCTGCCTACGACGCAGTCTTCTACTACGACAAATTAAAGCTGGTGAGTTCCGATGAGTTCTTCATCCGGCTGAACCGCCTGATAGATCAGCTGCCATGAATTCCGACTTAAAAGCATATAAGAAAAATCCCGCAGTTCCTGTCTGAAATAACAGAAACTGCGGGATTTTTACCGAATACATATGGAAAAACCATCACATATCCCAACTGGTATATCCTCGCCAAAAGAGTATTGCTCTACAGCATCCTCCCTGACCCCTGCGGTACGATATTTAAATAGTTTTTTATTTCTCACAGACACACTGTCCTGCCCTGCCGCAGGGATTCTTTCACATGAATCAGCCGCTGGTTCTCCGACCCCCTAAAAGCCAGGCGCAGATTCTTTTTCTCCTCCATAAACTCGCCGTCCACCAGTACGTCAATGAGAGACAACAGCTGCGACACCTCTCCTGCCCCGGTCTCTCCATGCATATCCTCCGCTGCGGCAGGCCGGTCTGCTCTCCCGCTTTCACAGCATCCGTCCGGCGCTTCCTGCTCTTTCGCCGCCCAGGCCAGCAGATCCCTCTCATAATCATACCCCGTATAGCACCAGATATCCTTTTCCGGATACTTCTGCCGCACTTTCTGCACCAGCGAAAGCACTGTCCCCCGGTTCTGAGGCTCCATGGGCTCCCCGCCTAACAGGCTCAGGCCCCGGATATATTCCGGTGCAAGAGCTTCCAGGACCTCGCTTTCCGTCTCCTGCGTATAGCGCTGCCCAAAGCCGAAATCCCATGCCTCGCTGTTGAAGCACCCCTTGCAGCAATGGGTACAGCCACTGACGAACAGGGACACCCTGATGCCCGGGCCGTTGGCCACGTCCGTCTTCTTGATCGTTGCATAGTTCATAAATTTACTGCCCCTCATCTTTCCCCTGGGCGCATTTTGTCTGGCACATCATTCACAGATGCAGCACCCTTGACTTGATTTCCTTTGTCTTGCCTGCATTCCAGAAATTCTCCCCCAGATACCCGCAGGTACGCCTGGTGACGTTCATTTTGGAATGATCCTTATTATGGCACTGGGGGCATTCCCACTCATTGTCCTCATTCACTACAATCTCACCGTCAAATCCGCAGACATGGCAATAGTCGGATTTCGTATTGAATTCGCCGTACTGGATGTTGTCGTAGATAAAGCGTATCACTTCCTCCACGGCCTCCACGTTATTTATCAGGTTCGGCACCTCCACATAGGAGATGGCCCCGCCCAGGGACTTATTCTGAAATTCGCTCTCAAAGCGGAATTTCGTGAACGCGTCAATGGGCTCACGGACATCCACATGATAGGAATTGGTATAGTACCCCTTGTCCGTCACATTGGGGATGTCCCCATACTTCTCCTTGTCAATGCGGGCGAAACGATAGCATAATGTCTCCGCAGGCGTCCCATAGAGGCTGAAGCCTATCCCGGTCTCCGCCCGCCACCTGGCAGCGGTGTCTTTCAAATGATCCATGACCCGCAGGGCGAATTCCTTGCCCCCGGGCTCCGTGTGGCTGCAGCCTTTCATGAGCCAGGTCAGCTCATAGAGGCCGATGTAGCCCAGGGACATGGTGGAATAGCCGCCATACAGGAGCTTGTCTATCTTCTCTCCCTTTTTCAGCCGGGCGATGGCACCGTACTGCCAGTGGATAGGGCTTACGTCGGACACCGTGCCCAGCAGCGCCTTGTGCCGGCACATCAGCGCCTCGTAGCACAGATTCAGCCGCTCGTCCAACCTTTTCCAGAAGATCTCCTCATTGCCCTCGGAGACAATGCCTATCTGGGGGAGATTCAGGCTTACCACGCCCTGGTTGAAGCGCCCCTCCCATTTATAATTTCCGTTCTCATCCTGCCAGGGAGACAGAAAAGAGCGGCAGCCCATGCAGGAGAACACATTGCCCTCATAGTTTTCCCGCATCTTCTTTGCAGAAATATAATCCGGATACATGCGCTTGGCCGAGCATTTCGCAGCCAGGCGGGTCACATAGTCGTATTTACCGCCCTTTAGACAGTTATTCTCGTCCAGCACATACACCAGCTTGGGGAAAGCGGGTGTCACAAATACCCCTTTCTCGTTTTTCGTGCCCTGGAGACGCTGGTTCAAAATCTCTACGATAATGCGGACGGTCTCCTCCACATATTCGTCCTGGTCGTCGATATGCAGGAACAGAGTGACAAAGGGAGACTGTCCATTCGTAGTCATTAGGGTATTGATCTGGTACTGGATGGTCTGGACGCCGGAGCGCAGCTCGTCCTGCAGGCGCAGCTCCACGATTTTCTCCTTTGCCGACTCCTCCAGCGAGCCGCCGAACTCCTCCTCCAGCTGCAGCCGGAACTTCTCTCTGCTCTTGCGCAGATACTTGCCCAGGTGCTTGATATTCACGGACTGGCCGCCGTACTGGTTGCTGGCCACGGCCGCGATGATCTGGGTGGTGACCGTGCAGGCCACCTGGAAGCTCTTGGGGGATTCAATCATCTTCCCGTTGATGGACGTCCCGTTGTCCAGCATGTCCTTGATGTCTATCAGGCAGCAGTTGAAGATGGGCTGGATGAAATAGTCCGCATCGTGGAAATGGAGCACGCCGTTGTCATGGGCCATAGAAATGTGCTCCGGCAAAAGCATGCGCCTGGTCACGTCCCGGGAGACCTCGCCGGCGATATAGTCCCGCTGGGTGGAGGCTAAGCGGGTGTTCTTATTGGAGTTCTCCTCCGCCAATTCCTTATTCTCATTGCGGATCAGCTTTAAAATGGACTCGTCCGTTGTGTTGGACTTGCGCAGGAGACTGCGCTGGTAGCGGTATACGATATACTTCTTGGAAAGGGCATATTTATTGTGCCGCACCAGATGCTGCTCTATGATATCCTGCACATGCTCCACCGCCTGCAGTTCCTTGTCCTCTTTCTGAACAGCCTCCAGAATCTCCTCCACCAGAGCCTGATCGGCCCTGTCCTTTCTCTCCACTTCGTTGTTGGCTTTCTGGATGGCCGCTATGATTTTCTCCTCCTCGTAGGGTACCACACGTCCGTCTCTTTTCTGAATTCTCTGAATTTTCATACGCTCTTAACTCCTTATAAATGCTCTTCTTCAATGAAAGCTCTTCTTCAGTGAATGCACCTCTTCATTGAATGCCCCTCTTCAATACCCACTTTACATACAGAAAGCCGCACCGCAAATTGTCACGGATACGGCCGTTTTCTATATCTTGTGTTTTCTGTTGATCATCATGCCTATATTTTGTATTTTCTATTATAATAGACATGCCGGGAAATTGCAAGGGGGTTCTGTTATTCTGTAGCATCATATATCATTAAACCGTTTTTCACTATGGCTTTCCGCACAATGCAGGGGACACTGCGGCCATCTCTCCTCCCGATGCCACTGCTCAGCAAAATCCCAATATGTCCCGCTGCTGCCCATTCATATCCGATAATCAGCGTCCAGAACTCCTCTCACGATCCGGTGTGCCCTGCTCACATCCTCCACAGACACGCCAATCACAAGCCTGTCTTCGCACCGCACATAGCGCTGCATGTTAATCTCAATTTCCTGCATGAAAAGGCTGGATACAATGATGCCGATTCTCCGGGTCGTGAAGCGTCCCTGCTCGATATAGAGCAGCCTTACCTCACCGTTTATTTCAATAGAGGTTCCGTCCAGCTCCTTCTGCAGCATGGCGATGAAGCTGTCTATCTTTCCGCTCTCGGACTTTCTCACCACGATTGCCAGCCAGTCGATATTGATTGCCATACACTCGCAGGGTATCAGACACTTTTCCAGCACCTCGAATATCTTTTGGACGCTCTTTGCGTCTCTTGCCAGTTTCGCCCGCCCGATCGTGACCCGAATCGCGGATATCTCCCGAATTCTGCTCTCCATCTATCTTCCCAACACTTTCCCGTATTATGCCTCTGTGGCATTAGCAGCCATGTCGGCTCTGCATCCATCAAAAACATGTGCAAGTATACCATAAAATGGCGGAAATTACAACTGCTTTCGCCTGGGCTGTTCGTAATCCGGGCCTAATCTGGGCCGTTCGTAAATCTGGCTACGGCCTTTCATAAAAAGAAAAGCTTTCCTTTTGGGCTCCCGTACTGTATAATGAAAAAGACTGCAGACAAAGTCGGTTCACAGGAGGGATCAAATGGAACATTCCCTGAAGCTTTTAAGCAACTATTTACAGAATATCCTCGAACAGCCCGAAGCGCCTGCTCTCCGCCCGGAGGATCTGTCGCCTGATTTTTGGGAACTGGGGGAGAAAATGGCGCTTTTGGCTGAGACGGTTCACGATCTGACGAATCAATTGCAGCAAAAGACAGAGGCGTTGGAACTGGAGAACCAGGTGCTGATGGACAATATCCAGGCCATGGACGAGATCAGCTGGGCTCTGGAGCAGAACAACCAGGAGCTGCGCAACAACTTGGCGCTTGTGAATGCCCTCACCGACTATACCCACAACATGATTTTCGTATATACCGCGGATACCTGCCAGGAAGTACACGCCAATCAGCCTGCGCGCTGGTTCCAGAAAGCCCATGCCCAGACTGCCACGCAGCTGACCCGAACGCTGCTGGACAAACAGCCGGAAATCCAGCGGCAGCTGGATTACAATCAGAAGAGTCAGAAAATGGAGACGGAACATTCCGGGGAAGAGGCGAATTCCATAGAATGCTCTTCTTCCATGAGATGGGATATGGCGCTGGGAGACTCTGATGATACATACGTCTTCTACCAGGTGGAGTCCTTTCTCATACCCTGGTTCCGTCCAGACGCAGAGAATTCCCACGATGCCAGGAAACACGCTATCGTCCATATCGTCATTGATGAAACAGAAAAACAGCGGCGGCAGAAAATGATCTACCGCTTTGCCTATGTAGACCCTCTGACCAACTTAAAAAACCGGCGCTATGCCATGGAAAAAATGGAGCAATGGGTGCAGGAGGGAACCGCTTTCACGCTCTCCTTTATCGATGTAGACTACCTGAAATACTGTAACGACACCTTTGGGCATGAGGAGGGCGACAGCTATCTGGTGGAGATTTCCAGGGCGCTGCAGAGCCTGGGCGGCGAAGTATGCCGGGTAGGCGGTGATGAATTCTTCGTGCTTCAGACCGAATCCGCCCTGGACGAGCAGGACCGGAAACTGGAAGAACTGCGCCAGAACCTGCTGACCGACAAAAGCAGCGGGCATCCCAAATGCTTTAGCTATGCCACCACTTTGGTTCCTGCCCATTCTGCCACTCCCCTGACCACATACATCAGCGACACGGACACAAAAATGTACCAATATAAGCAGAAATACAAAATTCCCCTGTCAGATGTAGTCTATAGGGACGACCGTATATAAGCTTAGCATCCCTGGGCGCTACGCCTGTATTCTTTCAAAATGTCAGCGGCAGCGCCCTTTGAAACCTCACAGCTTTTCAGATGCTCCTCTAAATAGGATGCGGTGTCAGGAATCGCCATATCTTTTGAAAGGAATAACAAACATGAATACCGAATCAAAAAACATACTGAAAAAAAATGCCGGCAGCCTGTTTACGGCGGTACTTGCCGTCTGTCTGGGGTCCGGCCTGGGCATCCTTTATCTGGAGTGCATTAGGCTTTTGTCGGACAGTGTCTTAACAAAAAATTCAGGCAATATATGGGGCATATTTGCAATATTTTCCGTCAGCGTAATCATATCAGCACTGCTCCTGTGCGTTCAGAATAGTAAGGCTTTGACAATTAAGCAAAGGCTGATAGAATCACTGGAGCAAAACGCCATAGACATCTGGCTTGGCTCAAATTATAAAAACAAGGAAAATACGGAAAAAATGCTGCCCATGATTCGGAACGATATCTTTACATATTCTGAGCAGCTTTCAGGATTGATACTGAAAATGACCGGAACTGCTTTTTCCGTGATTCTGACTAGTATCTATGTCATTCTGATCGAGCCATGGCTTTGGGCCCTGACCCTTTTCCTGTCCCTGGCGGCCATTTCCGTCAGCGCCTACAGGGGACGGAAGCTGCCGGAACAGAATGAGAAGCTTTATTATCATATGGGTGCCATTTATAACCACAATGCGGAGCTGGTGCGGAATCGTGAGGCTGCCTATGTCCTCAATGGGGAAAGAGTTGTGGAACCTTATCGAAAGGAGATTGCAGACTATAAAATTGACCAGGGAAAAATCCTGGGCACAATGACCATGCAGAGGATTTTAGGTTCGGCGAACACGATCCTGAATACCTGTGCCATACTGATCATTGGGGGATACGGGGTTTCCAGGGGCAGTATTGCAATCAGCGACTTTATTGTGCTTTTGGCCGCCGTGGGATTCTTGACCAATACCCTGTATCAGATTCCCGCCTGTATTTCAGCTTATCAGCAGCTTAAGGGAATAGACAGCAGAATCAACGCTTTGCTGACCCCGCAGGCCACAGCCCCCAGCGGATTTGAGGATATCGGCAAAATCACTTTTATTTCGGCACAAAATCTAAGCTTTGCCTATGAAGATGGAGATGGGGCGTGCCAGGGAAAGAATCTCTTTGAAAACATAAATTTAGCGTTAAAATCAGGTGAATGTCTGGTCTTAAGGGGAGCTTCCGGCTGCGGCAAATCCACTCTGCTGAAGATTTTTGCGGATATCTTAAAAGGCTATGGAGGGACTGTCATCTGCGGCGGCAAAGATCTGAAAAATATCAGGGAAGACGCCTTTTGGGACAGAATTTTATATTTAAGCCAGGAACCTCAGCTCATTTCAGGCACAATAAAAGAAAATATCACAATGTTCAAAGAAGCAGACGAAAGGAAGCTCCATCACGCTTTGGAGCAGACAGGGTTAAAAGACCTCATCCCCAAATTTGAAAGCGGGACAGACACTCCTGTTTCTATGCTGAATCTGTCTTCCGGAGAACAGCAGAGGATCTGTCTGGCCAGAGCCTTTTACGGGGATTATGACTTAATTCTTTCCGATGAAAGTTTCTCCGCAATAGACCCTGACTCGCGGAGGGAGATATTCGGAAGACTCCTTGCACAGCTCAAGGAAAAATCCCAAATCATGATCATGTCCTCGCATACAGATTTTGATGATGATTCCACGGATTCTGTAAAAATTCTCAATATGGAGTGATTTAATCCTGCACAAAAACAGGATAAACGGCAGGAATGAAATGCCGTTTATATGGGAGGAAACAAGAAATGAAAATGTTGAACAGACTGAAATCCACATCCATCATCTTAAAAAATCATAAGCTGAAATTTGCGGCTCTGCTGGCGGCATTTTCCTGCATATCCTTTGCAGTGCCTTTGACCGCTCCCTTTATGATACAATCTGTCATGGGCAAAATAGAAAGCGGCATGGCAGTGACTCCATTGCTGATCTTTTCATTGATTATGGCAGCTTTATTCATGCTTGCATTGGATTACATGATCAATGTATATGGAAATGTAATGTGCGCAAACCTTATCTACAGAGGCTCGGCGGATTTGTATCAGAACCTGTTTGCGCTGCCCTACGGTGAAAGAGAAGCCAAATACAAGGATGAGGAACTGCTCCAGAATATTACCGCATTTACCGATTCTGCCCTCTCCTTATGGGTCATGATCATCAGATATGTAATCAGCGTGATCGTCATAGGCGTTCTGTTGGTTTTAGCGGTGAATGTCCATTATACGGTTTTAGTTTTTATATTGGCTCATATCGGCATCACAGTTTTTGCAGGCAAAAAAATCGAAAGCATATCTGAAACATATGCCTCCCAGCTCCAGAGCCTTGAAGCTGAGAAAAATAATAATATCGAAGAGCTTATGCTTAAAGCGGATTTCATCAATATGAACAGCCTGCAAAGCATCATAAAAGTTCGTTTTGACCAAACCAGAAAGGATATTTTCCGTGTCCAGGCCGAGCAGTTAAATAAGAATAATCTTTATAGTTCCCTGCAAAAAGTCATAAGCGAGCTGGTAAGCGGATTTGTTTATCCTATTCTGGGATTTTTGCCAGAAAGCGTCAAAATAGCAGGAGGAAATCTGGCTTCCGTGAAAAGCATTATGGAAGAATCTGTAACCCAGACGCAAAGCATTCAGGAGATGGCGGCATATATCCCGTATAATACCGTACCAATCGACAATGGGAAAGAGCTTTTTAGCCTTACAAGGGAAAGCGGACATTCTTGGGAAGAAAGGCAATCCCAGGAAAAGAAATCTCAAAATCATGACACTGGCTACGCTCTGGCCATTAACGAGTTATGTTTTGAAGCAGAGGGCAGGAAAATTCTGCGGAACATCAATTTGCGTATAAAAGAAGGGGAGCATGTCGCAATCATGGGCGAGAACGGCAGCGGAAAATCTACATTGCTTCGCTGTATTATGGGTATGTATGCCCCCACATCCGGCAGCATAACGCTCTTGGGTAAATCCCCTGCAAATGATGCTGAACATTTTAGAGAAAACGGTATTTTCGCATATATGCCTGCCGCTTCTCAGCTTTACGAAACTACCATTGACGATAATATTTTAATGGGCAGTTTTAACGAGACAAGCCTGGAGGAAATAAAAAAAGCTACAGGAGTCTCTGATTTTTTACACCGTGAAATTTCTTCCGTATCCCAGCTTTCAGGAGGGGAGCAGCAGCGAGTCAATGCCGCCAGAGCCTTTTCCAACAGCCATGCGGAAATGATTCTTCTTGACGAGCCTACAGCGTCCTTAGACAGGGAACACGCCAAGAAGTTGATGAACTATATAAGGAGCAGCAGGGCTACCGTTATTTTCACGACTCACCGCGAGGAAGAAGCTGCGTTTGCGGACAGAGTTATTCAGATGTGCAGCGGAGAGCTTATCACTTCCGGTCTGTAAACAAGCATTTCCAGTCAAATCCCCTTGACAAAGCCTGTCGAAATGCAGTATATTTAGTTCGACATAGATTGACCGCATTGTTGGTCTGACATCTCCAGGCGATGAAATCGAAAGCTCAGGTATGGCGAAGCGGCTGTATCTGGGTTTTTCTTTTCTCCATGGCAATAAAATCCTGTTTGAAGCATGGATACCATTGTTTCGGAGAATCCATCCGCTCTGAGCATACATCTACGGAAGCGAGGAAAGGACATCATGACCTTAAGAGAATTGCAAATCGGAAAATGGGCCACCATCCAGGCTGTGGGCGGCGAGGGGGCGCTGCGGCAGCACTTCCTGGACATGGGAGTCATTCCGGGAACGGATATATTGTTGATAAAGTACGCCCCCCTTGGGGATCCCATGGAATTCATGATCCATGGCTATGAGCTGACCCTGCGGGTGGCCGATGCCGGGAAGATCACGATTGAAAATGTCCGGGACAATGCGCCGGAAGCGCCTGCACCGGATTCCCAGGCCGAGCGGAAGCGGATCGAGCACCCGGGCCTGGGCGAGGGCGGCAAGTACCATGTAAAGGCCACGGAGAATCCCCTGCCGGACGATGCGCAGCTCACCTTTGCCCTGGCCGGGAACCAGAACTGCGGCAAGACCACCCTCTTCAACCAGCTCACAGGCTCCAATCAGCATGTAGGCAATTTCCCCGGCGTCACGGTGGACAGAAAGGACGGCTCTATCAAGGGTCACAGCAACACCCTGATCACAGATCTGCCGGGCATCTATTCCATGTCGCCCTACTCCAGCGAGGAGATTGTCACCAGGCAGTTCATCATGCGCCAGCACCCAAAAGGCATCATCAACATCGTGGATGCCTCTAATATAGAAAGGAACCTCTACCTAACCATGCAGCTCATGGAGCTGGACATCCCCATGGTGCTGGCCTTGAATATGATGGACGAGGTCAGGGGCAACGGCGGCTCCATCCAGATCAACGAGATGGAAGACATGCTTGGCATCCCCGTGGTGCCCATCTCCGCGGCCAAAAACGAGGGCATCGACGAGCTGGTGGACCATGCGCTCCATGTGGCAAAGTACCAGGAGCGCCCCGGCAGGATCGATTTCTGTAAGGAAGATCAGAATGGCGGGGCCGTACACAGATGCCTGCACGCCATCATGCACCTGATCGAAGATCACGCAAAACGGGCCGACATTCCCGTGCGCTTCGCCGCCGGTAAGCTCACCGAGGGAGATCCCCGTATTCTGGAGGCCCTGGAGCTGGATCAGAACGAAAAGGAGATGCTGGAGCACATCATCTGCCAGATGGAGACCGAGAGCGGCATGGATCGGGCGGCGGCCATGGCAGACATGCGTTTTTCTTTTATTCGGGAAGTTTGCGACATTACCGTAGTCAAGCCCCGGGAGAGCAAGGAGCACGCAAGGAGCGCAAAGGCCGATAAAATATTGACGGGAAAGTACACTGCCATCCCCGCTTTCATCGGCATCATGGGTATCGTGTTCTGGCTGACATTTAATGTGATAGGAGCCTGGTTCCAGGAGCTGATGGCCATGGGGGTGGATGCCCTGGCGGGATTTGCTGATTCCGCCCTGAAAGCGGCCCATGTAAACGAAGTGCTTCAATCCCTGATTATAGACGGCATCTTTAATGGCGTGGGCAGCGTCTTAAGCTTCCTGCCGATCATCGTGACCCTGTTCTTCTTCCTGTCTTTGCTGGAGGACAGCGGCTATATCGCCAGGGTGGCCTTTGTCATGGATAAGCTGCTGCGCAAGATCGGCCTTTCAGGGCGCAGCATCGTGCCCATGCTGATTGGCTTCGGCTGCACGGTGCCGGGCGTCATGTCCACCAGGACGCTGCCCTCGGAGCGGGATCGGAAGATGACCATCTTGCTGACACCTTTCATGAGCTGCTCGGCAAAGCTACCCATCTACGGCTTTTTCGCGGCGGCTTTCTTCCCAGGGCGGGGGGCTCTGGTGATGATCGGTCTGTATGTGCTGGGAATCGCGCTGGGGATTTTGATGGCTTTCCTGATGAAAGGGACGGTCTTTCAGGGAGAGGCGGTGCCTTTCGTCATGGAGCTGCCCAATTACCGGCTCCCCGGGGCGAAGAACGTGGGGCGGCTGCTCTGGGACAAGGCAAAAGACTTCCTCCAGAGGGCTTTCACCGTCATCTTCGTGGCCACCATCGTCATCTGGTTCCTGCAGACCTTTGACTTCCACCTGAACATCGTGGCGGACTCCCAGGACAGCATGCTGGCCGCGGCGGCGGGTGTCATCGCGCCTGCCTTGAAGCCCCTGGGCTTCGGGGACTGGCGGATGTCCACGGCTTTGATCACGGGCTTCATGGCCAAGGAGAGCGTAGTCTCTACCCTGAACGTGCTGTTCGGGACGACCGAGATGCTGTTCACCGTCCTCACGCCCCTGGCTGCCGCAAGCCTATTGGTGTTCTGTCTCCTCTACACCCCCTGCGTGGCTGCCATCGCTGCCATCAAGCGGGAAATGGGCTGGAAATGGGCCGTTGGGGTAGTTGTGGGACAGTGCATGATTGCGTGGGTGGCCGCTTTTGTGGTACGGTTGATCGGGCTGGCTTTCGGGCTGGGATGAGCGCCGGGCCCCTGGCTTTCGTGAATCAGAGCCTGAGAGAAAAAACTGTAAAAAATCTAAGTATAAAAATATTGCATAGAAACAGGAGTCCTGACCATGCTACTGACAAGAGACAAGTCATTCTACAAATCTTTCTTCCGGCTCATGAGCGCCCTGATGCTCCAGCAGGCCGTGGTGCTCAGCGTGAACCTGGCGGACAATATCATGCTGGGCAGTTATTCGGAGACGGCGCTGTCCGGCGTGGCTGCGGTGAACCAGATTCAGTTCATTCTGCAGCAGCTGGTCTTCGGCGTCAGCAACGGTATGGTGGTGCTGGCCAGCCAATACTGGGGCCAGAAAAAGGCCGACCCTGTCCGCAGACTCATGTCCATCGCTTTCCGGGCCGCCATCGCTATCGCCGTGCTGCTCTTTGTTCTGGTGAGCCTCTTCCCCCATGGGGCTGTGGGTATTTTTACAACGGACGAGGCCATCATCAGCCAGGGCATGGATTATCTGTCCATCGTCAGGTTCAGCTATCTGTTCTTCGCCGTGACCACGGTTCTTCTGGGCACTATGCGTATCGTGGAAAAGGTAAGCATTGCGCTGTATGTGTCTGTCATAGCGCTTATACTGAACTGTTCCATCAACTATACTCTGATAGGAGGGCGGTTCGGCTTCCCGGAGATGGGTGTCCGGGGCGCCGCCATCGGGACGCTTACCGCCCGGATTGTGGAATGCCTTATCGTAGTGTTCTATGTGCTTTGCAGGGATAAGGTGCTGGGGCTGCGCCTCCGGGATTTCCTCCGGATAGATTCCGTGCTGGCAAAAGACTACATCCGTATCAGCCTCCCGGTGGTGACCACAGGTTTCCTCTGGGGCTGCAACACAGCCCTGCAGACCGTCATTCTGGGGCATATGTCCTCCAGCGCCATCGCGGCCCACTCCATCTCTTCCACCATTTTTCTGTTCCTGAAAGTGATGTCCGTGGGGGCCTCCTCCGCTGCCGCCGTGCTGACGGGCAAGGCAGTGGGCACCGGCAACGTGCCCAAAGTCAAAGAGTACACCAGGACATTCCAGGTGCTGTTCCTCTGCATCGGTATCCTGCTGGGGACGATTCTGTTCTTTATCCGCATCCCGCTGCTGAGCCTGTATACACTGGAGCCCCAGACCAGGGAACTGGCAAATGCCTTTATCCTGATCGAGTCCACGGTGCTGGTGGTGATGTCCTATCAGATGTGCATGAATACCGGCGTCATCTGCGGCGGCGGGGACACCCGGTATGTGATGATCATGGACCTGATTGTGATTTGGTGCATTGTGATTCCTCTGTCCTTTGCCAGCGCTTTCCTCTGGAACGCTTCTCCGGTGGTGGTGCTGCTGGTGCTGAACTCGGATCAGTATCTGAAATGCATCCCGGCCGCTGTCTATGGGAACAGCTTCCGCTGGATCAGGCAGCTGACCCGGCCTGTGGAACAGGATGAATCCTCGGCGGGGTAAATGCTTTATTTGCCTGCAATCCATTGATTATTTTATATCTGATAAAATACAATTTGGCGCTGGGCTATAATCTGGAGGAACAGCAGAAAGCCGAAACCATAATAGAAATACCGCAGGGCTCCTCAAGACACCTTAAACCATGCCTTTGAGGAGCCCTGACAGTGAATGCTTCTCGCAGCAGCACGCCAGGCCGGATATTTCCTGCCGGCCAAAGACGCCCCAATACATATCACATGTCGTCAAACAGCATCCTCTCAAACAGCGATGCCGCAAACAGCCAGTGCATCTTCTCCATGGGATGATTCACCCGGTTGGCCAGAAGCCTTGTGACATCCGCACCGCTCTCCTCCAGCTTCTTCCATTTCCGATAGCAGTCGCACACCGGAACCTTATTCGCCGCACAAACTTCCCGGGCTTTCTCCATATAGGTATCCATGGTGCCGTCCACCTGCAGCTTTGTCATGGCCTCCAGAACAGAGTGGATAAACGGGTCTTTCTCCTCGGCCACGGCCCTGGTACCCATCATATTGGGCGTCATGAAGATCACTTCCGTGCCGGCAGCCTGCAGATCCTGAAAAATCCCCTCCAGGGCCTGTGCGTAATCCGCAATTCCCTCCATGCCCCTGCCCGCATCATTTAGCCCGAAGCAAACTACCACCAGATCCGGCCCAAAGCTTAGGATATCCCGCTGCAGCCGCCTCCTGCCGTTCGGCGCGTTGTCCCCGCTGACTCCCGCATTGATGATATTGATCGGGACAGAGGGGAACACCTCCTCCAGCATACGTTTCAGCTTGCTGTGATATGCCTGGAAGCTGCAAAATTCCGTTTCCAGGGAATCCGCTCCCGTGCTGTACAGTTCAAAGCAACCCTGGGTCACGCTGTCCCCCAGAAAGCCTATGGTCACCGGCCTGCACTGGCCTGGCCGGCCGGCATTTTCTTTGATTCTCTCTGCAATCCTCATACTCTCCTACCTCCTGATTATCCCCCTATTATACACCCGGATAATTTCCTGTACAACCTGTTTTATTGGTATAGCAGATTTTTTTCAGGCATGGCAAACAGCCTTTTCTATCCCGGTTTCTGTCTCAGTCCAGCCAGGAAGTGAAGAATCCGTATCCTCCGTCCACATTGTAGATTCCGTAGGAGAACAGTCTGTCGACAGAGCCGTCCCTCCACAGATGGTAATCCGGCGACCATTCTGTAAAGGCCTCATCCAAATCCGCCAGAGGCGCTCCCGGCAGATAGAAATAAAACGTCTCCCCCTGCTCCACCCCGAAAGCCTCCGAACCGATGTAGCGGATCTGATCCTCTATCCACACCTTGTCCGGCTCCGTCTGGCAATTCAGTTCTGCCAGCCGCATGGAATATGAATATTCGCCTGTCTTCGTTATTTCGTCAAATCTTCCGCTGAATTCACAGTAATAGTTCGTCCCCCGGGGATATTCCTCTGCCGCCACAGCCTCTGCGTCCGAATAGATGCCCTGGAAAGAACCGTCCGGATGCAGGATCAGGCTGGTGTACCAGGCACCGGCGCCGCTGGCCATGATGAATTCCAAAGGCGGGGTATCCTCTGGCAGCCCCGAATCGAAAGCCCACCAGGCGTCCTCCTCGGGATAGCTCTCCCCATCCTCCTGGCCGAACCGGACGGGATACAGCGCCGACACCTCCGCAGCCTGTTGGGGGCCCACGATCAGCTCTCCCTCCCAGGTGCTCAAAAGGACTGTCCCCTCTTTCAGGAACGAATTAGCCACCTCCGCAAAGGCCCGCATCTTTCCGGTGATCTGCTGATCAGAAGACAATTCAAACGTTATCTCCCAGAGATTTTCCCGGGTCTCCCGGCCGCCCTCCAAAGTAAACTGCTCGCAGGTGTAGCTTCCCATCCCCTGAGAGAAGTTGGGGTGATAGCGGAGCAGGAAATCCTCCTCGCCGCTGCGGCACAGCAGAATCGTATTCCATCCCGTATGGGCGGTCCCGGCCTCCTCACTCCACAGCATCCTGCCGTCCTGTTTCAGGACTTCCAGAAGATAGTATTCCCCTTCCGCAACTTCCCGGACGCGGATGATCTCCGTCTCCCCGTCCCTGTCCAGATCAGAGTCTTTCCAGACTATCGTCCCCGTCTCCCGGCCCGGTTCGGACTGGCCTGATCCGGTCTGCCCCTGGCCTGGCTGTGCTGTCCCGGATCGGCTTTCCCCCGGTTCCGTCTCTCCCGGTTCTATCTTCCCCGGTTCTATCTCCCCCGGATCTGTCCGCCCCGAATTTGTCTGCCCTGGCTCTCCCTGCCCTGGCTCCCCCGATTGGGTATCCTCCTGCCCCGCCCCGGGCCGCCCAGGCTGGGGCCGTGACTCCAGGTATCCCTCCGGCAGCGCCTCGTCCCCCTCCGGGAACACATCATCCCAGGAGGCCAGCCACGCTTCCTCCGCTCTGTAATACTCCCTGTCGATGACCAGGTAGGTATTGCCCAAATTCCCCACTTCATGGGCCGTGCCGTCGCGCATGGTCAGATAGAAGAAAGTGCTGCTCCCCTCCGTTTCCCCGTGCTCCTCCATGTACTCTCCCTCACTGCGGTTGATCAGGCCCACCATGGCGGCAATGTCGCTTTCCGAAAGGCGCTTATATTCTCTGCCGGGAGACCTGGGAAAGACCACCAGATCCGCCTCCGCCACATCCTCCGGGGAGAGCTCCCTGGCCCAGGCAAGGGTATCCCGCAGAGCAGAGTCCCGGGCCGGGTCGGTGAGGAAACACACCGCCACCGCAATGCAGGCCGCCACCGCCAGCCCGACAATCCAAAGAGCCGGTTTTTGGTAGCGCAGTATTGACTTTACTCTCGTCTTCACTCCGGTCTCCCCAAAGGCCAGCGGACAGGCAAATACATTCCGTCGGCTGACACTGCAGTCCAGCAGCGCCTGGGAATAGTCTGCCCGCTGCCCGCCGCTTAGTCCCCTTATGGCCCTTTCGTCACAGGCCAGCTCAATGTCCCTGCACAGCAGGATATAGGCCAGCCACAGCAGCGGATGGAACCAGTATACGGTAAGCAGGACAAAACCCAGAGGCTTCCACCAATGGTCTCTTCTCAGGATATGCACTTTCTCATGCACCACCACATGGGCCAGATTCCTCCCTTTTGTCCGAAATGGAATGTAGATCCTGGGCCGCACCAGCCCCAGCACAAAAGGAGATTCCACCCGCTCGCTCCGGAAAATATTGTCCTCCATGACCACCGCCGTGGCCACCAGTCTCTGCAGCCGCAGATAACCCGCCAGCGCGTACACTCCCATGAGCAGCATGCCGGATATCCATATAACTGATAATATATCTATGATATTGTATTTATCTGACAGGACACGGCTGTCCGTCGAAAATCCGCTGCCCGCAGGCTCCTCCCTGTCCGCAGCCAAACCATTCCCCCCCGGCTCTTCCGCTGCATGCTCCGGTGAAATCGCCGTTCCATTTCCTTTCGGCTCTGCCTCTGCCAGCATCCTCTCAGACACGGAGCCGTTATCGGGAATCAGGCTGAACCTGCTCTCGATGGACACAGGACACAGCAGCCGCAGAGCCACCATGCCCCAGAGCAGCACCCGCAGTCCTTTGGGCGCTCTCCCCATCGCCGGCCGCAGCGCCGCCACCGCCAGCACCAGCCATCCCGCCGCCATGCTCCTCTCCAGCACCTCCAGAAAAATATCCCTCATTGCCCATCCCCCTCCCGGAAGCGGTCTATCATCCGCTGTACCTCATCGATCTCCTTTTTTGTCATCCTCCCATGCCTTGTGAAAGCCGCCACGAAAGCCGGGAGGGAGCCGCCGAACTTCTTCTCCACCAGCTCGTCGATCTCCGCTGCCTGCACCTGGTCTTTGGTGACCAGAGCCGTGACCATGCTCTCCTGATTCTTCAGCACGCCCCGCTCGGAAAGCCTCTTGATCACCGTGTAGGTGGTGGTGGGTTTCCAGCCCAGCTGCTCCTTGCACAACCGCACCAGCTCGCTGCTGCGCACCGGCTCATGCTCCCACAGAATCAGACAGAAACGGTATTCGCTCTCAAAAATCTTCGGTGTCTCCATAACAAAATCCTCCCTCTAATGTGTTAGAGTATATTTTTACTCTAACACATTAGAGGGAGGATTGCAAGCCTTTATGATAAAAGTTCTGTGATTGAAGCCGATATAGCTTTCCGTAGAGGCTCGCGAGACATACTTTCTCTTCACGATGAAAAAAGGAGCAAATAGGGCTTGAAAATGATTTTTAATGGATTTATCCTTTATCTAAGGATATCCTTAGACCAATTAAAGGAGAAAAATTACATGGTTCAAGGAAAAACGAAAACGTTTGAAAAGGTATTGATGCGTGATTACGGAAATATTGCAGGCATCGTTGTATTAAAGGACGGTGATACATTGTACGAGAATTACTTTAACGGCTGTACCCTACACAGTCGAATTCATGTGTATTCCGTAACGAAAAGTATCATTTCCATACTGATCGGAATTGCCATGGACAAAGGCTGCATCCAAAATCTCGACCAAAAAGTATTGGATTTTTTCCCCGAATATGAAATCCAAAAAAGAGAAAAGACAATACAAACTATTACGTTAAGGCATTTATTGACAATGACCGCACCATTTAAGTATAAATTCAATCCCTACATAAAGTATTTTACAAGCGACAACTGGGTAACATTCTCACTAAATCTGTTGGGCGGTAAGAGACAGGTTGGCAAATTTAGGTATACGCCCCTGATTGGTCCGGATATTCTGTCCGGTATTCTGAGTAAGGTAACGGGAGAGTCTGTAATCAGCTTTGCTCAGGGAAATTTGTTTGCTCCCTTGGGAATCGTGGTTGAAAAGAGTCTTATTTTTCATAGCAAGGAAGAACAGCTTGCTTTTCATCAGGCTACGAATATCAGCGGCTGGGCAGCTGACCCTACGGGTGTCAATGCGGCAGGCTGGGGACTTACGCTTTCTCCCAGTGATATGGCGAAAATAGGGCAATTGTATTTAAATCACGGTATATGGAATCGCAGACAAATCGTGTCGGCAGAATGGATCGACGAAAGTACAGAGGAGCACAGTCGCTGGGAAGCTCAAAATCTGTCGTATGGATATTTATGGTGGGTTCTCAAGGATGGCTTTGCGGCCATGGGAGACGGAGGAAATACCATTTATGTCAACAGGCGAAAAAACATGGTGGTTTCAATCGCTTCCCTGTTCAGGCCAAAGGTCAGGGATAGAATCGAACTGATCCAAGCGTATATCGAACCGTTATTTGACAATTGAGTATACCGCTCATGCTCCCGCAGAATCAGGCGCACTCCATTTTAAGAGGGCTGCCGGGAAACTTTCCCGACAGCCCTCTTCTAAATTTTCTAGTCTTCCAGCTATCTAAATCTCAGTGACAGCTTTTTACCGGATGCCGTTCTTTCTGCTTCTCCTAAAGGCCATACCCGCCAGAATTCCTCCGACCACAGCCATGGAAATCAGACACCACAGAGCAGAATCATCCTCACCGGTCTTCGGGCTCTGCAGCACAGCGCCTTGCTCGTCCGGCCGGCTTCCGGTATTCTGCTGTCCTCCGGAAGAGGGCGCGCCCGGCTTCTCTTCCACTGCATTGTTCAGCGCTCCCGCTTTGGTCCACCCTACGGAAATCGGGGACAGGCCGTTTACCTTAAAGCGAATTCCTGCCTCCGTCTTGGTCACTTCGGGATACTCCGCCTCCCCGGCTTTGTGTCCGTTTCCGTCCTCTGTAAACAGGTGGCACACCGCGAAATCATGGGTATCCTTGCCGGTTCCCTCCGGATAGGGAAGCGTAATCGTCAGTCCCTGCGCGGGGAAGTTGTCTTTCCCTGCCGTCTGCCATCCCAAACCGTCCACGTTCACCATCAGGGTTATGTCATAAACCGCTATGTTCTCCTGAAGAATGCCCTCTGTCCGCTCCTGAATGTTGAGCTTCATCGCTGTCTCAATCTTTCCGGGCGTATTCAGACTCTCGATATTTTTCAAGGCAGGCGGCACTTGGGATATCCCGCTTTCCATGGACAGGCTGTACTGTACCTGACTTGTGGACTCTGCGGGTACCGGAAGATCGTTCTTTACCGCATTGATCTTTCCTTTCAGCTCCGGCAGTGCATCCGGAAGCGTATAATTAGATGCCGCCTCCCCCTGCAGTACCGCAGGCTTATTACTGTCCGCCCAGCCAAGGAATACTCTCCGCTCACCGGGTTCTGCCGCCTCATATGTACCCTTAAGCGCCTCCGCAGGACAGCGGAAGCTTACACGATCTGCGTCTGCCGGCAAAATGCCGTCTGCTTTCAGCTCCCCATACAGGCTGGCCTTTTTCTGCTCCGTAACGTTTCCTTCCCTGTCCACCGCATACAGTCCGCTCACATCCCATGTAAGAGCCTTGGGCGCCACATTCAGCGTACATGTAGCCGTTCCTCTGAGATAGTCCCCGGTTTCGGAGGCCCATGCGGTTATCACTGTGCTTCCCGCATTGTATATCTGTACTTTTCCGTTCTCGTCCACCGCAGCCACATTGGGATTGCTGCTGGTAAAGCTCAGCGTACTGCCTGCTGCCGCATTTACCACCGATGCCTGGAAATCTCCGTCTCCGTAGACTTTGTCCAGCACTTTCTGGCTGAAGCAGAATTCTGTCTGTTCCAGCTTGTCGGACACGGTCAGCACAAGCGTCAGCTCAAAAGGATTGTAGTTGGTGCTGGCTGTCACCGGTACTGTGAACGAAGCCGTCTTCCCGATCTTCTCCCTGTCTCCGCTGACCTGATAGCCAAGCACGGAGCCGTCCACGGTGGGGGCTCCCTGCAGAATGCCGTCGCTGTCCGTTACACTGATCTCGCCCAGAACAAATCCCTGGGGAAGCAGGGCTGCCAGGTCAAATGTTACGCTGTTGCCGTATCTTGCGGACAGCTCTGCGGTCTTTTCGTAGGGATAGTCCACTTTAGCGATGGTAAACGTGCCCTCCAGCGCTTTCGCCCAGGTATAATTGCTGCCCTCCCTGGGCATTACAGCCACTCTCCCGGTTCCGGCATTGAGGTTATCTGTGACGACAGCTATACAATCTTCTTCTCCCAGTACCATCTCTGTGCCGTCGTCTGTTTCCCAGGTCACCGTAAACTTTGGCATGATATTCTGACCGGTATAACTGTAGCTTCCGGTAATCCTCAGAACCGGCTCAATGGGCTTCGGCGTAATCGCACAGGGTACGTCCACCGCGGCGCTGCCCAATTTGTAGTTTCCTGCCGCCTCTCCGCTAAGGGTAAGCGCAACCGTCATTTTCTCCTGTCCGCCTACATTGGGGTCCTTGTATTCCACCGGCTGCGTGGTGACGGCTACTTTACCGCTGTCCTGACTCAGGACATTGTCCAGGGCAAGGGCGCCCGAAGCCTGTCCGGGAGCCGTGGTCCCGTCATAGACCCTGCTGACGCGATAGGAACCAGCCGTAACCGTAATGGTCCGCTTGTCCACGTCTACGGTTCCTTTGCACACCTCAACGTCCCTGTAAATCTTTCCGTTCAAAGTGCCGTTATAGAGCACCCTGAATTCCTGCCCCTCTCCGGCGTACGGCATACCGCTTACGCTCAGGCGGTAGTGGCTCTTGTCCGAGTCGGTCTGCGTTCCTGCCTTAGCCGTAATATTTCCGATCTGTACAATCTGTTCCCATGTGTCTCCATAGACGCTGGAAGCCTGAACCGTCACTGCGTTATTCCCGTTTGCCGTCTCGGTTCCCACAAAGAATTCCACATCCCTTATTTCAAACGCAATGTTCCCTGTTCCGGTTCCTGTATAATTTCCGTTTGCAGGCGCAAATGAATAAGCGATGTTCCCTTTCTCACCCAGCCCTAAATTCTTCAGGACATTCACCAAATCCCTATATGTATAATTCGTTCCGTCATACGTGTAGCTGACGGAGCCCGGTACTGTGCTGCTTCCCACTCTAAAGACAGGCTCCACAAAAGTGCCTATCCCCTCCACAACACCCTGGAAAGCGTTCACGGTAACCGTATACTGCGCAGGCTTAATCGTAAATTTCCCCTCTTGAAAGCTTATGGCATAGTTTGGATTGTTTGTCGCTGTAAGGCTGCCCTGCTTAATCTGATAGCCTCCCTCTTTGACATCCTCTCCCTCCTCTCTCACCAATGTACCGGTGAGCTTCTCCCCTGCCACAAGCGGTGTGGAAGCGCTGACAGTATAGGTAAGCGCCGGTTCCGCATCGCCGTAAATCTTCTCTTTGTCATCGGCAATAACCGCAATGTTCCGCGCACTGATATCCGCGCTCACCTCGGACGGCATGTTCATATTATAGTTTGCCGCATCCGTCCCGGTGAGGCTTCCTCCCGCAAGGATGACTCTCTTACCCGTTCCCGCGTTCTGATCCGCAAAGGTTGCCGTGGGCTTTGCAAGTTTCACATCGTCTCCGGATACCACACCTGTGAGAGAAACATCCACAACGGCAGCAACGGTTCCGTCATAGATTTTATCCTGTGCCGTGACAGTAACCGTAACCGCAGCCTTTGCGATCGTGACATTCAGATCCAGCATGGCCGCATCATAGTCGTTTGTCATAGCCGCCCTGACCCGCAGAATATAGCTTCCGGCTTCTTCCGGCTCGGATGCCAGTTTGTTTCCCGCCGCCACACTGTTCCTGTACCATTCAAAGGTCATGGCTGCGCCGGTGTTGGTCGTCTCAAATGCATTCTCCGTGGGCGCCGGTACTGTTGTGCCGTTATAGACATAGTCGGTCCGATAACCGCCCTGCTCTTTATTGCTTATCGTGCCCACAGGGATTTCCGGCACTGCAGGCAGATTTTCTGTCTTTCTCTCTACCGTATTACGATTAGGGTTGTCTGCGATTTCCAGAATCAGCCTGTCATTGCATACAAAGGAGCCGTACAGTGCATTCGCTCCGCTGTATGTGTAAATAGGCATTGCCGTATCTCTCCCGGGCCTCAATGCGTATATGGTATTCTGATTATTAAAATACAATATACCATTGTAATAAGAAAGCGAAGAATGAAGTCCTGGCCAAGTCCCTTCCTGAGTCCTCCATTCGGCAGGTACCTGGCACACAGCAGTCTCTGTGTCTTGGCTGCGCTTGATTACCGAGAGCATGGTATTGTTGTCTGTCCTGCGAAGATAATATTCTTCTCCATTGACGAAGAAGATCGCTGACAGGGCATCTGCTGTCTTTGACCAGCCATACTTCCAATACGCGTTGTCATACAGCGTACTATTACAACTCTGCCGGCTCTCCCAGCCGTAATGCACGTTCTTCCCGCCCTGGCCCTCACTGCCCATCTGGGCATCGCTGCAGAGGAAATATTTGTACCCCGCATAGCCCACTTTATCTTTCAAAGGGTCGTCCCATGTAACGTCCACATGATACCATGCGCCGTCCAGTTCCACGTAATTCCATATATGGTCCATCTCTTTGGCGCCGATGCAATAGTCAACCCCGATTCCTGCCTTGGCAAGCAGCGCGGCATATGCCAATGTATATCCCTGACATACCGCCGTTCCCTCTACCAGGGCATTGTAGGCATTATACTTACTATAGGTTTCATCATACTGCATATGCTGGGCCAGATAGTCATGGAGCGCCCTTGCCTTTTGAACCTCCGTCATCCTATCGCTGGTAATGGCTTCCGCGTAAGCTTTCTCCAGTGCATTCTGATATGTCTGGACGTCTGCAGGCGTGTAATCATTGTATTTCAGATCGATTTTCTGAACTATCTCATCTGAAGAGTACCAATAGCTACATCCGCCCTGACCCAATTTTACATAGAAAAAATCAGGATTATAGTTAAACAAATTCACAAGAAAGCCGTCTATTTCATTTTTTGTGATATTATATCCGCTGATATCCACCTGTGATTCCCAATTCCGGGCGGCAGCCAGAACAGCCTTTCCTGCCCCGTCCAAATCCCCGGCCCGCGTCACTCCGTCCAGCGACCACATTTCCACGGACTCGTCCGGCCATGCGGCATGTCCGCCTTCCTGGAAGATCCAGTCGCTCAGGTCGATTTCCTGTACAATCGGCTCCTGGGCAATTTCCTCATAGCACGCAAATAACAGGGCAAATGTCTCTTCCGCCCCGTGGATCCGTGCTTTCTGTTCTGCGGTTAAAATGTTGTAAGCGGCATGGGCATCGCATACCTGCCGATAACTTTCCTCCCGTTCTTCCTCGCTCTGGGCCCGGATGTCTTCCGGAGACGGGAGCGCTGACACCAAAGCTTTCACCGCTTCCACATTTTCGTCTGGTTCTGCATTTATGCCGTCTTCCCCGGTCTGGTCCGCATCCTCTGTCTCCTGCGCTTCTCCGCTGTCGGAAACATCGTCTCCCGCTCCCGCCCCGGTATCTTCGTCGGGATCTTCCGCTTCGAAAGCTTCCCCGTCCGTGGTTTCACTGTCTGCGGCCTCTTCCTCACCGGTTACTCCCCCGGTATGTTCGCCGTCGGGATCTTCCGCTTCGAAAGCTCCCCCGTCCGTGGTTTCACTGTCTGCGGCTTCTTCCTCACCGGTTACTCCCCCGGTATGTTCACTGTCGGAATCCCCCGCTTCGAAAGCTCCCCCGTCCGTGGTTTCACTGTCTGCGGCATTTTCCTCACCGGTTACCCCCCCGGCATGTTCACTGTCGGTATCTTCTGCTTCAGAAGCTTCCCCGTCCGTGGTTTCACTGTCTGCGGCTTCTTCCTCACCGGTTACCCCCCCGGTATGTTCACTGTCGGAATCCCCCGCTTCGGGAGCTTCTCCGTCCGTGGTCTCACTGTCTGCGGCATCTTCCTCCGCAGCCGTATCGCTATCCTCGGCCTGGAGTTCTCCATCCCCGTCTGCGGCATCTTGTGCCCCATCATCGGTTTCCGCCTCAGGAGCTTTCTCCTCTACCTCCCCCTGCGCATCGCCCTTTCCGGAAGTCCTGTCCTCCCCTGTCTCCTCTGACCCATTCTCCCCGGAGATCACGCCGTCGGCCAAGGCACTTTCTTCCTCATCCAACGGTACTGCCACATCTGACAGCGAAACCGGGACTTCATTGTCCGCTGTCTCTCCATCCGCCGTGACAGACTCTTCCACGCCGGCTGTACCTGTCGCTGCGGACGACACCAGATTATTTGTGCCGCTGCCGATCAGTGAGCATGCCAGCGTCAGCGCAAGAATACGCTTCAGCCTGCCTTTCCATCTCTTCATTGTTCCTGCCTCCTTTTCGTTTATTCATCGGGACATCACAGGCCGCGCACTCCTGAAATGCCCCGCAGTTATAGGAACCGCCTCGGGAACCCTATAAGCCTGATACCATTATATCAAAAATAAACGTAATAGCAAGAAGATAGTTACATTCCACGGGGCGGTTTATCGTTATCGTTGTTACTGTCCACAGGTAGTTCAGCGAAGTGTTTTCGTTCGCATTTTGCACGTACAATCCCAAGCAATCGTTTCGATCGCTTTGACAGCAGACGCCATACAATTGTATGTGTGCATCATGTTGCTGTGAGCGGTGAAGCCGTGAGCAGTAACTTATCGTTTCCTCACTCCCCGGCCAGCAGGGCCACCGGAGCAATCTTCCGGATCCGCAGAGACATCAGGCAGGCCAGCCCAAAGGCCATGAACACCAGCCCGGCTCCCCCTGCCGCAATCCATCCCAGAGGGACCGTAAAGGTACACTTCATGATGCCGATGCCTCCCAAAAACAGCGCCACCACCGGATTGATCACCGCAGCGCTTGCGGCAATGCCCACTGCGGCGGCAATCAGCGCCGCGGGCAGAAAGCTGGCCGCTGTCTGGAAGATGAGCTGCACGGTGGTGAAGCCCATGGCTTTCAGGATGCCGTAATCCCGCTTTCTGCTGCCCAGGAGCGTCCTCACCAGCAGATAGAGCACAAAGGCGATGACGGCCACGCTAAGCGCCAGGATCCCCACTACGATCACAGCCATCAGCGACACATAGACCCCGGCCGAGCCCTCAATCACGGAAGATATATTGATAGTCATGTTCAGGCCGCTGCCCAGCCGCTCCTCCATCCTCTTACGGAAAGCCTCGATGTCCTCCCCTTTCGCCAGGTTCACATAATAGCTCATGTTCGTGAACGCGCCCATGCGCTCAAAGCCCTCACGGGTCAGCAGACAGTCCTTGCCCAGGTTATTGGAAATCTGGGTGAATCCGCAGATAAGATAGTCCGCCTCTTTCCCGTCCGCCGTCAGGGCAATCTCGTCTCCGATCCCCAGCCCTTTCTCCTTGGCGTACTTGGCCCCGACGGCCACTTCATTGTCATAGAGCGGAAAGCGCCCCTGATAGCACACGTCCTGATTGTTCACCTGGGAGAAGTCCTCCGCCATGGTAGCCATCAAAGCAATCCCGCCCACATGACACACCTCCGCGGAACTGTACAGGTAGATCTTCTCCACGCTTTCGTCCTCCTCAGCCGCCTGCAGGAGATCCGTCTCCGCCTCAGGGGCCACATTGACGCAGGCATCCGCGGTCTCCCCCACGATCAGATTGATAAAAGGCGTCATGTCCACGATGACATTCTCCACCATCAGAGCCGAGAAGACCACCACCAGCGAGAGCACCAGCATGGTGATGCTGACCGTGATGTTCTGTTTCATTCCGGCCGCGCAGGTCTTCAGTGCTAGAGCCAGCTGCAGCGGCGCCCGGGTCTCCTCCAACTCTACGTGATTGCGTTTAAAGCTGTGCGTCACAACGCCTTGTCTGAGGGCCACGATTGGGTCGATCTTCCGGATTCTGCGGGAGGACAGCCACACGGCCAGGGCCACGGCTCCCCCGATGGCGCCGAAAGTGGCCGCGCAGGGCACAGGCAGAAAATGCATCTCATAGGGAATTCCCGTCTGGGCGATCATCATATCGTTCACCGCCGGGAACAGGCAGTAGGAAATGCCGATGCCGGCCCCTGTGGTCAGCACCGCCACCCCCAGAAACTGCACCAGAAGCCCTGCCACGATCTGTCCGCTGCGGTAGCCCATGGCCTTAAGCGCCCCCAGGTTCTTCATGTTCTCCTGGATATAGTTGATCACATTGGAGGAAATCACCACCAGAGCGATCAGTGCCACGAAAAATGCCATAGCATTGACCACGCTGGCACATATCATCTGGGAAATGTAGCGGGAGGAGGAGAGCAGTCCATAGGAATTGCTCACCACCCGCAGGGCCGGATAGGCTGCGGAGACCTTGTTTTTCAGCGCGGCCTCGAAGTCCTCGCTCTGTTCCTTATCCCGAATCCGCACCGACACAAGGGTGGATGCCGGCGCATAGCCCAGTCTCTCCAGCTCCTCATATTTGTCCGCAGTGAGCAGCAGCGCACTCATGCTGCAGTTGTGGGAGCCCGCCATGGCGCTGTTGAGGAATCCGCAGACCTGATAGCGCATCACATGGCTCCCGACGGAAATGTCTATGGCATCGCCCAGGGCTATCTTCCCGTCCGCCCCGTAGAGCATGGGGAGGTAGATGCCGCTGTCTGCCTCTCCCTCCTCCACGATCTCCATCCTGCCCACCGGGCGGTTCAGGGCCGCCTCCTTTTCCAGTATCACAAACTCCGTGTTGACCTCGCCTCCGTTGTAGGCAAAGCTCCCCACCATGAACAGAATGTCCTGGCAGAAATACTCCTCCACGCCGCCCTCTCCCTCCAGCGTCCGGTCAAAGAAATCCGAAAGGCCGGTGCCGTTTATCGCCAGGGTCACATGGCCGTCGTGAAGCCTGTCGTGACAGCGGTCGAAATTGCGCCTGTAATCCGTGGACAGCATCAGCCCCAGGTTCAGCATGGCCGATGCCAAAAGAATCAGCGCCACGATGGCAATGGTCTGTCCCCTTGCCCTGCGCAGATTAGACGCGGCGATCAATAAGCTTTTTCTCATAATCCCCACCTCCTACCAGCCCATCTCTTCCAGGAACGCGGACAGCTTCTCATGCCGCGCCCTGTCGCCGGATACGTATTTCCCCAGATCGCACTCTCCCAGGACAGCGCCGTCCTTTAAGTACAGGATCCGATTGCCCCGCCTGGCGGAGCGCATGTCGTGGGTCACCATGACCACGCTTTGTCCCTCGTCATTGAAGCGGCTTAAGGTGTCCAGGACGTCCAGGCCGGTCTTGGAATTCAGCGCCCCCGTGGGCTCATCGGCAAAAAGGATCCTGGGCGAGTTGATCAGGGCACGGACAATGCCCACACGCTGGGCCTCGCCTCCCGACAGCTGAGTGGGAAATTTCTTCCAGGCCGACTCCGGAATGTCCACCGCCGCAAACAGCTCCTTGGCCCGCCGGATCAGCCCGCGTCTGTCCCTGTTCACCAGAAGCCCTGCCGCCAGCACATTGTCCATGACGCTCATGCCGTCGATCAGATAGATCTGCTGGAACACGAAGCCGCAGGAGCCCCGTCTGAAGACAGCCAATTCGTCGGAACTGTACCCGGATATGACCTCCTCCCCGAAAGTGATGGTGCCCAGGCTGGGCGTATCCATCCCCGACAGGGCGTAGAGAAGCGTGGACTTCCCCGCGCCGCTGGCCCCCATGATGACCGTGAAGTCCCCCTCGTAGAGCTTTAGATCTATATTCTTCAGTACATGCTGCAGGGCGCCGACGCTTGAAAAAGATTTGCTTAAGCCCTGGGTTTCCAGCAGGATTTTCTTCATGAATTCTTACCTCCGTTCCGGTTTCCCGTATATGACATTGATTGATTTTATGGGATTTATTATCTTATTTCAATCCTTAAATGTCTTTACTGAATCCTTAAATATCTCTTAAATCTTTCGCGCTTCCTTAAATTTGATAGCCTTGAAGCCATCAGAAAAACATAGGCTTTATGCGGCTTTCCGCATTTTGCACGATTTGCGGAAATGCCGCGCTAATCTCTACTAGTGACACTACTAGTGACATTCCTCCAGCAATTCCATGTCCACCCGCTCAGTGGAGCTCTCCCATGTCCTGTTAAATTCCACTATGCCGTTGTGCCGGTATGCCTGGACCTCCATACGCTCCGGGAGAAACACCCGAAGCTTCCTGGCACCGGACGATCTGCGCAGCCTCCGCAGGCTGTCACGTTACACCCCGGCAGGCCAGGAAAAAGCCATAGAGCATGTGGAGCTGCTGACTAAAGTTCCGGAGTACCGGAAAAAAGAATAGCCCCACTGCCGAATCGGCAGACCAGGCGTTGCCAGATCGGCCACACCAGGAGACAGGAAAACTGCGTTCTCCTCCCAGGAGCCGGAGGGGAAGTTCCCTTGGGCGGGTAGCGCTGAATTCTTAGCTGAACAGATATATGAAACTTAACATGAAAGGAACTGCAAATGGAAATAGTTGGTTACATCTCCCAATCTGTCATCGAGACATTGGGGTTGGAGCTCAAGCCCAACACTCCGGTATTCATAGGGGAATCCAATATAGAGCATATCAAGAGCCGGCATCCATATGAGTATGACGTATATTATAAGGACATCGGCACGATAATAAATTCCCCCGATTATGTGGGGCTGAACCCAAAAGATGGCTCGATTCTCTTTGTGAAGCTATTCAAGGTAAATGCGGATTATGTCCGTGTGGCCGCCAAGATTACATCTGGCGGAAAATGCTTTGCAAAGACATTGCATTCCTTAAGCACCTGTAATGCTGAGAGATACATTGAAAAAGGCACATTGAAAAGGCTTGACATAAACTGAATTTGTTGTATAATTGAGTTATCAAATGCATAAGCTTTATTGAATGGAATCTGAGGACGGAACAGGCGGCCGTCGCCCATAGCTAGGAGATGTGGATTGTCACCCACCTATTCCATTCAACTTTGCGAAGCAGGTAACTCCGGTTATCTGCTTTTTAACTGCCTCTATCCCACCGCCAGCACAAGCGTATGAACGTATCCAATAAGTGGGAGGGGTACAGCGGAATTTCCCGCTCTTCCTGGAGGACGAGTGGAAGAACCATTCACCATCTGTGGAGAGCGCCCCATTCCTCATACAGGAGGAGCATAGACACAAGTGTCGAACCATCCCCAAAGTGGGGAAAAATATGCCCACTTGTGGGGATACGGCAGAACGCCGACTCCCTGGCAAAGGGAGCCAGCCACTGGAGCCGGTAATAACGAACAGGGGTACCCCGCATTTTGGGGGAGGAGGCCCTGAATCAGGGCGGGATCTTCATTGGGAAGAGCGGGCTTCACACTTGTGTGACCTCCGGCAAAGGGAAGTCCAGAATGACCACCCCTTGGAACTACTCCCAAGGCTCCATGCAGGAGCCAAGGCATCCCATCGGGGAGACCCCTTCCGGAGCGGAACCTGGTATGCCATTTTGGAGGAGCAGCACCTTAGACCCAAATAGCTCCCAGTGAAGCCCAAATGGGCTTGGCCACTATTTAGTTGCCAGCTCAATATTGAGTCGGTTGAACCGGCGCAACTTTGCGTTGGTGGACAAATTGTCCCTTTGCGTGAACCATGACAACATAATATGCTTACCCGGGGAGCCGATAGGGTGTGAATACCTCCGTTTCCGAGCCTTGAACGGAAGGAGGCGTTTTCTATGAGTACATACGAAGAATTTATGGTGCTGCTTACTTTTGCAATTCTTATTGTCGCCATTTTGGA
>CATKYJ010000019.1 GCA_949840885.1 uncultured Acetatifactor sp.
CCAAAATAACACCGATCTTTGCCGTTGCTTATAGTATACGGCCAGAAAATAACAATTGCAAACCCAGACTTGCCCAAAAGGTTTCATTTATGGTGGTGTCAAGTGTGCAGGACATGGGAGTTTAGTTCGATAGTATAACACAAGATTGCGGAAAAGTCTACTTGCAGGGCTGCTATTTCGTACGGGTGTAGCGGAAAACGGTTTTCGTTAAGACATATTTTATGATCAGTCCAAGCATCTTTCTGTTTAGCAGAAATGCGGAGGATTGCCTTGGCCAGGCTATTTTTAAGGAATAAAGAAATGGCTTTCCTTGATGAGATCACGTCAGGGCTTGACAATGCCACCGCCTATGAAATTGAAAAAAGGCTCTTGGATGAAGATATGACCCTTATCAGCATCACACATAGATACAATAAGACCCTTATGCAGAAGTACAATGAAATTATTGTAATGGACGGAGGTAAAATGGTCGAAACAGGAACTTTTGATGAATTGATGGAAAAGAAGAGGAACTTTTTTGAATTATACAGGATCCTCAGCGAATAAGGAGGGTGGTTTCCGCTCCCGGCTGCAAAAAAATTCGCCTTACAAGCCAGTAAGGCGAACTTTTTTATTGATTCATAAGTCCTGTTGACCCGTCTGCCTACAAAAGGACATATCTGCTCAGCTTGCCGCTTCCCTCTGTCTTCAGCTTCCCATCCATGCAAAGTTCTCTCAGCAGTCGAAAAGCTTTTGTTGTTCCGGCCTGAGTCAGTTCCTCTTCCGGCCGGTCTCCTTTACTGCTCCATCTGCCTCCCGAGAAATCCGGCAGCGGACTGCAGGAGCTTTTGCTCCACTTCTCCCATCCGGCTCTTGTTGTCATTCTGCAGCAGCACCACGCTGCCGATGATGTCCCCCTCGCAGAGGATGGGCGCAATGGCCTCGTGCTGGTACTCGTCCCCGCCCTCGTCGCAGACCGGGATGAAGCTTCTGTCCCCCCTGGTGGCCATGATGGTCTCCCGGTTATGGATTTTCTCGTCCATCTGTCTGCTCACGGACTTGTTCACCATCTGTTTATAGCCTCCGGCCGCCGCAATGAACTGATCTCTGTCCGCGATGAGCGCCGCGTGGCCGGAGACCTGGGCCAGGCTCTCCACATACTGCTTTGCAAAAGTGCTCATCTCCCCGATGGGAGAATACTTTTTCAGGATGACCTGCCCCTCTCTGTCCGTGAAGATTTCCAGGGGATCCGATTCCCTGATGTGCAGAGTTCTTCGAATTTCCTTAGGAATGACTATTCTGCCTAAATCATCTATACGTCTCACTATTCCCGTTGCTTTCATAGATATCTTCCCTCCATTTATTCAGGCGTGTATCGCTTTTTGCGAATTCTTTATCCGACATGGAGTTAGTATCTGTAAAAAAAGGAATAATATGCATGTTACGCGGACCTAATCTTTTTCGTATCCGTTCCTTTTATAAAGTATCAAAAACACCAGAATGCTGACGGCAAGCTCCCCGAACAGCACCGCCATATCCAGCGCGGACATCACATACCTCTCCCCATTCGCCAGGCGCTCCGTCATGCCTGTCATGACTCCGGTGAACAGAAATCCCGAAATCTTGTGAAGTCCCTCGGACAGGTTCCCGAATACCGGTATCATCATGAACACCATCAGGAACGGATAGGAGATCAGATTGGCGTTCATCTGGTTCTTGGCGCAGATCCCCACGATCATCCCCAGCACGCAGCTGGTCAGGGAAGCCACCGCGCTCACCAGGAAGAAAGGAATCCAGGGCACGATCTCCAGGGAAATCCCGCTGATGAAGAGCACGATGTAGTTCACTGCCATCAGCATCACAAAGGGAATCAGGATGCTCCCGAAGAAATACTGTACTCCTGTAATAGAAGATGTCATAAGAGCCCGCAGCGTATGGTTCTCTTTCTCCTCCGCAATGGAGGTCCCCACCATAATGAAGCCCTCGGCACAGATGTTCATGCTGATGCCGATGTTCAAAAGCATCCCGGTGAGGAACGGCACCAAAGTGCCCTCCGACCTGACTCCGTAGAGGATCTTGCACGCATACACCATCCCGATGACGATCAAAGGCCCTATCATGATCATCGTGTTCCGGCTGATGCACAGCCATTTGATCTGTGTCACCGCAGCCAATTTATGCAGGCTTCCTCCCCTCCCCGCAGCTTTGCCCATGCTCATCTGCGCAGGCCGCATCGCTCCATCCATACTTTTCATATCAAAAATCTCCTTTCCGTATGCTTCGTCCTACATTCAAATTCATACATTCAAGTTCATACATTCAAATTCATACATTTAAATCTTTCCCCGTGACCTCCAGGAACACGGTCTCTAAAGTGGGCTCGCAGGAATGGATCCGCATGATCTCGTCCCCCTCCATCCACCGGGTGATCTTTACGATGTTCTCCGGATTCTGGGCCAGCTCCAGCTCCCTGCCGCCTGCCAGCAGCACATGGTACTTTTTGTTCCGGTTGTACTTCAGGCAGATCTCCTGGGGAGAGCCGAACTCCACAATCTCCCCGTCGTGGAGCAGCGCCACCCTGTCGCAGAGTTTGGTTGCCTCCTCCATGTTGTGGGTGGTGAGGAAGATCGCCATCCCCTGCTCCTTCAGCTCTAAGAGCATCCGGTGGATGGCCACGGCTGTGGTGGGATCCAGGCCGCTGGTGGGCTCATCCAGGAACAACACCCTGGGCTTGTGCAGCACCGCCCGGGCCAGGACCAGGCGCTGGGTCTGGCCCTTGGAGAGCTTTCCGGCGGGCTTGTTCTTATGCTCCGCAAGCCCTACCTGGTCCAGCACCTGCTCCACCCTCTCCCGCGGCACTTTCCATATCCTGGCGAACACGGCCAGGTTCTGCCACACGGTCATCTTCTTATAGATGCCGCTGCTGTCCGACACCACGCCGATGTTCTCATAGATGGACTCGTCGATGTTGGCGGAGTCCGTGCCCAGGAGCCTGGCCTCCCCGGAGGTCTGCCGGAGCTGTCCGGTGATGATCTTGATGGTGGTGGTCTTCCCTGCCCCCGAGGGTCCCAGGAAGCCCAGGATCTCCCCCTGGCGCAGGGTCATGTTGATGTCTTTCAGCGCCAGCTCGGTTTTGAAGCGCTTGGAGACATGCGACAGAGATAGCAGTACATTCTGTTCCATACATTTATCCTCTTTCCTTGTTTTTTATGCGGGTGCCAGTTCTGCCCCGCATACCAGCATCATATCACCCTCCCCCGCCCCTGTGGGGAATTGTGCCCCAACGGAACGGGGCGCTGCCTGAGCGGAATCTCACATCCTCTCCAGCAGCGCCCCTTTCACATTCCTTGCGAACAGGCATCTCTCTCCATTTTTCATTCGTATCTCTCTGCCCCGCAGATCCAGCTCCGCAATCTGTTCCACATTCACCAGATAGGCCCTGTGGGTCCGCAGGAACCTCTCTCCCAGCTGCTCCTCCAGCTCCCGCAGGCTGCCGATGAAGTCGAACCAGTCGTTCACCCCGTGGAGGGCGATCCTGTGGGTCCGCTGAGTGGCCTCGAAGAACATGATTTCGTCTATGGGCACATGTTTTATCACATCCATCACTTTCACGGAGAAGAATTCCCTGTGCTCTCCCTGCTCCGCCCGCATGCGCTCCGTGATCACCGAAAGGCTCCTGCCAAGCCCCTCCTCCATCTTCTCCATGCTCTCTTTCACGATATAGTCCAGGGCCTCCAGATGGTAGCGGAACGTCTCGAACGCCAGGTTCCCATAGGCCGTCACATAGACGATGAACCCCCTGGGATCCAGCCTCCTGATCTCCCGCCCCAGGGCGAACCCGTCCATTTCCTCCCCTTTCAGCTCCACGTCCAGGAAGTAGATCCCCCTCCCCGGATTCTTTTCCACTGCCTCCAGAATCTCTCCGGGACAGCCGCTGGAAAGGGCGATCTCCATGTCATACCCCTGTATCATGATCTGTTTTTCCAGACATTCCCTCTGGATTCTGCGGACTTCCTCCTGGTCCTCGCAAATGTATACCGACAGCACCTTACCCTCTCCTTATTTCAGTTGCGCTTCTGCACCGCACAGCAGCTGTTATACTTTACTTCCCGTTCTGCTCCCGCACCTTAAACTCCTGGATGAAATATCCCTCCTGCACCGCCGTGGCAGGCAGCACGTCCTCATAGCCCGCCAGAATCTTCCGGTAGCTGGCAAGCCCCAGGCCCCTGTCCGCCCCTTTGGTGGAATACCCCTGCTGCCAGATCTTATGGACGTCAACGGTATGGTACAGCCGGTTCTTCACCCGGAACGTGGTGTACCCCTCCTGGCTGCTTATCATGATATGCACCCGGGCGTCCTCCCGCCCCCTGACCTCCTCCATGGCATTGTCGATGAGGATCCCTAAGCATCTGCACAGATCCGTGGTCCTGCACCTGGTTCCGCGGAAGGGGTGCATCACCTCCAGCTCGCAGACCGTGCCGTCCCTCTGCATCTGGACCAGCTTTGTGAGGAGCAGCCCCTTTACCTCCGTCATGCAGACATTGCCAAGCTGTCCCATCTGCCAGATCCGGTCTCCGATCTGGCTGTCGAAGTCCTCCGTCATCTCCTGGATGAAGCAGTGCGTCTTCGCAAGCTCCCCCTCACTTGCCGTAAGATACAGCCCCGACATCATATTTTTGTAATCATGCCGGAAGCGCCGCATCTCCTCCTGCATCCCTTCCAGCGTCTTTATATAGACATCCTGCTGCTGGAGGATGATCTGCTGGGAGGCGAATTCCCTGCGCTGCCATTCCTCCATTCCCATGTGGTGGAACAAGACCAAGGCCACGGACAGCATGAGCAGCATAATGCCCAGGCTGACATTGCGGCTCACCCCACTGCCCATGAGGAGGTCTGCGGGCCCATAGATCAGAATCGGATATGCGCTCAGGCAGATCATGCCCCGGCTCCAGAACTCCCCATGCTCCAGCCACCGGCGATACGCGTCTCCCACCTTCATTTTATACAGGAGGTACAGAAGCAGAAAAAATGCCCCGGGCCCCACCCCATAGTTCACCAACATGTACACCCTGCGCTCTTCCGGGATGCTCAGCGCAAGGGCTCTGTCCGTGAAAATCAGAAAGGACAGGGTCCCCGAATACTCCAGTACAATTCCCGTAAACAAGACAATGCCCCAGCACCGCCGGAATTTTTCACGAAAAATCAGGCCCACGCAGAACGCATTCACGATCAGCTGCAGGTAAAGCAGCAGTATGCTGTTGAAAATATGCACCAATAAGCCTTGCTTGTAAAAAACGGTAGCAATGAATATGCCCAACCCCTGGCAGACCATCGCAAGGGCGATTCTGCAAAGTCCGCATTTCCTCCAATCGGCGGGCAGAATCTTCAGCACCGCCATGCCCGCGAAGACCACGCACACCAGACTCACAACAGACGCCACCGTATTATGGGCGAATACACTGATAAAACTCATGGCCCGTCACAGCTCCACATCGTTCAGCGCCTCGATGGCACAGGCGTAGATTTTCATGGCCTCCACGAACAGACGCAGGTTCAGCGCCTCGTCCGGCTCATGCCCGCCCCCATGCCCCGGGGCGAAGAGGCGCTCCCTGGCCTCCTTGTCCTCCTCGCTTTCCTTTATGCCGCCGGGGCCGTAGGAAAAGGCGTTGGGGAGCTTCCTGGCATAGGTGCCGCCTCCCATCACATAGCTTTTGGCATCGCTTCCCGTGAGCTCATTGTATACATCCGTCAATATGTCCACAGCCGGATGCTCCTTTGGAAAATACCCGGGCCTGGAATTGCGCTCCAGCCGGAAACGGATTTTGTTGGCGGCGCCGTAGGCCGTGAGGGCTGCGATGTCCTCCCGGTCCTGGGCCGTGATGGCATAGCGGATGTTCAAGGTCAGGCTCAGATGCCCCTCCTCCATGGCCAGCACCGTGCCCGCGCAGGTGGTCTGGCCGGACACTTCGTCCCGGTAGGCTATCCCCACCTCCGCCCCGTCGTACTCTTCCGTGAGCTTTCCGATCTTCGCGAACAGCTCCCTGTCATTTTCCGACAGCGATGTCATATTTCCCAGGAAAACGCACAGCTCATGGATGGCATTGACGCTGCCGTGGGGACCGGCGCTGTGCCTGCTGGTTCCGCGGGCGGTGACGCGGATGCCCCGGGCCTCGGTTTCCCAGGAGATCCTGCCGTTTCCTGCGGCATTATCTCCGGACACCTGATCCGTTTTTTCCTTTTCGCCGCTCCCTTTTGCGGGCATGGCTTTCTCCGTTTTACTCTCACCGGCAGCCACAGCGTCTCCTGATTTGTCAGTCCTGGGAACAGCGTTCTCATGGGCTGTAGCCTCAGGGACAATCTCCGCCTGCCTGCAGAGGCTTTCCAGCTCCTCCCGCAGGTCCTTGCTATCCCGAAGCACTGCCCAGGCCCTGTCGGGAATCATGTTGCTGGCATTGCCGCCCCTGACCTCCAGCACCTGGGCGGACACTGTGCCCTCCGTGACCATCTGCCCCTCCAGGATGCCTTTCTCGCCGTAACACACCGGAAAGCCGCTGTCAGGGGTCATGGACAGCTTGGGCGTGGGGTAATGGGCCGTATAGTATTCCATGTCCTCCATCCCCCGCTCCTCGTCCGTTCCCACGAACAGGCACAGCTCATGTTTCAGGGGCACTTTCAGCTCCCGCAGGCATTCCATCACGTACAGGATGCCCACGGCGGGCCCCTTGTTGTCCGAAACGCCCCGGCCGATCAGAAACCGGTCTTTCTCCACGGGCTCAAAGGGCCCTTTCTCCCAGCCGCTGCCCGCAGGCACCACGTCCAGATGGTTCCAGAAGCCGATCAGGTTCTCCCAGTTCTTTTCCGCCGCGCCGATGCTGCCCACCATGTCCCCATGGTTCTCGCAGTGGAACCCATGCTTCCTGCCGATGGCCAGCATCTCCTCCAGGGCCTGCCGGCATCCCTCTCCAAAGGGTGTGCCGTCCGTGCCGGGCCGTGAGACGCTGTCTATGCGCACCAGGCGCTTGATATCCTCCACCATGGCATCCCTGTGTCCCTCCAGCCACGCGCTTACTTTTTCGTACAATCCTCTGTCCATGCCTGCTCCCTCTCATTCTGCGTTCTTATCCCAAATGCCATAGCGGCTGATTTGGCGGTTTTTCTCCGCCTTTCTATTTGAATAATTCCCCGGCAACCCGTTCCGCACACTCCCGGATCGTGGATGCCCGTATCTGCTCTGGCGCTGTATTGAATGTTTTCACGCATCAAATCATACCGTTCCCGGGATTGTGTCTCATGTCTGTCCCCGCGGGGTATATAGCGCCGTCTGCAGATGTCCGGCGTACAATTCAAATCTGCCGTCAATTCACGACGCGATGCATCCCTATGCCACAATATTGTTCAGCCACACGCCTTTCTTCACCAGCACGAACCCGATGACACATTTGATCAGATCCAGCATCTGGCAGCTTAAGTACAGTGAAGCTATGGCCATGGCGGTATGGCGGCTGAGCACATAGGCCACCGGAATGCTGACGCACCAGAGAAACACGCTGTCAAACAGGAAAGTGATAATGGTCTTGCCCCCTGAACGCAGCGTAAAATATGTCGTATGCAGGAAAGCGAAGACCGGCATGCACAGCGCCGCTACCCACAGCAGAGTGGCTGCCAGATCCTTTACCTCCCGGCTGGTGTTATAAAGCTGCGGGAACAGGGGCGCTGTCAGCGCCACCACGGCTCCCATCCCTATGCTGCTCATAACCGCAAATGCGATAAGCTTCCTGTCCGTATCCTTGGCCTCTTCCATCTTCCCCGCGCCCAGAAGCTGTCCCACAATGATGGACACCGCGCTGCCCATGGCCACGAACACTACGTTGAACAGGTTGGAGATCACCGTGGAGATGTTTAAGGCCGCCACCGCGTCCAGCCCCCTGGTGGAGTAGCACTGGGTCATCATGGCCATGCCCGCGGACCAGAGAATCTCATTGACCATAAGTGGCGTGCCTTTCCCGACAATGTTCCAGGAAAGCTGACCGGGAACTTTCCACTCTCTGTAGGCGCCCACGATGAAAGGCATCTTTTCCGGATTCCTGTGAGTCCAGGCAATGACCACCACCATCTGCACGTACCGGGAGATCACCGTGGCAACGGCAGCGCCCACCACGCCCAGCTGCGGGAAGCCGAACTTACCGAAGATCAGCACATAATTCAGGGCCAGGTTCACCAGCACCGCAGCCACGCCCGCTATCATGGGCACTTTCGTCTCGCCGCCCTCCCTCAGGGTGCTGGCATATATCTCCTCCAGCACAAAGGGCGGCAGCCCGGCCAGCATCACCCAGAGGTATTTTCTCCCATACCCCAGCGTGGCCTGCAGGGCCTGTTCATTGCCCTCCCCGTGGAGATACATCTGTATCAGCTGCTCCCCTCCGGCCATCAGGATAATCGTGCCCAGCACCAGAATCCCCAGGCCCACATAAATCTTGAACCGCAGGGTATGCTGGACGCCCTTTTGATTCCCGCAGCCGAAAAACTGGGCGCCGAAAATGCCCACCCCGGAAAGCGCCCCGAAGATGGCCAGGTTGAATACCATCAATAGCTGGTTCACGATGGCGATACCGGACATCTGCTCCGTGCCGATCCGCCCCACCATGATATTGTCCAGCAGGCCTACGAAATTCGTGATGCCGTTCTGGATCATGATGGGCACCGTCACCGTCAATACCATGCGGTAGAATGCCCTGTCTCCGAATAGCTTTTTCCTGATGTTCATTTCTATACCTCCCTGCGCGCTTGGGCGCGCATATTCCTCTCCTGTCTATGTACTCATGTACCGAAACCACAGCCCCTGCCTAAAGTGCAGTGCTGTCTATTCTACACCAAACAGCCTGGGTTTGTCTATGTATTTTCTTGACTTATCACACTCAGTTCTGATGCACCAAAGCAGAAACATCATCCGCCATACGGCAGCCTATATGGCATTTGAAACATTCATTGCCCAATCCCTGTCTTCCATTGTCATGCATCCTGTTGCCATGCACAAAAACGGCAGTATACAGGCCCCATTCCTGTAACTGCCGTTTTCTCCTATCTCAAATTCAAAGCCCTGTACGCCAATCCGCTCCTATGCAAACTTCGCCAGCGCCTCGTCCAGCGCCTCCAGCATTCCGGCCTCCAGATGCCCTGCGAACTGCGCTGCCAAATCCCGGATACTGCTGGACCGCATATGCTCCGGCACCTGCCCGATCTGAGGTATCTTCTCCGTTAAGAAACTTTGAATCGCCGGAACGCCCAAAAGCTCCTTAAGCGGCGTAGCCGTGCTGTAAATCTTGCGCAGCAGCCCGGTGGTCTGGTAGCTGACACTGTACTGCCCTGCCTTTAAATGGCACACCCCGTCCGCCACATCCGCAAACATGGGATTCGTCTTATCCCCGTACACGCTCTCCGGCGCATAGGGCAGAACCACATCCGCCTGGCAGCCGAAAGGAACCGTCACCCGCACCTCCAGATGATAATCGTCCACCGCTTTCCAGGAGGTCTTCCACAGTCCCATGCCCGACCGGTAACATGCCTCCACATGCCCCAGCCTGGAATCCACCACCGGACAAATGCACACATGTCTGAAGCCGATGCTGTCTTCCGCCTGCCTGATGCCCGCCACATAAGCGTACATCCACTCCACAATGGAGCCGTAGGAATAATGGTTGAAGCTGTTCATGCCTGTGGAAGACACGCTTCCGTCTGCCAGCATGCTGTTCCAGCGCTCCCAAATGGTGGTGGCTCCCAGCTTCACCTCGTAGAGCCAGCCCGGATACTCCTCATTAAACAACAGCCCATAGGCCAGCTCGTTCAGACCCGCTTTGGTCAGTTCCTCGCCCAGAATCGGCGTACCCACGAATCCGGTCTGCAGCTTTCCGTTGTTGTCATTAAACTTCTTCTCCAGCCGCTTTACCGTCTGCTCCCTGTCCACCGTGAGGCCATGCCGCAGGCTCAGCAAAAGAGCTGTCTGGGTGTCCAGGCAGCACCGCCCGGAGGGCGCAAAATACTCGTGCCGGATTTCCCCTAAAATCTTGTCCGCCACTGCATTGTAACGGGCTTCCTCTTCGGTCTTCCCAAGCACTGCCGCCGCCTTTGCCGTCAGCTCCGCGCTGTAGCGCAGATACACCAATGCGATAAACGCGCTCTCCGTAGCGCCCATGACGCCGTCTATGCCCCCGGGGCCGTCCAAGGCCAGCCAGTCCCCATAGTGGAAATGCTTCCGCCAGCCCTGATCCTGCTGCTCCAGCCCATAGATATGGTCCACCCAGCCTCTCATGCTGTCGAACTGCTCCTCCAATATGGCCTTATCGCCGTAGAACCGATAAATTACCCAGGGAATCACGCAGGCCGCGTCCCCCCAGGCGCAGGAAATGCCATGATGGCCAAAGGAGGGGATCACATCCGGCACAGCGCCGTTTCGGTTCTTCTGCTCCGTGGCCATATCGTGGAGATACTTTGCAAAGAAAGCGTAGCTGTCCCTCTGATAACATGCAGTGGGGGAGAACACCTCCGCATCCCCGGTCCATCCCATGCGCTCGTCGCGCTGAGGGCAGTCCGTGGGCACATCCAGAAAATTGCCTTTCTGGCCCCACTCCGTGTTCAGAATCAGCCTATTCACCAGGTCACTTCCGGTCTCAAGCCAGCCGCTTCTGGGCAGGTCGGAATACATGGCCAACCCCGTGAAATCCTCCGCTTTCAGAGCGGCCACGCCCTCCACTTTGGCATAGCGATAGCCATAGAACGTGAAAAAGGGCTGCAGAACATGCTCTTTGCCGTCCGAAACATAGATGTACTCCGCTTTCGCCGTGCGCAGATTGTCCCGGTAGAAGTTGCCCTGCTGCAGCACCTCTCCCACCTGGACATGAATCCTCGTACCTTTCGGCTCGCAGACCCGCAGTCTGAAAGACCCTGCGATATTCTGCCCCAAATCCACCACCGTCTCTCCCGCAGGCGTGTGGATCAGCTCCGCCACAGGCAGCTCCTCCAGCACCTTTACCGGGAGGCTGCGCCTGGCCGTCAATTTCCCCTTAGGCGGCTCTGCCTCACAGGCCGCTGCCGGCGCCACAGGCATCAAGGTATCGTCCATGTGCTCGCCGTCATAAATATTGGAGAAACAGAGATTGCTGTAGGTCACCTGCCAGCTCTCGTCCGTACCGATGACCTCTTCGGTGCCGTCCTCATAGGCCAGGTGCAGCTCCGCAATCAGTTTCCGCCCCTTTCCGTAATAAGGCCTCCCATCCGGATCATTGAAGCCGAAGCGCCCGAAATACCAGCCATTGCCCAGCAATACGCACAGATCGCCCTCTTTCTGAAGCTGCTTTGTCACATCGAAAGTCTGGTACTGCACCCATTCATTGTAATTGTTGCAGTAGGGGGCCAGCAGCTCGTCCCCAATCTTCGCCTCTGCCCGCAGCATTTCTATGGAATCCGCCTGCGCGGCTCCGGCTCCCGGCATATAATAGGCCTCGTAAAGGCCCAGGCCGCAGATATAGAGCCTTGCGCTCTTCACGGGCTTTGCGGGGGCGATGTGCTTCGAATACATGGGGTGACGCTTCTCGCTGTCCCCGATCCACTTCCCGCTCCAGCTCTCCGCTTCCTTTCCGGTCTCGAACCAGTTTACGTCGCTTACCGCCTCCTCCCCGGCATCCGTGCACACGGTCACGGTCCAGGTGTAGCGGGTCCGGGGGGCAAGCTCCATGTCCACGGGAACCGCCAGATTGTCCAGGTCGGCAAAGCCTGTGTCCGCCACTGTCCCGCCGTCACGGCATACCACCAGACGTGCTTTGGTCTGGGCCTTTCCTTTCGCCTCCTCCACCTGCCAGGAGAAGACCGGCTTTTCCATCCAGTACCCCAGAGGGTTGGTCAGATGGTTGACCTTACAGTTCGTGATTTTCATTCCTTTTCCTCCTTTCAAGGATGCCATCACGCTTTAGATAGATCCTATTCCTCATCATAGCAGAAAAGCCGCAAATATAATAGATAGAAAATAAGAAAAATTTACTAAAGTTTTGCTGCGCGCCCTATATCCCGCTCCAGGATCTCATTGATCAGCGCCTCCACTTCCTTATAGGGCATCTTCTCCAACAGAAAGCTTTGTTTTCCGCCCGCTTCCTCTTTCCAGGAGCTCCTCCCCTCATCGTCCACGCAGATCTTTCCATGGGGATATAAATGCCAATACCCGGCATCCGGGCGGATAGCATAAAGCATGGTGGCGCCGTCCCAGCTTTCCCTTCCCACAGCGCCGCCTCCGTCTTTCCTGCTCCAGCTCTCGTAGCAGAGCCTCACCGGATTGTCTTTTGCTCCCCTTTGCTGGAGGCCGCCGCAGGTAATCATCTTCAGCCCGATCTCATAGCTGCAGAATATCAGTTCGGCGGGCCAGCTGTCACAGACCGTCTGAGCTGCGGGAATATCACATTTTACATTCCATTCCGCCTCCACCACATAGCCGTCCCCCAGCACTACCGGCTCCGGCCAGGCCTCTTTGAAGCGGCCCGCCATGCACACCGCCCGCTCCACTTTCTGCCCCACCAGCTCTGCGCCGGAGAGAGGACTGTGCTCGTCCGGCCCGCTCTCTAAAAGCCTCTCAAGGCTGGCCAGGGAGCCTGTGGCCACAAGGGTGGCTTTCCCCTCTGTCCGAGCCAGGGTTCGCCGCATCAGTGCTACCGTATTTTCGTAGGGCTCCCCTCTCCTGTAACGAGTATCGCACGCGAGCGCTACATCCGAAGCATAGACATCATGCCATTCGCTAGGCCTGATGCCGTCCCCTTCCCTGAATGTCCCCACCGGAACCTCCGGATGTCCATAGTAGTTTAAAATGGCTTCCACGCAGCCTGCTGCCGCTTCGCTCATGGTGCAGTGGGTCACCGCGAGCAGCCGGCACTCCCCGGCGTCCATCAATTCCAGCGCCAGGGCCAAGGCCGCCGCATCATCGCAGTCACAGCCGATATCCGTGTCAAATATGATGTTTGTCTTCATCCGAAACTCCTCTCTGTTTTATACTGTGTACACCAGTAAACTTGCTGCAAATCCCGACGGCAGATCGCCGGCAAGACGCACGTTTTCCTACCGTAAATCCCGGCGGCCCGCAGCATAAACATATATTCGTGTTTTTATCCCTCTCACTACCCCAATACAATGCATGACCTGCACCAGGCTCAGCCTTTAAGCCCTGATGTCACAATTCCCTGCACCAGATATTTCTGGAAGAAAAAGAAGAGAATGATCACCGGCAGCGTAAACAGGACGCAGGCCGCCATCAGCACCGGCTCCAGTATGATCTCCGGCTTGTCGGGCAGAAAATAGATATTTCCGAACATAGCCGTCGCCAGCGGGAACTTGTCCCCGGTCAGAAACATCTGCGGCCCCATATAGTCGTTCCATGCCGCCACAAAAGCGTTGAAGAACAGCAGCGCGTACAGAGGCTTGGACAGCGGTATCACGATCTGTGCGATCATGCGCAGGAAGCCGCACCCGTCCACCTTGGCCGCATCGTCCAGTTCCCGCGGGAAAGAGGACATAAACTGCTTTACCAGAAAAATGTTGTAAGCGCTCCCGCCCAGCGCGTTTAAGATAAAAATCCAATAGGTGTCCATGAGTCCCAGTGTATTGTACCATACAAACTGCGGAATCTGAATCGCAATATAGGGAATCATGAGCTGCAGCAGGACCAATTTGAACAGCACCTCTTTCCCCGGAGCCCGAAGCCTTGCAAAGGCATATCCCATCAGAAAGTCCATCACCAGACTGCCGAATACCGAGATCGCCACAAGCTTCATGGTGTTCAGCAGATACTTGAAAAACGGGATCATAGCCACTGCAAAGTAGTAATTTTCCACATGCCATTCCGTGAAGAAGATAACCGGCTTCTTGTTGATATAGGGGCGCAGGGAGTTGGCGGCCAAAAAGATCAACGGATAGAGAAACACAACACTGAGGGCCACAAGGAACGCATACGCCAGGTATTTCTGGATTTCTTTTTTTCTGTTCATGCCATGCGCCTCCTTAATCCGAGTAGAATACCCAGTATTTCTGTGTCTTTGTGACAATGACCGTCAGGATATTGATGATGAACACCAGCACCCACATCATGGCCAGCCCATAGCCAAAGCGGGAATAGCCCAGTATCTGCTGGTAGGCGTGGACCATATAGGTATAGGTGGGCTTCAGCGGAAGATTCAGGACCCCGTTGGATCCAGGCGCCAGCAGAACCGGCTGGGCATAGAGTTGGAAGCCGCCGATGATCCCCATGACCAGATTGAAGAACAGGATCGGGGAGATCATGGGCAGGGTGATCTTGGTAAATTTCTTCCATCCCCCAGCTCCGTCCAGGGCGGCCGCCTCATAGAGCTCATTCGGGATTCCCTGCAAAGCAGCCAGGTTCAGAAGCAGCCCTCCTGTGGAGCCCCAAGTCATCATAATCACCAAAGCGGCCAGGATATGGTCATACCCCAGCCAGTTCACTGGATTGATCCCGAAAATCCCCAGGAACTTGTTGAGCAGTCCCTCGTTTGCATTGAATATGATCCTCCACATCAGGCCTGCAGCCACCGTGGGGATGATGGAGGGCATATAGATAATGGTCCTGAAAACCCCCAGTCCTTTCCTTGCCTTGTTCAAAAGCAGAGCGCAGCCCAGCCCCACGATCAGCCCCAGCGGCACGGTGATGCATCCGATCAGAAAAGTTCTCCCCAGGGAACTCATTGCCTGAGCGTCCGTAAACACACGCTGATAATTGTTTACCCCAACGAACTCCACCCTGTCATAATTATACCCGGTATAATTTGTCAGACTCAAATACAACCCGTTTACGAACGGAACCAGCTTCGTTGCGATAAACAATATCACAAACGGAGCTACCAGTACATAGAAAAGTGCAATCTCCCTTCGCTTCGCATTCCAGAATCTCTTTTCTGCCACCGCCGGAACCTCCTTATCTTCTATGATAGCCCTGCACCCATGCCATTCCATGGGCGCAGGGCGCAGCATTATGTCAAGAACAATCGGTGCAAGACCGGAAGAATGCCCGCACTTTGGGCATTCTTCTGTGTGCAACTTTGCACACTTAGTCCACGCCGCAGATTTCCTTGCCCTCTGCCAATAAGGTCTCAAATTGCTCCTGCATGGCTACAATGGCATCGTCCATGGTCATCCGCTCGTACAGCACTTCATAGAAGAACTGTTGGAAAGTAGATTCCATTCCCTGTGCGGTTATATAAGGGTTGGTTTTCAGCGTAATCATATTTTTCATGCCGAATTCATTGGCGTCATAGGTCTGCTTCTGGAATTGTGTCTCCTGGGGCAGAAGCTCTACCAGATCGCTCTGGGCGGGATTTCCAAAGCCCTGAATCGCTCTCTTCTTTGCCCACTCCCCTCCATTGTACAGTTCAATGAACTTAAATGCCGCCTCCTTGTTCTTGCTGCCTCTCCAGATGGAAGCGCCCACGCCTGCCATACATGCGTTTGCACCCTTGGAGGTGTCCAGGCTGGGAGCCTGAATCAGCATAAAGTCGTCCATACGGTCTTTTGCATTTTCGTTAAAGGCCAGAGTTCCGTTTCCGAACCAATAGCCGCAGCAGAGCATGCCTACCTTGTCCAGCGCAAAGGAATCGCCGCCCCAGTCTCCGGGGGTGCTCATATCGCTGATGGCCGCCCCGGATTTGTACATGTCCGCCCAGTAGTCAAAGGCCGCCCGGATTTCCGGCGTATCGATGTAGACCTCTGAAAGATCGTCTGAGAACATGGATTTTCCAACAGAACATACCATGCCAGTGATGAGCTGGTATAGATTGTTGGTAGTGCCCATGCCCCAGCGGGTCTGCTCTCCGCTTTCGTCAAATTCCACGCATGCTTTCGCCCATTCCCTGATTTCGTCCCAGGTATAGATCTTTGTGGGATCCGGGATCTCCAGGCCTGCGTCCGCAAACACCTTTTTATTCACCCAGATCTGGTTGTCCAGGCTCCAGTCCTTCACAATGCCGTAGATAGGTCCTGCCCCTACCTCTTTCCCGTCAAAGCGGTACAGATTCTCCACATCTGTAAAGTTTGCCTCATCAAACACATCGCTGGCGGCAATGTAATCGTCCAGAGGCTCATACAAACCCCTCGCCGCATACATGGCGCCATGGCTGAACGCAGACAGGCACCATATGTCCGCCGCTGTCCCTGTGGCGACCATGCTCATCATCTTGATCTCGTCCGCAGAGACGATTTCATAAGTCAGGCCCTCTCCGTTCTCCGCCACATATTTCTCAAATTCCGCATTGTTCAGCAGATCCGTAGCGCCCCATACCCGAACCGTTACACCGTCAAACCGCTGGCTCTCTACCCCCTGGCTTTCCGGAGCCTGTTCCTGGCTCTCGCTGGACGGCTCTGCGGATTCGCTCTGGGAAGATTCCGTCTTCCGGGATTCGGATTCCGAAGACTCCTCTCCCGGCAGTGCGGGAGCGGCACATCCGCTGGCCCCCAAAAGCATTCCCGCCGTCAATAGGATACTCAAAGTTTTTCTAAATGTGTTCTTCATATTAATACCTGTTCTCCTTTCTTTGCCTGCTGTTCAAACCCCTTTTACTGTTCTTCAGTTCCTTTTCCTTGGCCCGTTTCCCTTACATGCAGCTCTTTTCCCTTACATGCAGCATTCCTACAGGATAGAAACCGTCTTCGCTTCTGCCCTCAAGGGGCAGGCGGATGTGTTCCTTGCCGTATCCGCAGACTGCAAACTCCACCGGATACGCTTTTGGTTCCAGCCCTTCCGGCACCTTTACGGGCGTGCGGTATGTCCTGGGCTGGTCTTCGGACAGTTCCCCGGGGACAAACCCCCTCTCCTCTGTAACCTGTCCCGCTATGCGGATTTTTAAGGATCCCTCCGAGCAGAATCTCCCGGCTCCCCGGTTGACCCAGCTGTGGACAATGGTGATCCAGCCCTCGCCGCCGGCCTCCGGGATCTCCACTGCAAAGGGAAGCAGCCTGTATCCCATTCTTTTGAGCCCGTGTTCGATCAGATCCGGTCTCTGCTCATAAAACTGCACACTGTCCCACATCAGCATCATATAATTGGGGTGCAGAAGCAGCGCCTCTTCCACTGTGTCCTCCACAAAGTATCCCCTGCTGCCCTCCGGCGAGTTTTTGATCAGATAGCCGTTAAAGAACTCCGCGATCATGGGAAGCTTTTTCCCTGACTCATAGAAATCCCGCATCAGCTTCGCGTCCCAGATTTTCACCGCACCGCCTATTCCGTCCCTGCGCAGGGATATTCCAGGCTTTTTCAGCGCATAGTCAAAGCCAGACCAGTAGAGATACTCCTCGTAGCTCTCAGGCGCATGCAGCGGCGGGTTGCGGTCTTTCATCCACTCATAGGAGCAGGAAAGGATCAGGGTCTTTTTTCCGGAAAAAGCGCATTCCCAGGCATCGATCAGGCTGCGCAGCGCAGCCGCATGCTGGGCGTATGTGGGGTGCTGATAGCCGCTGTGCCACTCCCCCCAGGCTCCGTATCCCCTTAAATCCACTGTCTCCAGCGCCGGCTCATCCCCGTAGCGGTCCGCCAGGGCGCATAGAAATCTGCGGAGCGCTTTCTGGTAATCCGGGTTCAGGTAATCCGGATACCTGGTGCTGTAACCATCCTCATGCACTGCCTGGTAAGCCACGCCGTATTTTTCATACAGCCAGTCCGGCGCCCCCTGTCCCTGCCCGTCATAGAGCATGGGATCCGTGGAAATGCGGAACTGCAGCTTCTTTCCGCGGCTCTTCCATTTCTCTATGGAAGCGTCCAGATCCTCGAAAGAAAATTCCTTTTCCTCTCTCTGCAGATGGGCCCACCAGGACAGCAGGGCCACATTGTCCAGATTTTCATAATGGTCCGGCTCGTTGGCATCCTTTTTCCCTTTCCGGATGTCATGATGGATGACCCATCCCATACCCGGATTGGAAAAGCATTGCCCATTGTCTTCATGATAATATTTTGCCAATTTTTTCACCTCCTATTAAAATCGCTGCGCGATGGCTCTAAAGGGTAAAGTCCCTTCGGCGCACTTCCTTGAGAGGAAATTTCATTCGACAGGGCTCTCATGATATTTCCTCTCCTGCGCTTTCGCGACTTTACTATTAAAATCGCTGCGCGATGGCTCTGAAGAGTAAAGTCTCTTCGGCGCACTTCCTTGAGAGGAAATTTCATTCGACAGGGCTCTCATGATATTTCCTCTCCTGCGCCTTCGCGACTTTACTATTAATATCGCTGCGCCATGGCTCTAAAGGGTAAAGTCCCTTCCCGGGCTTCCACCTCCCTGCGAGACGGCAGTGACTCCTGCGCCCCGGCGCGGGTAACGGCGATGCTCGAAGCGCAGATCGCAAATTCCACTGCCTCCTGCTCTGTTCTCCCTTCGGCCAATGCCACGGCTAATGCCGCGTTAAAGCAGTCTCCCGCCGCAGTAGTGTCCACGGCCCGCACCTGTTTTGCCGGGAACCAGGCAGCATGCCCTTTCCGAAAGACACCACAGCCTTTTTCTCCCAGCGTCACGATCACGGTTCCCACCCCTTTCTCCAGGAGCCTGCGCGCTCCTTCCTGTATGGCCTGTCCGTCCCAGGTGCCGCCCGAAAATTCTCCCTCCATGCCACACAGCTTCATCAGTTCCGTTTCGTTGGGCGTCAGATAGTCCAGTCCCCGGTAAATCTCATCCGGAATATGCTCCGGCGCGGGAGCAGGGTTTAAAATCACTTTTCCGTGGACAGCCCTGGCATCCAGAATCGCCCTGTACAGCGCCTTTTGAGGAATTTCCATCTGAACCAAGACAATACCGGCGGATCGGATGACTTCCCTTTTGCTTTTTATGTAATCCTCATCGCAGGAAAGGTTCGCCCCCTGGCTGACCACAATACAGTTGCCTCCGTTTTCCTCCACACAGATAAAAGCGCTCCCCGTGGAGATGGTCCTGTCGGTTTTGATATCGGAAACATCCACTCCCGCCTCTCTTAGCGCCTGGGTATGCTTCCTCCCGAAGTCATCATCGCCCACACAGCCCAGCATCCTGACCTTTCCTCCCAGCCGTGCGGCTGCCATTGCCTGATTCGCCCCTTTGCCTCCAAGACCAAAGGAAAGATTCCTCGCAAGGATGGTCTCTCCGGTCTTCGGCAGTTCTTTCACCCTGATTGTCATATCTACGTTCATGCTTCCGATCACAAGGATATCACCCATTGCATTACTCCCTTTCGCGCCGGGGCGGCCGCCGGCGGCTTGCCATTGTTCCGTAAGCCGAAACAAGAAACGGAAACGGCTTTCGTCACAATGTTATGATAAATTAGTTTCGTAAAATATTTTACTTACTTGATTTTTTCACATAAATAGTGTAAAGTCAATATTAAATATACAACATGCACAAGAAAGTATTTTCTTAACAATTTTTCCTATACTTTCTTGTGCAGAAACAGCAAGCATAAGGAGGCAAAGAACTATTATGACCATCAACGAAATCGCCCGACTGGCAGACGTGTCTATTTCCACTGTGTCCAAAATCATGAACCACAAAGATCAGAACATCACTGCCGGGACCCGGGAAAAAGTATTGCAGATTGCAAAAGAATACAACTATGTCCCCTATGCTTCTGCCCGCAGCGCGTCTGTTTCCAAGACCTTTCTGCTGGGTGTGCTCATACCGGACTTCTCCCAATGCGGGAGGCTGCTGGAAGGAATTCTGGACAGGGCCGCGAGACAGGGCTACCGCGTCATACCTTGCAGCAGCCAGGGCGATGCGGAAACCGAACTCAAGCATATCTCCGCCCTGTGCAGGGCAAAGGTGGACGGCGTGATCTGGGAGCCCGTGTGCACGGAAAGTCTTTCCCGACAAAGGTATTTTGAGGAAGAAAGCATCTGTGTCACCAGGCTTTGTGCAGGGACAAAGGACTGCTTTTTCATGGACTACAATACTATAGTCTTTCGTGGCGCAGAAGAACTCATCCGGCTAAAGCACACGCAGTTTTCTCTGTTGGCAAATTCTCTAAATCCTGCCGATGCCCTGGCCGGCTTCCGCTCCGCCCTCTTCAGCCACCAGATCCCCTTTGATCCCGACCGGATCCTTGGGCAGGATTCCCGGGACTGGATCCCAAAAATAAAGTCCCTGGGGCTCACAGGCGCCATCTGCACGGATTATCGTGACGCCCTGGAGCTGCTGGCACTGTTAAAGCAGTATCAGTATCAGGTGCCCGGCGATTTTTCCGTCCTGGCGGTCACGGACGACAGGACGGCTCCGGTGCTGGCCGGATGCGTATCCACGCTTGCAGTCCCCTTTTATTCGTTTGGGATGCATCTGTGCGCCCATCTGTTGGGCCAGTGCGAACAGCACATCGCGCAGTATGTCCCTTTCGTCCCCGACTGCAGTCCGGACTCTTCCCTGACGCTGGACGTACCGCCCAGCGTAAAGCTTCCCCATATCATTGTAGTTGGCAGCCTCAACATTGACACCACTCTGAACATCGGACGGCTCCCAAAGCCTGGGGAGACCATTACCGCCCGCCAGACCATCACCCCCGGCGGAAAGGGCACCAATCAGGCCGTAGGCGTGGCCAAACTCAACCACAAGGTCACTCTGCTGGGAAATGTGGGAAACGATCTGGAAACAGGACTGATCTATTCCTGCTTAAAAGAATACGGCATCGACATCACGGGCATCCAGAAAGATAAGTCCGCCGATACCGGAAGAGCCTACATTCAGGTACAGGACAGCGGGGAGTCCACAATCACGCTGCTCACCGGGGCAAACGGCACGCTGACGGCCAGAACCGTGGAGGAGAACAGCCATCTGTTCTCCCATTGCGCCTACTGTCTGCTGCAGACCGAAGTAGCGGTAGAAGCCATTGAGGCGGCGGCTGCCATTGCCCACCGCCATGGCGTAAAGACGATCCTGAAGCCCTCCTCCGTCTCCCGCTTAAGCGATGGGCTGCTGCGGAACACGGACATCTTCCTGCCTAACAGGGCGGAGATGGCAATCATATGCAATGAGGCTCCGGCCTTTTCTTCAGAGGCATTGAACCGACAGGCAGACCGCATCCTGGAAAAAGGCGCCGGCGCCGTCATCATCACGCTGGGAGAGGACGGATGCTTTTTAAAGGATGCGGCTCACTCCATGCTCTTTCCGGCAGCGGATTTCGCCCCCATGGACAAAACCGGCGGCAGCGATGCCTTTATCAGCGCCCTGGCCTCCTATCTTCTGTACGGCTATGGTCTCCATGCCGCGATCCGCATTGCCCACTGCGCCGCCGGCTTTTGCATCTCCAGGCAGGGCATTGTCCCCGCTCTGATCGATCAGACATCGCTGGAGAAGTATATCCACAATACCTGCCCGGAACTGCTGGAAAAAAAGTAAGCCCGGAGGCCGGAACTTATCCGCCTCTTTACGTATCCTGCATGCAGGAAAGCCATGTCACATACCGGCTCCCGGTCCCGCCCAGATGGCAAAAGTCGCAGAGCGTAATGCCGTCAGAGAGCCTGATATAGGTCCGGTCTCCATCGGTAAGGGACGGCGTCTTCACAATTTCCGCACAGGAAAGCGGCGGAAGCTTCGTGATGTCATGCCCGCGGCACAGGGATGTATCGCACCCGAAAAGCAAAGGCCCCCTCAGTACGCTTACCTTGTCGGCATACTCCCCGCCGCCCTGCTCGAACCGAGTGGAAAAATCGAATTCCAGCCGAATCCGGCAGCTTCCCTGGCAGGAAAACCGGTAATATTCCCCTGCCACGGCAGCACGCTCCTCTTCGTCCACAAAAAGTCTGGTCCTCTTTGACCATTCCGGAATGCGCAGCCACACCTCCCCGGCATGGCCCCCAATCGTTGCCTCCACCTGGTTCTGGGAGGGATAAAGCCCTTGTACCTCAATCTGCGCGCCGTTTTCCAGGACCACCTTTCCCCGCTCCCAGGAATTGATGACAAGTGCACCATCATCATTCTGTGCAAAGGCCCACTCGCTGATCATCCCCACGGCCCGGGCGGCGTTTACCGAGCAGCAGTTCAGTTCCGGAGATCCTGCCCTGCTCTGGAAAACAATCTGTTGGAAATTGGCCACGCGCTCCCCGCACATGGGCGTATTATAGGTAGACCACCTTCCGGTGGGCGACCAGATCCCCAGACAGGCGTTGTAATGGGAGCGCTCCAGAAAGTCGATGATCCTGCTCTCCCCCGTCAGCTTATACACCTCCACTGCCAGCGCATTATAGGCAATGACGCAGCATGTCTCGATTTTTCCGTTTTCGTATGGATTCCCCAAGGCCTGCTCGTAGGTGGAAAATCCTCCCGTATTGTGGACGTCCGTTCTCAGAATGGAGTCAAAAATCTGTTTACAGGCCCGCAGATAATCCTCTTTTCCGGTAGCCCGGTACATTTCCGCAAACCCCATAATGGTGTGCAGGCTCTCCCACCTGGGCTTCGGGCATTGGTAGAACTCCCGTCCGGCCAGCGCATGCTCCAGATAATTTCCCGCGTTGGGGTCCGCAATGTCCCGCTCCAGCTCCAGCGCAAAGTCCAGGTATTCCTTTTTCCCGGTCTGGTTGTAGAGCAAAGCGAACCCATGGTAAGGAGCCAGATTCATCTCCGTGCAGCCGATCTCCACCATTCTCGCATTTCCGGTTTGGGGATTGTAAAATTTCTTTCTGAAAAGTGCAGCCATCTTTTCCACGCATGCCATGTATTCTGCTTTTTTGGTCTCTCCATACCAGAGCAGAAGTCCGAACATGGCATGGTAATGCGCCCATGCATCCCATGTCTTGCCGTTTTCTCCGGGTTCCTGGGAGAATGCCCCGCTCAGGCGGCACTCCCTGCTGTATACTCCCAGATACCCGTCCTCGTCCTGCGCCGTGACAAACTCGTCCAGGAAACGGATCATATACTGATATAAATCCTGATCTCTTGTCAGGCAGTAAATGTAGTATGCCCCTGTGACATACTTGCCGGCAAACTCTCCCGACCAGGGAAGCAGGTCACGGTACGGCTTCTCATCCCGCTCAAAAAACATGTCCAGAATTGCGGGATTGGTCTCCCGCAGTCCCAGCAGCCAGTTCTTGGTAATGGCTCCGGCCAGCTTCCCGGTCATGCCGGAAAGCGCGCTCTTAGTGATTCCTATTGGTTTCATATTCTGCCCTCTCCTTATCTTTCTGCCGCTTATCGTACCGGCTATACCTGATTTTTTCACATAAATAGTGTAAAGTCAATACTAAATATACAATATGCACAAGAAAGCGTAAGCCCACAGCAGTTCTTCTCTTTCGCACAGAAAAAAGACAGGGCACCTTTCATCATCAGGTTCCCTGTCAACAGTATCACACCGGGAGAGATATGTCAGTCCTCCAGATACTCCCTGTAATCCGCCTCGCTGGCAAACAGAACGTATCTGCCGTCCACCAGTCCCATGTAGCCGTCCGCTGTATTGTATCCTTTCATCATATTACCTCCTGATCAGTTCTTGTCTGCTGTTCTGAACAAAAGGTAACATTTTTTGAGGGTCATAAAACTCCCTCAAAGTTCCGAAATACGAATTTTGCTCCCTATGCGGCCTTGTTTCACGCCTGCCGCCGGCCCCAACGTTTTTTACCCCACTGTCTCCGGCACGTCCTCCAGAAAAACTTCCGCGTCTTTCAGGAAATCCTCAGTCCACGCCATCAAAAACTCCGCATCCTTTTCCATCAGCCCCGTCTTTTTATATTTATAGGCAAAGGAGGGCTTCCCATAGGCCGTAAAGGTCAGGCTTGGCCCATACTTGCGCAGGATCACCGGAATTTTCGCCGGGTTCACCTCCGCGTCCGGGCGGAAGAGGAACGTTATCTTCTCATTTTTCCCCTTGACATCCGTCATGTACAGCTTATGGGCGGCCACCCGGATCAGGGCGATGCGCAGCAGATTGTCCACAGACTTCGGGATCTCCCCGAAGCGGTCCAGCAGTTCGTCCCGCATGTCGTCCCGCTCCTTTCCGTTCTCAATGCCCGCGATCCGCTTGTAGATGTCCAGTTTCTGCACCTCATTGACGATATAGGTGGGCGGGATAAACGCGTCCACGTCCAGGTCGATGACCGTGGCGAAATCCTGGGCCACCTTACCTCCCTTTAGGCCCTGGACGGCTTCATTGAGCATCTTGCAGTACAGATCGTACCCCACGGCCTCCATATGCCCGTGCTGGCGCACCCCCAGGAGGTTTCCCGCCCCCCGGATCTCTAAGTCCCGCATGGCGATCTTGAAGCCGCTGCCTAAGTCGGTGAATTCCCGGATGGCGGAAAGGCGCTTCTCCGCCACTTCTTTCAGCATCTTGTCCCGCCTGTACATCAAAAAGGCATAGGCGGTGCGATTGGAGCGGCCCACCCGGCCCCTGAGCTGGTAGAGCTGGGACAGGCCTAAGTTGTCGGAATCGTGGATGATCATGGTGTTTACATTGGAGATGTCCAGTCCGGTCTCTATGATGGTGGTGGACACCAGCACGTCGATCTCCCCGCCTATAAAGTCAAACATGATCTTCTCCAGGTCGTTTTCTTTCATCTGGCCGTGGGCGTAGGATACGGTGGCATCGGGCAGCAGCGCCGCCAGTCCGGCAGTGACGTCCGCAATGTTGTTCACCCTGTTGTACACATAGTATACCTGCCCGCCCCTGGCCAGTTCTCTGGAGATGGCTTCCCGCACCAGCTCCTCGTTGTACTCGCAGACAAAAGTCTGGATGGGCTGGCGGTCCCCCGGAGGCTCCTCCAGCACGCTCATGTCCCGTATGCCGATGAGACTCATGTGCAGCGTCCTGGGGATGGGGGTGGCGGTGAGGGTCAGCACGTCCACATTTTCCTTTAGCTTCTTTATCTTTTCCTTATGAGTGACGCCGAAGCGCTGCTCCTCGTCTATGATCAGCAGGCCCAGATCCTTGAATTTCACATCCGCCGACAAAACCCTGTGGGTGCCGATGACGATGTCCACCAGGCCTTTCTGGAGGTCCGTTATCGTCTTTTTGATCTCCCCGGCGGTGCGGAAGCGGCTCATGAGTTCTATGCGGATGGGATAGTCTTTCATGCGCTGTACGAAAGTAGTGTGGTGCTGCTGGGCCAGGATGGTGGTGGGCACCAGGTACACCACCTGCTTTCCCTCCTGGACAGCCTTGAACGCGGCCCGGATGGCGATTTCCGTCTTGCCGTAGCCCACGTCCCCGCAGATGAGCCGGTCCATAATCTTGTGGCTCTCCATGTCCGCTTTCGTGTCCGCAATGGCCGTCAGCTGATCTTCCGTCTCCTCAAAGGGGAACATCTCCTCAAACTCCCGCTGCCACACCGTGTCCTTTTCATAGGCATGGCCTTCGCTCTGCTGGCGCAGGGCATAGAGCTGTACCAGGTCTGTGGCCACCTCGTTTACGGCGCTGCGCACCTTGGTCTTGGTGCGCTCCCATTCCTTTGAGCCCAGCTTGTTCAGCTTCGGCTTCCTGGCATCGGCGGAGGCATACTTCTGGATCACGTCCAGGCCTGTTGCCAGCACATAGAGATTGCCGCCGTCCCGGTACTCTATCTTGATGTAGTCCTTGACCACGCCCTCCATCTCCACCTTTTCGATGCCCTGGTAGATCCCTAAGCCGTGGCTTTCGTGAACCACGTAGTCCCCTACTTTCAGGTCGCCCATATCCTTGATTTTCTGGCCCTCGTAGAGTTTTTTCGCACGCTTCTTCTTTTTCTCTGCGCCGAAGATATCGGTCTCGGAAAGCACCACGAATTTCAGGAGCGGGTACTCGAAGCCCTTGTCTACATGCCCGTAGTATGTCACCACCTCCCCGGCCTGCACCTCCCGCAGGGGATCCTCCGTGTAGATGGCGGTGAGCTCCTGATCCCGCAGATCCTCCGCCAGGCGCTTTGCCCGGGTGCGGGAGCCGGACAGCAGCAGGACGCGGTATCCGTTCCTGCGGAATACTTTCAGGTCTTTCACCAGGGCCTCGAAGCTGTTATTGTAGGGGGCCAGATTCCTGGCGGCCACGTCCAGTTTCCGGTCGGGCTTGAAATAACCTTTTGTGTCCATGGTGGACAGGGTGACTATGCTGCCCTTTAAGAGATTGGCAGCCACCTGCTCCCCGCTGTAAAGGACATTCATCTGGCCGGGCAGGATATACCCTTTCTCCGCGCGCTGCCGCATGCTCTCGGAGAACTCCAGCTCTATGGCAGCCGCCTGTTCCCTGACACGGTTAGGCTCGTCTATGAAATACACCGGCCCGGCATTGCCCGCAGCCGCGCCCAAGGTACCGCCCGCCGACCTCCCGCCTGCCTCACCCAAAGCGCTGCCTCCGGCCAGCCTGCCGCTCCCCGGCCTGCCGCCCTCGCCCGCGGCAGAGCCGCCCCTGGCGATCCGCCCCAAAATCTCCGGCAGGGTCATGGTATCCTCATAGAAATACCGGATATACCCCTCCAGGTTCACCTTAGCCTTGAATTCCAGAAGCTGTTCCTTTAATTCCTTTACCTGGGATGAGATGCGGTGGGCCTCCTCGGTCTGAAAGGCCTCCCGGAAAATTTTCTGCTGCTTCGCGCTCTCGGCCTCCAGTTTTTTAAGACCTGCCCGGATGCGTTCCTCCTCCAGCACGAATTCCGAAGCGGGGAAGACGGAAACACCCTCCAGATTCTCGATGGAGCGCTGGCTTAAGATGTCAAAGCTGCGGATGGACTCCACCTCGTCCCCCCACAGTTCGATGCGGTAAGGGTTCTCCTCAGTCAGGTCGAAGATGTCGATAATGCCGCCCCGGACGGAGAACTGTCCCTGGCTCTCCACCTGGTAGCTCTTTTCGTAGCCCATGTCCACCAGCCGCCTGCACAGCCCTCCCTCGTCCAGAGTGCTGCCCTTGTACACATCTATTACATCTCTGTCAGCGTCCCACAGCACCTGGGGGGACATGAGAGCGGCATAGGTGGTGACTATTGTCACAGGCTTCCTCTCCATGAGCCTGCGTAGGACTTTGACCCGTTCCTTTACCAGTTGGTTGCCGTGGATGTCCGCCTGGAAGAAGATCAGATCCTTGGCGGGATACAGCATGACATTCCTGTCGTAAAATTTATATTCCTCAAAGATTTCCTTTGCTTTCAGGTCACTGTAAGTGACGATGACCTTGATTCGAAAGCCATCGCCCAACCCATAGATCATATGCAGCTTCTGGGAGTCCACGCACCCGGTGAGGGCCGTGACGCCCGCCCCTTTCCGGATAGCCTCCCTGATATTGCCGTATTCCGCCAGCTCCTGCAGCGGCGCCAGTAATGCCTGCATTGTTTCCTCCTATTTTAAGTCGCTGCGCGACAGCACTAAAGGGTGTGGTTCCTTCGGCGCGCACACCTGTCCAGCTAAACATTGATAATCAAATACCCCGCTGCAAGCAATGGGGTATCAATCTTGCAGCGCTGCAGAGCAGAAAGTGTCCTTCGGACACTTTGGTATTTGACCCTCGCGGCATTCGTCAAATGTGCATGCAAGCATGCCCACTTGACTCATTGCTCGCGGGAATAAATGGCTTGACATCTCTTAGCTGGACTGTTATCTTCTTTCCGTCATCCGCTGTCTGTCCCACAGGGCCTGGTCTGCCCAGGGCCTCACCGTTCCCCGAATATCCTCCTCAGATGGTTCTGGCCTCTCTCCAGGAGTCTCGTTCTCTGCTCCGGCGCTTCGGCCGCCCCTTCCGGAAGCCCGCCTCCCGCCTCGGATTTTCCGGTTTCCTCCCGGGGAACAGCATTTTTCTCGGCCGCCATTTCTCCTGTCTCGGGCTTGCCGCGCTCTTCCCGGAGTCCGGCGGGCTCTCCGGACTGTTTGGCTTTATCAGGCTTTTTCGCCTCCTGCCTTTTCGGCTCCTTAGGCTCTTTCGCAGGCTTCTTCACGGTGTTGAACTGATTCATGGCGGCGTCCGGCCCTTCCGCAATGATCATCCTGACAGCCTCCGCCGCCCGGTCCGCCGCCTCGTCCATGGCTTCCCTGTCTTTTGGCGAAAAACGCCCCAGCACATAGTCCACCAGATCCCAGCCCGCGGGCTTCTCGCCCACGCCCATCTTCACCCGGATAAAGGAATCGTGGCCTATGTGGGCAATGATGTTCTTCAGGCCGTTATGGCCGCCCGCACTGCCTTTCTTGCGGATGCGGATCTGCCCCACTTCCAGGCTTATGTCATCGGAGATGACGATCAGCTCCGCGGTCTCGTCCACTTTGTAGAAGTCGATTAACTGCCTCACACTCTCGCCGCTTAGGTTCATATAGGTCTGCGGCTTGGCCAGGACGCATTTCTGTCCCGCCACCATGCCCTTGCCGATAATGGCCTTATGCTTCTTCTCCAGAATGGAGATGTTCTCTTTCGCCGCCAGCTTCTCTAGCACCAAAAAGCCCACGTTGTGCCGTGTGCCCTCATATTCCTTGCCGGGATTCCCCAGCCCTGCTATAATAAACATCGTAAGCTCCTATCTGTCCGCCTCTCCGGGCAGGACAAATCTTTCTCTGTCCACATGACAGTATCATTGAAGTCCCTGCTGTCCCCCGTTCCATTCGTCCCGGTTCTCCTGATTTGTCCATGGCAAAACTATGAAAAAGTCCGTCTGACACTTCAAGCCAAAAACTTCACCGAATGGAATCCATATACCCTTTCAGCCGCTCTCTCTGGGTGGGAATGCATCTGTCCGAGTCAAAGAAACGAATCAACTCTTCCTTTCCTATCCATCTGTATCCTATGGTCTCCCCCTCCTGAAGCGCTACCGAGTCTTTTGCGGCATCCGTAACGCACAGATAGCCGTAATGGATCCCGTGGCCGGCATGGCTTACAGAGCGGTATATCTCCTCCAGTTCCCCTGCCTTGATTCCGCTCTCCTCCCAAAGCTCCCTGACAGCGCCCTGGAGGGGTGTCTCTCCTTTCAGCGCACTGCCTCCCGCGCCGATTTCCTCGTAACCGGGATAGGCCTCTTTTCCAAAATCCCTCTGCAGCAGAAGATAATCTCCGTCCCTGTGCCGCACCACCACCTCGCAGACCAGGTGGTACAGGCCCTCTCCAATTTCTTCCCCGCGTATCAAGTCTGTCCCGGTCTTCACTCCCTGCCTGTCATAGGCATCCCAAATCTCCATAAGCTGCTCCTGTGGGTTTTTGTTTATGATGATTAGAACTCTGATAATAGAATCCTGTATTTGGATTCTATTATACATACCCCACTGCTCACTTGTAAAGCGAAATGGCAGAGATTCTAAAAAATCCACAATTTCATACTATCTTTTTCCGGGCATTTATGCTGCGGCCAACATACAATGTCCTCTCTTGCCTCCTCTTCCTTAATATGGTACAATGTTGACCCATAAGGACGATGCCCCGCAATGTTACGGTACAATAGGAAAGCAAAAATTTCCCGGAGCCCCGGGGGAGAGGAAACAAATGAATTTCGAACCACTGACCCGTTTCATGGATTATATGTCAAGAGAGAGGACTCCCGGAAACGCCATTATGGTCTATCTGGGAGGGAAATGTGTATATCGGTATGCCTGCGGATATGCGGATCTGGAGTCAATGACGCCGCTTACGGGCGAAGAATTTTTCAATCTGTATTCCTGCTCCAAGATCACCACCGTGACAGCGGGACTACAGCTATTGGAAAAGGGGCGCTTCCTGCTGACGGATCCCCTCTGTGAATACATTCCGGAATTCCGGGAAATGTATGTGAAACCCGCCGGCGGGGAGTTGGTCAGGGCGGAGAATCCCATTACCGTCCGGGATCTGTTCTGTATGTCCGCAGGCTTTTCCTATGATATGAATTCCCCGGGCTTCCAAAAAGCCCGGACGCTTACGGGAGGGACCATGGATACGGCGGCCACCGTGCGCTGCGTTGCCGCCGACCCGCTCCTCTACGAGCCCGGAACACACTGGGCGTACAGCATTGCCCACGATGTGCTGGCAGGCCTTGTGAGTATTATTGAGGGGAAAAAATTCCGCGACTATGTAAAAGAGGCCATCTTTGATCCCCTTGGAATCGAAAACTGCGTCTACCACCAAACCCCGCAGGTAAGGGAGCGCATGGCTGCCCAATACTGCTATGAGCCGGAAAAGGGGGACTCCTTTGACGCTTTTGTAAATGTGGGAAAGGACGTGTCCCATATCCTGGGAGAAGAATATGACAGCGGAGGCGCCGGGATTACGGGTACCGTGCCCGACTATGTGAAATTACTGGCGGCTTTGGCAGGCGGCGGACTGGGCCTAAACGGGGAGCGGATTCTGTCCGGGGGGAGCGTGGAGCTTCTGAAGCTGAATCAGTTAAGCGAGGCCCAGATGAAAGACTTTAACTGGAAGCAGCTCACCGGCTACGGCTATGGGCTGGGCGTGCGCACTCTGTTGGACAAGGCGCTTGCCGGCTCCGTGGGAAATCCGGGAGAGTTCGGCTGGTGCGGCGCAGCAGGCTCCATGGCGCTGATGGACACAGAGCGGAAGTTGGCTGTGTTCTATGTGCAGCATCTTCTGAATCCCAGGGAAGAGTATTATATGCCCAGACTGCGGAATGTGCTGTATTCCTGTCTGGACTGAGGGCAGGGAAAAATATAGGGAGGTTTTATCGGAATTTGGAGCAATTGCCATGTTTATCAAGATAGCCCAAAATATAATTGGAAATTGAAAGGCGAACCCAGCCGTCTGAACGGCATGCCAGGGGACGCCACAGGTACGGCATGCCCGAAAAAAATACTTGCCATCCCAAAAACAATATGCTAAAATGAATCCAGTCAGAAAGGTACCATTCGGTAAAAGGTGAGGGAATGAGTAGTCGATAACCAGATTTGGAATTGCAGACAGTTTTGTATAAAAGCTTGCGCCGCAGGCCTGTTTGTGTATGCCGAATCGGATTTTGCGCTCATTTCGGAAGCCTTTTTTCTTTGCCAGGATTTCGTCAGAACCCCGCTGCCATTCTTTCGGATTTCCAAAAACGTCCGTTGAATCATGCCGGATTTCTGCCGGTTCCAAGTCGATATTGGGTTCTGCGGTTTTTCTGTAGCCGTCAGGCCGCCTGAAGCGGATTTTGCCGCGGCAATCCTCCTGAGACCCGATTTTCCCGAGACGACACAGGCTTCCCCCAAAATGAGCTGCTCCGGCCACACAACGTACCGGCGGGCCGGCTTTAGAGAGGAGGCCTATATGTTACAGATCAAACATTTAAGTATCACCCATAAAAAGGACCTGCGCCTTATCCTGCAGGATTTTTCTTTTGTATTGAACCCTGGAGACAGGGCAGTCATCATCGGCGAGGAGGGCAACGGAAAGTCCACGCTGCTAAAATGGATTTACGACCCAGAGCTGACAGAGGATTATGCCGAGGCTATAGGAGAAAGAATCGCCTCTGGGGAACGCCTGGCCTATCTCCCCCAGGAGCTGCAGAAAGCGGACGCAGAGAAAACGCTCTATGCATTTTTCGCGGAAAGCCCCGCTTTCTTTGACCAGACGCCCAGGGAGCTAAAAGCCCTGGCGGGCAGCTTTCATCTGCCTCAGGATTTCTTTTACGGAGATCAGTCCATGGGAAGCCTGTCCGGCGGCGAGAAAGTCAAGGCCCAGATGATGCGGCTTCTGATGGCCCGTCCCACCGTGCTTTTGCTGGACGAGCCCTCCAATGACTTAGACATCGGGACGCTGGAATGGCTGGAGGAGATGATCCTGGGCTGGCAGGGCGCGGTGCTCTATATCTCCCATGACGAGACTCTCATCGAGCGCACGGCCAACATGGTCATCCACTTAGAACAGATTCGCCGCAAGACCGTCAGCCGAATAACCACAGCCCATGTACCCTATCTGCAGTACAAAAAGGAGCGGGAGGAAAAGTTCGAGAAGCAGGCCAGACAGGCAGTCAGCGAGCGAAAGGAAAAGGAAATCCGGGATGAAAAGCTGCAGCGCATCGAACAGAGCGTGGCCTACCATCTGAACACGGTCTCCAGACAGGCCCCCTCCAAGGGCAGGCTCTTAAAAAAGAAGATGAAAGCCGTGAAGAGCATGGAGCATCGCTTTGAGCGTCAAGACGCGGAAATGACCCGGATGCCGGAGGAGGAAGACGCCATTTTCTTCAAGCTGGGGGACAGGGACGCCGCTATCCCTGCAGGCAAGACCGTCATCGAATACCAACTGCCCTGTCTGCGCACGCCGGACGGCGCGCGGATCCTTGCAAAGGACATTTCCCTGCACATCCGCGGCTCCGAGAAGATAGGCATCATCGGCGACAACGGCTCGGGCAAGACCACGCTGCTTCGCCTGATCGCAAAAGAGCTCCTCTCCCGGCAGGACATCCGCGCGGCCTATATGCCCCAGAATTACCAGGAGCAGCTGAACCCGGAAGCGACTCCCGTGGATTATCTCTCCCGGACCGGGGACAAGGAGGAGACCACCCGCATCCGGACTTTCCTGGGCTCCCTGAAGTACACCTTTGACGAGATGGATCACCCCATCGCGGAGCTCTCCGGCGGGCAGAAAGCGAAAGTGCTGCTGCTAAAGATGAGTCTTTCCGGGGCAAACGTGCTGATTTTGGACGAACCTACCAGGAACTTCTCCGCCCTGTCCGCCCCTGTGATCCGGCGGATGCTGGCGGAGTACCCGGGAGCCGTCATCAGCATCTCTCACGACAGGAAGTACCTGCGGGAGGTCTGTGACAAAATATACCGGCTCACGGAGCATGGGCTGGCCTGTGTGCCGGACTTTGCCTGAAAGCCGGAAAGCCCGCCCGGCATAAAGTCCCAAGCACAAAAAAGCCATGGCCTATGGCCATGACTTTTTTGTGTCTGGGGGATTTAACTGTCTATTTTCCTATGATGTCACATCTCACTCCCCGTCCGGCTCCTCCAAAGCTTTCCTGTAGCTTTCCAGGATAACCTCCTGGATGGCTTCCCTGGCGGAAGCATTGATGGGATGGGCAATATCCTTGTATTCCCCATCTGCCGTCCTCTTGCTGGGCATTGCGATGAACAGGCCTTTGTCTCCTTCAATCACCTTGATGTCATGCACCACGAACTCCTCGTCCAGGGTGATGGAGACAATCGCCTTCATCCTGCCTTCCTTCGCAATCTTGCGCACGCGAACATCTGTAACCTGCATCTTTTAAACCCCCTTATTTGGAATCTAAACCGCACACCAGTAAAATTTGCTACAAATCCCGACTGCAGATCGCCGGCGAGATGCTTTCGCTCATTTTTCTATTGTAAGTCCCGGCGGTTTGCAGCAAAGCCACCTATGTCACATCGTGTATCTTTCGTTTCTCTCTACTACGATGCGAACCTGCCCATCTTCCCCCACATAGCGGGAGTTTGCCCGAATGGTACTATGGCTTTCTAAGATGCAATTCTCGATGTAAGTGTTGTCGCCGATGTACACATCATTCAGAATGATGGAATTCTTGATGACACAATTATTGCCTATATAGCTCTTCTTGAATACTACGGAATTCTCTACCACGCCGTTGACGATGCAGCCGCTGGAGATGAGGCTGTTCCGGACGCTTGCCCCCACATTGTACTTGGCCGGGGCCAGATCGTCCACCTTGGAGTAGATGTCCGGGTACTGCTTGAAGAAGTAGCCCCGCACCTCAGGCTTTAAGAAGTCCATGTTGGTGCTGTAGTAGTCTTCCACGGAGGCGATGTTCCTCCAGTAGTCCCGTATCTTGTATCCGTAGATCTTTTTCACATCCTTGTAACGGATCAGGATGTCCCTGACGAAATCGTATCTGTCTTCCTCAATACACTTCTCCACCATCTCTATGAGCTGGCGTCTGCGGAGGATGTAGATGCCGCAGGAGATGACCCTGGATTTCGCCTGCAGGGGCTTCTCCTCAAATTCCTCAATGCGGCTCTCCTCGTTCATGCGGATGCTCCCGAAGCGCTCCAAATTCGCTTTCGGAGGCATGTCCCGGCAGACTACAGTGATGTCCGCCTTTTTCTCGATGTGGTACTCCATCATCTTGCCATAGTCCATCTTGTACACGCCGTCCCCGGAGGCCACCAGAACATAGGGCTCATGGCTGCTCTTTAGGAAATCCAGGTTCTGGTAGATGGCGTCCGCCGTGCCTCTGTACCAATTGCTGTTCTGGGCTGTCACCGCTGGCGTGTACACATACAGGCCTCCCTGCTTGCGCCCGAAATCCCACCATTTGGAGGAGCTTAGGTGTTCGTGGAGGCTGCTGGCATTGTACTGGGTCAGCACCGCCACTTTCTGGATATGGGAATTGGACATATTGCTCAGGGTAAAGTCAATGCTGCGGTAGCTTCCCGCGATTGGCATGGCGCACACGGCGCGCTTGTGGGACAGTTCCCGCATCCTGCGGTTGTTGCCGCCTGCCAAAATGATTCCGATCGCCCTCATAGCTGTTCACCTGCCTTAATCAAAGATTTGCCGCTGGGCAGACAGGAATTCTCATAGTCCAGACCTGTGGTAATGCCGAAGATCACCGCATTCTTTCCCACTGTGATACCGTTGGGAACCACGCTGCGCTCCCCTATGGTCACGATATCGTGGTTGTAAATATGGGGAGCCATCTCATTTTCCGCTGCCTCTCCCACACCCAGCCGCACATGGTCTCCTATCCGCACCTCCTCGTCCACAATGGCCTTGCTCAACTCGCAGCAATTCCCGATCTGGGTCTGGTTCATGATAATGGAATCCCGCACAACGGTGCCCTTTCCTATGGTGACCCCGCAGCCTATGACGGAATGGTACACCTTGCCATAGATATCCGTCCCCTCTCCTATGATGCTTGTCTCCACCACACTGTCCGGGGAGAAATACTGGGGCGGCTGGATCTCGCTCTTGGTGTAGATCTTCCAGTACTCCTCATAGAGGTTGAACTCCGGCACGATATTGATGAGTTCCATATTGGCCTCCCAATAGGAATGAAGAGTGCCCACATCCTTCCAATAGCCGTTGAATTCATAGGCGTAGAGGAATGCCCCTTTCCTGTGGCAGTAGGGAATCACATGCTTGCCGAAGTCCAGTGCAGGCTGGCCTGCCATGTCCACCAGGGCTTTCTTCAGGGTCTTCCAGTTGAAGATGTAGATCCCCATGCTGGCCAGATTGCTCCTGGGGGTTTTGGGCTTTTCCTCAAAGTCCGTGATCCTGCGCTTCTCGTCGGTGATCATGATGCCGAAACGCCCTGCCTCCTCCATAGGCACCGGCATCACTGCAATGGTCACATCCGCATTGTTGGCCTTGTGGAAGTCCAGCATCAACTCGTAGTCCATCTTGTATATATGGTCGCCGGACAGGATCAGCACATAGTCGGGATGGTAACTCTCCATGTATTCCAGGTTCTGGTAGATGGCATTGGCCGTGCCCGTGTACCATTCGCTGTTTACGCTCCTCTCATAGGGCGGCAGCACTGAGACTCCGCCGATGTTGCGGTCTAAGTCCCAGGGGATGCCGATTCCGATATGGGCGTTCAGCTTCAGGGGCCTGTACTGGGTCAGGACGCCCACTGTGTCGATCCCGGAATTGATGCAGTTGGAGAGCGGGAAGTCAATGATACGGTATTTCCCCCCAAACGCCACGGCAGGCTTTGCCATCCTGGCTGTCAATACGCCCAGCCGACTGCCTTGCCCGCCTGCCAGCAGCATGGCAATCATTTCTTTCTTCACCATGGTTGTCACCTCTGTTTCGTGTAATGTCGGAGCAAGTCATATTTGGACAGTTTCTCGCCATGCGGTCTTTTTATGCCGCGCATTTCTTTGTTAATTAAGGTCATTATAGCATACGCCCCGACAAAATGGAATATTTAATGTCAAAATATTTATTTTTTATATTCTTATTTGTGTTAAAAATTAACATATTTTCACTTATCCCCCCTGTATTTTTGTGTATTTTTTTAATTTTTGTATTTTATATACACAATTTTCGCTGTCACCTTGGACATCTCAGGAAATCGTATTTCATGTTGATTTTTTTTCGCAGCCGGTGCTATAATAAGGAAGAAATGAAAATCTGATAAGGAAGTAGGCAATATGTATACAATCGACTTTAAGCATCCCTCCTCTCTGTATTTTGTGGGCATCGGCGGCATCAGCATGTCCGGGCTGGCAGAGCTTCTGGCCGACGCAGGCTTTAAGGTCTCGGGCTCAGACCGCTCCCAAAGCGATACCACCAAAATGCTGGAGGCACGGGGTATCAAGGTATTTTATGGACAAAAGGCAGAAAATATTACGGATTCCATTGACTGTGTCATCTTCACTGCAGCCATTCATCCGGACAATCCCGAGTACAAAGCCGCCCATGAAAGAGGACTTCCCTGCCTGACCAGGGGGCAGCTCATGGGACAGGTAATGAAAAACTATGGGACGCCCATCGCGGTCAGCGGCACCCACGGCAAGACTACCACCACTTCCATGATCGGCGAGATCCTGCTTGGGGCAGGCTTGGATCCCACCCTGGCCATCGGCGGGATCCTAAAGGATATCGGAGGCAATATGCGCATCGGCCATTCAAAGTACTTTGTGGCCGAGGCCTGCGAGTACACCAACAGCTTCCTGGATTTCTTCCCGAAAGTCAGCGTCATCTTAAATATTGGAGAAGACCACCTCGACTTCTTTAAAGATCTCGAAGATATCCGCCATTCTTTCCGGCGCTTTGCCCAGCTCCTGCCTGCGGACGGGTGTCTCATCATAAACGGGGAGACAGCGCGCCTGGAGGAGATCACGGAAGGCTTGCGCTGCCAGGTCATTACCTTTGGCAATGAAAGCTGCGATTACTACGCCACGGACATCCGGTATGACCAATGGGGGAATCCGGACTTTACGCTGCACCACAGGGGCGGAAGCGCCCGCGCCGTTTCCTTAAGCGTGCCCGGCGAGCACAATGTAATGAATGCCCTGGCGGCCTTTGCCCTGGCGGATTACCTCTCCATTGACCGCCAGAAAACCGATACCGCCCTGAAAGGGTATAAGGGCACCGACCGGAGGTTCCAATACAAGGGCTCCATCGGCGGCGTCACTGTCATTGATGACTATGCCCACCATCCCACGGAAATCACCGCCACCCTGAAAGCGGCCGCAAACTACCCGCACAGAAAGCTGTGGTGCGTCTTCCAGCCCCACACCTATACCCGCACCAAGGCCTATCTGAAAGAGTTTGCCCGTTCTTTATGTCTGGCCGACGAGGTGGTGCTGGCGGACATTTACGCGGCCCGGGAGACGGATACCCTTGGCGTACATTCCCAGGATCTGCAGCGGGAGATTCAGTCCCTTGGGCACGGCTGTCATTATTTTCCAAGTTTTGACGAGATAGAAAATTTTCTTCTGGAAAATTGCATAAAGGGCGATGTGTTGATAACCATGGGGGCCGGGGATGTGGTAAAAATCGGCGAAAACCTGCTGGGAATCTAATTATCCACATTATCCACAGAAAAGATGAAAATCCGGACTGTGGATATTTTTTTGATAAGAGGCTGTCAAAGTCTGGATCCTGGAAAGTTATGCACTGTTTCCACATTTTCCACATTTGGGGCAGGTGCAGGAATCCCGAAACGGATTCTGGCAATTTGACTATTTCTTTTTTCGTGACCTTATGCTATACTTTTTCTACTGCGTCAGCAGACGCATTGTAAAGCAATTGTTTGAGAGGCAGGGGGAGCAAATGGCGCGTTTGACGATTTATCCGGATAACCATGTGGACTCTACGGTAGTGTCCAATCTTTTCATTGATGAGTATATGAAAGATGCCAATGACGCGCAGCTCAAGGTCTATCTCTATCTGCTCCGCATGATGAACGCCCATCTGGCCACCAGCGTATCCGATATCGCGGACAAGTTCAACCACACGGAAAAGGATGTGCTGCGCGCCCTGAAATACTGGGAAAAGCAGGATATCTTAAGCCTGGACTATGACGGGGGGAAGAATCTGGTGGGGATCCACATCCATGACTTAAGCGAGGAGAGCAAAAGAAATGCCGACCCTCAGGGACCGTCCTCCTTTGTACCCGTTCCCTCCCAGGCAGCGGAAAAGCCCCCGGCGTTTGGGGAGGATTTTGCCGCGCACAGTTCCGCCTTGGATGCTCCCATGGCAGAGGATGTTCGGGAAAGCCCCCTCCCGGAAGAGGCTGCGGCCGCTTCCAAGCCCCAGGAGACCTCTCCTTATGAGAAGCCATCCTACACGGCTGAGCAGCTTCGGGCGTTCAAGAACAGACAGGAGACCACCCAGCTTCTCTTCATCGTGGAATCCTATATTGGGAAGCCCCTGACACCAGCCGAGATCAGAACCATTCTGTACTTTACGGATGTACTGCATTTTTCCGATGACCTCATCGACTATCTGATCCAGTACTGTGTGGACCGGGGAAAGAAAGACTTCAAATACATAGAGCGGGTAGCGGTGAACTGGGCCGAGGAGGGCATCACCACCCCAAAGCAGGCCAGGAAGAGCGCCACTCGCTATGACAAGAATATCTACGCCATCATGAATGGACTGGGAAAGAGCAATTCCCCCACTTCCAAGGAGCTGGAGTTCATGACCAGATGGCTGAAAGATTACGGCTTTTCCATGGATATCATTATCGAAGCCTGCGAGCGCACTGTCCTCGCAACGGACAAGCACCGCTTCGAGTACGCGGAGAGCATTCTAAGCAGCTGGAAGCGCCAGAACGTGCACCATAAGTCCGACATTCAGGGCATCGACGACATATTCCAGCAGCGCAGGAAGAATTCCGGTTCCAGCCCGCCGAAGCAATCCGGCAACCGTTTTCATCAGTTTGCGCAGAACAATTACGATTTTGCCGCTCTGGAACAGGAACTGGTCAGCAATTAAGTTTTGTACCGATTCATGATGCTTTCCGCCCATGAGCCTGGTAGCAATGAAAGGAGACCAGAAGTGGCACTGAGCAATTCTCAATACGAAATCATTACAAAGAGATACCAGCGCATCAGGGACGAGAACAGGCGCCTTGCGGATGCCAGGAAGCAGGAAGTCTATGAGGCCGTTCCGGAGTATTTGGAGCTGGCGGAGTCCATCAGCACCCTCTCCGTGGCCAGCGCAAAACGCATGCTGGAGGGGGATGAGACCGCGTTGTCCGGCCTCCATGAGGAACTTGCCAGGGTCACTGCCAGACAAAGGCAGCTCCTTGCCGGGCACGGCTTTCCCGCGGACTACCTGGAGCCTGTCTACCGCTGCTCCGACTGCAGGGACACCGGCTACATCGCCTCCGAGAACGGCTTCAGGGAAAAATGCCATTGTTTCCGGCAGCAGGAGATCTCCATCCTTTATGCCCAGTCGCACATTCAGGATATGATCGAGCAGGAGAATTTCTCCACTCTTTCGTACAAGTACTATCAAGATGACGACCTGCGCCGTTTTGAGGCGGCAGCGGACATCAGCCGCAAGTTTGTCACGGACTTTGGGGAAAGCTACCGGAATCTCTTCTTCTACGGCACTGTGGGAACCGGGAAAAGCTTCCTGTCCGGCTGCATTGCCAGGGAACTGCTCCAGAAAGGGCATTCCGTGATCTATTTCAGCGCTGCCGGCCTTTTCGATACCCTGGCAAGATATACCTTTGAGGCAAGGTCAAAGGATAGCCGTCATGATCTGTGCGAAGATCTGTACAGCTGCGATCTGCTGATCATTGACGACCTGGGCACGGAAATCACCAACAGCTTCGTGACCTCCGAACTGTTTTCCTGCCTCAATGAGCGCCATCTGCGCAGCCGCTCCACCCTGATTTCCACCAATATCAGCTTAGAAGAGCTCAGGGACCGCTACTCTGACCGGATCTTCTCCCGGATCACCAGCAGCTTTACCCTCTGCAAGCTCACGGGGCCGGACATCCGCATCCTGAAAAAGCGTCTGGCTTCGGCCACATATACTACATAACGCCAGAATTTACCGTACTGCACTGGTTGAACGTATATAGCTGGCGTTTTGTAGTCAGGTTACTCGGAAATTCTGTTAAGCAGTATAAATTATTACACACACATATTCTTCTTCCGGAGATAGACAACAAAAGCATTCACAACCAAGCAAAAGAGTAGAAAGGGACACATCATGGGCAACCGCGAAGAAAAAAGAAACTTGGAAACCATTCCTGTAGGCTCACTGGGAATCATAGCGCTGGAGGGCTGTAGGCCCTTTTCCGAACGGGTGGACCAATACCTGGTCAAATGGAGGGCCGAGCGGGAGAGCGAGCACAAGGACTCGCTGGCTTTCTCCGGGTATCAGAGGGATTCCTACCTGGTGCACACCAAGGTTCCCCGGTTCGGCTCCGGTGAGGCCAAGGGCACGATCCTGGAGTCCGTCCGTGGCTTTGACCTTTACCTGCTGGTGGACGTCTGCAATTATTCCCTGACCTATCGTCTGGGAGGCGGCGTGAACCATATGTCGCCGGACGACCACTATCAGGACTTAAAGCGGGTCATTGCCGCCGTGGGCGGAAAGGCCAGGCGCATCACAGTCATCATGCCTTTCCTCTATGAAAGCCGCCAGCATAAGCGCACCAACAGAGAATCCTTAGACTGCGCTCTGGCCCTTCAGGAGCTGGTGCAGATGGGCGTGGACAACATCATCACTTTTGACGCCCATGACCCCAGGGTTCAAAACGCCATTCCCCTCCATGGGTTCGAGACTGTCCAGCCAGCCTATCAGTTCATCAAGGGGCTGCTGGGGCATGTAAGCGACCTGCAGATAGATTCGGATCACATGATGATCATAAGCCCCGATGAGGGAGGCATGTCCCGGGCCATCTACTTCTCCAATGTGCTGGGGCTTGACATGGGAATGTTCTACAAGAGACGTGACTATACAAGAATAGTCAACGGGCGCAACCCAATCATTGCCCATGAGTTTCTGGGCACCAGCGTGGAGGGAAAGGACATGGTCATCGTGGACGACATGATTTCCTCCGGGGACAGTGTGCTGGAAGTGGCGGCGGAGCTGAAGAACCGAAAGGCGGGCAAGATCTTCGTCTTCTCCACCTTTGGACTGTTCACCAACGGGCTGGACAAATTCGACAAGGCCTATGAGGAAGGAACCATCCACCGAGTACTGACCACGAACCTGATCTATCAGACGCCGGAACTGCTCAAGCGCGAGTGGTACATCAATTGCGATATGAGCAAATATGTGGCCTACATCATAGATACCTTGAACCACGATTCCTCCATCAGCGATCTGCTGAACCCCAATGAGCGGATCACAAGCATTGTGGCAAGGTATAAGAACGGAGAACTATAAAAGCGTTTTAAGAGGATTTTAAGAAGACCGCCGGGCTTTGGGTATTCGGCGGTCTTTTATTTCTGTATTTTTGAGTTTTTTTCTGCGTTTCGATTGCAGTCCTTGATTGTGATTTCTAAATTGTAAACTTATGCAAAAAACAGTTGACATTTGTCCGCGGCTACATTATACTTTTAATTGTCAACCGTACATATGTATTGGTTTACATTTCTGCCTAGCCAAAGACATTGTACGGCTAACAATTCTACAGAAAAGAGGAAAACAAAATGAACGACATTACCAAGACAGCATCTCCCAAACTGAGCGTAAAGCAGTTGGCGCTGACAGGCCTGATGACAGCGGTGCTCTGCCTCCTGGGGCCCATCGCCCTGAACATCCCCATCAGCCCGGTTCCCATATCCCTGGGATTTCTGGGGATTTACTTCATCAGCTCCGTGCTGGGCATGAAGCTGGGCACCTTAAGCGTCATAGCCTATCTCCTGCTGGGACTGGCCGGCCTTCCTGTGTTCACGAACTTCTCGGGAGGCCCCGAAAAACTTTTCGGCCCCACCGGCGGATACCTCATCGGCTATGTGTTTATGGCCCTGATCTGCGGCCTCTTTGTGGACAAAGGCAAGGGCAGGGTGATTTTTATCCTGACAGGAATGGTTCTGGGCACCGCAGTAGGCTATCTGTTCGGTACCTTGTGGCTGGCCCACCAGCAGTCCGTTGGTTTTGTACAGGCTCTGTTTATGGGTGTCGTCCCCTATATCCTCGTGGATCTCATAAAGCTTGCCCTGGGCGTAACCATTGGGAGTCAGCTGCGCAAGCGCCTTCTACAGGCAGGGCTCCTGCTCCAATAGTGTGCCCCCGCTGCAGCTGTAAAGCCATATTCTATGGATTTCATGTGCATGCAGACATACCCGCTTGGCTCGTTGCCCGCGGAAATCATGCCCCCGTAAAAGTGTCGTAAAGGGTCACCACATTGTCCTGGGCATCGTACATGGTGATGGCACTGCAGTCAATGGGAAGCACCACGGCGAAAGGCTCATCGGAGTCCACCCGGATTGTCTTCTCCTCCACGCTGTTGTCCACCACGATTTTGCATACCTTGTCCTCATTGAGGGAAAGCAGCGCAATGCCCTTATTTTCAAACACCAGACCCTTTACGCCCTCCTCCATATAGGCATCCGTGCCGCCCTGTCTGTAAAAATAGCCATATGAGAGCCCCTCCTTTGTCAGGTAAATGGAATAGGTGTACTTGCCCCTGCTCTCATCGTAGAAAAGCATGGCGCAGATATTGTCGTCCACTGCCTGAACCATCTCCCAGCTATTCTCCACGCTCTGCCTCTTTCTCGCATCCTGCTCCAGTCTGTCTTTCGACACGCCAAAAATTCCCGCCTGCCATATGATCAGAAAGGCCAACAGAATAATCAGCACCAACCCGATCAGGACTGGTATCTTCTCTGCTTTCATGTTCCTTACCTCCGGTTCCTGCGTATTCTCTCAATGGAAATTTATGACAAAATGCTCTTCTTGAGTCAACATTGTACCACATAACCCCTGATTCGTCCAGTCATAAAACATGCGCGCTGCTGACTGCCGGGCCTTGCTCTGGCCTATTCCCTCAGATAGGTGATGAACTGGTTGCCGTTCTCCTGGAACCACTTCGCGGCATCACTGTTCTTCATGGTGTATATGGTTCCCTGCAAAGGATCCAGGATGCCCACTTCGACTTCGTTGAACCCTATTAGCAGCACGGCTCCGTTTTTTTCCGTCAGCGCCAGCACCGGAATGTCCTGATTCACATAATACAGCACGGCATCCAGGCTGCAGCCCGTCAGATCCAGCACCTCGGCCTGTGCCAGATTCTCCTCCAGTATCTCCAGGATGGTCTCCCCCCGGTTCAGGTAATGTTGCGTATTCCTCGTAATGCCCTCATAGGACAGCATCGTGTCAAGGCAAACGGCCAGGGCGTCTTTCTCCGGCGTAGCCTCCGCTTCCTTGATGGCCATGATCTGGTTTTTGGAAGCCCTGTTGCCCCGCAGCCAGATTCTTCGTCCGTCCTCGTCTATGACTACGCCGGATGAATCATAAGCCAATCCCACGGCACGGGCGGAGGAAAAGAAGATGCCGTCCACGCCATAGGCTCCGTACACATAGTATCTGCGCCCGTTTTCCCTCTCCGGCAGCGCCAGCCTCCTGCCGCCCTCGTACACCACTTCTTTGGGCGTCAGGATCATGGCCTTTTTACCCTCCGAACCTTTCCGCATCTGAATCTCCACCAGCCGTTCATATTTTTCCGTGCTGACGGCCGTTACCTGGTTTTTGCCTTTTTCCTCCTCCAGGTTATTCATTACATGATCCTGCTCTATCTCCTCATACTCTCCCTCTTCCAGCCGCTTTACCCTCTCCAGAGTGATCTGATTGCCCGAGATGGTACAGTCCGTGACATAAACGCCGGACTGCCTGTACTCTTTGAGCAGCTCTCCGTCAGAATTGCAGATTCCTATGGTATGCATGGGGAAAAAAATCCTGCCGGAATGCTCCTCCACCACATCTTTTGTATGGGCTATGCCGTATATGATGTCCTCGTTCATAAATCCCAGCGGACGGATGACTTCCCCTTCGGGCATGCTGATGGTCTTCCTGGTTTCACTGCCCAGATCCTGGATATTCAGTGCATTGCTGTGATAGATGTCCTCTCCTGAGGGCCACACAATGATCCTATGGTTGTCCGAGACCTGGAGGCTTCCGTCCTGTGTGGTTTCTATCAGCCCGGAGTAAGTCTTCTGCACCAGGTCAATGGCATATACTACGCCGTCCAGCGTCAGGTACAGCTTCTGCTCCCGATTCAGGTACAAAAGTTCCTCCATCTGTGCCGCCAGGACGCAGTAGGGCCTGTCGTAAGGGATATAGAGCAGTTCCTCTATGGTGTTGCGCTCGCTGTTGTAGGTGCACAGCTGGATGCCTACCTCCCCCTCATGCCTGCCTCGGTTCATATATCCATACACAGCAAACTCCACATTGCCGCCCTCATTCACACCCAGGATCTTGATGTCATGCCTGTCATACATGGTGCGGGCATCCGCGTTTTGCGCATCGTAAAAACTAAAGACTGAGGTCAGTTTATTTGTGGTGATATTATAGCAGTAAAGCTGTTTCGCCGTCACGAATACTACTATATTTCCATCTTCACTTTCAATCATGTCCACGTCCGTTCCCGTGATGCCAAGCAGAATCCTGTCGTCCATGCACAGCTTCTCCCTGTCCGGGATCTGGGTCATGGTACGCTCGTAGGAGAGCAGGTAGATCCTGTCCGTGGTATACCGAATGCGGTAGTACTCCTGTACCCTGTAATATGCCTCATGAGAGCCTGCGGCTTCCTCCGTAAGCCCTGCAGCCGAAAACGGCTCGGAAGTGGCCACTATAAAGTCCATCAGCACGGATGCCGTCTGTTCCCCGATCTGGGTCAGCCGCATCATAGGCTCCCCGATTTCCCTCACCTCCAGGTCGCCCCATGTAATCTGGCGAAAGCTGCTGTAAATATTCACCTTATGGAAAGAGGCATTGGACTCCAGCCTGGCGTTGGACTCCAGGTACTTTGTCAGTTCCCTGGCAGCCTCTTTGTCGTAGAGGCGCTCATGGAAATCCCGGCAGAAGTCCAGCTTTTCCGCCACATGGAGGCTGTCGCTCCATATGACTCGGGTGTAGTAGGAAATCTGTTCCCCTTCCTCCAGTGTGAGCAGAATGGTGAGAGAATATTCCGTGTCCGCCTGGATCAGGTCTTTCAGGGCGATATGGCCGTAAATCTGTCCCTCCAGGGCATAATAATCCGTAATCTCCGTGTCCTCTATGAGCCTGGCGCCGTCCTCGCTCCTGACCTGTATGGAAATCCCCGCCACCTCTCTGTCATAGGTATCCACCACGAAGTCCGCATCCCTGTCCTCGCCCAGCACTGTTACCATATCCCTCTGGAACGCCACGTCCACAGGAGTGCTGTAGCCATGGAGCTCATTGCATTTTTTTCCGTCCATCACCATGGTGACCAGGGGGAAAGACGCAGGCGCCATCTCCATGGTCAGGTTGTCATGCCCTCTGTTCATGAATCTGTTCACGATGACCACCGTCAGCAGAAAGATCAGGCAGCACACCAAAAGCTTAATGATTGTTTTCTTCATACAACAGCTCCTTCAGGGTGGGATCCACATGCAGGAATTCCATGGTGCGCTCAAGCGCTGCTCTGTCCGTGAGACTGGCGCTCTTCGGACGAATCCTGCCGGATGTCTCGGCAGATTTTACCGCCCTGATCATCAGGTTCTTGGGCGTGTGTTCCATGTCGATAAATTCCAGGATCTGCACATCGTATCCCTGCTCCTCCAGCAAGTCGGCCCGCAGGGCGTCCGTGATCAGGGCCGCCATGCGCTCTTTGATCACGCCGTAGCGAAGCAGGGGCTGAAGCTCCCTGCACTGAATCTGGCCGTTCAGTTCATGCTGGCAGCATGGCACCGCCAGGATCACGGCGGCCCCCCATTTCACAGCCTTGTCCAACGCGTAGTCCGTGGCCTTGTCACAGGCATGGAGGGATACCACCATGTCCACCGGCTCCGTATCCTGAAAATGGGTAATGTCCCCCTGTTCAAAGCGCAGCCCGTCATAATGCAGTCTTTTAGCCAGTTCGTTGCAGTGTCTGATGACGTCCGCTTTTAAGTCCAGCCCCGTGACCTGAATATCCCTGCCCTGAATCTGGTGCAGGTAATAGTACATGCCAAAAGTCAGATAAGACTTCCCGCAGCCGAAATCCACGATGCGGATGGTACGGTCTGCGGGAAGCCTGTGGCAGACGTCCTCTATGAACTCCAGATACCGGTTGATCTGCCGGAATTTGTTGTACTTTGCCCTGACCACCTGCCCCTGGGGCGTCTGTACCCCCAGGCTTACCAGGAAGTCCACCGGCTCTCCCTCCGGCAGGATATGGCGCTTGGAGCGATTGTGGGCCATATCGGGGCCTCTGTCCTCCCGGCCGCCTCTTGTCTTTTCTTTGCTTATATCATTTCTTTTTTTCGTTTTTATGGACACTGCGCCCTTTTTGCTCACAAGGATAGTGGCGTCCATTTCCCGGCAGCTTATCTGCCCCTGTCTGAACAGTCCCTCCATATATCCGGCGAGACGCCGGGCCAGTTCCTCTTTTCCCAGATTGGCATGGAACACCTGAGTGCCCCGGTAAAGGGTCTCCTGAAAGCATGCCTCTCCCCGGATGATCACCGGGCGCACTTTCACCTTAGAGGCCTGGGCAGCGTCCCTTGTATTGCTCAGCGTAATCTGTATGATATTTTGATCCGGCAGCTGCCGGAAGAATTCTCTCAGTTCATCCATGGGATATAATTCCCCTTTTCTATTGTGCGTGCCTGTCTTTCTTTTTTGTCTTATGCGTGTTTCTTATGCGCTTTTACAAGGCACACGCTTCTCAAGGCACACGTTTTTCTGAAATCCGCTCTCCCCAGGGGCCTACAGCCAGGCCGGGAAGCTCCCCCTCCGGCCCCCGTGGCGGCGCTTGTATACTTCATTGAACAAAAGGATCTGTATCATGTCCTCTGCAGGCGCATGCTCCTCCTCGTTCTCCAGGACTTTGAGCATGGACTTGGCCAGTGCCTGCAGGCTGTACCTGTCCGGATATTCGTCATAGATCATCGCACCCTCATAGTCTGTCCTGTCCAGGATTTCCGCTATTCTTCTCTGATAGCGCTTTACGTCTTTTGGATACATCTGCTGTAAATATTCCAGATCCTGCAGCAGTCTGGCTTCATTCTCTGCGCTGCGATAGTCCGGATAGGTCATATAAAAAGGAAGGGGCCCTTTCCAGCCCCTTGTCCTCTCTTCCGGAAGCGGCTGTAACAGTTTCGAGTGAAATTCCATATGCAAACTCTCTATCGTTTTTTTACAGCATATGCGCTATTTCCTCTAACTGTTACCGGCGGCCCATCCCGGGCCGCCACCCTTCGAACTTTATTACCAGGAATGGTCATCCATTCTTTAATACCTGAATCCGCGCGATCGCTCTCTGCAGCGCTGTCTCGGCTCTGGCGATATCCGTGTTAGGCGCCTTGTTCCGTAAGCGATGCTCTGCCCGCTCCAGGGCGGATTTCGCACGATTTTCATCAATCTCGCCGGGCCATTCGATTGTCTCGGCCAGAATCGTCACACCCTCCGGCAGGATTTCCGCAAACCCCGCATGCAGGGCCGCCCGTTTCTCCTCCTGGGCCTCATGGATGTAAAGGATGCCCGGCTTTGCAATCACTGTCATGGGAATATGCCCCGGCAGTACGCCAATCTCTCCCTCTGTGGTATTGAATTCCACCATATCCGCCTGGTTCTCATAGAAAACCCTGTCCGGCGTAATGATGCGCAGAAGGAAACTGCTCTTATCTGCCATAGTCGCCCTCCATCCTTATGATACCCTTGCCAGCACATCATCGATGCTGCCTGCGTTCAGGAAATAGCTCTCCGGGATATCGTCGTGCTTGCCCTCCAGAATCTCCCGGAAGCTGCGGATTGTCTCGTTGATGGGCACGTATTTTCCTTCCATGCCGGTGAACTGGCCTGCCACGAAGAAAGGCTGGGACAGGAACCTCTGAACCTTACGGGCCCTGGATACTACTCTCTTGTCTTCTTCGGACAGTTCATCCATACCCAGAATGGCGATGATGTCCTGGAGCTCCTTGTAGCGCTGGAGAATCTCCTGCACGCCCCGGGCCGTCTGGTAATGCTCCTCGCCCACGATCCTGGGATCCAGGATACGGGAGGTGGACTCCAACGGATCCACTGCCGGATAAATGCCCAGCTCCACGATAGAACGGGACAGCACGGTGGTGGCGTCCAGATGGGCGAATGTGGTGGCAGGCGCCGGGTCGGTCAGGTCGTCCGCAGGCACGTACACTGCCTGTACGGAGGTGATGGAGCCATTCTTGGTAGAGGTAATTCTCTCCTGGAGGGCGCCCATCTCCGTCTGCAGCGTGGGCTGATAGCCCACTGCGGAAGGCATACGGCCAAGCAAAGCGGACACTTCGCTTCCTGCCTGTGTGAATCTGAAAATATTGTCGATGAACAGCAATACGTCCTTGCCGCCCTTGTCGCGGAAGTATTCCGCCATGGTCAGGCCCGACAGGCCCACGCGCATTCTGGCCCCGGGGGGCTCGTTCATCTGGCCGAAGACCATGGTGGTCTTGTCGATAACGCCGGACTCCCTCATCTCATGATAAAGGTCGTTTCCCTCACGGGTGCGCTCTCCTACGCCGGTAAATACGGAATATCCGCCGTGCTCCGTGGCGATGTTGCGGATCAGCTCCTGAATCAGAACCGTCTTGCCCACGCCTGCGCCGCCGAACAGACCGATTTTTCCGCCCTTCTGATAAGGGCAGAGCAGATCTACGACTTTAATGCCTGTCTCCAGAAGCTCTTTCTCCGTAGCCTGCTCCTCGAACTTGGGCGCAGGTCTGTGAATGGGCTCATAGGAGACTCCCTCCGGAGCCGGCTTGTTGTCGATGGGCTGGCCCAGGACATTGAAGATACGCCCCAGGGTCTTCTCGCCCACCGGAACGGAAATCGGTGCACCGGTGGCCACCGCGTCCATCCCCCTCACCAGACCGTCGGTGCTTCCCATGGCGATACACCTTACGGTGTCGTCGCCCAGATGCTGGGAAACCTCCACGGTCAGTTCATTGCCGTCTCTGGTAGGAATGCGAATTGCTTCGTTGATTTCAGGCAGTTTACCCTCATCGAAGCGGATATCCAGCACCGCACCGATGACCTGAGTAACCTTGCCTCTGTTTTCTCCTGCCATTTCTACCTCTTTCCCGCCCGCTTGCGCGGGCATAAATCTCGTACTATCCGAGAGCCTCCGCTCCCGCTATGATTTCTGTCAGTTCCTGTGTGATGGAACCCTGACGGGCCCTGTTGTATTTCAGCGTCAGATCGCTTATGATTTCCTCCGCGTTGCTGGTGGCATTGTCCATGGCCTGCATACGCGCGCCGTTCTCGCTGGCTACGGATTCCCGCAGCGCCCCGTAAATCAGGCTGGTGACGTACTTGGGAATGAGCAGGTCCAGCGCCTCCGAATCCTCTGTCTCAAAGTTCATGATGGCAGCCGCCTCCCCGGAGGGCTCTTTCTGCGCATCGTCCTCTTCTCCGGACACATCCACCGGAAGCAGACGCAGCAGCGTAGGCACATGGCTCACTGTATTTTTGAAGCCCGTATAGGCCAGATAGATCTCGCCGATCTCTCCTGCGGCATAGGAAGCCAGAAGTTTATTTGACAATGCGGCGGCATCCGCATACTGCGGACTCTCCACGATCTCATTATCGCAGACCTTTACGGCATAGCCTCCCCTGGCAAAGACTTCGCGCCCCTTATTTCCAAGGCAGTAGATGTCCAGCTCCTCTTTCTTCCACTCAGGATGTCTGGTCACCAACTTCGTCACATTGGAGTTGTAGCCCCCTGCCAGTCCGCGGTTGGACGTAATCACCACTACCGCTTTCCTGTGGACTTCCCCGGGCGTCAGGTATGGATGGTCTATATGCCCCACCCGCTGCAGGATATTGTTCACCGTGTCATACATACAGGTAAAATACCCTTTTGAGCGCTCCGCACTGGCCCTGGCGCGCTGCAGTTTCACAGTGGATACCAGCTTCATGGCCTTGGTAATCTGCTGCGTCCCCTGGATACTGCTCTTGCGACGCTTTATATCACGCATTGATGCCATATTCTATATCCTCTTTCTATTTAAACTGCTTCTTGAACTCCTCGATGGCTTTCTTCAGGGTCTCTTCCGTCTCGTCGGAGATCACTTTCTCGCTGGCAATGTTTCCGGGCACCTCGGGATACTTGGTGTTCAGGAATTCAAAGAACTCCTTTTCGAACCTGGTGATATCCTCCGTAGGCACATCCAGCAGGTACTTGCGGGTGGCCGCATAGATAATGATAACCTGGTACTGCACAGGCATAGGAGCGTACTGAGGCTGCTTAAGCACCTCCTTGACGCGCTCGCCCTGTGCCAGCGTCTCCTTGGTGTTGTCGTCCAGTTCGGAACCGAACTGGGCAAAGCTTGCCAGTTCTCTGTACTGGGCCAACTCTGTACGAATGGGCGCCGCAATCTTCTTCATGGCCTTGATCTGGGCCGCACCGCCTACACGGGACACGGAAAGGCCTGCGTTGATAGCCGGACGGAAGCCCGCATTAAACATCTCTGTCTCCAGATAAATCTGACCGTCCGTGATGGAAATCACGTTGGTGGGAATGTAGGCAGACACGTCTCCTGCCTGGGTCTCAATGATGGGCAGCGCCGTCAGGGACCCGCCGCCGTACTCCTCATTCATCCTGGCAGCCCGCTCCAGCAGTCTGGAATGCAGATAGAACACATCGCCGGGATAAGCCTCACGCCCGGGCGGACGCCTCAACAGCAAAGAGAGTGTACGGTATGCCGTAGCGTGCTTACTCAAATCATCGTATACCACCAGCACGTCCTCACCGTTCTCCATCCACTCCTCGCCAATGGCACAGCCCGAATAGGGCGCGATGTACTGCAGGGGCGCAAGGTCGCTTGCCGTGGATACTACCACGGTAGTATACGCCATGGCGCCATACTCCTCCAGAGTCTTCACGATATTCGCAATCGTGGAGGACTTCTGGCCGATGGCCACATAGATACATTTGACACCCTGGCCTTTCTGGTTGATGATGGTGTCAATGGCAATGGCCGTCTTACCTGTCTGGCGGTCGCCGATGATCAGCTCACGCTGGCCTCTTCCGATGGGAATCATGGCATCGATAGCCTTGATACCGGTCTGCAGCGGGGTATCCACGCTCTTTCTCGTGATAACGCCGCTGGCCACACGCTCAATTTTGCGATATTTACTGGTCTGAATGGGTCCCTTGCCGTCAATGGGCTGTCCCAGCGCATTGACCACGCGCCCCATCATTGCGTCTCCCACCGGAACCTCAACCACGCGTCCGGTAGTCTTGACAGTGTCGCCTTCGTTGATGTTCCGCGCACTGCCCAAAAGAACCACGCCCACGTTATCCTCTTCCAGATTCAGCACCATGCCGTAGACTTCTCCGGGAAATTCCAGCAGTTCACCCTGCATGGCATTTTCCAGTCCATGGACACGGGCGATGCCGTCTGCCACCTGAATGACTGTACCCACATCGGACACGTCCAGCGTAGAGGCATACCTCTTGATCTGATCCTTGATAACTGAACTTATTTCTTCCGGTCTTAAATTCATGGATCTGTCGCACCTTTCCTCCAGCAGGTCATCCCAGCTGAATTTGTAATAGTTGTTTCTTTAAACCGTCCAACTTCGTGCGGACACTGCTGTCCACCACTCGGTCTCCTATGCGGATAATCATTCCGCCGATGATAGAGGTATCCACCTCATAATGCATCTCCATGCTGACATAACCGCTGGTCTTTAACAGCTTATCTCTGACCGCGTTCTTTTGCCCAGCATCCAGCTCCACGGCCGTGGTCACATAGGCCATGCCGATACGCTGCTCCTCTTTCACCCTGTCCGTAAAATAGGTGAAGATCACAGGCAAATCCTTGTAGCGCTCTTTGGAGACTACTATCTCCAGCAAGCCTGTCAGTTCATCGCTGACCCGGCCTTTGAAGACGCTGTCCACCACCTGAAGCTTCTCCTGCTTCGGAATACCCGGATGCCCCATAAGCTCATCGAACTGAGGATTCGATGCCAGTATCTCTCTCACACAGCGGATTTCTTCCATCAGCTCCGAAGTCTTGCCTGCCTCAGCAGCCACCTCATACAGGGCTTCACCGTATGTCTTCGATACTAATTTAGCCATGTCTTATCACCCATTTCTTTCAAGGTCTCATCTATCAGCTGATTCTGCATGGCGGTATCCACAGATGCCGACACGATTTTGCCGGCCATCAGGGATGCCACGACGATGATTTCCCTCTTTACGTCATCGGACATCTTCTGCTTCTCAAGCTCCGCTTCCACACGCGCTCTGTCCAGAATCCGAGCCGCCTCTTCCTTTGCCTCGGCCACGATGGCGTTCTCATTGGCTAGGGCTTTCCTGCGAGCCTCGCTTAAGATGGCCTCCGCCTCCTTGTCCACGTCCTTCAGCCTTGTCTCATATTCTTTCTTCAGGCTCTGGGCATTCTGCATGGCGGTCTTCGCGGTTTCCAATTCGTTCCGAATTTTCTCCTTGCGGCCTTCCAGCATCTTCCTGGCAGGGTTGAACAGGAAATAGCTCAAAATCAGGAACAGGAAAAAGATGGCAATAATCATCAGACAGGAATCAGCCAACAGCTGCCAGTCCAGGTCGAACAGTCTCGACATGGACTCACCCTCTGTTAAAAGTATCATTATTTGCCTCCTTTCTGCCTCCTAAAATGCATTCGCAAACATTTTACGGGAAGAACGCTTCTCCTGCATTCTTCCGTATGGGTAGGCGCTGCACTCGCGCCTTAGAAGTTCCTCCCACATTTTTAAGGCAGAAGAGGTTTCACGAACATCAAAAGGATTGCTACCAGCAGGCCGTAGAGACCTGTGGTCTCTGCCACTGCCTGACCAAGAAGCATGGTCTGCATGACCTTGGGCTGTGCGCCGGGATTGCGTCCCACTGCCGCTGCAGCGTGTCCTGCCGCGATACCCTGTCCAACACCAGGTCCGATACCGGCGATAACCGCCAGACCTGCGCCAATTGCGGAACATCCTAAGATAAAGTTTTCATTGAAGTCCATTCTTTTTTCCTCCTAAAAATATAAAAATGTAAATAACCAACAGAACTGCTGAATCCTGAAAGAATGCCTGAGCTTTAGGCATTCTGACCTGTGAGACTGGTCTGCAGTGCGAACTCGTTCGCCTGCGGGCCTGGAAGTCCTTAGTCTGCGTACTTTGCAGGCTTAGATCTTCTTCTCACACTACTACCTTCTGGTGCCATCACCAATCTCATTTGAAATGTATGTCATGGTCAGCATGCAGAACACATACGTCTGGATCGCTCCTGAGAACAGATCAAAATACACATGGAGCGCTGCGGGCCAAGCCGTGGCGAACCATCCCAGCAAACCGTACAGCAATGCCATCATAGCCGTTCCCGACAAAACGTTTGCAAAAAGACGCAATGACAGGGATATCGGCACCGCAACCGCACTGATCACGTTGATGGGCATCCAGATCGGCAGCCAGGGAGGAAGCGGAGAACAAAGATCCGCCCAGATTGTCTTCGGCTTCTGATACTTCCATTTATTATAATGAATCAATGAAAATGTCAGTATCGCCATCGGCAGCGTCACGCCATAGTCCGCCGTAGGCGGCCGCAGGCCCAGCAGACCTGATATATTGCTGACCAGGATAAAGATAAAAATGGTCCCGATGTAATTAAAATACCTGGGAGCAGCCTGTCCCATAGAACCGCTTACCATACCGTCCAGCTTGTCGACAATCATTTCCACCACATTCTGAAAGCTGCCCGGCACCTCTGTCGCTTTGGCCATGCACCGATTGGCGGCAATGGCAAAGGCCACCAGCAGGAGCATCACGATCAGGATGCATATGTGCGATGTGGTAATCCACACCGGATGTCCGAAAAAGGAATACTGAAACACGCCATGGATATTAAAATCCACTTCCGCACCGCCAGACAGCAGAATTCCATGTCCCATACTCTCACCTCACTTTCCTTATATATTTTATGCTTTTCGCCGTGCAGCCGCATTTCTCACTGCCCGGCAGGGATCTCTCCCTCCTGTGCCGCAAGCACCTCCTCGGAGAGGGGGACCGGATCCTCCTCATGGAACAGCTTATTGCACAATTTATGAGTAATCGGCTGTAGATATGCCGTTACTTTCAGACTCATATACCCCAAAAAGAACACCAGCGGGTTCATCACCTCTGTCAGGGAGATCACCACCAGCACGGCCGCCAGCACAAAATAGCGAAACAAATATCCTTTCGTAACCATCCCCGAGGCATTGCTGCCGCTAAGGAGCGCTCTGTCCAGGGTACGGCACATATGGATGCTGCCCGCAAAGGCGAACGCCACACCGAACCACAGACTCAGCGCATAGCTTTTCTGATCCTTTACCACCAGGGCTCCCGCCGCCTGACACACCAGCCCGAAGAAGACCATGCCTATGTGCATTTCCAAAAGCGTCCTATTCATCCTTTTCGCCGCTTCCATCATCTTCATCGAAAACACGCTCCCTGTCCGATTTCTCCGTGCCGCACATGCGCATGGCCATGCGGTACACATTCTGCCCTCCGGCCACAGCCCCAATCACAAAAAAAAGAATGGTGATCCAGGAAGTGCCCAGTCTGCGGTCAAGCCAGACTCCAACCGCCGACATCGCGCAGACCGGAACTATCATATTCAACCCGAACTGCGTGACCATTGCAAGGGATTGGTACACTTTTCTTTCATCATTTTTTCGCCGTTTCATGTTGCAAATACCGCCGACTCCGCCATTCTAACCACTTACCGGGCATTTTTTGCCCTTTTCTGATTATACCCATTTTTGCCAAAAATGTCTAGGGCAATTATGGGATTTCATCATTTTCCTACAATAATTTTCTGTGGACTTTTTGTTAAAAAATGGTTTTCAATGCATTGACTAACCTCCCTGGCCGCTGTATCATGGAAAAAACATACGTAAAAAGGAGCCTGCCATGAACATATCCAAAATATACCGCAAGCGCATTATTCCCGAAGACTGCATTCTCCTAAAGGACGATATCATTGTAGCACAGGACGAGGAGACCGTCATCACCAAATGGAACACCCTAAACCCCAAGCCCGCTTTCTCACACGGCTGCTCCTGCTTCCTTTTGCGGGAGGGGATCAAGGTCAGCAAGGTATACCGTAGCGACGGCTCTCTCCTGCGCTGGTACTGCGACATTGTGGAGTATGCCTTTGTCCCGGAAGAGGAAAGCATGACTTACACGGATCTTCTGGCGGATGTAATCATCGATCCACAGGGAATGGTCAAGGTGGTGGATCTGGACGAGCTGGCCGAGGCCATGGAGCACGGATTGATTACAAAAGAGCAGTCGATTCTATGTCTACGCAATCTGAATCGCCTGCTCTCTCTTATCTATCGGGACAAGTTCGACAGGCTCCAGGCCAGACTGGACAGCCTGGGACTGTAGTGTGAGAAGAAGTTCCAGGCTTATGAGCGGACAAGTTCGCTTTATGCATGTGCATTCTTCCAAGTATGGTCTATACGCTTTGCCTGCACCTGCGCTGAAAACATCAATAGAAGACATGTCCGCCGATGTTGATGCCGCTTAAGCCCTCGATGGGAGTCCGGAAGTATACGCAGTTTCCTACATTGGTGATGCCGGACATGGCTTCGTCTGCGGCACGGTAGCAGTTTTCCGTGGCCAGATCCGCGGCAAGAGCCAGATCCAGACGGCCGCTGGCCACCGGCGAGAACTGCCATTTCTGATAGATGACACCCACCACCGTGTTGGGATACTGAGAGCTGAGCACCCTGTTGATGACCACGCTGCCCACCGCCACCTGTCCCTCATAGGGCTCGCCCCCGGCTTCGCAGTAGATCAGGTTCGCCAGAAGTTTTCTGTCCCCCTCGGAAAAAGTCACCTCCGAAATGTTGCGCCAGACACCGTTAGCCGCCGCCTGGGACAAGGCGATCTCCTCCGCCAGCTTTTTCTTCAGGTATTCCAGATTCTCCTCTTTCTTTTTGATCTGTGCCTCATAGGCCAGGGCTTTCTGCTCCGCATCGGATATCTGACTAGAATATTGGCTGATGGAACTGGAAGCCTGGTCAATGAGAGCAGAAACCTTGTCACGCTCTGCCTGAGCCTGGGCGATCAGTCCGTCCAGCTGTTCTTTCTCTGCCTCCAGCCTGGCCTCCTGCTCCTCAATGAGAATTCTGTTGTTTTTGTAGGCTTCCAGCATTTTCTGGTCATAAGCCGCCACTTTTTCCATACGGTCTGCCAGGTTCAATAGTTCCCCCAGACTGCCGGCCTCCAGCAGGGCGTCCAGATAGCTTGTCTCCTGGCGCTCGTACATACAGCGAACCAGAATGGCCATGCTCTCCTGCTGCCAGGCTTCCGTGGCCTTTGCTTCCTCCAGCGCCGCCAGGGTGTCCGTGATTTCCTGCTCTTTGTCCTTGATCAGGCCGTCCAGCTCCTCCAGATTGGCCACCACGGCATCCATCTGGGACTTTAAGTAGGTCAGCTCCTTTTCCAGGCTGTCCCGCTTGCCCTCCAGGCTGTCCAGATTCTCCTGGGTCTTGTCCAGTTCATTTTGGAGTTTGTCTTTCTCCTGCTGCTCCCGCTCGATTTCTTCCCTGGTCTTGGTAGTGGCCAAAACCGCCGGCATGCCGGGGACAGGTTCCAATTCCGCAACCAACAGAACCACTGCCAGAACAATTCCTGCCCTCTTCCAGAATTTCAAAACACACCCGCCTCCCCCTGTTACTTGGTTCCGAAAATCCGGTCTCCTGCATCGCCAAGGCCCGGTACGATGTAGCCGTGGTCATTGAGTTTCTCATCCAGAGCGCCTACATAAATGTCCACATCCGGATGAGCTTCTTTCATAGCCTCGATCCCCTCCGGAGCTGCGATGATGCACATGAAATGAATGTTTTTGCAGCCCTTTTCTTTCAGCATCCGGATAGCCGCCACGGAAGAGCCGCCGGTGGCCAGCATGGGGTCTACCACAAACACTTCCCGCTCTGCGCAGTCCGCGGGAAGCTTGCAGTAATATTCCACAGGCTTTAAGGTCTCGGGATCCCGGTAGAGACCGATATGGCCCACCTTTGCCGCGGGAATCAGGGTCAGCATCCCGTCCACCATGCCCAATCCTGCCCGCAGGATGGGAACGATGGCCATCTTCTTGCCGCTGAGTTCCTTGACTACCGTCTTGCAGATGGGTGTTTCGATCTCCACATCCGACAGCTTCAGCTCCCGGGTGGCCTCGTAACAGATCAACATGGCAATCTCGCTGATCGTCTGGCGGAAGTCCTTGGTGCCTGTTTCCTTTTTGCGGATCAGACCGATTTTGTGCTGAATCAGCGGATGATCCATGATGAATACGTTTGCCATTTTGCTTTCCTCCACTTTCGTATGTTTATTTTCCTGCTCTATATTTTTTCTATCAGGTCAATTCTTCTCTGATGGCGGGCTTCCCCGGAAAACGCCGTGTCCAGAAAGGTGTCCACGATCTCCAGGGCCAGGTTCTCCCCCAGGATTCCGCCGCCTAAGGCCAGCACATTGGCGTCATTGTGGAGCCTGGTCAGCTTTGCGGTGAGGCTGTCCGCGCACAATGCGCACCGAACGCCCGGATGCTTGTTGGCAGAAATGCTGATGCCGATGCCCGTAGTGCAGATGACGATGCCTTTCTCGCAGCGCCCCTCTGCCACGGCCCGGGCCACGGCATGTCCGTAGACCGGATAGTCGCAGCTCTCCTCCTTGTAGCAGCCCATGTCCTCGTAGGGTGCTTTCTTTTCCTCCAGATGCCGGATTACGCACTGCTTCAGCGCAAAGCCTCCATGGTCGCTTCCGATTGCTATCATTTTCCGGTTCCCTCCTGTTCTAGCTCTATCCTGTTCTGTCTTAATTTCTATTCCTTATTTTATACATTTTACCACATCCATAAGGTATTGTTCAAGTACTTCTGTGGGCGGCAATGACGCCGGTTTTTCGCCCCGCCGGACAGATTCACGTCCTCCCCGATGACAGTCCCCAGCATAGAATCCATCCCGAAGCCATATCTCCTACAGGCATCATCAAAGCCGCTGACATTCATGGCTTTCGGACTATAAATATTTACGCGCTTCCGCCTCGTCCAGCTGGTACTGGGTGCACAGTTTCTGAATGATTTCCTGGTCGGGCACATTGAAGCTTCGCAGTATATCTATTGTTCCTTTATACATATTGTCAATCGTTTTCCGCTGTTGGCTGATCTCCTGCCTCTGGGCATTGAGCTCCTCCCTCTGGGCGTCGAGTTCCTCCCTCTGGGCGTCGAGCATCTCCTGCTGCTCATCAATCATGTACTGCACCGTATTCCTGTCAAGCTCATACAATTCCTTTGAGAACATCTCCATCACCCTTTCCGTATTCCGGCAGAGTTCATATCCCTCCTCGTATATCGGACGAAATTCCGGGTACTTCTCCACCAGTTCCATAATTTTTTCCGGTTCGTCACATGCAAGCAGCGTCAGCCATGCCTCCCGCCTCCCTGTGATATCTCTATTGTGCTGATTTTTTACGAAGATGTCAAGCGGTATGAGCACATATTTCTGCAGAAGTTCCAGTTTTAAGCCCGTATCTGACTTCTGCTCAAAGAAATGGCGGTACGTTTCCGGGTATTCATGGAACTCTTTCGGGCTCTTCTCGAACAGCACTATCTTGTATACATTCTTAATGTCCCGGTAGCTGAACTTCTTCCCTGCCTCTCCGGCAAGGTTTGTCAAGCCCTGTTTTTAGCGGATTTTAACGGGTTCTCAGCGTGACAATAATGCGGCAGAGTTGTCAAGAAAGCGGTGCAGATTTTTGACAACTCTGTCCCTTGTCTGTCGTTTACACTTCTGCTGCAATAAAAGATACACGTTTCTTCAGATGCAGAAAATTAAGCAAAGGGAATTATCATTATGTTGAATTATCTGAAAATATAGTTGCAGGCTTAGGCTTTCATGATATGAGAGCAATAGAGTGAATAAGAAAAAAATATATAATATTGCGCTTTCTGTCATACTGGTATTGTATTCCTTGCTACCGGTGAACCAAAGTGTTACAGTGACAGATATGGATATAATTACGGCAATTTTGTAAATCATGACTCATTGGATAATATGTGGAAATTCTCCACGTATCTGGCGACAGCGACAGGCAGTTTCTTTACACGTCATCCTTTTGGAAATACTGTGTTAGGGTTGAACATATATACCGGATTAGTCAAAGCTTTTGTTGCATTCATCGTCTACTATAGATCAAAAGATACTCGTCTGGAATTTTCAATGTTAAACTTTGCTTCTATATCAACAACCATTTGGATAAATACCATCGAATCCATGCAAAATTCTGTCAACTCATCATCACATCTTTGATGAAATTATATAAATTATATTTATCCATGCGAGTTTGAAAATTTACTTTTTAGCCATTCATTACCTCTTGTCCTTTCGTAAATATCTGCCCCTCTGGATCTGAAACATTTTCCTATAGATCCCACAGTCTTCCATCAATTCCTGATGGGAGCCCACGCCTGCAACCCTGCCATCGTCAACGACAACAATCTTATCTGCATTCATTGCCCCTGATAGTCTGTGGGATACCATGATAACCGTTCTACTGCCTCTATTCTCATTGATTACATTATATATTTTTTCTTCAGAAACAGGATCAAGGTTTGATGTGGGCTCATCCAAGACAACCAACGGCACATTTCGGCAAAGCGCTCTTGCCACAGCTATACGCTGCCATTGTCCCTCTGATAGTACGACTCCATCCTCGTCATATTCCCGATTCATGAATGTCTGTAGGCCATTTGGCAAATCATCCAGTTCTTTCCGTGAAAAGTCAACTTCAAACAATATTTTTTTGATCTCTTCATCAGGTATGTCATTCTCAAAGGCAATATTTTCTTTCAGGGTAAAGCTATATTTTGCATAGTCCTGAAATGTAGCAGACGCATATAAAACGCCTTCGCTGCGCAACGCGCTTATCTCTCTGCCGTCAATACGGATAGAACCCTGGTCCGGCGTATATAGTCCTAATAGCAGTTTCACCAACGTTGATTTCCCCATTCCGTTTCTGCCAACGACACAAACGCTTTCTCCATGGTTTATTTCCAGGTTTACATCTTTCAAAATAGTCCTGTCAGTCCCGGGATATGTAAAGGAAACGTTCTCAACGGATATCTTTTGGAAACTTTCCATTGCCGAATGTTTTGATGCCGTACTCCCATAGCTTTCATCCAACAGTTCAAACAAATCACTGGTATATAAACTGCTCCCATATATAGCAGTCACATGATCTATCAGCGTCTCTAAAAACGAACTAAACAAAGACAGGCTTGATGTATAAAAAATCACCGTGCCCACGGAATCCCCATTAATGATGCCCTTGCTTATGATGATATAGTACCCGACAATGTATAATGCCGTGCTTGCCACAGAAGAGCCGAAACCAACAGGCAATGATTTGCGTATGTATCTTTTGTGGGCTATATTGTACCTTTGGCAGAAATCCTCATACCGCTTATTGACCCAGTCGAATGTGCTGAATGTTTTCAACTCTTTTGCGAATACCACGGTAGCAGCCATATTAAATAAATATCCTATTTTTCTTCTTATATTCGTCAACTTTTTGTCGTTTGTATGATTGTACCGGGCTATTTTCATATTCATAATATATCTGACCGCGATCACAACGACAAACAGAATGCTGAGCAGCCAAGATACCCTCAGCATAATGAACAATGTCCCAGCCCCAAAGATCAGGTCATAAAAAAGCAGGGAACACGAATAGCTGAACTGCTCTATGCATTTGCCGCTCCCCTGCCCCCGGACACGCTCTATCCTGTCCATCTCTTTCGGGGATTCGAAGTGGTAGTACGGCTTTTGGGCTATCTTCTGCATGATCCTTGAATTTATGTTTAAGTTGATTCGGTCAATACAGGAAACATCTATATAGTTTTTCACCGCAAGAATCATATGCAAAAGAACCGTGAACAGAATAATCAAACTCAGGCAGACATAGACTGATGGTTGAATTTTGTTCTGCTCCAGCGAAGATGTAACGGAATCAATCATCAGTTTGGTGGTGTAATTATTGAATATCGGATAGATGCCCTCGTAGACTTGTACCACGCAGGAATATATGACCCAAAACGGCGAAACGCTCCAAATCAATAATAAGACTCTTCTGTTTTCACGGAAAATCCGTTTTGTCGTTTTCCAAAATGACTCCAGGCTCCTTTTCATACCGGCTTTGTACCTCCCTGATTTTTGATAACACTTAGAAAACGTTTACTCTTTGTAAAAAAGAGCTTATAAATTTTAACATCCTGAACTATTTTCTCTCTTAATAAGATAATTCCACTTCTTGTATGGTATCCTTTTCTACTTTCTTTCAGAGTTTTTGAGGCAGCACATTTTGAATATTACTCATGCAAAAATAGCTTATCACGACATAAAGCCATTTTTCAAGGGACAGAGTTGTCAAAAAAGATTTGTCGATTTTTGACAACTCTGTCCCTTGTCCGGCGTTTACACTTCTACTATAATAAAAAACATGCGTTTTTTAGGCACAAAACCTTAAGCTACTTTCATGATGTAAGGGACAATAGAATGAATAAGAAAAATATATAATATTGCGCTTTCGGTCATGCTGGTATTGTATTCCCTGTTACTGGTAAACCAAGGTGTCGCAGTGACAGACACTGGGTATAATTACGGCATTTTTGTAAATCACGACTCGTTGGACAATATGTGGAAATTCTCCACGTATCTGGCGACAGCGACAGGCAGCTTCTTTACGCATCTTCCTTTTGGAAATACTGTGTTAGGGTTGAACATATACACCGGATTGGTCAAAGCCTCTATTGCACTCATCGTCTACTATGCTTGCGTTTATTATTTTGACATGAAGCCTACAGTCGTTTTTGTGGCAGAGCTAATGGCGCTGGGCTATTGCTGGTGCCCCACGACGCTGCTGTACAATTATCTTTCCGCAGCTTATCTTCATATGTGAATAAGCTGCGGAACAGTCGATCCGTGGATTCTGTATTTGGAAAAAGAACTGGGTGATGATCGATACCATCGCCGGTGCCAGATCCAGCGCAATTATCTACAGCATTGCAGAGACCGCAAAGGCAAACAGCCTAAGGCCATACGATTACTTTGAACACTTTCTTACTGTGATACCGAAACATCTTGATGACACTGACCGCAGTTTTCTGGATGACCTGCTCCCATGGTCGCCGAACCTCCCTGCGAACTGCCGCAAGCCCGGTAAGGATGAAGTGAAATAAGACCGGAGCAAATCTGTTTCTATCATACAGTTTTGCTCCAATTTTGTATAGGCACCCACTATCTACCGTTTGCGGTAGTTCTCAAATCCGTATATCCATTCCTCCCCACGCTCCCTCCCGCCGAACGCCGGGGCAATATTTAGATATTCCCGGATCTGAGCCTCAAAGACTCTCACTGGGAATTCATATTCAAAACGGTCTTCTGTGGGAGCAATCAATAATATGCCGTCATGGAGATCCAGCTTCACATTGTCCGGAACATAATGACCATATCCCGCCCTCATCTCCTCATAAGTACAGCAGATATCCGTCCTGTATTTCCCGTTTAGGGCATTGTCGCACAACAGGAATTCCTCTTTCCCATCATCATACCCGTACACCATCACTTCATGGTTCGAGCGGTGTCCTATCCCATAGAAGCCCAGATATCCCCGGTCAATATTCAGCAGAGCATAATATCCCTCTTCAATATATTGTCGGATGAACGAAGTCACGGTGTCCGCCATGACTTCTGCACGCCGGTATTTATAAAAATCCAGGAAAGGACATTGGTAGAACATGTTCAGCCCGCATTCCCGATTCTGTACTATGCTCAGTTCATAAAGACAAAACGGAGCACCCGGCTTGTATCCAATAATGTTATTATAATTCGCCGCAAGCCATATCCTTTCTTTGTCCACAGCGTCAATCACCGCAAGCAAATCCGCTAAAAAACCATATGTATCCAGCAACGGAGTCTTGTTTAGATATAATTCTTTTTTCATGATATTTTGATTGCTTCTTCCCCCTCTTCTCTATATAGGCATCTCTCACAGCATTCCATTTCTTCATTGCTCCATCTTATAATTGTCAGTAGTTGCTTTATATAGGGCTTCATACTTTCCATGCATCATCAGCAATTCCTTATGTGTCCCCTCTTCCACAATCCTACCTTCCTCCATAACGACAACCCGATCAGCCAAGGCGCTTACATATAATCTGTGTGAAATAAAAATAATGGTATCATCTTGAAAGCAATCAAATACTTCTTTAAAGATATTATATTCACTTATAACATCCAGCGCACTTGACGGCTCGTCCATAACAATAACAGATCTATGATTTACAAAAACCCTGGCTATCGCTACTTTCTGCATTTCACCGCCTGATAATATGACGCCATCTTCATCAAATTCTCTCGTCATCTGATGCTCCAGCCCTCCCGAAAGACTCAATATCTTCTCTGACAGTTCCACTTTGACTATAGCGTCCTTTATATCGGCTTCCGAATCTGGATTAACAAAATCCAGCAAAACGTTTTCAGAGACTGATGCTGCAAAAATATTGAACAACTGTGGAACAACGCTGAAATTTTTCACATAGGATTCTTTACTGTATTCGCTTATATTTACCCCGTCAATTGTTATACTTCCCTCTGTAGGTTCATATAACCTCAAAAGGAGATCTACTAATGTTGTTTTTCCCGCTCCATTTCCTCCGACAATAGCAATTTTTTCACCCTTTTTAATCTTTAGGCAAATATTGTCCAGCGCATTTCTTTGCATACCGCTGTAAGCAAAAGAAACATGATTAAAGCATATTTCATAATCTTTCTGTTTAAGTAAATCAATCTCTTGTACAACTGACTGACTTGTTTCTCTTTCCTCAAAGTAAAAATCTCTGAATTTTTGAATGTACAGGTCATTTTCATAAAACCTCTTGGCAACGTTCATAATCCGTTCGAAAGATCCCAGCATGCTTCTGGCCGAATTGTATAAACCTGAAAAATCAGCTATCGTTATGGCTCCCATAAAAGCCTTTACAAAAAGATAAAAAAGAAGTCCAAATTCATCAAACAAACCGTATAATGCCGTCAGCAGAAAATTTAACCTCATTATTCCACCGACATATTTATGGAATATTTCTGTGCTTTCCTCCGAAGCGTTTTTAAATTTATGATTCAAAATTTCAGACACATTTGTAAGACGCAACGTCTTCGCATATTCTTTTAAATAGAATACCCTCTTGATATATCCGATTTTTCTGTTCAAGGATATATTTGCCTGATTTCTTTCAAAAATCAAATCACTTACTCTATTATAAAAAATCGTATTCATTATTATGATAATTAGTGGAAAGACAATTAAAACCGGATCTTTGAAAATATAAAGCACACTGAATAATATAAATATAACTTGAACTATTTCAACACCACAATCCCTAATTGAATCATATACAGAAAAGATTCTGTTTTCTGCTTCACTTATTACATAACTGTATTTATCGTAATATTCCGGCTTATCATACTGTGCATACTCTCTCTTCTGCACCTTTTGGAATAATTGTTCATGAAATTTTTGCCTGAAGCGAATCTGTTCTTTTGGCAAAAACATATTATTATAATAAGAGTTGAATGTGGCAATACATATTTCTCCCAGACATAATATAAACAACCTACAAAAGGCCTGAGAAATTGTCTTCTCTTTATAAATAATCGTATTAATCAGATATCTAATCAAAAATATAGATATACCCGTATCATATATTTTCAGAAGCTTAATGAAAAAAGAAATAAGGACAAATCTAGGCGAATACTTCCACAGCAATCCCAACATAAAAAAATTATTATCAATAATTTTTCTTATTTTCGCCATTTAATTAACTCCCTCTCGCGTACTAATTTCAATTTTTCTCGTCAGTCTAGCAAATAAGGCAGAATCTATTTCATTCATTTGGCAATACATTACAATGGTTTGTTCTATTAAATATTTCTGTAATTTGCAGAACATTCCATCTATGTCTTGAACATTTTGCTTCATCAGAAAAGAATTATGATAACAATCTCCCCCACAAATATATCTCGCCCAACATTGGGAACACATTGAGACACTATCCACATATATTTCTTCTAATACTCCATTGTAACGTTCTCGTTTTAGTGCATTACCGATACAATATCTTTCCTCCCCCACAAAGCTGTCGCACGGAAACAGCTGTCCATTTGCAGTCAGACTCACCTTATTTTTCCCAGCCTGACACCGATTAGTCACAATTCGTCTTAGAATTATTCTTCGCATAATCTTACCCAAATAATCATTATCATTAGAAATCATTTCTACATACTCAATATTGCCTTTTCGAAATTGATTGACAAAGAAAGCAAATAATTCGTCATATAGGTTTTTATACACACAAAATGTTATATCATTTAATCCATATACTTCTGTAGTCCTCACGATTCGCATTTGTACCCTTTTTAAGCCTATTCCTTTATGATGCTTCAGAATTTCAACCAAACTATGTGTTTCGGATGTTATTACTACCAATCCCCATATATTTTTAAATCTCCTCGTATAATTATCCCCAGTCAAAATGTCTTTCAAAGTATCTACTACCATCGCATAAGAACTTACGCCATCTTTAAAAGTTCGATATATATCATTATCTTTTTTAAGACCATCTAAACTAATCCCTAAATTAAACCCATGATTATCTAGAAATTCAAAAATTTGCTTCTTATTTATAGTACCGTTTGTGCAGAGCCAGAACTTTGTCTTTTTTCCTCTTTTTCTGAACTCTTCACATTTTTTAACGACAGCCTGAATATTTTCAAATCCAAGTAACGGTTCTCCTCCGCTCACAAAATCAAATCGAAACTCATTAATTTCTCTAAAATAATCGAAATATAAATATTCTAATGCTTCTGCCAGCTTTTCCTCTGACATAAACCTTTCTTCATTTATGTAATTCTTCCCCTGTTTCGCAAAACAATATTTACACTGTAGATTACATTCATGAATCGGGGCCATCGTCAAAAATGCCTCATCATATGTTCTTGTCGTCTGGATTATGCGTTTTGAAAAGAAAATATCTTGCTCATATAGAAATTGTATCGTTTGTTGATTTCTTCCCTTTGACTCATTACGCATATCAGCAATATATCTGGCCAATCCTTTTTTCTCAATATCAGCAAATTCATTGTAAAGATTCTGAGAAATTTCAGAATAAAAAATGTTGATATAATCCAGAATATACTTTTTATCATTAAAAGAAAACAAATAAAAATTTGCATTTTTAAAATTATTCATTTTTCACCACATACTCGTCAATAACATATAGAAGCGGCAAAATTTTGCCGCCCCCTTTTTCTGCGCTTCAGCAACTGATGTTACACGACTGACAGCTTTGACATGTCTGGCAGCCATCGTTGACATTACACTGACAGCTCTGACATGCATAACAGCCTACTTTCTGCGGATCGAGTTCATCCTCATCCAGCACGCCCTGAAGTTTGATAAAACCTCCATTTTCACTTAAGAACATAATATAGCCTCCTTTCATTTAATTAACAAATTTGTCGCTAAACCTATGATATCTTGCTCCAAAATAGCTTTTTGTCATTTGGTAGTTGACGTTTTTAAAGCAATAATCCGTACCAACATTTGAGTTCTGTCTCATCACCTCGCATCCTCCGTTACAAATGCCAACAAAGCAGCATCCTACACATCTATCATCAAGTCCAAAATTTATAGCGTCATCATATTTTAAGTCACACACATTACCGACAATCTTTTCCATAACATCCATATAATTTGGACAATTATAAATATTCCCTTTCGAATCTATAGCCAAATACATCTTATCAAACATAGAACAATATCTTCTCCACGGTGCAACACGAAATCCCTTAAAATAAGCATATCTATAGATTTCATCAAAATAATTTGTTGTCTCATCGTTATATCCGCTTGCATCACTATAGCCTGAGGGATCGACCAGATTAAGGTGCAGAATACAGTGCTTGTTTAATTCCCTATCTTTTAATATATCTATCAGTTCGCATATACTTCCTACATTCGTGTTATCAACATTTATTCTTATAACGACACTTTTAAATTTTAAGCTGAATTCACATAAATGCTGCAAAATAACATCAAATGTTTTCTCCCCTTGCGCTCCAATTCTTCTTGCATCATGAATGTATGCAGGGCCATCTAAAGTAACTTGAAGATTATCTACTCCCATGTCAAGCAGTTCATTTATAACATCCTCTGGCATCTCATAACCATTTGTAACCAATGTATACCTAATACGAGTCTTCTGGTCATAATTTAGTTCTGTCATTTTATTAATAAACAAAACATTACTTGTATGCGCAAGAATAGGTTCTCCTCCATACAAAATAATATTCAGTTTCTTAATCCCTTTTCTTACTGTTGTTTTATATACATATTCCGCGCTGTTTTCGACAACAGAACTCTGCATGTATTTCTCATGACAAGCATGATTTATCCTTTCTCCAATAATGCAATAGGTACATTTCAAATTACAGAGAAAGGACGGAGCAAAATAAACTGTTCCTGTTTCAGCTTCAGCAGCCCTCTTTAAATACTCATTTTTAAATAATTTCGCCTCATCTATATTATCATCGACTATTATTTTATTTAAATACAACTCCGAAATATGTTTCTTTGTGATGTCTGATAAATATCTACCATCCCCGTTCTCCAAAAAAACTTTTATGGCCTTATATTCATTTATAGGCAATTCAAACAAGCCATCCGTAATGCTCTTATAAAGCATCACCGAATCATCAAACTCAAAGCACACAACGTATATTGACCATCTCATTTTATGCTCCCATCCCCTGATTATGGTGTACAAATCAAGTAGAGTTATTTTTGTCTTTGTCCTTCATTCCTCAAACAGCCTATTTTTTAACTCATCTATTTTACGCTGGTATACTATATTCTTATTTATCAAATCATTAACCATCTTTACTATATCCTCAATTTTATTTATAAACAGATATTCGTCCGGAATACGTACAGAAAAGTATTCTTCCATTTCCGCATATAACTGTACTATATCATATGAAGATATGCTTATTGGTGGAGCATCCAATTTCATATCCATTTTTATATCCTCACTGTTCAACCCAACAAGACTGTGCAACTTTTCTTCCAAAAAATTGTATATTTGCTTTTCCATTTTGAGAACAATCCTTCCTAAAGTATAATCCAATACTTTTATTATACGCTTTTTTCTGATAGTATCAATATTAGTGTGCTTGTATCAAGTAATCGTTGGCACTTTTCTCATTTTCCTTATGAGCCCCTATTTGATACCACACACTCTTCGCATAGCTTTGGCTGTATTCCATCTTCCGAGTCAATAATTTTCTAATTCACTTATCACCTCTGGCAAAACCCCCATTTCTTTATCTCGAATTAGTTTGTAGTACTCTTCTATCCTGTTAAGCAGCTTTTCATCTCCTGTTACGTCATGTTTCAATTTTAAACGCATTGCTACGCAGCTCCAATCAGCTATTGTATGATATTTTGCTATAATGTCGTCCGAAATCGGATACTTCTCGTTCATCCATGCCAACCGCAGTTCCATTATCCTCTTATGTTCCTGTTCCAAAAACAGCGCCCTGTGGCCGCTCGCCGCAAAGCCTCCCTGTTCCCTGGCAATCCTTATATTTTGGAATATTCCGTCATAGCACTGCATCCCAAAACATCTATTTTTTATTTCATCCAAATCCCACTTTATACCAAGGTTCACATCCCATCTGCTCGTTGCCCGGGACGCCAGATAATCCTGAAGAGATTCTATCACACGGTATAACTCAAAATTTGCCCTGTCGTCATCTCTGTAGGACAGCAATTCAATCGTCCCCTCGAACCCTCCCGTCCAGGTTTCCGGATCATTTATTCTGCTTATAGCCTCCCTTAATTCTTCTGCACTGCAAACAACTTTCCTATATTTTCCCCCGGAGAAATTATCTGCAATATCAAAAAAGCCTGCATCGTTGTATCCGTATATCATCATGTCATGTACTGCCTTAAAATCATATTGACCGATGTATTGTGTTTCTACCGGCAGGACAACATAGTAGCCTTTAGCTAAAGCATTTTTAATGAAGCCAGTCACTCCCCCTTCCATCTGTTCTGCCAATTCCGCCTTAATCCGCTGGTAAGACAGCAGCATGCAGTTTCTATAGTAAAAATCGTAATAATCCAAATACTGATTTCCCCAACAGGTTAACTGGATAAAACAATTCATCAGCCAGGAATATGCCCTCGGATAATTCAATAATATTGACACTGCATTCGCATCTTTCGGAAAGGTAACTGTAAAAGACTCCTTTAGTGGCAGTTTAATCATATTAGCCATTTACTTCTTCTCCTGTAAGATAATTCCACTTCCTGTATGGTATACTTCTCTACTTTCTTTCAGAGTTTCTGAGGCAGCACTTTTTGAATATTACTCGTGCAAAAATAGCTTATCACGACATAAGACCATTTTTCAAGGGACAGAGTTGTCAAAAAAGATTTGTCGATTTTTGACAACTCTGTCCCTTGTCCGGCTTTTATACTTCTGTTATAATTAAGACGTATGTTTCTTCAAATATACAAAAAACGAAGTAAAGGGGATTATCAACATGAAAAAGAATTTCAGAGAAGCAATCATTACTGCTGTTTTCGCTCTTTCCATTGGCATGCTTCCGCTGCCAAGGCCAACAGTGCCGACTCCGTACCCGCCGAAACCTCCCGCGGCAGAGGACGGGGAGGAACCAGGAGGGGAGCCGGGGTGCGAGCCACAGAACGATGACCCGAGTGTAGTGATAGTTACCGCATGATTACCGCCAGTCAGTGTGTAACTTGCCATAATAAAATTTTTCGTGAAATGTCTTTTTGCAAAGTCTTGCAAGCTGTATGCACTTCTGTAGTTCCTGGGCGGCAGAAATGCCAGGATCTGCAGAAGTGCCTTTTTTTACTGCCTCCATCTTGTTCCAAAGTCTGTTGTACAGACAGTGGGAAAGTATCCCCATCCTCCGTGCAGACAGGCATTCCCGCATAACCCTCTCGCTGATTTCTGTGGACTTCTCATAGTCCCCCGCATCTCCCAGGCGGCTTGCCACACCGTCCATAATCAATTCATATACGTTAATATATGTATGAATGCTGTCTTCAGGCATGCACCGTCTGGCGATGCTCTCCAGCAATTCCATATTTAGTTCTTCCGCTTCATCTTTGGATTTCATTGCGATATTATACAGGCATCCCAATTCCCCGCAGGTCAGATAAATGTCAGCTCCGTCTTTCACTCTCTTTATGCTTTCCAGCGGAACGGTATACTGCAGCGCCTCCTTGAGTTCAACTATGCATTCTTCTGCACTGATCTCTTGCTTATGAAGCCTATGCAGGCACTCCATGTGCTTCAGTTCCTGTCTGTTAGCCGGAATGTCTTCGTCAAGTGCTTCTTTCATCTGCAGCAGCAGCCGATGGACTTTTTCCGTCTCCCGGTTGTTCAATGCTTCTTTCGCGCTGCGGTACATGTTTATTACTTCGTGCCGTTCCGTGACAACGCTTTCCCTTTTGCACTCCGGCGACAGCCCCAGCCTCCAGAACAGCTCCCTCCAGATAGCCCGCTGGGTCTTCATCTTATTGTTCTCCAGGCGCCTGAGGGTCTTCTCGCTGCAAATCCCCTGGCAGAGTTCCTGCACCGACATGCCAAGCATCCTGCGGCGCTTGCGCACCACATCGCCGATGCGGTAGTTCTGGGTCTGGCTGTACAGGTAGCAGCAGTTTTCCATATGCTCCGAAACTCCGTACTCCCGATACAGCCCCGTCAGAACCTCCCGCCATTGCCTGATCTGACCGGTCAGCAGTGCCAGGCTCTCCGCATCGTCCGGCATTCCCATAGCCGTCATGTCCTCCGGGCCGTATGCCGCCGCTTCTGCCATACTCTGGGACTGCGCTGTCTTTTGCCAGAGCCTGTCCCATGCCAGATCGAAAGGTGCCGCGGCGTGCTCCCCGGATTCAGTCTGAGACTGGCCTGCAAGCAAGTCCAGGATCCTCTCCATGAGCTCCAGCAGTTCGCACAGCCAGTACATCCGCATGCAGGAGCGCAGACCCTCCACGGCCTCTGCGCATATCTGCAGAAGCCGGCGGCAGGCGGTGGCAGACGGTTCCGGCTGCGCTTTCAGCTGTTCCAGGCACAGGTAGTACGCTGCCTTGGGGCATATTTTGGCGCGACTGTAGGCATCCTTGGAAGAGCCGCGCACTGCCTCCAGCAGCTTCTCCATGGCCCGGACGGCATAAGGGTCAGAGGCTTCTCCCCCGGCAACAGGCCCCGCGTCCCCGCCGCAGCGGATGTATTCCGCCAGCAGGTTCCACTCCTGCACGGCAAGCAGGCTCCCGCACCATTTCCCCAAGGCAATGTCAGGCACAGTGCAGGAAAGGGCCTCTCCGAAGATTTCCCGCAGTTCTTCTTCGGAAGCGCCCCGGTACTGCATCAGCTGCGCTCTCATGGTCAGGCAAAACTGCCTGAGGACAACGTTTTCTTCCGTATCCTCCTGTTCCAGAAGCTGCAGCAGCCGCTCGGCCTCCGATATGTCCCCGGCATCCACGGCCCGCACCAGCCTGTCCCTGAGTTCCCACAGATCGTATTCGTCCGGCTGCAGGTAGTCCTCGAAGCCATCGTCCTCAAAGCCCAGTCGCTCCATCAGCCGGTCCCGCGTCATTTTGTCCGGCAGCCGTTCGCCCGCCTCGATGCGGCTGAGCATGTCCACGGAGTACAGGCCCCATCCCAGCTGCTCCAGGGTCACGTTCTGGCCCGTGCGCATGCCTGTGAGGAAATTGTGGAAGTATATCTTCTCTTTTCTCTGCATTTCGTCCCTTTCCGGATCCCCTGTCTTTTGTTTGGAAATTTTTTGATGGCAGAATCTTCTCTTTAGCTTCTATCATATCAAGATCCGGTACGGAAATCAACGGTTAACAGCGCTATGTCATCCAGGCGTTCTGTGAAAAAACTCGAAAAATTCACTTTATGTGGAGCCGTGGCTCCGTACCCGCCGGAAGTTCCTGCGGCTAAGGGCGAAGAGAACTACTAAGGAATGCAAACCGCTGATCAAATGTCCGGAAAAGATTATTGTGAGGTAAAATCATCCCGTTTTGATACTGGCATCCCTGCACATCCAGAATGTTAAGATTTTCAAAAATAGATTGACTCCGCCGTTGGGGAAGCGTTTATACTATAATCATACCCTACTTACAAAAAAGAACCCGCAAAGGAGCAGAGAAGTGAACGATTACATCAAAATAAGGGAAGTGACGGCCAGGTATGACATTTCGGCCCGGACGCTTCGCTATTACGAGGACATGGGGCTGATAGAGAGTACACGCAGCAGCGACTACGCATACAGACTTTATGACAAAGCCGCCATTCACCGCCTGGAGCAGATTCTGGTTCTGCGCAAGCTGAACATCAGCATCAAGGACATCCAGCGGATCTTTGGCACATCCGGCTCCGAGATCGTCCTGGAGGTGCTGGGCAAAAAGGTAGCGGATATCGACAGGGATGTTTCCCTCCTGCAGGAGCTGAAAGAAATTGTCCTGACATTCATCCGCCAGATCGAGCAGGCAGACTTCAGCAGAGAGGCTGACGTGAAGCTGCTCTATGAGAAAGCCAGAGAAGTCCGGTCGCAGATCGCGAATGTGGACTACAGCGGCAATCCGGCCACGGTAAACCGTCTGCTGGAAGTCACGGAGAAACTGGACAGAAAGGTGCCGGACATTATGATCGTAAAGATTCCCCCTTTCCGAGCGGTGACATCCGGGCGGGTGAGCTTCGAAGAACTGTTCGGCGGGGACTTTGAGCCCTGGCAGGAGGCTCATAACCATCTGTTCAGGCCCATGCTGTTCGATGCCCCTGACTTCCTGTGCGGCGGGGGTGATAAGGTTGAATGGTTCTGGGCTGTGAGGGACGAGGTGACGCAGGCCGACACTGACCCCTGGAAAATCGTGGAATGCCCCGGCGGCCTGTACGCGGCGGCGGTCAGCATAGACGGGGACGAGGAGAGCCACGACCATGTCAGGCGCAAGACCGAAAAGTGGCTGGAGAACACGAACTTCGCCATAGACGACAGCCGGGAGCTGATGGGGCATATGGTTTACGTGGACGATGAAGTCAAGGCGGGGTTAGGCTATGAACAGCTGGTACTGTATGCGCCTGTCAAGTTAAAACAGAATGCATGAAGCGTGGAATTCCCTGCCCGCGGCAGCCTCCAGGCCCGCCGCGGTGCAGGGAATTTACTGTCATGCCTGCTCATTTCGCTGCTTTTTCTCCGCAGGCGCCTTATCGAACCCGTGCACCCAGTCGCAGCAGAGATAATAGAACAGATAAATCACAGAACTGATCGTCCAGGTCAGCGGATATGCCCAGTAAATATAGCCAATCTCATTTGTGAGGTGCATCACGATAAAAATATAGGTAATGCGTATGACGCACCACACCGCCAGCATGACGCACATGGGTACAAAGGCTTTCCCCGCGCCCCTGCAGACTGCCGCCACGGCATGTGAAAAGGCCAGCAGGCAGAAGAACAGGGATACCGTCCGCGCCTGGCGGACGCCCAGTTCAATGACGCCCGGCGTCTGGTCAAAGAGCCCGATGAGTTTCGGCGCGAAAACATAGCAGCAGACGCCGATGGTCTCCGCCAGCAGCATGGCCGCCAGGATGCTGAACCGCGCCCCTTTTTTGGCCCTTTCATACTGCTTAGCTCCCAGGTTCTGGCTGATAAAGGTAGTGCTGGCCATGTTGAAGCTGGTAATGGGCAGGAACGCAAAGCCCTCAATCTTTGCGTGGGTGCCGTAAGCGGCCATGGCAAGCTTGCCGAAACTATTGATCTGAGACTGTACGATTACATTGGCAAAGGCGATGACGGAATTCTGCACCCCGGAGGGCAGGCCGTTGCGGATGATCTCTTTCAGAATATCCCCGTGGAACCGGATCCTGCGCCATTCCACCGTAAACACATTCCCCTTTTTCATCAGGTGAATCATGCACAGCACCACGCTGCCTGCCTGGGAGATCACCGTGGCCACCGCTGCGGACCATACGCCCCAGCGGAACACTGCCAGGAATACCACATCCAGCACCACGTTCAGCACGGATGAAAAAATCAGATAATACAGGGGCCTGCGGCTGTCCCCCAGAGCGTTCATGATGCTGCGGCAGACATTGTACAGCACCAGCGCCATGGAGCCCAGAAAATAATAGCGGAAATAGGATATGGCCTCCGGCAGCACCTCCGGATCCGTCTGCATCCACACCAGGAACGTAGGCGTAAACGCCACTCCCACTACCGTCAGCAGTCCCCCGGCCGCCAGGCCGAACGCCAGCACCGTATGGATGGCCCTGGACACCTCCTCCAAATCCCCTGCCCCGAAGTACCGGGAGATCACCACCCCGGCTCCCATGGCAATCCCGGCAAAGAAGCTGATCATGAGAAAGATCAGCGTCCCCGATGAAGTTACCGCGGCCAGCGCGTTGGTGCCAAGATACCTGCCCACGATAAACGCATCCGCCGTGTTGTAAAGCTGCTGGAATACCTGGCTGAGAAAGATGGGCAGCGCAAAGCCCAGCATCAGGGAGTAGGGATTCCCCTGGGTCATGTCTTTTGTGTGTTTTGTTGTGTTCTTTTGCATATTTGTTTTTCCGTTATTTCGCGTATGTATATTCATTCTATCTTTTCTCAGTCCTCCATTATTCCGGAAGATAGTTCTGCCTTTTCAGTCACCTGACGCGCATTCTGCCGCATCCGGGTACAGGGCGCTGGCTCTCCTGTTTTCAGGCTCAAAAGAGCCCTTTTGCTTCTATCATATTACAAGAAAGCGGGCTTTGCAACACTTTTGCCCACAACCTTTGCAGCCTTTTACAACAGCCTATCCCTTGAATCATTGCTTTTTATAGCGTTTTCCGGTAAAATACTGGCATAAAGATATGTGCGGCTTTTGATACCATGTGCGTGGAAGCGCAGGAAAGGAGCATTCTATGGGAATCCTGGCAGGTTATATGGTTCCCCATCCGCCCCTCATCATTCCCGATGTGGGCCGTGGGCAGGAAAGGGGCATACAAGAGACAATTGGAGCATACGAGCAAGTGGCGGAGGAAATCGGAGAGCTGCAGCCTGAGACTATCGTGCTGCTCTCTCCCCATCAGACCATGTACGCAGACTATTTCCATATCTCCCCGGGGCGGGGCGCCAAAGGGGACTTCGGGCAGTTTGGGGCGCCAAAGGCGTGCATGGAGGTCTCCTATGACACGGCTTTCGCAGAGCGCCTGGGGGCATCGGCAGGTGTCCGGGGGCTGCATGCGGGCACCCTGGGGGAGCGGGAGCGGCGGCTGGACCATGGAACCATGGTTCCGCTGTATTTCGCGAACAAATACTGGACGGGATACCGTCTGGTGAGAGTCGGTCTGTCGGCTTTCCCTCTCATCTCCCATTACCGCCTGGGGCAGTGCATCCGGGAAGTAGCGGAGACGCTGGGCAGACGCACCGTGATCATCGCCAGCGGCGACCTGTCCCATCGGCTGAAAGAGGACGGCCCCTACGGGTATCAGGAGGAGGGGCCGCAGTACGATGCCCGGATCATGGATGTGATGGGCAGGGCCGCCTTTGGGGAGCTGTTTGATTTTTCCGAGGATTTCTGCGAAAAGGCCGCGGAATGCGGGCACCGCTCCTTTACCATCATGGCCGGGGCTTTCGATAGGATTGCCCTGGAGACAAAGCGCCTGTCCTATGAGGGGCCTTTCGGCGTGGGATACGGCATCTGCCGCTACAGGGCTTTGGGGCCGGACGAATCCCGGGATTTCCTGGAGCAGTACGAGGAAAAGGAGAAATCGCGCCTCCTGACGCAGCGGGAAAAGGAAGACCCTTATGTGCGGCTGGCCAGGCAGACTATAGAAGAATATGTGCGGACAGGGCGTAAGATTGCGGTGCCCCAGGGACTGCCGGAGGAGCTGTACCGAAACCGGGCGGGAGCTTTCGTGTCCCTGAAAGAGGACGGGAAGCTGCGGGGCTGCATCGGCACCATCCAGGCCGTGCGGGACTGCCTTGCGGAGGAGATCATCGCCAATGCCGTCAGCGCCTGTTCCCAGGATCCCAGATTCTCCCCGGTGGAGGCCTGGGAAACCGACCGCATCTCCATCAGCGTAGATGTACTGGGGGATACGGAGGACATCTCCTCGCCGGCGGAACTGGATGTGAGCCGTTATGGGGTCATTGTGACGAGAGGCGCGAAGCGCGGGCTGCTGCTGCCTAACCTGGAGGGTGTGGACACGGTGGTGCAGCAGATTGCCATTGCTAAGCAAAAGGCAGGCATCCGGGAGTATGAGGATGTGGCGCTGGAACGGTTTGAGGTGGTGCGGCACTATTAGTTCTTTGCCGCAGCATCAGGCGAATGCACTGAGCGCTTTTACACATTCCCCAGATACACATGCTCCAGATACCGCCCCGCGATACCGGCAAGACGGCGAAGCGTCCCTACGTCCGTGGGCCCTCTGTCCGTCATGCGGTACTGGGGGAAGAATCGGGTGATATGGAGGGGAATCCCCCGGCTAAGGCTCGCTATCCACCGGGCTTCTTCCTCCATCTCGTCCTCCCCGTCATTTTCGCCCGGCACGACCAGCGTAGTAAGTTCCACATGGCAGTTGGATGACGCTTTTTCGATAAACCCTTTGACAGTCTCCAAATCTCCGCCAAGCTTTCTGTAGTACTCCTCCCGGAAGCCTTTCAAGTCTATGTTCATGGCATCCATGTAAGGCAGAAGCTCCTCCAGCACCCATGCGGCGGCCGTCCCATTGGTCACCAGCACGTTCTCCATGCCGTATTCCCTGACCAGCCTGGCGGTGTCGCGGACATATTCCCAGCCAACCAAAGGTTCGTTGTAGGTATAGGCGATGCCTATGTTCCCGGACCTCCTGCGCTCTTTCCACTCCAAGGCCGTATCCGCCAGTTCCCTCGGCGACACATACACCGCGCCGGCATCTATCTTGCCGCCCATGGAAATCTCATGGTTCTGGCAGAAAGGGCAGCGCAGGTTGCAGCCATAGCTTCCCACGGACAAAATCTTCCCTCCCGGGCGGAAGTTCTTCAACGGCTTCTTTTCAATGGGGTCTAATGCGACAGACGTAATCTGGCCGTAATTCTCACCAACGATTTCTCCGCCCTTATTTTTCCTGGCCCCGCACAGCCCTGTCTGGCCGGGGGACAGGCTGCAATGGTGCATGCACACCTGACAAGTCGTTTTTTTCGCGCTCTCTGTTTTCATAATTCCGTCCTTATTTCTCCAGTCGTTCTCTCTCTAGTCTATCAGAAATCCCCCGGCATATCAGTCCCCCCATCACCCATGGTTTCCGCTTTCGAAGCGATCCGCACCTCCACAGGCCACACCGTCACGTATACGTCCTTATCCTCATCCCCCGGATTCTCCATGTAAATCCCCACCCGGAACCATGCGCCTTTCTCCGCTTCCATTTCTACCGGCATGCCGGGCGTGACATAAGGGGCCTCGTCATAGGCATTCTCCCGGCCTACCTCCACCGGTTCCAGGGAAATCTGCGTGTCCCCCACGTCCTGCCCCACCGCAAATGTGACCCTGCCTCTCTTGGGAGAAATCTCCTCGTCCGAATAATAGACGCCGCCTTTACTCCCCGCCGGTATAGTAATGCGTATGCCGAATCTGCTACGCTGCGGATTCGTCAGCAGGCATACCGCCAGCACGGACACGGCAAGGACCCCCGCTGCCACGGCCCACCATGCCGGTTTCTTCCACCTGGCCAGGTTCCGGATGCGCGCTTTCGTATCCCCCTCCCCAAAGGCAAGGGGCGCGCCAGCCAGGATCCGGTGTCCGGTGGCAAAAGCCAGGAGGGAGGCGGAGTAATCCGCCCTTATTCCAACGCCCATCCTGCGCACCACCGCCTCATCGCAGCTCATCTCCATATCCTGGCTCATCAGGGCAAAAGCCAGCCACGCCAGCGGATTGAACCAATGGAGGCTTAAGGCCAGAAAGGCCAGCCCTTTCACCAGATGATCCAGGCGCCGTATATGGTACCTTTCATGAAAGATAATGTATTCCTGCTCCCTCTCGCCCAGATTGCAGGGCAGATAGATTTTCGGAGCAAAAATGCCCATCACGAAAGGCGTCTCGATGTGGTCCGCCACCAGAATATTTTCCCGAAGCGGCACTGCCACCGCAAGCCTGCCCCGGATTTTTCGATAAGAAAAGGCGCTGTACAGAAGCATGCCGCAGATCCCGGCCAGCCACACATACTGTCCGGCCAGAATCCCCACCTCCCACCAGCTGCCTGTCACATATTGTATCCTGCCGGCCTCGTCCCGCTTCGTGGTGCGGATATGCTGTATGCCCAGCCCGCCGTTGGCCGCATCGCCCACCGCCCGCCAGGCCGCCTCCCCGGCCCCTGCCAGGGAAATGGGCTCATCCGCCAGGGTATAGTCCTGCGACACCTTGCTTCTCTCCGGCAAAATGCTCACCGGTGCCTCCAGGGCCACGGGGCAGAGCAGCCGAAACAGCACAAGGGCCCACAGTCCGTAGGAAATCGCCTTGGGCGCCCGCCTCAAAAGCAGCCTGGCCAGAGCCACTGCCAGAATTACCAGGCTGGCCGTCCTGGTCATGTCCAGAATCCCCATAAAAATCTCATCCAGCATTCCCCTTACCTCCTCATGCCCTCAATGAGGCGCTTCAGCTCCTCGGCCTCCTGCTCCGAAAGCTTCTTCCGGGTGCCGAAAGCCGCCAGAAAGGCAGGCAGGGAGCCCCCGAAAGCCTCCTCCACATACTGCTCGCTGTGCCGGGCGTAGAATTCCTCTCTGGAAATCAGAGAGGTCACAATGCCCTTTTCGTTTTTGAAAATCCCCCTGTCGCAGAGCCTCTTAAGCACCGTGAAAGAGGTTGTTTTTTTCCATTGGAACTGCGCCTCACCCAGCTTTGCCAGCTGCCCGGAAGCCACCGGTTCGTTTTCCCATATCAGATCCGCAAACCGGGCCTCTGCGGTTCCTGCTCTGAATTCAGCCATATGGAACGCCTCCTTTTCTACAATCTGTAGTACGCAATCATTCTACAACATGTAGTTTGTTTTGTCAATGCCTTTGCGAAAGTTTTTGCTTTCTGTATAGGCTTTCGGAAAGGGAAAAAGCGAGTGCGGGGCGTACAGAAAATAGCATAAATCACTTGCCAAAGCGGGCCAGACATAGTAGGATAGAAGTAGCGGACGATTCCGAGAAACAACTAAGAAGACAGAAGAATTGATTCGTAAATCAAAAAAGAAAAGGATGGTTCCCATGAAAGAATATGTGATTTTTACCGATGGAGACGTAGACCTGCCCTCCCCCTACGATAAAGAGATTTCCTATCTGCCACAGTACTACTATTTTGACGAAAATCTGATCTACGGAGACGAACAGATCCTGTCCAGGAAAGAATTCTTTGAACAGCTAAGCACCCGCAGGGCTTACACAGCCGGGGTGAATCCCGATTTTGCCCGCAAGAGTTTCGAGGCGGTCCTGGAGGCCGGAAAGGACATTCTGTGCATAGCGGTCTCCTCGGCCCTGAGCGGCTCCTACAGCACGATCTGCATGGTGGCGGACGAGCTGCGGTCCGCCTACCCCGAATCCCGGATAGAGGTGATCGACTCTTTAAGCGCCACTTTGGGAAGCGGATTCCTGTGCGTGGATGCCATAGAGATGAGGGAAAAGGGAACGCCTCTTGCGGATACGGCTGCGGAAATCCGCAGGCGGGTGGGCCTGATCGATGTCTTCTTCGTGGTGGACGACTTCAAATACCTGGTACAGGGCGGCCGGGTCTCTCCCAGCGTAGGCAAGATCGGGGATATCCTGGACATTAAGGTGACCCTCACCATCACCGATGGGCGCATCGTGCCCTACAAGAAGAACCGGGGCATCAACGCGGCCCTCCGCAATATCCAGCACATCTCCCAATCCAGGGAAACCGCCAGACTGGGCTCCATCTATGTGGGCAATGAGATGCTCTTCGAGAAATGCCGCTCTTTGGTTCAGAGCAGCTGCGAGGCATCACTGAACCTGATCGTGGCCTCCCATGTAGGCCCCAACACCACGGGCATCGCCATCGAGTGGGCTTAAGTTGCATAGCACAGGAAAGGAGCATATTAATGAGTATCAGAATCGGTATTTTAGGCTACGGCAATCTGGGGCGGGGCGTAGAATGCGCCGTCCGCCAGAATCCGGATATGGAACTGAAAGCAGTGTTTACCAGGAGGAATCCCGGGGATGTAAAAATCCTTACCCAGACGGCTCAAGTCTGTCATGTGGACGAGGCGGCAAGTTGGGCAGATAAGCTGGACGTGCTGATCCTCTGCGGAGGCAGCGCCACTGACCTGCCGGTGCAGACACCGGAGTATGCAAAGCTTTTCAATGTGGTGGACAGCTTCGACACCCATGCGAAGATTCCGGAGCATTTTGCCAATGTGGATGCCGCCGCAAAAGAAAGCGGCAAGACCGCAATCATCTCCGTGGGCTGGGATCCCGGCATGTTTTCTTTAAGCAGGATGTATGCAAACGCCATTCTCCCTGAGGGAAAGGACTACACTTTCTGGGGGCGGGGCGTCAGCCAGGGACATTCCGATGCCATCCGCAGGATTGAGGGCGTAAAGGATGCGAAACAGTACACCATTCCCGTGGAAAGCGCCCTGGAGGCAGTGCGCACCGGGGAAAATCCGGAGCTGACCACCAGGCAGAAGCACACCCGGGAATGCTTCGTGGTAGCTGAGGAGGGCGCTGACCTGAGCAGAATCGAAGAGGAAATCAAAACCATGCCCAACTACTTTTCCGACTACGACGCCACCGTACATTTCATCACCGAAGAGGAGCTGAAGCGCGACCACAGCCGGATTCCCCACGGCGGCTTTGTGCTGCGCAGCGGTTCCACAGGCTGGGAGGGGGAGAACCGCCACCTCATCGAATACAATCTGAAGCTGGACTCCAATCCGGAGTTTACGGCCAGTGTCATCGCCGCTTTCGCAAGGGCGGCATACCGGTTGTCTCGGGAGGGCGCTCATGGCTGTAAGACTGTCTTCGACATCCCGCCTGCCTGTCTGAGCGCCAAAAGCGGCGAGGAACTGCGGGCAAGCCTGCTTTAGTTTGGCCTTGAGTTGGCATTGGTTTGGCTTGGGGTTTAACTTAGTTTGACCTTAGTTTACTTTCGTTTACTTTGACGCATGGTTTTCTCCAGGGGGCTTCGGCCCCCTGTTTTTGTGTTCATTTTCACTTTCCAAGATTTTACCAGAATTTCGCTTTCCGCTTTCCAAGACATTTTCCAAAGTTTTTCTGAATCCGGTTTTTCTGAATCCACATTTTTCCTCTTGACATTCTTTTTTTCTCATGCTACTATGAAGTAAACTTCATATGAAGTTCGCTTCATATCTCTCTGCCGAAAGGAAATGAAAAGCCATGAAAACAAAACTCAAAGAACTGCGCTGCGAATACGGCCTGACCCAGCAGCAGCTGGCCGACCTGGTTCATGTCTCCGCACGGACCATCATTTCCATCGAAAAGGAACAGTATAAGCCGTCCCTGATGCTGGCCTACCGGATGGCGCAGGTCTTTCATACCACGATCGAGGATTTATGCTGCTTAGAGGAAAATAAACGCAAGGAGGACGAAGAATATGCGAAATTATAAGAATATTGACTACATCGCACAGATTAAATGGCGCATCCGCATTCTGTACCTGCTCCTGATCGCCATGCTGATCTATATGGTAGCCGTCGGCGAACTGGGCGGAGGGGATTCCAGGATCATGACGAATCTGGCGAACCGCTTCAGCAGGATCGTCTTTTTCGGCGGCATGGCCTACGTCATCTCCAGAATCGTCCACAACAAAAAGCTGCTTCGCAACCGTCTTCTGCTAAAGGAGCAGAGGCTGGAGGAGACGGATGAGAGGAACCGCTATCTCCACGACAAGAGCGGCGGCATCGTGCTGGACATCCTGCTGGCGTGCCTGCTCTTCATCACCCTGACCGCCTCCCTGTTCGACATGACGGCCTTTTATGTCTCCTTTGCCATCCTGGTCATTGCTCTGGTTTTAAAGACAGGGGCCTATCTGTGCTACAGCCACCTCTGACAGCAATCCGCATAATGGTTTCTGCATTCCGCCGCCAGCAATGGGGCATCAAGCTTGCAGTGCTGCAAAGCTGAAAGTATCCTTCGGGCACTTTGGTATGTGACCCTCGCGGCATTCGCCAGACGGATGCCGGCGCATCCGCTTGGCTCATTGCCCGCGGGAATCAATTAAATGGATTAAAAACCAATAAAAAGGTTTAAATCGGTTAAAAATATGGTATAATGGATAAAACGGATAAGGAGGTACGCATATGGGACTCAGAGCAGAAGATGTCTTCCGCCCCGGGGCATTTCCGGAATACACCTATATCTCGCGAAAATCTGCCATTTCCGACCTGCCCTATGAATTCCGGCTGATGCAGGCCATCAAGGTATCCGGCTTCCTGACTTCTCTGGTAGGCCCTTCCAAAATGGGAAAGACCATTTTATGTGAAAAGGTC
>CATKYJ010000020.1 GCA_949840885.1 uncultured Acetatifactor sp.
TATGCTTTTTCTTGTGAAACCGGAATTTCCTTAACTGCTATCCTCAAAATAGACCTTCTTTTTATTAAATTCTATTAGAAATTAACTCTTCCATTTCTTGTATTGATAATCAAGAATTATCCTTTATTGACATCCATCTGGTTCCGAGGATGCTTATGCACAAGGATATCTTTTTGCTTTGAACTTGACACATGCGTATAAATTTCAGTAGTGCTAATGGAACTGTGCCCGAGCATCCTCTGAATATATCTGATATCGACATCCTGCTCCAACAAAAGGGTTGCGAAAGAGTGTCTGAACATATGCGGAGTAATATGCTGACTGATGCCAGCTAATTCTGCATAATAGTTAATCATAAAGCGGACAGACTGATCCGACAGCTTACGCTGCAGCCTGTTCACAAAAAAGTATCCACATGAATTCATGTCTTTTAGAAATGTCTCCCTATACAATTTTAGTGCGGCGATAACTTCCTGATTACCAATCTGGATAATTCTTTCTTTGGCGCCCTTCCCATAAATCAGGATATTATTGCTATCCAAATCTATATCCGATGGTTTCAGGGAGCATAATTCGGAAATTCGCATTCCGGTAGCAAACAGCAACTCAATGACAGCAATGTCCCTTATGCGGCATCTATGCTGATATTCAGATTCAGCCTGCCCCTTGTGGGCATAGAGCGTAGACAGGAATGCCTGTATGGAGTGAAAAGGAATAGTCTTTGGGAGCAGCTTGGCTTCTCGAAAACGTATGTCCAGTTTTACAAAGGGATTTTCTGCTAATATTTCTTTATATTCCATATGATGAAAAAAAGCTTTTAAGCTTGCAATTTTACGTTTAACACTTTTGGGCTTATAGCTTTTATGCAGGTTTGTGATAAACTTATCCACAATATCTTTGCGAAAGCAGTCAGGTAAATCAGAGCAATAGTCTGTATACTGCTTTAAATCTATCCTGTATGCCTTTAATGTTTTGGAGTCCAATCGTTTGCGGTACTCACAGTATTCAATATATTCCGAAATATAGTCATTTAAGGTATTCATAAACAGGCACTCTCCTTCGTTTTTTAAATAATTATGAGTGCCTGTTCATAGATTGTCTATTAACGATTTTGAGGAAAGAACTTATCCGGCATCATTATTTGGGAATAGAAGTATTCCTTATGAGGGTGAGGAGCACTGGGATAGAAATGAATAGGTTCAATACATACCATCCCTGTGTGGGCTTTCCGCTGATACCCTCGACGGAGATGGCAGGGCGATTTGTTATACTTCTTGTTCATCAAAGCAGAACTTGAACAGGGCAGCACCAAAAATCTCTGTTTTTTATTTAGTGAGTTTATATTTGCTTTATTCGTTAAAAATAAGTGTGATACCGTTTTTTAATTTGCATTTTTGCAAGTCTTGATTAGGAATACTTTTTATCTTTCCATCTATGATCAATTGCGAATATTTTTTCTGTGATATATGTAATGTATCTCTAATAAGAGAAGATACTTTTATAGGCAAAAGATATTTACTTTTGATTTCAAGTTCTACAGTTTCATCTGGAGAAAAACTATCCCCAATAACCGAATATAGGGGAAGTTCAACCCCCACACCGTTTCTTCGCAGAAAACCATTATCCATTGCATATTGTTCTACAAGGACCTTATCGTTTTTTTCAAACTTCTCTAACAATTTTGCATTTAACGATTGTGGATAAATGCGGGAAAAAATAGTTGCATTCCATGTTTCATTACAATTAAGACACTTATAAATCAGCCAAATATCCAAATATTTCCGCTGTGCATTGATCCTAAATTGTTCTGAACAAGCAAATGCCATTTTCTTGCCACATTTTTTACAGTGCTTCAATATATGCGGCAGTGAAAGAATCTGTATTTCCCACATTTTTTTCTCCATGCTGAATTTCCTCTCGTTACATTACTAAAAAATAAAAGGTGGATTGTCACAACATTTTTTCAAATGAATTGTAACATTACAGCATGGCAAGCTAAACCTAATACTCTTTTCATAAATAAGCATAAGAATAAGGCTGGCATAGTTTTATAAACCATACCAGCCCGCTTTTAATCATTATGTTCTCTTTTCAACTGCCCAATAATGCGCTGAATACTTTTTACGGATAGAAAATATTTTTCAGCTAAATACTCTATATGTTCACCAGCAACATAGTCCATATAAATTTGCTCATTTCTATCTTGTAATTCTTGACGTGTTGAGGTTGTCTCTCCCCAGTTTTTCTTATGGTTAGAAATTCTCGGAATATAAATAAACTCTCCATCAATGTATTCTTGGACTTTTGCCAATAATTCTTGTGGCAGAACATGTGCTGCTTTCTTATAGCTCATTTTGCACTCCTATCATATTTCTGTTTAATAGGAACAGCAAAGGCTACCCGCAACACTCGATCAATTTTCAGTTGCGATAGCCTTGCCTACGCAATAATAACAATAGGAGTAAGCATAAATCTCCAATCCTCCTTTCTCCACATATATTAATAATTATATCATAATATAGAGTCATGTGAAACCTCAAATTCATTTACTAACGGAATTTAAGCCGTCCTGTCCATTCTAAGGCGTTTTCAACCTTTAGCTGTTTTGTTATGCCCTGGGTCTGTCTGTTAATATCGGCATGGTAAGTATCCAGCCTGCCGCTTGTGAGTTGGTATGTCAGGGAGCTTCTGTACGATGTCCCATGGTAGGCTATCTTGCCTACCCCGGTCATGTATGGGGTGCGTTCTACCGTGTCGGCGGCATACGGCCTGTGCCATGTGGCGCTGTGGGCGGTTAGGAGAATGTATTTGTCTTCCATGTGCTGATGATCATTCCACAGCATCCAGAAAGCAGCACACGGCAAATGGATTAAAATGTTACTTTCTTCAGCCGAAAAAAGAAAAAGGAAGCCAACATCGAATTGAAGGAGGAACATGCTTATGGCAATGCAGATTCATGGAAACTACGATCATTCCGGCACCGACTATGCAGAGCGGGTAAAGGAAAAACAGACCGTCCCGAGGGCGGAAAAGGCAAAGGAAGCAGAGAAAGCTGCTGAGGAAAAAAACGCTGGCAAGCTGTCCGAACCACGGGATGAATACATCAGCAGTGAAAAATTGGGGCAAAAGCCTACGGGACTGTACCGAGTAGGCCAGGACGAGAACGGCAACCGGAAAATCTTTTTTGAGGATCCGAAAGCCGGCCATGCATCCGGAGGGGAGGAGCGTTCCGGGGTAGGCGAAGACGGTAAAGAGCCGAAAGTAAGCGGGGACAGCCAGGGAAAGCCGGCGGAGAAATGTGTCACAAATACGGATAAGGCTGACAGGGAAATCGAGAAGCTAAAAGAGAAAAAGCAGCAACTGGAGCAGCAGATCCAGTCAGCTTCCGGGGATGAAAAGAAAATCCGGGAGCTGGAGAAAAAGCTGGTGCAGGTAGAAAACGAGTTAAGTCAAAAAGACAACGATACTTACAGGCGGCAGAATGCTTCTGTATCAGAATAATCTGTATCAGAATAAAAAAGATTCTGTTTTAGTGTGGTATCAATACCAGGAAACGGTGGCAAATGCGTACTGTTTTCCGGTATTTTTGGAATGGTGGAACTGGCGATACAGCCGTTATGGAGCGGGCGATGGGGTATGCAGGGGACTTTGCAGGAAATGCGGAGCGCTATCAAAAGAAAGCAGAAAAAGGGATGAAAGAGGAGGCAATGGCTGTAGGCGCAATTTTGGGAGCGGTCGCGTTTTATCAGGGGTGGTTAGGATAATTTTTTGCTTACATAAATACAGATTGAATGATATGGAGTCAATGGAGTAAAGCATTGGAAGATTTACAGGTGGGGGTGAGGCGTATGTCATTATACTGGCCAATATGCCGCTTTCCGGGGAAGTGATCGATGCCTGCGGGAACTTGAAATTTATTGACGTGGCTTTTACAGGGGTTGACCATATTGATTTGAAGAGCGCCCGGGCCAGGCACATAGCGGTGAGCAATGCCTCCGGATATTCCAATGAATCGCTGGCGGAGCTGGTGATCGGAATGACTCTGTCGCTGCTGCGCAATGTCAGGCAAGTGGAAGCGCGGTGCCGCGCAGGGGAGACGAAAGAAGGCTTTGTGGGCAGTGAACTGAAAGCTTTCCCTGGAAGAAGTGCTGAAAAATTCCGATATTGTCACGCTGCACTGCCCGCTGACGAAAGGGACAAAGGGACTGATCAATGCAGAAAGGCTGGCGCTTATGAAACAGGGGGCTTATCTGATCAATGCGGCGCGGGGCCCCATTGTGGACTCCGATGCACTGGCGGATGCGCTTAACGAAGGAAAGCTTTCGGGAGCGGGAGTGGACGTTTTTGAAACAGAACCGCCGCTTGACACAAAGCATCCCCTGCTGCAGGCGAAAAACTGCCTGGTCACGCCGCACATTGCCTTTGCCTCTCAGGAGTCCATGGTGCTGCGTGCGGAGATCGTTTTCCGGAATCTGAGGGAGTGGATGAAAGGAAACCAGATCAATAAAATTTTATAAGGAAGCGGGGGATAATGGGAATGAAGATTACAGGGGTAGAAACCATCGTTTTAAAAAAGCCCGTGGAACATCCGGTTTCGGATTCCCTGCACACCTATGACGTGGTAGGGCATTTGCTGACGAAAGTCCGCACGGATGAGGGAGTGACAGGCACTGCGCTCACTTACTTCGGAAGAATCCATTCCGGCATGGAAACCGTGAAGCTGATCATTGACAGAGAACTGTCAGAAGTCATTCGGGGACAGGATCCGCATATGGTCCGCAAAATCAGGAACGATATGTATGTGGCAACGGAATATTACGGAACTGTAGGAGTTGCTAATATCGCCATTGCGGCAATCGACAATGCGCTGTGGGACATTATGGGCAAGGCAGCAGGGCTGCCTGCGGCCATGGTCTTGGGCGCAAGGCGGGAAGCGATTCCCGCGTACGCCATGGTGGGCTGGTATTATGGCGGCGGCATGAAAGAATTTATCAAACAGTGCGAGGACGCTGCAGCGGAAGGGTTTGGCGCGGTTAAGCTAAAAGTGGGACGGGACAGCCTGGCGGAGGATCAGGAACGGATCCGGGCGATCCACAAGGCGCTGGGGGAAGAGTTCCGGGTCATGGTGGATACGAACTGCTTCTTTGACGAGGCGGAAGCCCTGCGGCGGCGGGCACGCATACGAGGAACTGGGCGTTTACTGGTTTGAGGAGCCGCTCCAGCCCTATATGAGGGATTCCCATGTGCGGCTGCGGGACAAGCTGCGGATTCCCATTGCAGTGGGAGAAAACTATTACACCAGACATCAGTTTTACGATGTGATCCGCTCCGGCGGCGCAAGCATCGTACAGCCCGATAACCGACGTGCGGGAGGCGTGACGGAGTGGATGGACATTGCCGCTGTTTCCGCGGCGGCGGGCTGCAAGCTGGCCAGCCATGGCGGCGGCCCCGGAAATGTCAATGTGCTTTGCGCCATTGAAAACGCGATTTATATGGAAAGCGGGAGCCTTGCTAAGGAAAACGAAATGTTTGTCACGCCCCTGAGAATGGAGAAAGGCTGCATTCTCATTCCGGACGTACCCGGAATGGGGACGGCTGGGAACTGACAGACGTAGAAAAAAAGGAAATGATGCTGTTGTGCGCCGGGGAAGCGAAAGAACTGGGGTTTCGGATGCTGATCGGCGTACTGGAACCGCAAAAGGGGGCGGCCGTCCGGGAAATGGAGAACTGGGTTGCATGGATGAAAGAAAAGACCGGAAAAAGGGACGCTGCAGAGGCAATAGAGCAGATGCGCGTGTGCGGCTTTACGGTCTGTCCGCCCAAAGGGGCTGACCTTTCCCAGGAGGAGATCGGGCAGGAATTAGAGGGAATGCTCAGGCTGGGCTACCCGACTGTTTTGTACCAGCTGCCCCAGATTACCCTAAATGAGATGGAACCTTTGACTGTGCAGAGGCTGGCACAGAATTATCCGAACTTCTATATGTTCAAGGACACCAGCGGCAGGGACGCGGTGATTCGCTCCGGCTTGGCCTTTGACGGCGTATTTTTTGTCAGGGGGACGGAGGGAGACTATGAAAAGTGGTCAGCCTTAAGCGGCGGATGCTATGATGGATTTTTGCTCAGCAGCGCCAACACTTTCGGAAACAGACTATCCGCAACTCTGGCGGCGCTGCAGACGATATCGGAGGAATTGTACGAAGCGTGTAAAATAGACGGCGGCAATGTGTTCCAGCGGTTTTTATATATCACGGTTCCGGGCATTAAGAATGTATCGGTTATGATCGTATTGCTTTCTTTTATCAAAGGGGCGGGGGAATTTACGCTGCCTTATGTGATGTACGGAAGATCGGCGCCGCCCGGAAAAGCGAATCTGATATCCATCCTTGTCTATCAGACCTCTTTCCAGACTTGGGAATTCGGACAGGGCGCCGCAATGTCCGGTGTGGTTTTGGTGATTATGCTGCTGCTTGCAATCCTCTATATGCGGCTGGCCATGCAGGAGGAAAAGGAATAAGAAGTCTTCCATGTCTTTTTCCAGCAAGTTCGCGATTATGGGAAGCGACACGCCCATTTGGCCCAAGAATCCGATTCTGACAAATTACAAAAGAATGTGGGAGGTAGTCCCGCTTTTGAAATATATCAAAAACAGCATCATTGTCTGCACTGCCACAGTGGTATTTTCCCTGCTGATGTCTGTGCCGGCCTCCTATGCGCTCAGCCGGTTCAGGTTCCGGGGGGAAGAAGACATTTTCGATTTCCATTTTGGCAACCCAGCTGTTTCCGGGCATTACCATGCTTTTGCCCATTTATCTGATGTATGTGAATTTTACAAAGCTCACGGGGATTCCCATGACGAAGACCCTGCACGGGCTTGTGATCGCCTTTGCCACTTTCGGCATTCCCTATTCTATCTGGATGCTGAAAAGCTATTTTGACAGCATTCCGGACGAACTGGAGCAGGCGGCCATGATCGATGGGTGTTCCCGGACTAAGGCCATGGTAAAGGTGGTTCTGCCGCTGGTGGTGCCGGGGATGGTTGCCACGGGACTATATGTTTTCCTGCTGGCGTGGAATAATATTTTGTTTGCAGGCGTGCTGACGGATCAGGCGACGCGCACTTTTGCAACGGGGCTGCAGGAATTCGCTTCCGAGTCCTCCACAGAGTATGGGCTTTTGATGGCGGCATGCTCCGTGACGACGATACCTATCGTGGCGCTGTTCTTTGCGTTCCAGAAATATTTTGTGGGCGGAATGACAGGCGGTGCGGTAAAAGGCTAAAAGATAAGGCGCGGAAAAGAGGATGGGCATGCCTATCCCTACCGATGTCTCGTGCCGGTGGGAGTGGACAATCTGCTGGCGGCGGGCAGGTGCGCAGGCGCAACCCATCTGGGGTTTGCTTCCGGCAGGGGAATGGGAGAAAATATGGGGATGGGGCAGGCCGCGGGAATCGCGGCCACAGAGGCCATACGTCAGAAAAAAACGCCCGCCCAAATCGATGTCAGACCCGTACAGGATATTTTGCGCTCCATGGGGGTGCGGCTGTAACGGCTTTGGTCATATCTTCCGGTGCTTCCTGCGGTATTCGGTGGGAGAGACGCCGTAAAATTTACAAAAATTGTCCGTAAAATAGCTTCTGGAGCAGAAATGCAGCCGCTCGCTGACTACCTGGACGCTTAAGTCAGTGACGGTGAGCAGATTCCCGGCGCAGGCCATCTTCTGCTGCAGAATATAACCATGGAGGCTGCATCCGGCCTCCTTTTTGAATTTGCGGCTGAGATAGTAGTCCGTATAGCCTACAGAAGCGGCCAGCTCTGAGATGAAGATTTTGTCATAGGGGTGCATTTCAATGTAATCCATGCACTTTCTGATCTGGGGGGAGATGCCGGGACGCTGCTTTAGCTTATGGACGCGGAGGATGAAGTCCTCGTACATGTGGTGGTTGATGTCCGCGATCTGGGAGATTTCCTGGGTGCTCAGGATACTCTGGGAATAGAGGTTCTGGAGGTCATAGGCAGTCTGGGGGGGCAGTCCGCCCTCAATGGCTGCCCGGGCGCAGAGGGCGGCGAAGACGCAGGAGGAGACCTGGATTTTCTTCATGGGCTCTCCCACATCGATCTTTACCCCGGAGCTCACCATGCCTGCATAGGACAGGGCAGAGCGAAAGTCCAGGTTTCCCTCCCGGACATTGTTTAAGAGCGCCTGCTCCGCCATCCAGGGACGGTTTTGGTTTTCTGCGGCTTTCTCGATTTCCCAAAGGGGATCCGCAGGGCTGGAAAGAAGCTCTGCAGTTTTGGGCATGTAGGCAAAATCGCTGCGGTCTATCCGTTCCCTGTTGACTGCATAGTGGAGCATGATTACATAACTGCTAAAATCCTGCCAGGGGATCACGGGAAACTTCCGAACGGCTCTGGAGAACCGGGGCGCGAAAGCAGGGGGAAGATTGTAGGCGGCAATGGCCTTGCTCAGCTGCTTGTCCGACACCGCGTCCGTGAAGACAGGCCCCAGCACATGAAAGGCAGACAGCCTCCCCTGGGAGTGGCGGTAGACAACGGCATAGAGGTTTCCCAGAGAGGAGCTGAGGATATAGGGCATGGTATGCTCCCTGCCGTAATCCATGGCGCGCAGGCCCAGGCTTCCGCCGGAGAAGAGCAGATCCAGAATATGCTCATCCCTGGCATTGCTGGCCAGAAGTTTCCCCTCAGGACTGTAGATCAAGTGATCCAGCCTCTCATGGCCGGAGGCAACCAGCTGGGACAAAAACAGCAGCCTTTCCCTTGTCCCCTCGTCAAAACTGTCCAACAATTCCTGATAATTCATCCTGGTACCTCCCATTTGGGTCCGCCTCCATACTTTTTGCCTGGAGGCGGATTCTGTTATTTATGACAATAGAAGACGCGCGATACGTGGATTCTATTGTCTTGATTATACAATAGGAAATTGGTTTTGGCGACTGTAAATTTGCCCAAAGTGTATTTATTGAGCGAAAATACGACTGTAAGAGCGAAAAAACAGTCTTTTTAGGGGGATGAATCCTATATAATGAAGCTAAAGCAAAATGAACCGGCATAATGTGGAAAAAGAAATCAAAATCAAGGAGGAAACTATGAAAAATCACAAAGGTATTTTGGGAAAAGCGCTTCTGCCCATGGCGCTTGTGGGAACAATGCTGCTGTCCTCAGGCTGCGGCTCCCAGGAGGGCAGCTCGGACGCAGATACGCTCCATGTCACCTGCTGGCTTCCCAGGGGAGAGGACACCAGCTTCTACGATACTTATAACGACAATCCCATCGTAAAGTATCTCAGGGAGAATTACACTTTTGACGGGAAGAAAGTGGAAGTGGAATACTTTGTGGCGCCTCCCGGGTCGGAGTCGGACGACTTTGCCAACCTCCTGGGCACCGGAGACTACTGCGACATCATGGACATGTCTAAAGCCACCAGCTCGGCGATGGAGCTGTATCAGGAGGACATTATCTGGGATCTGACGGAACTGATTCCCGCCAACATGCCCAATTTGATGGCCTATCTGGAGGCCAATCCGGACGTGGAGCAGGATATGTACAATATCGTGGACGGGGAGAAGAAGCTGCTGGCTCTTTACGGCGTAAGCGATAAGGCGCCCCTGATCTTCGAGGGCTACTGCTACCGCAGAGACTGGATCGTGAAATACGGCGCGAACCCCCAGACCGGCGCCGCGTTCACCGGAGGGTACGAGGATCCCGCAGACACTTTGAGCTGGGAAGACGATGTCGTATTCCCAAGCGGCGGCGACGAGCCCATCTACATCAGCGACTGGGAGTGGATGTTCGAAATTTTCCAGAGGGCTTTGGAGGACCAGGGCATTGAGGACGGCTACTGCTTCGCGCCTTTCTTCTGGGGATACCAGAAAACCGGCGATTTCTATACGGGATTCGGTGGAGGCTGCCCTGACTGGTACATAGATCCGAACACGGACAAAGTGGTGAACGGCACTGTCAATGACAATATGCGCGCTTACCTGCAGTGCCTGAATACCTGGTACAATAAGGGCTGGCTCGACAAGGCTTTCGGGGAGCACACCGGCGACATGTTCTTCGCCGTGGATTCGGCTAAGGTGTTCCAGGGAAAGGTGGGGGCATGGCAGGGGAGGATCTCCACCGTGGGAGCTCAGATTGACGCGGGAGACGAGTTCACCAAAGGAGCCATGGTCTTCGGCGCCAGGCAGCCCATCAACGATGTCTACGGCAAAGCTGAGCAGCAGGGAAAGGAACCGGACACATTCTACCAGTTTGAAAAACTGGGAATCGCCACAGTATTGACCAAAAAACTGACGGAAGAGGAGGTGGCCACCTACCTAAAGTACGCGGACTTCCTGTACTCGGAGGAGGGCGCTCTGCTTAGCGGCAGCGGCTTCAACGAAGAGCAGGCTGCGAAAGCCCAGGACGCGTTTTATGAGAGGACAGGCCATTCCGCTGGCCTGTACGAGATGGAGGACAGAAACGGCGTGCAGACGGTTGTGTATCGGGACAATGTGGACTCCAGCAGCAACGAGTTCACCGCGCTGATCCTGAACCGGGTGTCCCACAGGCTGGGATTGGTCTCCCGCATCGACACAGGATACGACCGGTATCTTACCCAGGCCGTGGAGGCATGGGGCACTTATGGCGAGCGCAATACTTCCATTCCCGTATCAGTGAATAATGCAGTAAGCGCCGAGGACAGGGCGGAAATCTCCAAGATCATGGCCAATCTGGAGCCTTTCCTCCAAAAGAGCGTGGCTGCCATGATCAAGGGTGAGGGGTACGATGTGTGGGACGACGGAGAATGGGACAGTTATGTGAAGACAGTTCAGAAATACCAGGCCGAAAAGGTGACGGAAATCTACAATGCGGCCTATGAGACGGTGAAGTAGGGCAGGAGGCTGGAGGAGAAAGATGGCAAAAAGCATGAAACGCAAAAAGAATCTGCCGGCCGGAAAGAAAGTGACCTGGAAAGAGGATTTCCGGAAAAACGGCGTCCTGTACCTGCTGTTTCTCCCTGTACTGCTCTGGGAGCTGCTGTTCCACTATCTGCCCCTGCCGGGCATTCTGATGGCCTTTCAGGACTACTCCGTGAACAAGGGGCTGTTCGGCAGCAAATGGGTGGGGCTTGGCAACTTTGTGGATCTGTTTACAGGCACGGGTTTCCCGCTGGCTTTCCGCAATACGCTGGCAATGGCGCTTCTAAGCCTGACTTTCGGGTTCTTCGCGCCTATCCTGTTCGCGCTGGTGCTGACCACATACCCTCACAAGAAGAGCCGCAGGGGCTTCCAGCTGGCCAGCTATATGCCCAATTTCGTGTCTGCGGTGGTGATGTGCGCCCTGGCCACGGAATTCTTAAGCGAAAAGGGGGCGGTGACCCAGCTGCTTTCCCTGTTGGGCGCGGAGAAGCAGAACTGGCTGGCGAATCCCAACATTCCGGTGTTCTGGATCATCTATACCATGATCGGCATCTGGCAGGGGATCGGCTGGGGCTCCATCATCTATGTGGCCTCCATCTCCAATATCAGCGGAGAACTCCACGAGGCCGCGGCCATTGACGGAGCCAACCGCTTCCGGCGGGTGTGGCATATCACCATCCCGGGGATCCTGCCATTGGTGATCATGATGTGGACCATGCACATTGGCATGGTGTTCAAGATGGTGGGCACCAATGTGCTGCTTTTGTATATGCCTCAGACCTACGATGTGGCGGACGTACTGTCCACCTACACCTACCGGATGAGCTTCGGCGGCTCCAACAATTACGGGCTGTCCACGGCATCGGGTCTGTTCCAGTCCGTGATGGGTCTGATCTTACTGCTGACGTCAAACAGGCTGAATAAAAAAGCCACCAATTATTCGTTGTTTTAGGGGGTGATGAAAAATGGCAAAGGTAGCGAAGAAAGGACATGAGGGAATGGTGGAGAATGGCAGCATAGGCGGACAGACCGCCAATGTGGTCTTAGGCCTGCTCCTGGCACTGGTTGCTTTCTGCAGCCTGGTGCCCATGTGGCATGTGCTCATGAGCTCCCTGTCCAACGGACGCGCATTGTTTGCTTCGGAGGGGCTAGTGCTCTTCCCCAAAGGGGGCTTCAATCTGGAGGGCTATAAGCTGGTGCTGAAAGATGCCGGCATCCTGCTCTCCTACGGGGTGACGGTATTTTATGTGGCGGGCACCGCGGGGCTGGGACTGGTGCTGAATGTGACGGGAGGCTATGTGCTGAGCCAGTCCAGCAAGCTAAAGCCCCTGTTTCTGGGAATTTTGATATTCGCCACTATGTTCAACGGCGGCCTGATTCCCACTTACATGGTGATACGCAGTCTGGGAATGGTGGGAACTCCCTGGGCGGTGATCATCCCGGGATGCACCAATGCGATCTATGTGATCATGATGATGAACGCGTTCCTCCAGGTGCCCCAGGCCACTGTAGAGGCTGCCCGGATAGACGGAGCCGGACATATCAGCCTGATGTTCCGGGTGATGCTGCCCCAGGCCAGAGGCTTTGCAATGGTCACCATGATCAACACGGCTCTGGCGGCGTGGAACGCCTGGTTCGAGGCCTCCATCTATGTGCCCAGGAACAAGGAGTGGTGGCCGCTGCAGCTCTATATCAGGGATCTGACCAGCAGGAACCAGGACTTCCTGAACTATGCGAACCCGGACTACAATCGGTACCTGATCCAGTTCGCGGTGATCGTGGTGGCTACGCTGCCCGTGATCGTGCTGCTGCCGTTCTTCATCCGAAAGCTGGAGGAGAACATGGTGGTAGGGGCAGTGAAAGGATAGTAAAGTTATCATAAAAAATGTTGATGCAAGTGATGCAAGAAAGGAAGGGAAAGGATGAAAAAGAGAAAAATGTGGGCAGTGGCAGCAGCGGCAGGGCTATCGGCAGCGTTCCTGCTAAGCGGATGCGGCAAAGGTGCGGAAGATGCAAAAGACGCGGGAAAGGACTCCAAGGAATCCGTAGAGAGCCAGGAATCCGTGGAGAGCCAGGAGTCTGTGGAGTCCCAGGAAGCAGAGGGTACCGGGGAGGTGCAGATGTGGGACGGCTATTACTATGACGACTCCACAGGCAGGGACTGCTTCATCCGCCTGAATGAGGACGGCACATACTATGCAAAGTATTTCGGAGGCAGCGTCACGGATGCAGGCACCTGGCAGTTGCTGGACGAGGAGCTGGAGTACAGCACGGACGGAGGAGCAGACGGGGATATGAACACGTTGGAGGACAATGCCAAGGCTACGGCTTCCCAGGTGGTGGAGATGGCTTCCTACACCAATGGAAGCGTCAAGGTGGCCTATGTGGACGATTGCCTCACGGACATGTCCTTTGGGGGCATGGCAAACCACCGCACCGCTTCCCATGTGCCGGACTATCCTTACGACCCGGCCAAGGACGAGACACCCATTCAGATTTATGTGTTCTATGCCAACAATGACATGGGCAGCAGCCTGATCCTGCAGCATGACAGGAACTTCACGGATGTCACCGGAGAGGCATTCTTAAACGGCACCTGGGAGATGACCGGGGAAGGGGCATATGAGCTGGTCTATGAGGATGGCGGCAAGGCTGCGCTGAACGTGACGGACGGCGGCAAGAACGCAGTGCTGGTTCAGGCGGACGGCAGTGAGCTGGCGCTGCGTGACGACTACAACGAGGCTCCGGAGGAGGCGCTTCTGGTAATGTCCCTGCGGGCGGATGAAGTAACGGCTGAGGGGCTGCCCATGGCGGTGAGCGTGCGCCTGGACGCCTATGAGGACGGCACCTGCCGGGTGTATGTGGAGATAGCCCAGATCGATGCGGAGCTTCTGGTGGACCAGGGAACCTGGGAGATGTCGGCGGCCATGAAGCCTACTTTGCACCTGGAGGCGGCAGGAGATGTGGAGGGTGTGCCGGATTATGCCAGTGCCACACAGGACGGCCTGAATCTGACACTGCAGTATACGGCCCTGGTAAAGACAGAGTTTAACGGGACAGAGACGGAGATGACGCTGGACACCGAGCTGGCGGGGAACTACGCGCCCGCAGGGATCAGCGAGGACGCTGCGGACAGCGAGGCCGGAACCGGGACTGAAGACGGCAGTGCGTCGGAGTAGGCCGGAGCCGGGACAGGAGACGGCGGTGCGTCGGAGGAAGCCGGAGCGAAAGACAACGGTATGCCGGAGTAGGCCGGAGCCGGGGAAAACAGCGGGGAAGCCGGCACCGATGAAGCCGGCGGCCTTTTACACAAAACTTTGGAAACGGAGGAGAGACATGGAGCGGTATGGAAAGATAGGAAAGACAGAGACGGCAACGCTGCCCCTGGAAGAAGATATACAAGTAGTCAGCGGAACGTACACGGCCTCGGGCAGGGTGCTCTTGACTTATCAGAGGCAGGGAGATGCGGAGGAATACTACCGCCTGGCCACTTTAAACGATGACGGAACAGGCTTTCTGGATATCTATGAGGGAGAGATTCCCAGGAAGCCGGGAGCCAACGGAATCCGCTTCATGTGTTTTCAGGACAACAGGCGGATTCTGCTGGGAGACTATGTGGTGGAGTGCCGGCCGGACATGGACCGCTGTACCGAAAGCTGTCTGGTGCCGGTGGCGTACCCGCCTATAGCGGATGACGGCTCCCCTTATGCCATACGCTGGAGCGAGATTGTGGTGTCCCCGGACAATGGGCACATGGCCTGGACCGTTCTCTCAGGTACAAGCGGCAGCGTCAACCTGCTGGCGGAACTTGTGCGCAGGGAAGACGGCTATCACCTGGAGAATGTCCAAGAAATCGGGGACGGCAGGATAGTGGTTCCGGAGGAGGGGCATCCGGGCTACAGCAGGCTGAAGGTGGTGCGGGGCGGCGAGATCAAGCAGTTCGTCCGGGGCGGCAGGGCCCTTTCCCTGGCGGGCATGGGGGCGGAGACGAAAATCGCCGATTCCGTAGTGCAGGCGTTGGACAGCGAGGAGGTATTGCAGATCACCCATACCCCCTGCTACGACGAGACTACCATCCTTTCTCCGGACGAAAAGCTGGGCATTGTCATGAGCACCCGTTTTTCGCCCGATACCAACTGCGCCATCCTGGCGCTGGTGCCCAGGCCCTATATGCGACTGTCTTTGATGAACGCCATTCTGCCCATCTACATGTACTCCGTGGCCACGGTAAGGCAGCAGGGGAAAGGGAATATCGGCCCTGCGCTGATCGAGCTGGATCGCTCCATGAACGAGGAGGGGTACCTTGGAATCGACTTAAGCGATCCTGAGGGAAAGTGGGTGTACCATTCGCCCATGTCCTGGCATCCGGACAGCAGACGCGCCATGTGGGTGGAAAGAGAGCGGGGCGGCAGCAGGGGGAGGCTGCGCATCGTGAGTCTGCCGGAGTACGCGGCATCGGCGCCGGTGCCTGCAGCACAGGTGCCAAAGGATATTCCCTACGGGCGTCCGGCGGACTGCATCAGCCCTGTGAGCCACAATGCGGCAGGCACGGTGAAAATCAGGGGAAAACATAGCGGCGAGTTCTATGCGGAAGCTTTGGAAAACGGAGAGACACGGTATTGCTACGAACAATATTCCGATGACGGAGAAACATTCTACCAAGGCTGGGAAAGCTTCCGCCGCGCCCAGGACGGCTGCGTCTACAGGGCAGACCTGGCGGTGGAGGGAGCCGGACAGGGGAGAATGGATCTGCAGATATATTTCTCCCAGGAGAATATGTGGTCGCCGGTGACGCTTGACTTCTCCCCGGAGGAAGACGGCCTGCCCCGCACCCGGGGATATGCCCAGTGGCAGGGGGAACGGCTGGAGGCATAAAGTCTGGAAGCTGATACAAGCAGGACGACCCGAAAGCAAATGCGCCTATAATTGCCTTAAACAAAAAGTGTATGGGAAAACTGCCCTCCCATACACTTTTTACGCATTTCCTCTGTATTTTCAAAAACTTACTCTTACATCTGCCTGGAAGCCTGGCTCACTGCCAAGAGCTTCTGGCGCATCTCGTTCTCGATTCTGCCCAGCTCCACCTCGGCGCTGCGCCTTTTGGCCCGGCCGTCCTCCTGAATCTTCATGACCTCGTCCAAGGTACTGATCAGGGTCTGGTTGGTGGCGGTTAAGGTCTCGATGTCCACGATGCCTCTCTGGGTCTCCTTGGCGGTCTCTATGGTGGCGATCTTCAGAGTCTCCGCGTTTTTCTTCAACAGCGCGTTGGTCATGTCCGTCACTTCCCGCTGGGCCTTGGCCGCCTCGGTGGAGTGGCTTAAGCCGATGGCGATGACCATCTGGCTCTTCCACAGGGGGATGGTGTTCACCAAAGTGGACTGTATCTTTTCCGACATGGCGGTATCATTGCTCTGAATCAGGCGGATCTGGGGAGCCATCTGCATGGAGATGGTTCTGGTCAGCTCCAGGTCATAGATCTTCTTCTCAAAGCGCTCGCACATGGAGGCGAAATCATTGGCGGCCTGGGTGTCCTCAGGCAGTCCGCTCTGCTCCGCCTTGGCCAGGAGCTCCGGCAGCTCCACGGTTCTGGCCTGTTCCAGCTTCTGCTTGCCGGCCAGGATGTACATGGACAGTTCCTTGAAATAGTTCAGGTTCAGCTCGTACATCTTATCCAGCATGGCGGCGTCCTTTAACAGTGTTACCTGGTGGTCCTCCATGACATGGCAGATCTTGTTGATATTGCTCTCCGCCTTGTCGTACTTGATCTTCAGGTTCTCCAGCTTATTGCTGCCTTTCTTGAAAAGGCCCAAGAATCCCTTTTCCTCCTCCTCATTGTTGAACTCTTTCAGTTCTGACACCACGCCTGCCAGCATCTGGCCGATTTCCCCCATGTCCTTGGTGCGCACATTGTTCAGGGCATTCTCGGAGAAATCCGCGATCTTCTTCTGGCTCCCGGCGCCGTACTGCAGCACCATCTGAGTATTCCTGATGTCGATCTGGGCGGCAAAATCGTCCACCATCTTCTGCTCCGCGGGGGTAAGCACCGCTTCGGGTATCTTTTGTGTGGCTTCGGCCACGGTTGGCACCTCGGGGGCTTCGGGCTGGGTAAAGGGCTCAAAGGTAAGCGTGGGTCCCTGACTCAGCATTTCATCTAAATCACTGCTCATTTTCGTCTCCTCCAGTCTTGACTTCAATATACTATCTATTTGTCTTTATCTTACTCTGTCTCATTGGCGGCAAAGGCCATTTCTTTCATCAGGCCCTCTCTGGCCAGCATGGACTTTAAGACCTGGGCGTCCGTGGTGGCATCAAATACTGCGTCCTGGAACAGGGTGTTCAAGAGCTCCCTGAATGCGGCGTTGATGGTGTCCAGGGTATTTTCTATCTCGGCCTTGGCCTTTACGATATCCGGCCCGGGGGAGCTTATGCGGTCGAATTCCTCGTAGGACTCCACCAGCTTTAAGGTGGTTGGCAGATAATAGTTCATCAGCTTGTGCATCCGGGGCATCTGCTCCGGATGGATCCGCACGCTTTCAAAGATATCCTTTAACAGATTCTCCAGGCAGAACAGCTTTGAAGAGATGACTTCGCCGGGAATCCTGTCGTTTAAGTTCCGGAGCTTGCGTATGTATTCCTGCCCCTCGCCCACCATGGTCTGCAGCTCGGACTCCTGCTCCCTGGACACTTCCGGCGCGGGCTCGGGAGCCGACTGAGGAGTCCTGTCCTCCAAAGCCCTCCGGTTCTCCGTCTCCCTGAGCCTGCGGCTTTGCTCTGCTTCCAGATACTGCCTGTATACCACGTCGTTTAGCATGAAGCAGGTCTTCTGCTGATCCAGATGCCCCTCGGGGAAAATGCCCAGAGCCAGCATCTTCTGGAGATCCCTGACTACATATTCCTCACTCTTGCCGGTTCCTGCCGCCAGCTTTGCCACCTCGCCGTATACCCTGTAGTCGCAAAGCTGGAGATAGCGCTGAGCCCGCTTCAGCCGTCTTTTCTGGCCGATTCCAAAGCGGATCATGCCGTAAAAGCCGGCCAGAAACAGGAAATTCACAATCCAGCCCCCCAGGGTGGTATCGCCCACGGCAAGGGCAACCAGCCGAAAGATCGTTATCAGCCCGGTGATCCCGAAGCCGATGCCGCCGAATACCTGGTACAGCACGTTTGAGACGCTGCCCACCTTTTTTACCTTGATGACGGGAAGCTCTTTGCGGGGCGGCCGGGTCTGCTGAACGGGCGCAGACTGATTTCCCATGCGCTGCTGCCTTTTCTGCCATTCCTGCCTCAGCCGCTCCTGCCTGGCGCGCTCCCGCTCCATGGCCCTCTGCTGCCAAATGGGAATCACAGGCGTTCCCTGATCCCGCTTCTGCTCCGGCGCATCCTCAAGGCCATTGCGCTCGCTCCATTGTTTTCCCCCACTGCTTGGAGGGACGTGCTTTCCCGCCGCGTTGATGGCATCCGTCACGGTCTGGGATACCAAATCATTCAAATTCTTGAAATCCCCGCTCTGCAGAGCCTCGGAAAGAGCATTCTTCAACTGCTCCCCCGTCCCATTCCAATTTCGACTATCACTCATATCGTGAACCTTCTTCATCATCCATTCTCAAAACCATCTGTCAACCCCGCTTCCCTCTATGCTGCCGCGCTTGGAAGCCTGGAACTTCTTCTCACACTATTATGGCACATCATGTCCTGTTCCGCAACAATTTTATCCTTAATTCTCTATGAAGAGATCGTCTCTTGTGATGTTATTGAGCCATTTGCCGCTCCTGTAATGCCGGATGACCCAGGGCCATTTCACGAATTCATCGGTGCACAGCAGAAAATACACCCAAAGCACCGGGAGCTTTAGCGCAAAGGCTGCCAGGAAGCCAAGGGGAACCGCGTAGCACCACATGTCGATGGTATCGCAGATAAAGCCGAAGCGGCTGTCGCCCCCTGCCCGGAAGACCCCGGCAATCAAAGTGGTGTTCACCGCGGCTCCCATCACATAGTAGGTATTGATCAACAGCATGTATTTCAGATAGTGCATGGAAGTCTCGGTCAGGGTGGCATACTTTAACACCAATGGCGTAGCCGCCAGAACGATGAGCCCGCCGATGGCTCCGGTGATCACCGTAAGCTTCATGAGCTTGCCGGCGCCCGCCCTGGCCTCCTCCAGCTTGTTCTCCCCGATTACGTTCCCCAGAAGGATCCCCCCGGCGCTGGCCATGCCGAAGCACAGGATCGTGCCGAAGTTGCGCACCACGACGACGAAAGAGTTGGCGGCCACCGCATCCGTGCCCAGATGTCCCATGATCACCGAGTACATGGAGAAAGCTACGCTCCAAATGATGTCATTGCCCAGGGCCGGCAGGGAGAGCCGGACAAAGTCTGAGAACAGCAGCTTGTTTTTGACGAACAGATACCGGAAGTCCAGCTTGATGTCTTTGCTTACGGCGGACACCACAAAGCATGCAGCCAGCTCTGCCAGGCGGGAGGCGGAGGTGGCGATGGCCACGCCCATGGCCCCCATCTTCGGCGCGCCAAGGAGGCCGAAGATGAACACTGCGTTCAGTATGATGTTCAGGGAAAAGGCCAGTACGTTCATGAGGGTGCTGACAGTGACCCTGCCGATGCTTCGAAGCACTGCCAGATAGACCTCGATGATGCCCCAGCAAAGATAGCTGACACTCATGAAGCGCAGGTAGGAGGCACCGATGGCGATCAGTTCCGCATCGTTTGTAAACACACGCATCATGCCCTCCGGGAAAACACACGCCGCCCCGGCGAAGAGTATGGCGAAGCCCAGGGAGAAGCGCAGGGCAATGCCCTCCACCACCTGGATGGCTTTCATGTCTCCTTTGCCGTAGTACTGGGCGCAGAGCATGGTGGCCCCGGTGCCCAGGCCGTAGAACACCATGAACAGCACATTGGCGTACTGGGAGGCCAGGGACACGGCGGAGATGGAGGACTGCCCCACATAGTTGAGCATCACCACGTCCGCGGAGCTGACGGCTGCGCTAAGGAGGTTCTGGATGACAATGGGCAGCACCAGCTTAAAAATCTGTCTGTAGAATACATCGTTTTTGATTTGGGGCATCTTTTGCATGGCCATTCTCCGATCATAGACTTAAGTATGACCTATCTTATCACAATCGGTTCCGGAATTCAATGTGAAAACGAATATGGGAAGCGGGGAATGAAACGCGTTTGTACATAGTACGGCGCGGATTCGGGCATACTGTGGTATGATGAAAAAGAAATTAGTCCACGAATTTGATTATTATGTACTGCTATTTTTTGCCATGGCATTCATAGGCTGGATCTGGGAGGTGCTTTTGTACCTCTTTACCGAGCACGCATTTATCAACAGAGGGGTGTACCGGGGGCCGTACCTGCCCATTTACGGGGCAGGGGGGCTCCTTTTGTGCTTTCTGCTTAGAGGCTTTCGGAAGAAGCCCGTGAGGGTATTTTTTCTGTCCATGCTCATCTGCTCCGCGCTGGAGTACTTTACCAGCTGGTTCCTGGAGCGGCTCTGGGGCATCAGGTGGTGGGATTATGGCGGGCACGCTTTTAACCTGAACGGGAGAATCTGCCTGGCGGGGGCGGTGGTCTTCGGACTGGGCGGAACGGGGCTTGTGTGCGTGCTTTTGCCGCTCTATGAAAAGCTGTATGGAAAAATTTCAAAAAAATGGCGTTTTGCGCTGTGCCTGCTTCTGCTGGCGGTCTTCATCGCGGACGCCACCTACTGTGCCGTCCGGCCCAATACGGGACGGGGGATTTCCCAGGGGGCTGAGGGCGGCGCGGGGGGCTGTGCTGGGAAGTTGCGTTGATATGTCCTCCGATTCTCTGGCGGGGGATTGTACAGGGCGGGCGCAACAGGGCGAGTGCAGTGCAGGGCGGACAGAGGGGCGCCGTCAGAGGCGGTCAGCCGCAGATACTTTGAGAAAGGACAAAAGGGGACGTGCGCTTTTGTCCTTTTTAAATACCCTTTTGTCTCTTGTATTTCCTTTTATGTCATCCTATGCTGGAATCGCAGACAAAAACTCGGAAAGGAAAACAGGAAAGAGAGGAAAGAAAATGAAGAAGCTTTACCAATGGAAAAAAGTAACGGCATGCATCATGGCGGCGGCAGTAACTCTTAGCGTGTGCGCCTGCGGGAATCAAAACGGCGATAAGGACGACGCCGGGAAGACCACAAGCCAGGAAAACCCCGAGGCCTCAAAGGAAACGCCCGCAGAAGAGACATCCTCCGAAGCGGAGAAGTCAGAGGAATCCCAGGCGGAGTCGGAGGCAGGAGGGGCAGCGGAAGTGACTTATCCTTTAAAGGAAAAAGTGCACCTGACCCTGGCCATGGTGGACGAGGCTGCCGTGACTGCCAATGCGAAAAATCTGGCAGAAACGCCTTTCGGTAAGGCCTGGCAGGAGGCTACGGGCGTGGAGCTGGAGATCATGCAGCTTGCGGACGGGGATGCGCTGAATCTTCTTTATGCCAGCGGAGAACTGCCGGATATGATTGCATATAGCGGTTATACGGGAGGCGCGGAAAAGGCCATCAAGGATAAAATCATCCAGCCTTTAAACGATTACATGCAGTATGCCCCTGATTTGCAGGCAGTGCTGGACAGCAATGATCTGTACAAAAAGTCCAGTACTACCAAGGACGGCGACATCATCGGTTTTCCTTTCATCCGCGGGGACGACTATCTGCTCTCATCGGCAGGATTGATCATCCGTCAGGACTGGCTGGATGACTTGAACCTGGAGCTTCCCCAGACGCCGGACGATCTCTATGAGGTGCTGAAAGCGTTCAAAGAGGAAAAGGGCGCCAAGGTGCCGTTCTCGGTAGGAAACTGGTGGCTGAAGTCAATCGCCCTGGAACATGGACTGCTCACCTCGCCTTTCGGGCTGGTGAAAGGAAACTTCTACCAGGTGGACGGCAAAGTACACTATGGATATGCGGAAGAGGCCTACAAGGATGTCCTGGCTTTCCTAAACAAGCTTTACGCCGAGGGGCTTCTGGATCCGAACTTCCAGACTGTGGACGACAATACGATCCGCGCCAATATCATGAACGGAGAGACCGGAGTGACGGTGGGCAATACAGGCGGTTATATGGGAAATATGCTCCAGACTATGGAGGAGGACCCCACGTTTAATCTGAACGGCTTTGGGCCTCTGGTGGCAAAGGCCGGGGATGTGCCCATGAGCACCCACTACGACAATGCACTGCCTGGAAAATATATCATTGTCACGCCCAGCTGCTCCAATAAGGAAGCAGCGGTACAGTTCCTGAATTACGGCTATACAAAAGAGGGGAGCCTTTTGTTTAACTACGGCATCGAGGGCGAAAGCTATACCATAGTAGACGGGGAGCCTACTTATACGGATCTGATCATGCATAATCCGGACGGGCTGACCAAGCAGCTGGCGCTGGCCCAGTATACGAGAGCCTGGCAGGACGGCCCCTTTGTCCAAGAGAAAGGATACCAGCTGCAGTATGCTGATCTTCCCAGCCAGAAGTCTGCTCTTTCCAACTGGACCCGATCTGATGCGGCCAAGTATAATATGCCCCCTGTAACTGTGGCAGAGGAGGACGCAAGCGAATATTCCAAACTCATGGGAGACATCGGAACCTATGTGTCCGAGATGACCATTCAGTATATTACTGGGCTGGAACCGCTGGACACTTTTGAGAGCAAATATCTTGAGACCCTGAAATCCATGAATGTGGAACGTGCCATCGAAATGCGGCAGGAAGCGCTGGACGACTTTAACGCAAGGTAACCTGTAAAAGGAAAAAGGATGCCAGGCATGTAATGTCTGACATCCTTTTTGATCTGTGAAAAGGCGGTAACATATGAAAAACAAGAAAAAATCAGGTCTGCGCCGTCTGGGCAATGATTTGAGGAAATATTCGGATGCCTATATGATGGTGATACCGGTGGTGATTTTTTATCTGCTGTTCTGCTATAAGCCCATGTACGGCATTCTGATCGCGTTCAAGGATTATTCGCCGGCGGCGGGCATCTGGGACAGCGACTGGACTTCCAGCTATGGATTCCAGCACTTTATCGATTTCTTTCAGTCTTATTATTTTACGCGGATTCTGAAGAACACGCTGGTGATCAGTATCTCCTCCATTATATTCGGATTCCCGGCCCCTATTTTGCTGGCGCTGCTGCTCAATGAATTGAAAAACGAGAAATTCAAGCGCGTGACCCAGACCATTTCCTACATGCCCCATTTCATTTCCATGGTGGTGGTGTGCAGCATGGTTCAGTTATTCACCTCCAACAAGGGCTTCATTACCTATCTGCTGTCCTTTCTGGGAGGGCCTGACTGCTCCCTGCTGACCAGGCCGAATTATTTTGTGCCCATCTATGTGCTGTCAGGTATCTGGCAGGGCATCGGGTGGGACGCCATTATATACCTGGCGGCGCTGACAGGCATCGACCAGGAACTGTACGAGGCGGCCAGGATTGACGGGGCGGGAAGATGGAAGCAGACGCTGCATGTGACTCTGCCCGGCATTTCGGGAACGGTCATCATTATGCTGCTGCTTCGGCTGGGAAATGTAATGAATGTGGGCTTTGAGAAGATCATTCTGCTTTATAATGAGGGGATATATGAAACGGCGGACGTAATCTCCACCTTTGTCTACCGCAAAGGCCTCCAGGATTTTCAGTGGGGCTACAGCGCGGCAGTGGGCATCTTTAACTCCGTCATCAATTTTGTGGTGGTGATGGTATTCAACAAAATCAGCAGGAAAGTCAGCGATGTGAGTCTGTGGTAGAGCCGGAGGAAAGAATAGATGCAAAATAAAAAGAAAATAACGCCCTATAGAGTCTTTTCCGTATTTAATGTCATTTTTATGCTGTTGCTGATTCTGGTGACGGCCTATCCGGTTTACTATATCGTGATAGCGTCTTTCAGCGACCCGGGAGCCCTTTCCAGGCATGTAGGCTTGCTGTGGATGCCCATGAAGCCCTATACGCTGTCCGCCTATGAGATGGTGTTCCGGAATCCCCGCATCATTACCGGCCTGCTGAATACGCTGTTTGTGCTGGGGACAGGTTTGCTGATCAACCTGACGCTGACCATGTTGGGAGCGTTTTTCCTGACCATAAAAGGCCCCATGCTGAAAAACGCCATTGCGCTTATGATCATTTTCACCATGTATTTTTCCGGCGGCATGATCCCTGGCTATCTGAACATCCGGGATCTGAAGCTGCTGGATACATTGTGGGCATTGGTTCTCCCCGGCGCTGTCAGTACCGCCAATCTGATCATCATGAAAAGCGGGTTCCAGTCTATTCCGGACAGCCTGATAGAATCCGCTCGCCTGGACGGGGGAAGTTATCTGCAGATTCTGCTGAGGGTGATGATTCCCTTAAGCAAGGCCACCATTGCGGTGATGGTGCTGTACTATGGGGTGGGACACTGGAACGCATGGTTCAATGCATCCATCTATCTGCGGGACAGCGATAAGTTCCCTCTGCAGCTGGTGGTCCGCAATATTTTAAAGCTGGCGGGCTCCAGCGCCATGGCCAGCGGCGCCGGCATGGACGAGATGGCTCAGATGGCGGAGCTGATCAAGTATGCGCTGATCGTGGTGACCACTACGCCTATTCTGGTATTGTATCCTTTCCTACAGAAGTATTTCGTGAAAGGGGTCATGGTAGGGGCAATCAAGGGATGAGGATCTTTCAATAAATATTTAGGAAAGAAGAGAAAAATATGAGACAAAACGAGAGATACTTGGTGCCCCATGGAGCATCACTTTATGAAGCGGGAATCTGCGGCCCCCAAGAGGTCATGGAGACAGTGACCGGCCGGATGCTGGAAACAAGGCCCCGTCTGGAGGTAAAGCTTACGCCTTACATGGAACTGCCTTTTTTTCATCAGGAACCTCTTTCAGGACCTGCCTGCCTGGATTTTGATGCGGCCTATCCGGAGCAGGAGTCTGCGGCAATAGCCTGGGCGGCGGCATGGCTGATGGCCAGCTGGCAGGAGGAAGCTGTATTCAGCTTTCAGGGAGAGGCGCGGGGCATCTGGCTGAACGGAGAAAGGATATACGGCCGGGGGACGTCTGACGATGGGCGTGTCTTAAGAAAAGAGAGGGACTGGACGATCATTCCGGTTCTTCTGTATGCAGGGAGAAATGAACTGCTGATACAGTGTGAAAAGGGGGACAAGGGCTGGGGGATCCGGTATGTTGTCTCCCATCCCAGATACTGGACGATGTGGGCCAGGGACTATCTGCTGAACGTAAGGGTGACCCTGCCGTTTGCCCAGATGGAGGGAATGGAGGGAATGGCGTGCATCGGCCCTTTTCCCAAAGATACCGTTACAGATGATCCTGTTACGATTCGATATGGTGCGGACTGGGAGTATCAGGGCAGGAAATATCGCTGGATTCCTCAGTGGGAGGAGGCCTGTCAGGACAGGGCGGATTTTGCGGCATTGTACGGAGTCCGGGAGGGAGCTGCCTATGGCTTGACTTACTGCCATATGGAAGAGGGGGAGGAGTACCTGGTAGAGGCGGCCGGAGCAGGCCGATTCACTCTTTGGATCGATGGAGCAGAAAAGGTCTGCGACAGCCGGATTTGCTTTCCGGTAAATGGAAATGGACGGGAAAAGCAGATTTTGATAAAATGTAAAAATGGCGGGGAAGGCTTTTTCATGGAAGCTAGTATCCGCAGAAAAAGAGGGGATTCCTCAGGCTGGGAAGCAGCGCCTTACGGAGTGCCTTTCGTAAAGACAGGCAGGGAATCCTGCGCCAGATGGCTTTATCTGGGGGCTTTCGCGCCGGGGATGCTGGTCTCGGCCCCAGAGGAGGAGATCCAGTTTCGGCGGCCTTATCCGCTGGGAGACTACAGATATGACTTCTGGAGGGCGAATGGAAAGGGAGTCTTTGTGAGGCCTTATATGGACGGGATTTTCTTCGGACAGTGGTTCTATGCGGTTCAGGTAGGGATGGAGGGGGTATTGTGTGCGGCAAAGGCTCTCAAGAGGCGGGAGCTGCTTCGGTATTTTCTGGACAGTGTACAGGTTATGGCCGATTATTTTGACTACAGTCAGTGGGAGTATAGGCGGGGACTGAATCCTGCCATGATTCCCAGATCCTGTGAACTGCAGGGATTAGACCCCTGCGGAACCATAGGGGTATCCCTTATAGAGGCCTATCTGATCAGCGGAAACGAAAGGCTTCTGGTCACGGCCAGGCACATTGCGGACAGAGTGATGGATCATATGCTGCGCTTTTCGGACGATACCTACTACCGCGGTGCGACCATGTGGGCAGACGACTTTTACATGAGCTGCCCTTTCCTGGCGAGGATGGCGAGGCTGACAGGAGAGGAGCGGTACAGACAGCGGGTGTACGCCCAGGTGGAGGGCTTTGTGAAGAGGCTGTGGATAGAGGAGCGCAGGCTGTTCTCCCATATTTATTTCCCGGACAGGGAGACAAAAGCCGGGGAGGCTTTAGATGGTCTGGAGGGGCATTCTAACAGGGTGCCCTGGGGAAGAGGGAACGGATGGGTGGCCCTGGCGCTGACAGAAATCCTGACGCTGCTTGAGAACTGGCAGGAGTCCGCCGCTTCCGCCTCCGGCCTTGGGGCAGAAAATGGAAAGCAAGACGGAGCCTGGGAACGCACCCTTGCCGTCTACCGGGAATTTGCGGCGGGAATCGCTGCCGTACAGGACGGCTGCGGTATGTGGCACCAGGTGCTGGACCGGCCGGATACATACCTGGAGACCTCCTGTACCGCCATGTTCGTATTGAGCCTGAAAAGAGGGGTAAACCGGGGCTGGCTTGCGGAATCCTTTGAGGCGGCAGCGCAAAAGGGGTGGAATGCCCTGCTTCGATACGGGCTGGACAAAGAGGGGAATGTGTATGGGGTATGCTTAGGCTCCGGATGCTCTATGGAGGCCTCTTACTATGACGGCATTCCTGCTCATAAAAACGATGACCATGGAACCGGCATCATACTGATGGCCGCGGCTGAAATGATGAGAAACGGAAATAAGAAATGAAGAAAAGAAGTGTTTTGACGGGGTGGCTGTGCTCCTATATCATCATAATGATGATTCCCGTCGTGACGGTATTTGTCAATTATGCCTGGAGCATGAAAGTGATCAGAAAAGAGATTCTGGAGGCCAACAATCTGGTGCTGGATAATCTGGGGGATGAGATCGACAGATATTTAAAAAGGGAGATGGCATATGAATCCTATCTGCTGCAGAACCGAAATTTCCTGAAAGTGATCGGCAGCAGAAAAAAGGATTCCCAGTTTTATAAGGACGTGGCTGAACTGGTAAACAGTATCAAGGTCTTTGATTCTGATATGTCCTGCCTGATTTATTTGAAGCACCTGGATTATGTGATCGATAAAACAGGAGCCAACGAAAGTCATTATCTATACGGCGGCATGCGGGTAGGGATTTCGGATATGATCGGTTATGAGGAATGGATGGAAGAACTTTCCGGGACCTACGGGGGCAGTTTCCTTTTTGGGAGATATCTGCACTACGGAACGGGGGAAAACCATCTGGTCTATGCCCGGAGTATCAGCAACTACTCCCAATATGAAGATTTCAATCTGTTTATGGGAGTGCCGGTCTCTCTGCTGGAGAAGCTGACGAAATCCATGTCGGAGGGCACCCGGCTCTTAATGGGCATTGACGGGGAGACGGCTCTGACACTGTCGAGCCAGGGCGCGGAGGAGGCTCTGGAGGAAAGCCTTTCCTTGTGGGGGCGTGAGGGTTTCGAGGAGACCCGGCGCTATATTGTGTTGCGCAAGGCCTCTGGGATAGAGGGCATAGAATACTGCCTTTTGATTCCCCAAGGGGAGTTCTGGAGGGAACTGAGCCAGGTGCGAAATGTCCTCTATATCAGCGTGGCGGTGACGCTATTTGTGGGCATTGCCTGCATGTTCATGGCGCTGCGGCACAACTTCAAGCCTGTGGACAGCCTGATTCGGAAGATTTCAGGGGGAGACAGAGGAAAGGGAAACGAGTACAAGCTGATAGAGGACGCCTATTTCAAGCTGGTCCGCGAGAAGAATGTGATGCACCAGCACATGGCAGCCCAGGCGGAGGACATACAGAGCAGCTATCTGCTGGCGATGATGAAAGGACGCAGCATGGGGGCGGACGAAAAGGCAGTACAGATTTCTGCGGGACAGCGGATGCTGCTGGCGGGCTTTCGGGTACCTTTGATGGATGAAAAGCAGATTCTGCAGGATGAGGTAATGCTGTTCGCGGTGGACAATATTTTCTCGGAGTTGATGGAAGCGTGGGAGTTTTACCGGATAGAGGACGGGCAGCATCTGTTCTATCTCTTTTTGATTCCGGGGGAAGAGGACGCTTTCAGGGAGCATTGCAGGAAATCCGCGGAATATCTCAGCGGTTTTATGTGGGAGCGGCTGGATCTGTCTGTACGCGGGGCGGTCAGCGGCATCTTAGAGGATATGGAGGAACTGCGATTCGCCTATCAGAAAGTGGTCGAGGGCCTTGAGAGGGCAGAGATGCTTGGCGGATACGGGGTAGTGGACATGGAGGACGGAAAGGAGTCCGGCGGAAAAGCCATCGTGCAGAGGGTCATTCAGTATGTGGAGGAGCATTACGCGGACAGCAATCTGAATATCAGCACCATTGCGGAGGGCATAGAGCGGAACCCCAAATACATCTCCAGAGTGTTCAAAGAGGAGACCCGGGAGGGGATTTTGGACTATATCAACCGGCTGCGTATCAAAAAGGCGAAAGCCCTGATCAAGTCCGGGCGGTTTTCGCTGGAGCAGATCAGCGTGATGGCGGGCTATGCCAGCCTGAAAACTTTCGGCAGGGCTTTCCGGAAAGAGACCGGGATGACGCCAGCGGGTTACCGGGACAGTCTGCTGTGACCAAAGCGGTATAAGGCGGTACTTGAAAGGAGAATGCTATGAAGAATGGATTTCCGTATGTAAAAACCCGGGGGTCGGCGCGCCAGGTCTTTCTGGAGGAGAGGAGCTACTGCTGGAGCGACTCCCTGCTGCCCATATCCATCCGTGCGGGAGGAAAAGAACTTTTGGAGGAGCCCATGCGCTTTGTGGTATGGGAGGGGGAGGACAGACTGACATTTGAAAGGGGACAGACATTTCTGATACAGGGGGAAGAAAGCTGTACCATGGTCTGTGCATCGGAACAGGAAAGGCTGATACTCAATGTGTCCTCACGGATAGAGGACGACGGATGCACGGATATCGGCGTCTCGGTGGTTCCGGCCGGCCGCTCGGTGGCTGCCTGCTTCGGGCAGGAAGAGAGCAGGGAAAAGGTGCATCATCTAAAGAAACTGTGGCTGGAGATTCCACTGAAAAAGGAAGCGGCGGTCTATTACCATGCACACCCCGGACAGGATCTGCATGGAGGCTTTGGAGGGGATGCGCAGGGGGCATTCGGATGCGCGGGCCGGATTCCGGAGGGAGGATTTTACTGCGGATTCCAGGAACAGATTTATTTGGGATGCAAAGACGCCGGCCTGGGCCTTTTCTTCGAGAGTTGGAAAGGGTGGAAGACGGATGCCCCCGAAAAGCGGATCCAGGTAGTGGAAAAGGAGAATTGTACTGTCCTCAGGATCCGTTTTCTGGATGGGGAGAGGGACGCATGGGAAGAGCCGGAAAGGATGCCTGCGGATTTATATCCCCTGTCTTTCCGGTTTGGCATGCAGGTCACTCCGGTGCGTGCCTTTCCGGCCAATCCTTTGACGGAAAAAGCCTTACATATTGACTGCTACAAAAAGACGCCGGGAGATTATGAGACGTATTTGTCGTCGCCTGTCTGCCAGGGGGAGGAGGAAACCGGATTTCAGCGAATGAAACGTCTGGGGGTAGAGGTCTTGTACCTACATGAGAAATGGAATGACATTCAGAACTCCATGGAACTGACGCAGGAAAGCGCCCGGCGGCTGAGGTACATTGTAGAGGAATGCCATAAGCTGGGGATTCGGGTGATTCCTTATTTCGGATATGAGATCTCCACGCTGTCGCCTCTGTGGCAGCGGTACGGAAAGCGCTTTATGCATATGCCGGCCGGGGGCAGAGAGCGGAAGTGGAGCTGGTACCGCCAGCCGCCTCAGAGGGACTTCGGGGTCTGCTTTGGCAGCGGCTTTGCGGACATCTTTGCGGAAGGCGTGGAAAGGCTTATGGAGGAATACGGATTTGACGGGATTTATGTGGACAGCGCGGCGGCGTTGAACGGCTGTGTCAATCAGGACCATGGCTGCGGCTTTGCGGAAAACGGACAGATCGCACCCACCTGGCCGGTCTGGGAGCTGCGAAAGGCATTCCGGAAATTGTATCGGGCCGTGGACGGCAGGGGAGGGACCGTCCAGCTTCACGGCTGCGGCTCCTTTAACCTGGCAGTTATGTCCTGCTGCCATTCTCTGTGGGAGGGAGAGACTTTCCAGAGCGCGCTGATGAGCGGCCGGCTTAAGGAAATGCCGGAAAGGCATCTGCAGGCGGTATTTACCGGGAGGAATACGGGGATACCGGTATATTCCCTGTGTTATTCCAATCCGCCTGACTGGACCTATTCCAATGCGCTGGTATTTGCCCTGCTGCACGGCTCCTTTCCGAAACCCAACGATATAGGGGATCCTTTGGAGGAGACGGCGCGTATCTGGAAAGCGATGGACCGCTTTTTGGCGGAACAGGCAAATTGGAAGCCGTATTTCGGGGAAACCGATGTAGAGGTATCCGACGGCCGTGTCAAAGTCAGCTATTTTGAAACGGAAACGGAAATCCTTGCCTTTTGCGGAAGCACTTCCGCGGACTTCAGACAGCGGGTTGTACTGGACTTCGCGCCGGCGGGGGTAGATATTTTGCGCAATGCCTTTACGGACGAAAAACTGGGAGACAGCAGTGCGGAACTGTTTTTTGAGGGAATCGGATATTATGTTCTGCATGGCAGAAAAGGGAAAGACGGAGGGAGAGAATGATATATTTTTGCGACTACAACATGCCGGCGGCGGAGCTGGGAGAACAGAATCCCATGCCTGATATCGGGACAAAGAAAGGTCTTGCCGTAACATTTGAGACCACCGGGCGGGTAAAAGAGGATGAAAAAACAAACTTCGGCAAGGGATTTCTCCGGACAACACTTCCCTATATGCAGCAGGACGGATACGGACGGGAGCGGACAATGCGGGCTTTCAAGGCGGCGGTTTTGGAAAACGCTTATTTAAAGGCCATGTTTCTCCCGGAACTTGGGGGCCGGCTCTGGTCGCTTTATGACAAGAAAGCAAAACGGGAGCTATTGTATGTGAATTCTGTATTTCAGCCCTGTAATCTGGGACTTAGGAACGCCTGGTTCAGCGGCGGGGTGGAATTCAACGCCTGTGTCAGGGGGCATAATCCGCTGACATGCTCTCCGCTCTATTGCGAGGTGGCGCGCACGAGGGACGCAGAGATCCTGCATCTGTATGAGTTTGAGCGGATCCGGGGAATTTCCTATTGTATCAGCGCCTGCCTGCCGGAGGGTGCAGAGGCGCTCTATCTTAAAATAACCATTGAGAACCGGACAGACCAGGTGCGCCATATGTACTGGTGGTCCAATATTGCGGTGGAGGAAAAGCCGGATACCAGAATTCTGGTGCCGGCCAGGGAAAGCTTCCGGTGCTTTTACAATGCCGGGCACTATGTGCTGGACAGCTGTGAAATCCCCATGATAGGGGGAAAGGATTTCTCCTATCCGAAGAACATGGAGATCTCCCAGGACTTTTTCTACAAGATACCCGAAAATCAAAGAAAATGGATTGCCGCTATCGACGGAAGCGGCAGAGGGCTGCTACATTATTCCACGGATTTTCTAAAGGGAAGAAAGCTTTTTACCTGGGGAATGGGGCAGGGAGGAAGAAACTGGAACGAATTTCTTTCCGAAAAAGGACAGTCCTATCTTGAGATTCAGGCCGGAATCCTGCATACCCAGCTTGAGGCGGTGGAGATGCCTCCGGATACGGAATGGTCATGGACGGAGGCATATACCATGCTGGACGGCGACAGGGGAGTTCTAAGGGGAGAGGACTGGAGCAGGGCGGTGGGAGAGGCGGAGCGCTGCATCCAGCGGAAAATAGACCAAAACTTCGCGTTCCCCCAGGACTTTTCCGGCAAGGTGGTTTACCAGGGCAGCGGGTGGGGCGCATTGGAGAATCGGATACGGCCGGCAGAAATCAGCCGATACCGCGCGTATACAAATGACGCCGACCCGGAGACTGCCCAGTGGTTTTACCTATTGGAAACGGGCAGGCTGCCGCTGCCGGATACAGGGGAGGAGCCCAAAAGTTATGTGACAGGCGGTTTCTGGGAAGAGAAGCTGGAAGCCATCAGGGAGCGGTCCTGGTATGAGCATCTGCAGCTGGGGGTTGTCTACTATGCCGACGGAAAGATCAGGGAGGCAGAAAGGGAGTGGGAAAGTTCCCATGGAAAAGCGGGGAACTGCTGGGCGCTGCGGAATCTAGCCATGCTGTACAGAAATCATTTCGCGGATCCGGACAAAGCCTGCGCATATATGGAAAGGGCATACATGCTGCATCCGTTCCACAAAATCCTGTGCATCGAATATGCGGAACTGCTCATTGAGGCAGGGCGTCCAGAGGAGTGGCTTGCCATTTATGACAGGCTTCCAAAAGCTTTGCGGCAGGCGTCGCGCCTGTTGTTCTATAAAGCGAAAGCCCTTGCGGACGCCGGCCTGTACCAGGCGGCGGCCGAGATACTGACGGAGGACTTTGTGCTTCCGGATAACCGGGAAGGGGAGCTGTCCGTGACGCAGTTATGGCTGGACATATATGCAGGCTTAGAGGGCGGGGAGGCGGAAAGAAAGCACCCGCTTCCCCAAAGCCTTGACTTTAGAATGCACTGACGGGCTCTGTCTCTATGCTGCGGCAGCCTATTGAGACCTATGGAATAGAGAAAGATGATGTGTTTTTAGTGCTTCCCTCTGGCAATTTGCGGGCGGATTTGCTATACTGATACTGTGCTCCTCAAAGAGAGACAGGGGCACGGGTCAGAATAGGAGGCGGAGCAAATGGAGCAATACATAAAACCCCCGGTGGAGATCCGGTACCGGGAGGAGCTGGAGGCATTGAAAGCAAATGATACGGGCAGTAAGCCGGAGAACTGGCAGATGTCGCCCAGGGCGGTGCGGACCTTTATCCTGGGAAGCCAGAAGCCCATACTGTATAACGGAAAAGAATATACCATAGAAAAGAAATACTTCGGCAATGACGCCCTGGTGGAGCGCTGCATCGTGACCTTGGCGGGCAACAGGGGACTGATGCTGGTAGGAGAGCCGGGCACGGCTAAGACCATGCTCTCGGAATTCCTCTCCGCAGCCATCAGCGGGGTCAGCACCAACACCATCCAGGGTACCGCGGGCACCACCGAGGACATGATAAAATATTCCTGGAACTACGCGCTGTTGCTGGCAAAGGGGCCAAGCAGAGAGGCCCTTGTACCGTCGCCTCTGTACGTGGGGATGGAGAAAGGGATCCTGACCCGGTTCGAGGAGATTACCAGGACGCCGGCGGAGATTCAGGACAGCCTCATCAGCGTGCTTTCCGACAAGGTGTTAAACGTTCCGGAGCTGGGGGATGAGGGGTTCCTCTTCGCAAAGCCGGGCTTTAACGTCATCGGCACCGCCAATACCAGAGACAAGGGCGTCAATGAGATGAGCAGCGCCTTAAAACGGCGGTTCAATTTCGAGACGGTGATGCCTGTGCGGGAGGCCGCTATGGAGAAACGAATCATTGTAAACGAGGTGGAGAAGCTGGCGGCGGAGAGCCGCATAGCCATGGAAGTGGACGAGGACGTGGCGGAGATATTGGCTTCCACCTATCACGAGCTGCGGGAGGGGACTTCTTCCTACGGGCACAGAATCGATAAGCCCTCGGCGGTGATGAGCACGGCTGAGGCAGTGTCGGTGTACTACCAGGCTATGATCACAGGCTACTATTACGGGGACGGGACCCTGAGCATGGACAGCCTGGTGCAGAATCTGGTAGGAGCAATCTCCAAGGAAAACAAGGATGATTTGGAAAAGGTGAAAGGGTATTTCAACACGGTCATACGGGACAAGAGCAGCAAAGAGGGCGGACTATGGAAAGAATATTACGAAGCAAGGAAATGGCTGAGATAATCCTGCTTCCCGTCCGGCACCACAGCCCGGCCTGCGCGTTTCATGTGGAGCGGACGATTGAAAAGCTGCGGCCCGGGGTGGTTCTGGTAGAGGGGCCGGAGAACGCGGACGGGCTGATCCCGGTGATGGTGCACGAGGAGACAAAGGCGCCCTTTGCCATCTACTACTCCTATCATGACCAGTCGGAGCGGATATCGGAGGAGAAAGCCCATTATAAATGCTACTATCCCTTTCTGGACTATTCGCCGGAACTGGCGGCCTTTCGGGCGGGGAAGCGCCTGGGGATTCAGACGGCCTTTATCGATCTGCCCTACGGGGATATTTTGGCGGCCTCCGGCCAGGGAAAGGGCCTGCGGAAAGAGGAAGAGGAGAAGAGCAATTACAATGACGACTATCTGCTGTCCCGAAACGAGTACCTGCGGCAGCTCTGTGAACGGACAGGGATGAGGAATTTTGACGAATTCTGGGAAAAATATTTTGAACTGGGCGGAATGCAGGAGGAGAGCGACAGATGGTTCGGGAACCTCCTGGTATACTGCGGGCTGGCCAGGGAGAATACGTCCCGGGAGTCCATGGAGGAGGACGGATGCCTGGCCAGGGAAAGGCATATGGCGGAGCGGATCCGGGAGCATGCCGGGCGGCTGGGTGCCGGCGGCACAGTGCTGGTGGTCACCGGAGGGTTCCATACGCCCGGGCTTAAGGCGCTGCTTACGGGTGAAGATGAGAGCGTGGTGCTATCTGCAATGCTAAAGCCATGGCAGGGTGCAGTAGAAATTGCGGACGCAGGGCAGACGTCGGAGGCGGCGCCAGGTGCGGTGTCTGCGAAAACTGACAGCGTTGGAGCGGCTTCGCAGGAGGTGCCGGCGGGAGGCAGCAGAATCGCCAAGGTCCCGGAAAAAGACCAGGGCGTGTATCTGATGCCCTATTCCATGGAGGCCGCGGATGCCTTAAACGGCTATGCCAGCGGCATGCCCTTTACCGGATTTTATCAGAAGATATGGGAGCAGGTAGCGGAATCGGACACCCCTTATGGGGACGCGGTTCTGGACATGATCGTGGCATCGGGCAAGGAGACCAGGCGCAAGGAGGGATATCTGTCCACCTACGATGAAATCTGCGCCTGCGCCATGGCCAAAGGCCTTGCCGCGCTCCGGGGGAAAAAGGAGCCGGGAGCCTACGAACTCCTGGACGTGGTGCTGTCCTCCTTTGTGAAAGGGGAGTACAATCTGGCCTCCGACACGCCCGTCCGCATTCTGCGAAAACATATGACCGGAAATGCCGTCGGCGCTTTGTGCCGCCAGGCGGATGTGCCTCCCATTATTTTTGACTTTCAGGAGGAATGCAGGCGGTTTGGGCTGAAGATCACCTCCACTTTGGAAACGGAGGTCACCCTGTCCATTTTTTCCAAAGAAAAACACAGGCAGCAGAGCATGTTCTTCCACCGGATGCAGTATCTGAACACTGCCTTTGCAAAAAGGACAAAGGGCCCCAACCTCCAGTTGAAAAAGGACAGGAACCTGATGCGGGAGATCTGGAAATACAAGTGGAACACCCAGGTGAACGCCGCGCTGATCGATGTATCCGTCTATGGGGCCACCATAGAGGAGGCTGCGGTGAGCCTGGTCAGGGAAGAACTGAAAAAGGAACTGGGGGCCAAAGAGGGCGCCCTGCTGTTGACAAAGGTCTTTGAGATGGGGATCCGGGATCAGATGCAGTCGGTATTCGACAGGGTGCATCAGTTGATGCTGGCGGACACGGATTTCTATTCCACTGCGGAGGCGGTAAGGAGCCTTATGATGATGGAGGAGCTGGGGAAGCTTTACGGCTCTGCGCTGGAATTCGGGGAGCTGATCGCCATAGGCAGCAGGAAGCTGATCAGCCTTTTGCCCGCCATGACCAGGATCAAGGACGAGGATTTAGACCCCTGCATGAATGCGCTGAAGCTTCTGTACCGTGTCACGGGACGAGAGGGGATGAACGGACAGGAGAGGGATGACTACATATATGCCTTGCAGAAGATGACGCTTGATGGGGAGATCAATGCAGGCCTGAACGGCTGCGTCCACGGCATCCTCTACGGAATCGGCAGAGAGACGGCAGGGGAGATCGAGATGGTCTGCAAAGGATACCTGAATGGGACAAAGGAGCAGCTGTTCTCCACGGCACAGTTTTTCAGGGGGCTGTTTTTTTCGGCCAGGGATCTGGTGTTCATCGGGGAACAGTTCATCCGGATGTTAGACGGATTTTACGGGACGGTTTCCCAGGAGGAATTCATGGAGCTCCTGCCCAGGCTGCGCATGGCCTTTGCCTATTTCACGCCCCGGGAGATCGACCGGATTGCCGGTATGGCCGCGGGGGTTCACGGAAAGACCGGCCGGGACATCATGGAGAGGCAGGAGGTCTTCCCGGATTGGTATGCTTATGGGAAAGAACTGGATGAGTATGTGAAAGGGCAGATGGAGTGCGCCGAAAAGACTTTGCCTCTTTAGTGCCATCGCGCAGCGATTTAATACAATAGAAAGCAGGCTTTCTATTGTCATGAATAGGAGAAAGATATGGCAGACGAGCAGGAGATTTTGAACCGCTGGAGGCTGGTGCTGGGGAAATATGCGTCAGGGCAGATTTCCTTTTCCTCCGGGGCTGTGAACTTAAACTATATGGACATGGAAAACGTGCTGGACTATCTGTATTCCAGGGAGTATGGGGAAGAACAGGAGATACGAAAAGACCGCATGGGCGGCAGCGAGGGCTCCCAGCTTACGGTGCCTGACTGGCTGCATGAGATCAAGCGGCTTTTCCCCAAGCGGACGGTGGAGGTTTTAGAGCGCCATGCCCTGGAAAAATACGGCATGACGGAGCTGCTAACGGACCCGGAGGTACTGCGGAAGCTGGAGCCCAACAAGGAGCTGCTGAAGACGATTCTGGAACTGAAGCAGATGATGAAAGGCGAGGTGCTGTCCCTGGCAAGGGAGATCGTGCGTAAGGTGGCGGAGGAGATCGCAAGGAAGCTGGAGCAGGAGGTGCGGGTTTCCTTTTTCGGACAGATCAACAGGAATGCCAGCAGCCCGGTGAAGTCCGCCCGGAATCTGGACATGAAAAAGACCATCCGCTTGAACCTGAAGAATTACGACAGCGAGCGGCAGCAGATTGTGCTGAAAAACGTCTATTTTAATTCGAGAATGAAGAAATACAATCAGTGGCGGGTGATCATCTGTGTGGATGAAAGCGGCTCCATGCTGGATTCCGTCATCCACAGCGCCATCATGGCAGGGATCTTCGCAAAGCTTCCCATGCTGGACACCAAGCTGGTGATCTTCGACACCAATGTGGTGGACTTAAGCGGTTATGTGGAGGATCCTGTGGAGACGCTGATGAGCGTGCAGCTTGGCGGCGGCACCAATATCGCCGGGGCTTTAAGCTACTGCGAGGGGCTCATCGACTTTCCTTTCCGGACAATGGTGGTGCTGGTGACAGACCTGTACGAGGGCGGCGGATACCAGCGGCTCTACAGCACATCCAAGGGAATCATCGAAAGCGGCGCCAAGCTGGTGGTGCTCACCGCCCTGGACATGGACGCCAATCCCAACTACGACCGGAACGCCGCCCAGACCCTGTCGGACATGGGAGCTTTCGTAGGGGCCATGACGCCGGAGGAATTGGCGGGGTGGATTGGGAAGATGATTGCGTGAGGGGCTTCTATAATAAGAGTCCCGGCTCCTGCAAACATGGACTGGGTGCATCTTTGGAAAGATACAATAGAACTAGATAATAGAAAAGGAAAAATTCTTCCAGGAGGAAAGAAATATGTACATCGCAAACAGAACACGATACGACCGCATGCAGTACAACCGTTGCGGGGCCAGCGGCCTGAAGCTCCCGGCAGTGTCTTTGGGGCTGTGGCACAATTTCGGCTCCAACGGCAATTTCGACAACATGCTGGACATGTGTCAGACCGCGTTTGACAATGGCATCACCCATTTCGACCTGGCCAACAACTACGGCCCCGTGTACGGCGCGGCGGAGGAGAACTTCGGCCGCATCCTGAAAAAGAGCCTTGGCGTCTACAGGGACGAGCTGGTGATCTCCACCAAGGCCGGATACGACATGTGGCCCGGGCCTTACGGCGACTGGGGCAGCAAGAAGTATCTGGTGGCCAGCCTGGATCAGAGCCTGCGCAGGATGGGACTGGACTACGTTGACATCTTCTATCACCACAGGCCGGATCCTGAGACGCCGTTAGAGGAGACCGCCAGGGCTCTGGACGGCATCGTGCGAAGCGGCAAGGCGCTATATGTAGGGATATCCAATTACAATAAAGAACAGACCATAGCCATCGCGAAGCTGTTCCGTGAAATGGGCACACCCTTTATCATCAATCAGAGAAGCTACTCCATGCTGAACCGCAGCATCGAAACCGATGGACTGAAAGACTATGCGGCAAAAAACGGAATCGGCATTATCACATTCTGCCCGCTGTCCCAGGGGCTTCTGACAGATCGCTATATAAACGGCATTCCGGCAGACAGCCGCGTCCGCACGGACGGAAGGTTCCTGAACGAGAATTCCATTCAAGAGGAGACTCTAAACAAGGTGCGGGCGCTGAACGAAATCGCCAAAGAGCGTGGACAGAGCCTGGCCCAGATGGCGCTGGCATGGATTCTCCGGGACGGCGACATCACCAGCGTCCTCATCGGCGCGTCAAAGCCCTCCCAGATACTGGACAATGCGGGCATGCTTGGCAATACGGAGTTCGACCAGGCGCAGCGGGAGCGGATTGACCGGATACTGGGAGATCGGTAGGAAGACGGTTATCCGTATATGCGGGAAGTGTAGAGGCTGATTTGCTTTCAGCTATGCTCCCGAGCGGTCAAATTCGCCACCGATTCATGAGGCCTAAGCCGCTCAGTGCATTAGAAGCATGACTGAAATACAGGTTTACAAAGACAGCACCGGCATAACGCGCGCGGGGCTGTTTTTGCACGCATAAAAGACCTTTACAGCCGTCAAAAATACATGGCCTTTCATTCTCTTTTGACTTGACACAGGGTATGGCAGGAATTACCATATTAATAGAAAGGGGATTTATATGGATGAGTGGAGCAAGCGGCTTGCCGGCATAGACGACGACTATCTTGTCGGTATCAGCAATAAGGGAATCGTAAAACGCGCATATAAGGATAAGGAAGAGTCGGCGGCTGAGATTGTCGGCATGGAGGAAGAAGCCCAGGTAAAGGTAGGCGAGGAGACGGTGACAGTGCGTTTCCCTCTGGGAGAGAGCAAATGCACCTGTCCCTCCAGAAGCATCTGCCGCCATGTGGTACAGGCCATACTGACCCTGAAAGAAAGCTGCGGACGGCAGGAAAGGGACGCGGCAGACCGGAAAGCCGCGGGGGAGACTGGCACAGAGGACATGGCTGCAGGCCAGACTTCCATGGGGCAGGCAGGACAGGCTGCGCCGGGACAGAGCATGGCAGAGGAAGCGGCCGCAGGACAGACTGCGCCGGGACAGAACATGGCAGAGGAAGCAGCCGCAGGACAGACTGCGCCGGGACAGGGCATGGCAGAGGAAGCGGCCGCAGGACAGACTGTGCCGGGGCAGTCCGCTGCAGGAAAGCTTTCCGCAGACCCGGAAGCCGGACAGTCACAGGATCCCCAAAAGGGACAGACGGCAGTCCTGAAAGAAATCAGCGAATACCCTTTCGCCAAGCTAAAAAAGGCGCTGGGAAACCGATACTTCCAGACCTTTGTCGGCCAGGCGGCAGGAGACATGCGCCCCAGGATACAATACACATCTGTAGTCACCGTATCATTGCCGGAGCCGGGGATAACGGTAAAGCTTCTGTCCCCTCTGGAATATTCCACCTGTACCTGCCATAAAAAGGAATTGTGCAGACACAAGGCCGCGGCCATCCTCTGGTGCCAGCTGGAGGCAGGTGCCCTGAATCCGGAAGCCCTGCAAAAGGAAGCGGCCCAGGATCCTGTCTATGACCTGGACGAGGTGAGAGATGCAGCCGGACAGATGTGCGCCTTTCTGGAGGAACTGATGGACACCGGACTGTCCCGGGTCTCCCCGGACGTGCTGGACTATCTGGAGCGGCTGGCCATCATTGCCCACAATGCAGGGCTCGCCCGGTTCGAGGGGTATTTCAGGGCGCTGGCGGACTCCTATGACAGATACCTGAAGCGGAAAGCGGCGTTTCAGGCCAGGAGCCTGATGGAACAGATCACAAGGCTTTACCGCAGGGCGCAGAAGCTGGGACAGGCGCAGGATGCGAGCCAGGTGGCGGCGCTGGCAGGGGAATTCCGCGCGGACTATCTTCCGGTGGGGAATCTGGACTTGATAGGAATTGCGGCGGAGCAGTACAAAAGTCAGACCGGGTACGAGGGGGAGACCATATACTTCCTGGAGGAGCATACCGGAAAGTGGTACACCTATACCAATGCAAAGCCCGTGTTCTATGACGGGGCAAGGCGCAGGGGCAGCAGGGAAAGCAGCGGGGCCCTGCAGGGGCCCGCCCCCTGGGAGCTTGGGATTTCCATGGAGAAGCTGCTAAAGATCAGGATCCGCCTCACCGGAGCGAAATGCGATGGGAGGAACCGCCTCTCCTCCAGCCAGGAAACCCGTGGAGAGATCAGGGGGGAGCAGGGACTACATATATCTGATATTAAAGGCTGGTATTACCGGGATTTCGGGAAACTGTTTCAGGAGCGGATCGGGCTGCAGGGGAAAAGATCCCCTGGGGCGCAGGGAAACCGGACGCCGGAGGATGAGCCGACACGAAAAGATGAGCTGATAGCGGAGGATGGCCTGACATCGGAGGGCGGCTCAATGCCGCAGACGCAGGGGAATGCCGCAAAATCAGGGGAGCTCGTCTTCGTCCAGCCGGATTCCTGCGCCAAAGCGGAATTCTCCCAGACAGGCCAGCAGCTGACGCTGCCGCTGTACGACAGGGCAGGGCATGAACTGCTGGTGGAAGTCACTTACTCCAAGCAGGAAGCCGGCACTATCCGGTATCTGGAGCGGATATCGGAAAAAAAGCTTCCCTGCTTTCTGGGCAAAGTCTTCCTGCGGGACGGGAGGCTGCGGATGTACCCGGTAGACCTGCTGGACATAGACGCATCGGAGGCTGCATGGGACTGGCAGGACAGTGGGACGGCAGACCGGAAAAATGCGGCAGCAGGCAGGAAAAATACAGCAGATGAAAGCCTGCCGGGTGACAGCGCCTTGGCCCGCCAGACAAAATACAACATCATGGAGGACATGGCGGAGGAAATCCTCCTGCTGATGGAGGATTTATGCCAGAGCGGCTTTGGAACAGTCCATGACAGCACCTTAAAAGACCTGCGGAAAGCAGCCGGGGTGACAAAACAGTACGGCATGGGCTATCTGTCCCAGCTGATAGGAAAGCTGGCGGACGAGACAGAAGCAGGCCGCCACCAGATGAAAAAGACAGTCTCTTCTATGTACAGAGACTACACGGATATAATCGAATATATGAACCTTTTAAGACAAAAAACCGCCTACGACAGAGGCGCGGATTACTATGGGTGACAAAATGGAATCAAAGAATGATATAAAAGAAAGGACAAGGAGGAATCCAAAATGATCAACCCGCAAAACCAAAGAGTAGCAAGAATCATGGAGTATTTCCAGCAGATGAATCTCTTCTCTGAGGAGGAACTTACTTGGATGGAGGACTACCTGAGCGGAGCAGAGGACGAGGAGGGACTTAAAAAGCTGCAGTTCCATGACCTGACTCTGGTGCCGTCTGATCTGGCTGTCAAAACCCGGGAACTGGTAAGGAAAGCGCCCGATGAAGAGGCCGGAAAAATGAGCAGCCTGCTATTTGCCATAGGCCAGGCTACCTGCCAAAGCCTGGTTCCGGCCATGTATGAGTATACCCACAACAGAAAAGACGTGATCCTGCCCCGACCGGATATGAAAGCAGCGGTCTATGCGGTGGAAATCGGCGCTTCGGAATATATGATCAGCCGTGCCTCCATCCAGAGCCTGATGAAGCTGGCGGAAAGCAACCCGGAGATCATAAAGAAAGCCTACTCCTACCAGAAAGGCAAGCAGGCCAACAGCAGATTGATTTTACTGATGTGCTATTTCCAGATGAAATATCCCAATGTCAAACTGGTGGAGGAAGGCCAGTCCGGCATCCTGGCCGGGGTGGGCAGACTCCTTGGACTGGGGGAAAAGGAAGGGGGAGCCATCCGGGAGATTCCAAAGGAGGACATGGAACTGCTAAAGGAATACGGGGAGATTTTGGCCGGGAGTATAGGCCAGCTCTACAATGGACAGATGCCGCGCCTGGAAATGAATGAAATTCAAAATGCAATATATCATGATGACGTTAATGAGAGAATCCTCAAGCTGGCGGACAAAAACCTGTCGGTGAACCGCTATGCGCTGCGGCTCCTGGGCGGGACAGCTTTCGTCAATTACGGCCAGTCACCGCTTTTGAAGAATACCCTGCGGATATGCCTGGCGGCCAGTCCGGTGGCAATGCTTGACACCATGGCAAATATGGACTTTCGGGACGACATGGACAGAAACGGAGGAGACTACGATAAGATTTTCGGCGTGAACGGAAAGAAGCTCATTGCCTGGGCGGCAGGGAAAAGCTGGACGAAAATCCTGCGGGGACAGTTTGAACATAACAGGGAAGCTTATCTGGAGTGCATGAAGACTGCGGACTTCGATTCCTTTAACCAGATGAACGCGGTGATCAAAAAGATGGATCCGGGGCTGTACCAGAAGCGGATGGGGGAGGACTTGTCCAGACAGCAGACCCAGCTTATCCGGGCTTTGGTCCAGATTGTGGACGCCCAGGCCAAGGGGGCGGTACAGGAGTACCTGGAGGGCACAAAAGGGATAGAAAGCCTCTACCCTTATGAGGACAAACTGCAGGGAAGCACCAATTACCGCTGGGGCGGAACGCATTGGAACATTCTGCAGAGTTACCAGAACGCATACGGCTATGACGACTTAAGCGACCGTTGCGAGACATTCCTGATGCTGTATCGGGGATACGCCAATACCACCAGCCTGCGGGTGGGCACTGAAATCAAGGGCGACAAGGTAAAGAGGCTCTTCGAGGCAGTGGACAAGAAAGGCTTAAGCCTGGATCGGCAGCTAAACAGCTACGCGGATGCCTATGACTCTCTGTATATGGACAGATGGAAATCAGAACTCCAGAATGTGGCAAGGGAGATTTTCCGCAGATATCTGAAGATCAGACGAGAAGAGGCGCTGACCGCGTTCAGAGAGGCAGGCAGCACGGGAAGATGTCTGGGACTGATCATTCTGGGGGAGGAGGCCGACCAGAATAAGGAAGCCATTCTGGGCTTTACCCAGGACAGCTCCAAGGCAGTCAGAGAGGAACTTCTGAAGATTCTGTCCAGTCAGAAAGGCTGGGAGCCGGACATTTGTAAGCTCCTGTCCTCCAAAAAGGCAGTGGAGCGGGAAGTGGCCATCCGGGTGCTGACAGGCTGGGACAGCGAGGCTTACGCAGAGACCTTGAGGGGGTGCCTGGAAAAGGAGAAGAACGGCAAGGTCAGGACATTGCTGGAGACCGTGCTCCATATAAGCAACCAAAACGGCGAGGCAGGCGCGGGCCAAAAGGCCCTGACCAAAGAAGATCTGGTAAAAGACCTCCACAAGGGCGGCAAGAAGCGCTCCCTTGCCTGGGCCTATGAGACGCCTTTTTCCGTGGTGCATAGGAAAGATGGAGAGGAGGCCGGTGAAGAGTATCTGCAGGCCGTGCTCCTAAGCTATGCCTCCATGTCCCCCTGCGGCGTAAGCCCCACGGCAGCCACCCTGGCGGAGGACTTAAATGCCAGGGAGTTTGCGGTCTATGTGGGAGAACTCTTCGACAAATGGATGGAGACCGGGGCGGAGTCCAAGAAGCGCTGGGTGCTTTATGCATCGTCCATCCACGGCGGCGCGGACATGGTGAGAAAGCTCCATCATCAGATTCAGGAGTGGCCCAATGCCGCCAGAGGGGCCATTGCCTCTGAGGCAGTCCAGGCCCTGGCCTTAAGCCCTGAGGCCCAGGCGCTGCTCATCGTGGACGGCATCTCCCGGAAATTCAAGTTCAAGCAGGTGAAAGCAGCCGCCGGCAAGGCGCTGGAATTCGCCGCCTCCCAGCTTGGCATCACCACGGAGGAACTGGCCGACAGGATTGTGCCTGACTTGGGCTTCAATGAGAATATGGAGCGCATATTCGACTATGGGGAGAGGAAGTTTACCGTGGCCATCACCACTGCCCTGGAGATAGAAGTCTTCGACGAGAGCGGCAAGAAGCTGAAAAACCTCCCTGCGCCGGGCAAGCGGGACGATGAGGAAAAGGCGGCGGCAGCTTATGAGGAATTCAAACAGATGAAAAAGCAGATGAAGACCACCGTAAGCAGCCAGAAGATGCGCCTGGAGATGGCCCTGTCCACCGGCAGGCAGTGGAGCGTGGAGGCCTGGAAGAATCTGTTTGTGAAAAATCCCGTGATGCACCAGTTCGCCACCGGACTGATCTGGGGCGTTTATGAAGACGGGAAGTTAGTAAGCACTTTCCGGTATATGGAAGACGGCTCCTTTAACACGGAGGACGAGGAGGAGTTTGAACTGCCCGTTGGGCAAAGCGATGCAGGGCAGCCGGAAACCAGCGGACAGGACGCGGTCGGAAGCGGGGAGGGCGCTGCTGCCCGGCAGCCCCTTATAGGGATCGTGCACCCCATCGAGCTTTCGGAGGATTCCCGTAAGGCCTGGAAAGAGCAGCTGGAGGACTACGAGATCGCGCAGCCCATCGAACAGCTTGAAAGGCCTATTTACCGCAGGACAAAGGAAGAGGAGGACAGCAAGAGCCTGGAGCGCTTTGGCGGCTGCATCGTCAATGACCTGTCCTTAGGCGGGAAGCTGATGACCATGGGGTGGTACCGCGGCTCTGTCCAGGATGCCGGCGGGTTCTACTGCTACTACAGGGAAGATAAGGAACTGGGCCTTGGGGTGGAACTTCATTTCTCCGGCAGCTTCGTGGGCGGGGAGAATGAAGATGTCACCGTATACGAGGCCAGGTTCTACAACGCGGGAGGAGTAGCTCTTGCCGGAAACGGCGGCGTCATGACAGGGGCTGGCAATTCCCGGCCAGATGCCGCGCCCGCAGGCATAAAGCGGGGCAGCTATGTGTACGATGAGGCCAACGACAGCAATTCCTATTTCCTGAAAGAAGTGCCGGAGCGGTACTTCAGCGAGATCGTACTGCAGCTGGCCAAAGCCACCGCAGCCAGCAAGGAAAAGGATCCCAACTGGAAGTCCCAAAAATAATTCCGAAAGATAAGGGGAAGCAGTCCCTTTAAGAGAGCGCGCGTCCACGATATGGAAAGCTATCGTGCAAATCTGCTTCTTGTCAATATAAACAGCAAGGACGTATAATGACTTCAGAAAAAAACGACAGAATAGGAAGCGAGAAGATGCACGCAAGAAGACAAATGAAGGCGAATGCCAAAAAAGTACTGAGACAACACTATTTCCTGTTCCTGCTGCTATGCCTGGCGGCCTCGCTGTTAGGCGGGGAGCTGGTCATGTCCCGGACGGCAGGACAGGATGTGGTGGAGGATATGACGCCCCAGATGCGGGTCACCTTTACAGGCAGCATCGTCACCTCTTTCTCGGATTTCGTCATGGATGTGGCGGCAGGAAAAGGGGAAGAGCGAAAGCAGCAGATTCAGGAGACCCAAGAGCGGTATGCAAACGAGCCCCAGGAGAGCGAGATCTTCGGCAGGAGCAGGGGCGTGCTGGCATCGGTGGTGAACAAACTCCTTTCGGGAGCCTATCTGATGACCCTGCTGGTGGGCATACGGTCGCTGGTGGGAACGGACGAAGCAGCAGTAGTTATTATGCTGCTGGGAGCCCTTGCAGTCCTGTTCCTGTTTCAGGTATTTGTGGTGGGAGTGTGCCGGACAGTGGTCATAAGGGTGTTCCTGGAGGGGCGCTGCTATGAGAAAGTTCCGGGGCAGCGCATCTGGTTTTTGCTGCGGGTGAAAAAGTGGTGCCATGTGGCAGCGGCAAATTTCGTGACCGGGGTCTTTCTGACCTTGTGGGGCCTTACGCTGATAGGCGGCCTCATCAAATCCTACTCCTACCATCTGGTGCCCTACATCCTGGCGGAGAATCCCTCCGTCAAGACCCTGGACGCCATCACCCTGTCCAGGAAGCTGATGAAAGGCCATAAATGGGAATGCTTCATGCTGGAACTGTCCTTTCTGGGATGGGATCTGCTGGGGATAGTTACGCTGGGGCTTTCCAATATCCTGTTTACCACGCCCTATAAAATGGCGGTGCTGGGGGAGTATTATGCCCGGCTTCGCAGCCTGGGGCTGGAAGGGCATGTGGAAAATGCCGATCTTTTGAATGACAGATACCTGTTTGAAAAAGCGGATAAATCAGTTCTGCAGAGCGCATACGAGGACGTGGAGAGGGAATGCGCCCGGGAGCAGGAAAGGCTGCCGCAGCTGAAAGGAATGAGGCGTTTTTTGGCCGAAGCCTTTGGCCTGACCATTGGGCAGAAAGAAGAAATACAGGCTTTGGAGGAAGAGCAGAGCCATCGGTTCCTGCTGGAATACGAAAAAAAGGCATTGGAGGGGAGGATATACCCCACCAGGCTGCACCCCATCCCCGAGAAGCGCAAGCGGAAATGGGTGATGAGTCTGAACTACTTAAGGTGCTATTCCCTCTGGTCCGTGGTTTTGATGTTCTTTGCCCTGTCTTTTGTGGGGTGGCTCTGGGAGGTGGGGCTGCACCTGATCGCGGACGGGGAGTTTGTCAACCGTGGAGTCCTCCACGGCCCGTGGCTTCCCATCTACGGAACCGGCAGTGTGATGATGCTGTTGCTGCTCAACCGCTTCCGGCGTAAGCCTGTGCTGGAATTTGTGCTGGCGGTGGCGCTGTGCGGCAGCGTGGAGTATTTTACCTCCGTCTATCTGGAATTTGTCCACAATGGAACCAGGTGGTGGGACTATACGGGATACTTCTTAAATCTAAATGGCCGTATCTGTGCGGAGGGGCTGCTGGTGTTCGGTATCGGCGGCATGGCCATCGTCTATGTGCTGGCTCCCTTTCTGGACGGGCTGTTTCGCAGGATGCCGCCAAAGACACTGATGGCGGCAGGGCTGATTTTGCTGGTGCTCTTTGCCGCAGACCAGGTCTATTCTTCGGGACATCCCAACATGGGAAAAGGCATCACGGATTATGAGACAGGGGCGTCTGCAGGGGAGGTGATGGCGGGATGATAGCAGTCTACCTGTCGCCGGCTTATCTGCTGCTGTGTGCATATGTGTTCTACCGTCTGCAGACATGGCTGGAGCGCTGTCTGCCTTATCTGAAGCGAAAGCGCATCCGGACTCCCATAGCCATCCTTTATTTGTGCGTGGCTTTCAGCATATTGGCGGCGTTTTTGCTGGAACCATCGCCTGCGAAGCGCCTGCTGAAGCAGTTTTCAAATACCTGGCTGGGGGTGCTGCTCTATGCGCTGCTGGTGATCTTTGCGGCAGATCTGCTGCGGCTTTTGGCGAAGCGCTTGCTCGTTAAGCAAAATTCCAGGTGGGAAAGCAGGCTGTTCTCCCGGAGAGGCCACGGAATCATCGGCCTGGCCTGTCTGCTTTGCATCGGCGGCTTCAGCATAGCGGGCATCGTCAGCGCAGATCATATCAGGGTGACGGACTATGAAGTGTATGTGGACAAAGAGGGGCCGGACGAACTGAAGATCGTGCTGGTGGCGGATCTCCATCTGGGATATAGCATCGGTGTCCGGCACATGGAACAGATGGTGGAGCTCATCAACAAAGAGGAAGCAGATCTCGTAGTCATAGCGGGGGATATTTTCGACAATGAGTACGAGGCTCTGGAGGAGCCGGAAATTCTCGTAGAGGTCCTGGCAGGGATACAGAGCCGGTACGGCGTCTATGCCTGCTATGGAAACCATGACATCAGGGAAAAGGTGCTGGCCGGATTCACCTTTGCAAGCGCCGGGGAAAAGGCCAGCGATCCCAGAATGGACGCCTTTCTGGAGGAGGCCGGCATACGGCTGCTCAGGGAGGAAGGCGTGCTGATTGGAGATGCTTTTTACCTCTACGGCAGGCCGGATTATGGCAGGCCGGGCAGGGGGATCCGGGTCAGAAAGACGCCGGAGCAGATTACGCAGGGACTGGATCTTACCAGGCCCGTCATCGTAATCGACCACCAGCCTAGGCAGCTCCAGGAACTGGCGGACGCCGGGGTGGATCTGGATCTGTGCGGCCACACCCATGACGGCCAGACATTCCCGGGGAATCTGATGGCCCGCCTTTTCTGGGAGAACACCTGCGGCTATCTGCAGAAAGGCGCAATGCATAACATTGTCACTTCGGGCGTAGGGGTGTTCGGCCCGGACATGCGGCTGGGCACCAAAAGCGAAATCTGCGTGATCAGGGTGCGGTTTCGGCAGCCCGCCGGTCTGCGTGATCAGGACAGTACACCAGGCGCCTGGGATTTGCGGTACTGGGACGGCGTCATCTGATAGCAGGCTAAAAAGGCGCGGTTAAAGGTCTTCTGGCTCTCAAACCCTGCCTCCTGCCAGATATTCGTGATGCGCAGATCAGTGTCTCGAAGCTGTTTGGCGGCATAGTCCAGCCGGAGGCGGTTCACATACTCGCAGAAGCCGCAGTGCAGCTTTGCGGTGAAGACTCTGGAGATGTAGTACTTATTGAAATGAAGCTGTGCCGCAATGACGTCCAATGTCAGGGGTTCCTGGAAATGCTGGGAAATATAAGATATGAGTTGGTAGCTGATGTCGGTATTGTCCCTGCTGTCTCTGGAAAGCAGGATGGTGTCGGGGATCAGGTACGCCAGAATCAGATTCAGCCACGCCTTGCTTAAGGAGTAGGCCTGCTCCTCATAGTGCGTGAGCATCCGGCGAAAGGCCAGGGAGACGTCCGGATTCTGCATTCCGGTGGACAGAAAAGGGCATTCCGGCTGCTGGGTGCGGAACAGATGATAATATTCCTTTGCATAGGCAGGGGGAAAGAGGCACAGAATCCCGCTGCAGGCATCCGTGGTCAGATAGCTGTGCACCATGTCCGGAAAGATGAGGGCGGCCTGGTCTTTTTGGATTGTCTTTGTCTGCTCCCCCACAGTGACTTCCAGGGAGCCCTCCAGGAGATAGATCAGTTCCACGGCGCTGTGGAGGTGGGCCGGAAAAGTGATGTTTCTGGTGGGGAAGCACTGGAACCGGATCCGTAGTTCTTCGTAAAAAGGCCGCATAAAAAGGACTCCTTTGTTTGTGCAATCTATGACTTATTTCCTTGGCTTTCTGACAATCATTTTACAGGAAATCCTGTTATACTGCAAGTACCAAAAAAGGAATACCTGGAGATGCCCGCGGGCAGTGGGCGCCAGGCGCACATTGACGGCACCGGTGGGCCGGGGAAACCCGGGGGTGCGGAAAGGTAAGGTGATTTTGATGGAAAGACTGAAAAAAGCATTGATTTTCCAGGGAGGATGGGACGGCCATGAACCGGAGCAGGTGGCCGGGCGGTTCAAGGAAATGCTGGAAAAGCACGGATATGTCTGCGAGGTCACAGACACCCAGGATGTGCTGGAGGATGAGGAGAAGCTGATGGGGCTTGACCTGATCGTGCCCTGCTGGACCATGGGGGAGATCAGGCCGAAATACACCAAAAACATCAGCAAAGCCGTGATGGCGGGCTGCGGCCTAGCAGGCTGTCACGGGGGCATGTGCGATGCTTTCCGCCAGGATACGGAATGGCAATTTATGACTGGAGGACAGTGGGTCAGCCATCCCGGCGGAGACGGAGTGGACTATATGGTAAACATCCGCAGGGGCTCCAGCCCCATTGTGGAGGGGATAGAGGATTTCCGTGTGTGCAGCGAGCACTATTACCTCCATGTAGACCCGGCGGTAGAGGTGCTGGCCACCACCCGCTTTCCGGTGGTGGATTACTGCCATAGCGCCAACAAGCCGGTGGACATGCCGGTGGCCTGGACTAAGTTCTGGGGGAACGGCAGGGTGTTCTACTGCTCACTGGGACATCATGACGATGTATTCGAGAAGTTCCCGGAGGCCGGGCTTTTGATGGAGCGGGGACTTATATGGGCAGCAGAGGGCAAAGCCTATGCCTTGGAGCATGGACTGACCACGGAGCGGTTTGAGAGCAAAGCACAAATGTTTTGAGGAGGCAGGGAAGCATGGAGAAAGTAAAGATAGGCGTATTAGGGGCCGGAGCCATCAGCGGGATCTATTTTCAGAACCTGACGGAGGTGTTTTCGGAGGTGGAGGTGACTGCGGTCTGCGATCTGTTTCGTGAGAAAGCGCAGGAAGCCAGCGAAAAGTATGGGATCCCTAAGGTGTACGGCACTGTAGAGGAGATGCTGGGGGATGGAGAGATAGAGATCATCCTGAATCTCACCCGCCCCAATGAGCATTACGCCACCACTAAGTCTGCGCTGCTTGCGGGCAAGCATGTGTACAGTGAGAAGCCCCTGGCGGCCACCTATGAGGAGGGCGCGGAACTGGCTGCGCTGGCAAAGGAGCGCGGGCTTTTGCTGGGCGGGGCACCGGACACTTTCCTGGGAGCGGGGATACAGACCTGCAGGCGGCTCATCGATGGCGGGCTGATCGGGGACGTGATCGGCGCGGAGGCCAAGATGGTGTGCCATGGACATGAAAGCTGGCACCCGGCACCGGAGTTTTACTATCAGTGTGGCGGCGGGCCTATGATGGACATGGGGCCTTATTATATGACGGCATTGGTGAATCTGATGGGGCGGGTGCAGAGCATCAGCGGGATGACGGGAATGGCATTCCCCCAGCGGGTGATTACCAGCAGCCCCAAGCGGGGCGCGGTGGTGGACGTGGAGGTGCCCACACATACGGCAGGGCTCCTGCGGTTTGAGAACGGAGCCATCGCCACGGTGGTGACTACGTTTGACGTATACTACGACAAGCAGGCGTTCCTGGAAGTATATGGCACAAAAGGGACTCTGCGGGTGCCGGATCCCAACTGCTTCGGCGGCAGCGTATCCCTGCTTCGGCCTGAGGACGGAAAGTTTAAGGAGATGCCCCTCCTCTATGATTATAAGGAGAACAGCAGAGGGCTGGGGGTGGCGGACATGGCCAAGGCCCTGCGCCGGGGGCGTGCGCCCCGGGCGGACGTGCAGCAGACCCTCCATGTGCTGGAGATCCTCACTTCCTTTGAGAAGAGCAGCAAAGAGGGGCGCTGCGTGGAGCTGGCCTCGCCTTACCAGAGGAGAGAGGCTATGCGCAATATGCCGGTGTCGGGGATTTTGGACTGAGGCGGTCACAACTGCGAGAACACTTCCCCGATAGGAGCCTGTATCAACAGATCCGCATGGGAATCCCTGGGCGTGGGAGCCTTATTGATAACTACGAGCTTGTCGCCGCGGAAGTAATCGATGAGCCCGGCCGCCGGGTACACGGCCAGGGAAGTCCCTCCGATGATCAGCACCTGGGCGTCATGGATGAAGCGCATGGCGTCCGTCATGGTGCGGGAGTCCAGCCCCTCTTCATACAGCACTACGTCCGGCTTCACACAGCCGCCGCATTTCCCGCATTTGGGCACGTCCGCGCTGTCCAATATATACTGCACATCATAGAACTGTCCGCACTTCTCGCAGTAATTGCGCAGCACTGAGCCGTGGAGCTCCAGCACCGTTTTGCTTCCTGCAGCCTGGTGGAGCCCGTCGATGTTCTGGGTGATGACAGCCTTTAATTTCCCCTGAGCCTCCAACTCGGCAAGTTTGCGATGTGCCGCATTGGGCCTGGCATCTAAAAAGAGCATCTTATTGCGGTAGAAGCGGAAGAATTCCTTTGGCTTGCGCTGATAGAAAGTGTGGCTCAATATGGTTTCCGGCGGATAGTCGTACTGCTGGTGGTACAGGCCGTCCACGCTGCGGAAATCCGGAATCCCGCTCTCAGTGGACACTCCCGCGCCTCCGAAGAATACGATATTGCTGTACTTGTCTACGATGGTCTTCAGTTCCCTGATTGTTTCCTGATAATTTTCCATAGATGTTTTCCTTTCTTGCGCTCCGGTTCTGTTTACATGCCTCTATTGTAGCATGCAGGAGATTGCCGTGCAATCTTTTTTCGGGTGCCGGATTCCCGGATTTTACAGGAATTTTACTTAATTCTAAACGAAATTTTAAGAAATCTACAAAGTATCTTTATTGAATGAAATATTGATCATGTGGTATAATGTTGGCACAGAAAGCATTGTGTCAACTTTTGATTTATGTGCACTGAAGCGCACGAAATTGTGGTTAATGACCTTGTTCAAGGCATGAAACGGCCGGATGGCTATAAGTTCCCGATTTTTCGGGTTTCTGCCCGTAACCCGCAACTGATTCCAAAAGAGATAAACCATGAAAAGATATAGAAAAGAAAATCTGATTCCCCTGGAAAAAAGCAGAAGAACCATTCAGATAGACAAGAGAGGCTACACCCCCGGCGGACATCCTGTCCTGGCGGGCGTTTTTGGCATCATAGGGCTCCTCTGCATCATATACTGCATAGTAGTGGCCGTGACGGGCTTTGGAACTTACTTCTTCCTGATCTGGGGAGCTATGGGCGCATGCAGCCTGGGGCTGGCTCTGATCCTGCGAAGCGGCAGAATCATGAACGCCATCCCGCTTTGGCTGAAAGCCCTTTTCTGGATCCTTTTCTGCGCAGGTCTCTTCCTGTTCGGCGCGGTGGAGGCCAGGATTCTCTCCCAATACAATGCCCGGGCTGCCGAGGGTGCGGACTACTGCATCATACTGGGCGCCCAGTGGAAGAGTACAGGCCCCAGCGAGGTGCTGCGCCGCAGGCTCGACAAAGCCATAGACTACCTGGAACAGAATCCCGATGCCAAGGCAATCGTCACCGGCGGCCAGGGCGGCAATGAAAGCATTCCCGAGGCCGTGGGGATGCGGGGATACCTGATGGAGGCAGGCATTGAGGAGGAGCGCATCCTGGTGGAGGACAGATCTGTCAGCACATACGAGAACCTGGTTTTTGGCAGCGAGTTCTTAAATCCGGATGAAGACAGAGTCGTGATTGTAACCAACAATTTCCATGTATTCCGCGCTGTCAGCATTGCGAAGAAACAGGGCTACCGAAATGTGGAGGGGCTGGCCGCCGGCACGCCTCTAGGATCCGAGCCCAACAATCTGCTGCGGGAGTTCATGGGCGTTGTAAAAGACTTCTTTGTGGGAAATCTGTAGGGGACAGGACAGTCCCAGGCCCGGGAAGCGCCGGGCCATGCGGCAGACTTTCGTGACTGTAAGTAAAAGAATGAAAAGTCAAGAATATTGATCGGTATGCGCGCCGAAGCGCGCTAGGGGGTATAAAAATGGACATCAATGTAGGAGACGTAGTGAGGTTAAAAAAGCAGCATCCATGCGGGAGCAAGGAGTGGGAGGTGCTTCGCTCCGGGGCAGACTTCAGACTTAAGTGCAAGGGCTGCGGCCACCAGATCATGATAGCCCGCAGGCTCCTGGAGAAAAATGTAAAAGAAATTCTATAGGCAGGGTTGTTTCGCTAAAAGGTAATGTTGAAAATTCCTTTCAGCGCCGGATCCGGTGGCCTGTCATAAAAGGGGAAGTATTGATTGGTATGCGCGCCAAAATGCGCCAAGGGTATAAAATGGAATAAAGTTCTGTCCAAAAGCCAGTCGTCATATGCCGATTCTTGCATATTGACGGCTTTTTTTCGCTCTGTTTTTTCAAAAAAATTCATGAAACAGCCCTATTCTATAAGTAAAAAGTGTTGACATTTACGATAATGCTGTTATAATGATGGTATAGTGGCCGGCAGACGTCTGAAAATGCCGGAAAGATTCAGGAAGCAGATACAAGGGGCGGGATGAAGAGAAAGGAACGGCTGGAGATGAGGAAAATGAGAAAGAAGGCAAAGATGGGAAAAAGGAGGATGGCAGCGGGGCTCCTTGCGGGAGTGCTTTGGCTGTCCGCGGCAGTTCCGCTTACGGCGGAGGCTGCCGCGCAGGGGGCGGATGCAGGCGGCCTCTCGGTATATGTAGACGTACAGAACGGTCTTGACACCAATGAGGGGACGCTGGAAGCCCCGGTGCAGACCCTGAAAAGGGCGCAGGAGCTGGCGAGGGATCTGGTGCAGGACATGGACGGGGACGTGACCGTCTGTCTGCGGGGCGGACGCTACACCCTTGAGGATACCCTGCGGTTTGGCCCCGAGGACTGCGGGCGAGACGGCTTCGACGTGGTCTGGACCTCTTATGAGGGGGAGGAGGCGGAGATCTCCGGCGGTATCCAGATCACGGACTGGACATTGCACGATGCGGAAAAGGGCATCTGGTCCGCGCCCGCGCAGGGAGTCTGGAGCCGAGATTTCTTCGTGGACGGGAAGCGTGCGGTCCGCGCCCGGGCAGAGAGCCTGAAAGCTTTGGACGTGGACGGGACTAACGGAGCCATGATACTGGATCACACAGGGCTGCCGGAGAGCTTCGCCCGCCCGCAGGATCTGGAGGTCACGGCGAATGCCACATGGAGATGGTATCTGATGCATGTGGGCAGTGTGTCCGAGTACAAGGGCTATATGGTGGTGCAGTGTACGGAGGAGAGCTGGAAATGGACAGGAAAGATTGCGGTTCCTGAGCCCGGGGGCTATAACGGCATCCTGACTCTGGAGAACGCGTATGAACTGCTGGATCAGCCGGGAGAGTGGTATCTGAATCCGGACGAGGACAGGATCTACTACATGCCGGAAGAGGGGCAGGACATGGGCAGCGCGGAGGCGGTGCTGGGCAGGCTGGAGGAGCTGTTCTGGTTCGAGGGCACACCGGAGGCGGTGGTGGGCAATATCACGCTGAAGAACCTGGCGTTCCGGTACACGACCTGGCTGGAAGGGGACGAGCCAAGAGGGCTGCATGTGGACACCCTGGCCGTGATGGCGCCAACGGGGAATGGCGGAAGAGTGCATACAATGAACGGCCTGGGCGCGGTGTCCGGCGAGTACCTGGATCATATGACAGTGGAGGAATGCCATTTTGAGCATCTTGGGGGCAAAGGACTCAGGTTCATAAGCGGGATCAAAAATACCAGGATTGCCGAAAACCGCTTTGAGGAACTGGCCGGAGCCGCCATCTATGTGGGAAACATAGCGGGATTGGATTATTATGCCAGCGAATCGGAGGAGGGTCCGATCCGGCTGACAGAGAACAATGAGATCTCAGACAACTATATCAAGGACGTGTGCGTGACATACCTGGGAATGCCCGGACTGGTTGTGGGCCATGCGGCAAGGACCGTGATCGAACACAACACATTGATCAATCTTCCCTATACCGGGATCTATCTGGGATTTATGGCGGGCTGGGAGAAGCGCATATTAGAGGACGAGAGCCGGATCGAGTGCCGGGATAACAGCATTTTATGCAACTATGTGGAGAACTCTATGGCAAGACTGCACGACGGAGGGGGGATTTATGTCTCTACCAGGTACGAGAACAGCCTGATCCAGGGGAACTATGTGGTTAAGTGCGGCGGCAATGGGATTTATCTGGACGATGGGACGCGGGGGTTCACGGCAACGGGCAACGTGACCATGGATTGCCTCCGGAACTTCTGCTACAAGGGCGACTACAACTATATTTACGATAATTATACCGCCGCTGCAAAGAAAGAGGATTTGGATCTGCGGACGCCGATTGGCGACAAACCCGTATACACAGTGGAGAACAACGACCTGTGGGACGAGGCCGCGGTGGAGGCTATCCGGACGGCCGCCGGGGCAGGGCAGCCGGACACGCCGCAGTCCGATACGCCGCAGGCGGAGGGAAGCGAGTCCTCCGGGGAGGCACAGCCGGAGGAAACGGATGAGCCCGCAGCAGCCTCATCCGAGGAGACACAGTCAGGCGCGCCGCAGGCGGAGGGAAGCGAATCCTCCAAAGAGGCACAAGCCCCGGAGGCAGACGCGGATGCATCCCCGCAGGAGGAGCAGGGCGGGACAAAGGTTCCTGCCGCGTTGTGGGTTCTGCCGGTGCTGGTGCTGGCGGGAGGAGCTGCCGTCTGGGTGATTGCAAAGAAACAAAAGAAAGAGGGCTGACAGCCACAGCGTCTCTTTCAACGCATCCGTTCATGGGTAGAGAGGTATTTACGGGTAATTGTCAGATAATTAAGGCGCCGCGATAGCTGGCGCCTTGATGGCTATCTGCACAAATCTACAGGAAATCCACACAAATTCTGCAAAAACACTTGAAACATCAGGAAATATATGTTATCATCTACATTTGTGATGAATCAAATTCCTTGCTCGCACCAGATGCGGGCCAGAGACCAGAAGGAGGTAAGTAACAGGCATGAACAAGTATGAATTAGCTGTAGTTGTGTCCGCTAAGATTGAAGATGAAGAGAGAGCGGCTGTTGTTGACAGATGCAAGGCTCTGATCGAGAGATTCGGCGGCGTCATCACAGAGGTGGACGACTGGGGCAAGAAGAGACTTGCTTACGAGATCCAGAAAATGAAAGAAGGCTTCTACTATTTCATCCGCTTTGACGCTGAGAGCACCGCGCCCATTGAGATCGAGAGCCGCGTCCGCATCATGGACAACGTCATCAGATACCTGATCGTGAGACAGGACTGAGCTCAATTAGAAAGCGAGAGATGATATGAACAAAGTGATTCTTATGGGACGTCTGACCAGAGACCCGGAAGTGAGATATTCCCAGGGTGCAAGCCAGACATCAGTGGCGCGTTTTTCCGTTGCGGTAGACAGAAGATTCAAACGGGAGGGCGAGCCGGACGCAGATTTCTTTAACTGCACGGCATTTGGAAAGACGGCTGAGTTCGTGGAGAGATACCTGCACAAGGGCACGAAGATTGTCCTGAGCGGCAGGATTCAGAACGACAACTATACCAACAAGGACGGCCAGATGGTCTACAGTGTCCGCGTTATAGTGGACGATGTGGAGTTCGCCGAGAGCAAGAACGCGTCCGGCGCAAATGCAGGCGGCGGATACAACAATGCCGGCGGTTACGGAGGCGGCTTTGGGGGAGGAAACAGCGCTCCCGCACCCTCCGGTGCAGGCGATGGCTTCATGAATATCCCCGATGGCATTGATGAGGAGCTGCCGTTCAACTAAATGTGAGAGATTAAGATAGGAGGCATTGAAATGGCTTTTAATAAGACTGAGAAACCCGACGGCCCGGTGAGGAAAAAGGGCGGCATCCGCAGAAAGAGAAAAGTATGCGTATTCTGCGGCAAGGACAATGTAATTGACTACAAGGATACCAACAAACTCAAAAGATACGTTTCCGAGAGAGGCAAGATTCTTCCCCGCCGCATCACCGGAAACTGCGCAAAGCATCAGAGAGCATTGACGGTAGCGATCAAAAGGGCGCGCCATGTGGCTCTCATGCCCTACGTACAGGACTGATAAGGACTGCCGCTGAAAGAGAGGAAAAGGGCTGACCGTCCGCATGGACGGCCGGCCTTTTGTTTATCCTGAAAAAATCCGGCATATCCCTTTAAGAGCAATTGGTGCAAGACAGGAAGAATGCTTTGCACAATTCTACAAAACATTTCCATATGAGACAAATTAAATTGTGGCATACTGCCTGAGAGTATGTTATAATAACCTTATTCGAGGCATGGAATGGCCGGATGGCCATCCTGACATGTGCGATGTTGTGCACATGTTATAATAACCTTATTCAAATCCTGTTCAAGTCATTTTGATGTATATATTTAGAAAAGAAACAGCAGGGAGCGGTACTTGGCCCTGCGAGGTACCCATATGAGAAAAAGGATAAAATTAAAGGGACGCATTAAGTCATATATCCAATTTGGCATTTATTTGGGTATACTTCTGTGCATGATAGATGTGGCTGTATTTACCATTGACATCAGGGCAGGCATTATCCTGACAGGATATCTGGTATGCTACTTTGCCATTACCTTATCTTTGTATTTCCGCAACAAGCCGCTCATCATGAACGAACTGATCAGCTTTGCAACGGAATATGGACAGATACAGAAAAAGCTCCTCCGGGAGCTGGATCTCCCCTATGCCCTGTTAGACGACAGCGGAAAGGTGATATGGACGAATAGCGCTTTTGAGACGATTGTCCATCAGCCCAAGGGGTACAAGAAGTCCATCACTTCCCTGTTCCCCACCATCACAAAGGACAGACTGCCGGATGCGGATGAGGTGGACGAGGCTCAATATGAGTTGGAGTATGAGGGAAACGAGTATGTGGTGAAGCTGAAGAAGATTTCCCTCCGGGAGATGGCAGAGCACAGCGACATGATAGAGGCCGAGGGATATGACGGATTCCTGATAGCAGTCTATCTCTACGATGAGACTGCGCTGCACATCGCCCTGCAGGAGGTGGACGATCAGAGCCTTGCGGTGGGCATGATCTATTTGGACAATTACGATGAGGCGCTGGACGGCGTGGAAGAGGTGCGCCGTTCCCTTTTGATCGCGCTGATCGACAGAAAGGTAAATAAATATATCTCCTCCTTTGACGGCATCTGCAAGAAGCTGGACAAGGACAAGTATCTGATCATCATGCGCAAGCAGTCCGTGGCCCAGCTGCAGGAGGCGCGTTTTGATCTGCTGGAAGACGTCAAGACCGTCAATATCGGCAATGAGATGGCAGTGACCATCAGCATCGGTATAGGTCTGGACGGCTTAAGCTATGCCCAGAACTACGAGTTCTCCCGCAATGCCATTGACCTGGCCTTAGGCCGGGGCGGCGACCAGGCGGTAATCAAGACACCGGAAAGCATTACATATTATGGGGGGAAGAGCCAGCAGGTAGAGAAGAACACGCGGGTAAAGGCCAGGGTAAAGGCCCATGCCCTCAGGGAGATCATCACAGGCAAGGATCAGGTGCTGGTAATGGGGCACCGCATGCCGGACGCGGACAGCTTCGGCGCGGCCGTTGGCATCTACCGGATCGCCCTGACTCTGGAGCGAAAGGCGCATATCGTGCTGAACGACGATGTGCCTGCCATTCAGCCCATGGTAGAGTTGTTTAAGGGAAACCAGGGATACGAGAGCGACATGATCATTAACAACCAGCAGGCCATCGAGGCTGCGGGGAGCAATACGGTGCTGGTGGTAGTGGACGTGAACAAGCCCTCCATCACGGAATGTCCGGAACTATTGCGGCACTGCAAGTCCGTGGTGGTGCTGGATCATCACAGGCAGGGAGCGGAGACCATTGAGAATGCCACGCTTTCCTATGTGGAGCCCTACGCCTCCTCATCCTGCGAGATGGTGTCCGAGATCCTGCAGTACACCTATGACAACATCCGGATCCGTCCGGAGGAGGCGGACTGCATGTATTCCGGCATTATGATAGATACCAACAATTTTATGATAAAGGCCGGGGTGCGGACCTTTGAGGCGGCGGCTTTCCTGCGCCGCAACGGAGCGGACGTGACCAGGGTGCGTAAGCTTTTCAGGGAGGACGCTGCAGGGTATAAGGCCAAGGCGGACGCAGTGAGCCAGGCAGAAATCTATAAGCAGTGCTTTACCATCTCTATCTGTACGGCGGAGGACCTGCCCAATCCCACCATCATCGGCGCCCAGGCCGCCAATGAACTGCTCAACATCAAAGGAATCAAGGCCAGTTTCGTGCTGACGGACTTTCAGGGAAAGATTCACATCAGCGCTCGCTCCATTGACGAGGTGAATGTACAGATCATCATGGAGCGCATGGGCGGCGGGGGACATCTGAACGCAGCGGCCTGCCAGATGGAGGGCGTAGGCATCATCGAAGCCATGGGCGTGCTGAAACGAACCATAGACAGCATGCTGGAAAGCGGAGAAATATAGAGATAAGGGAAGAAAGGATAAGGGAAATGAAGATTATATTGTTACAGGACGAGAAAAAGCTGGGCAAGAAAGGCGATGTCATCGAGGCCAGCGACGGATATGCAAGGAATTACATTCTGCCCAGAAAGATAGGCATTGAGGCCACGGCCAAGAACATGAACGAGCTGAAACTCCAGAAAGCCAATGAGGACAAGCGTGCCCAGGAACAGCTGGAGGCAGCCAAAGCCCTGGCGGCGCAGCTGGAAGACAAACAGATAATCGTAAAGATCAAGGGAGGAGAGGGCGGAAAGACTTTCGGCTCCGTATCCTCCAAGGAAATCGCAGCAGCCTGTCAGGAGCAGCACCATATCGAAATCGACAAGAAAAAAATTGTGCTGACGGAGGGCCTGAAGAACTTTGGCTCCTACGAGGTGCCCATCAAACTCCACCCCCAGGTCACCGGGAAGCTTATGGTGAAAGTGACGGAAAAAGCGGACTGACTTTGTTGAGGACAGTACTGACGCTGTAGGCGGCGTGACAGGAAGCGTGATGGCATGGAAGAGAATGTGCTTAAGAGAATATTACCCCACAGCATAGAAGCGGAGCAGTCTGTAATCGGCTCCATGCTTTTGGACAGAGAGGCCATAACCACTGCTTCAGAGCTGATAAGCGGGGAGGATTTCTATAACAAACAGTATGGAGTCCTGTTCGATACCATGTGTGAACTGAGCGATGAGGGGAGTCCGGTAGATCTGGTGACGCTGCAGAATCGCCTGCGGACAAAGGACGTGCCGCCGGAGGTCAGCAGCCTGGAGTTCGTCCGGGAACTGCTGACAGCGCCCATGATATCGGCCAACATCAAGTCCTATGCCGGAATCGTGGCAGAGAAAGCCACGCTGCGCAGGCTGATCAGGCTCAATGAGGACATTGCCAACACTTGCTATGCGGGCAAGGAAAGTCTGGAATACATATTGGAGGATACGGAAAAGCGTGTTTTCCAACTGGTGCAGAAGCGGACCATTGACTCCTACGTGCCTATCCGCCAGGTGGTCATGAATGCCATGGACAAGATAGAGGCGGCGGCGAAGAACCGGGGAAGCGTCACGGGCATACCCACAGGTTTTCTGGATCTGGACTACCGCACGGCGGGGATGCAGCCCTCTGACCTGGTGCTGATAGCAGCCCGCCCCTCTATGGGAAAGACAGCGTTTGAACTGAATCTTGCCAGGCATGCGGCCTTTAAAAAGGGCCTGACCGTAGCCATCTTCAGTCTGGAGATGAGTAAGGAGCAGCTGGTGAACCGTATGTTCTCCATGGAATCCAGTGTGGACTCCCAAAAGCTGCGCACAGGGCAGATGAACGATCAGGAATGGGAAAAACTCATCGAGAGTGCAGGCGTTATCGGCAGATCCAATCTGATCATTGATGACACGCCCGGCATCGGAATCGCGGAGCTGCGCTCCAAATGCCGAAAATATAAGCTGGAGCATAATCTGTCCATGATCATGATCGACTATCTGCAGCTGATGACTGGAAATGGGAAATCGGAATCCAGGCAGCAGGAGATATCCGAGATATCCCGCTCGCTGAAAGCGGTGGCCAGGGAACTTTCCGTGCCGGTGATTGCGTTTTCGCAGCTTTCAAGGGCAGTGGAGCAGAGGCCTGACCACAGGCCGATCCTCTCGGATTTGCGAGAATCAGGAGCTATCGAACAAGACGCAGACGTGGTCATGTTTATATACAGGGATGATTATTACAATCATGATTCGGAAAAAAAGGGAATAGCCGAAATCATCATTGCCAAGCAGAGGAACGGCCCCATAGGCACGGTGGAACTGGCATGGCTGCCGGAATATCAGAGGTTCATGAATCTGGAGCACAAGCCGGTGGGAAAAGAATAGTAAACATACGAAAGAGAATGGGCGGATACGCTTGTTCTCTTTTTTATACATAGGCCCGTGCACAGAGCACCACAGCACAAAGCGTTTATTCAGCGCTTGGAAATATGACGCTAAGGCCGGCGCAGGGCCGTGCGGCGGGCAGGGAAAGGGCAGCCTAATGGGGCAGAGTCAGGAGGAAAAGGAATGGCGAATTATTTATTGATTTCGGATGCGGCAAAAGAGGTAAAGGTGGAAAGCCATGTTCTGCGTTACTGGGAGGAGGAACTGCATCTTCCCATCAAGCGCAATGAACTGGGACACCGCTACTATACCCAGGAGGACGTAGAACGTTTTAAACAGATAAAAGGAATGAAAGAGAGGGGACTGCAGTTGAAAGCGATCAAGATGATATTAAAGGACGGGAAACTGGACGTGCTGCCTCCCGATTCCGGCCAGGAGGACGAGACGGCTGAGGGAATGGAAGAAAGGGTCATGGGCCGTACGGACATGGGGGAGAACACGGGGAGCCTTGCCATTGACATTGTGCCGAACAAGAGCAGGGAGCCGGAAGTTCCCCAGGAGTCCAGGGAGGACAAGTCCAGGAGGCTTCAGTGGCTTTTGCAGCAGCTGATACGTCAGACCCTTCAGGAGAACAACCGAGATCTGACCCGCGAAATCAGAGAGAGCGTGGTCAAGGAACTGGACTACCAGTTCCGCATGCAGGAGGAGCGGGAGGAGGCCAGGGACAGGATGCTGGCCCAGCGGGACGAGGAGCATTACAAAAGGATGGACGAGCTTCTGCGCAAAAAGAGCCGTCTCAGAAAGGGAAAAGGGGAAAAGATCCAAGAAAAGAGTCAGGAAAAAGGATTAGACAGGAAAAGCCCGGAAAAGCAGGAGGAGGTGCAGCCTGTGCCTGGCGGGAAAAAGAAAAGACGCTTTTTGTGATGGAGCCTGGGATGAAACACATAAAAAACTCACCCAAACAGTGGATATACTGCCTGGGTGAGTCCGTGCCATGCGATTTCCTTAGATCAGACTTAGGAACCGCTCAGAAATAACTCTGAAAGAGCTATTTCCGGTCTCTTACTCCTGAGAGATAGCGCCAACAGGGCAGTTGCCTGCGCAGGCGCCGCACTCGATGCACTTTTCGGGATCGATCTCGAACTTGCCGTCTCCCATGCTGATAGCGCCAACAGGGCACTGTGCCTCACAAGCGCCGCAAGCTACACAAGCATCGCTGATTACATATGCCATAATAGTATCCTCCTTTATGATCGTCTTTTTTTGATACCGTCAATAATTGCTTTCTTTTTGTCCAGCAGTTTATCCTTATCCATGGCCGGGACGCCTTTGAGCTTGTATTCCATTCCCAGGCTCTCGTATTTCTTCTCGCCCATGGTATGGTAAGGCAGTACATCCAAGGCTTTCAGATTCTCAAACTGGCCGATGAAATAGCCTAAGTCAAAGAGATACTTTTCATCATCCGTAATGCCGGGAACCACCACATGCCGTATCCACATGTCCACATGCTTCTCATTCAGATAAGCCGCAAACTTCAAAATATTTTCATTGGGCTGCAGAGTAAGTTCCCTGTGCTTCTCCGGGTCGATATGCTTGATGTCCAGCATCACCAGATCCGTTAGCGTCATCAGTTTGTCTAATTTCTGCATCAGAGCAGCATTGTCCGGATTGAAAGCAATGCCGGAACTGTCGATACAAGTGTGTATGCCCTTTTCCTTGGCCAGGGTGAACAGATCGATAAGGAAATCCACCTGCATAAGCGGCTCCCCGCCAGTCACTGTAAGCCCGCCGCCATTACCATAGAAAGCCTCGTTCTTCTCATACTGCTCAATGATATACGATGGCTCCATAAGCGTGCCACCCTTGAAATCCCATGTATCAGGATTGTGGCAATAAGCACAGCGCATAGGACACCCCTGCACAAACACCACAAACCGTGTCCCCGGTCCATCAACAGTCCCAAAACTTTCCAATGAATGTATTCTGCCCTGCATAAAAATACCGCTCTTTCTAAAATCCATCAAACTCTAATGTCCATGAAACCCCGGAGAGAAAAATCCCTCCGGGGCCTAAAACCATATTGTTGCCAAAAGCCGCAACCCGAAACAATGCCAACCCCTTTTCGCCATAAGAGTCAAAAAGGTGCAAGTCATTCGCGGCAAGCCTAAAGTTCTTGGCGGGCGTCTTTTGGCCGCCTAGAACTTCTTCCCACGCTTAGATAGCCTCGTGGAAAGTACGGGAAATAACGTCAGCCTGCTGCTCGGGAGTGAGCTTAATGAAGTTGACGGCATATCCGGACACGCGGATGGTCAGCTGAGGATAGTTCTCGGGATGCTTCTGAGCGTCCAGCAGCATATCTCTGTTCAAAACGTTTACGTTCAGGTGATGGCCGCCCTTTGTTGCGTAGCCGTCAAGTAAGTTTACAAGGTTGTCAACCTGTGCGGTATTTGTTGCCATAATGTTTTTCCTCCTTATATATTTACATGATATACATTATATGAACTGTGTCAGTATAGATGCATAGTTGTGGGGAGACCGGCTCAATGATAATCGTCCAGGCCCTGTTCCAGGGTGGGTACGCTGCAGGCCAACGGTGTCCGCGAACAGTCCGTGCAGCCCATTGTCTGAACGTTTTTTGACTCGACCTCCTGGTCGTAATCCACGTTTACGTGGCCTACGCCCTCTGTCATGCCGGAATCCAGCATCTTTACCAGGTCATCAATCATCTTATCCTCGTCCATGATGCCTCCTTTTTTCTCTGCGGCAGCCCTTAAAATCTGTGCTGCCGCAGACCAATGACAAATTGTTACAAAATAGGTTTATTTCAGATCTAATTCGATGTCGCCGGAGAACACCTTGTCTTCCTTGCCCAGAGCGCCCGGAATGATGGTAAAGGTATTGGAGATACCGTCCTGCGCGTCATTGAAAGGCAGCTTGGATACGGAAGCCAGGGAAGCCACTGCACCGTGGGTATCGCGGCCGTGCATCGGGTTGGCGCCGGGTGCGAAAGGCTGGCCTTTCTTACGTCCATCGGGTGTATTACCGGTAGCCTTACCATAGGTAACGTTAGAGGTAATGGTCAGGATGGAGGTGGTAGGGATACCCTGACGGTAGGTGTGGTGTCTTCTGATGGCGGTCATGAACGTATGGACAACCAGCTGGGCGATCTCGTCCACGCGGTCATCGTCATTGCCGTATTTCGGGAAGTCGCCGGTGGTCTTGAAGTCAACGATAACGCCGTCTTCGTCACGAACCACTTCAACCTTAGCGTACTTGATAGCGGACAGGGAGTCGGCCACGATGGACAGACCAGCCACGCCGGTAGCGAAGTAACGCTTTACGTCTCTGTCATGGAGAGCCATCTCTGCTCTCTCATAGCAGTATTTGTCATGCATATAGTGGATGATGTTCAGGGTGTTCACATAGACGTCAGCCTGCCACTCAAGCATGTCTACGAACTTGCTCCACACATCGTTGTACTCCAGCACGTCGCCCTCCACAGGACGGTACTTGGGACCTACCTGCTTCTTGGTCACTTCGTCCACGCCGCCGTTCAAAGCGTACAGCAGGCACTTGGCAACGTTTGCGCGTGCGCCGAAGAACTGCATCTCCTTGCCGATTACCATGGAGGATACGCAGCAGGCGATGCCGTAGTCGTCGCCGTGGTCGATTCTCATCAGGTCATCGTTCTCATACTGGATGGAAGAGGTCTGGATGGACATCTTCGCGCAGTATTTCTTCCAGGCTGCCGGAAGCCTTGTGGACCAAAGTACGGTCAGGTTGGGCTCCGGAGAGGGTCCTAAGTTGGTCAGGGTGTTCAGATAGCGGAAGCTCATCTTGGTAACCATGGGCCTGCCGTCCACGCCTACGCCGCCTAAGGACTCGGTAACCCACACAGGGTCGCCGGCGAAGATCTGATTGTACTCAGGTGTACGGGCGAACTTGATGCAGCGCAGCTTCATGATGAAGTGGTCAACGAACTCCTGAATCTGCTCCTCGGTGAATGTACCGTTCTTCAAGTCTCTCTCTGCGTAGCAGTCAAGGAAAGTGGAGGTACGTCCAAGGGACATAGCGGCACCGTTCTGCTCCTTAACAGCGCACAGATAGCCGAAGTACACTGCCTGGATGGCTTCCTGCACGTTGGCGGCGGGTCTGGAGATATCGCAGCCATAGGAAGCAGCCATCTCTTTCATCATCTTCAGGGCTACCATCTGCTCGGAGATCTCCTCGCGCAGGCGGATGACATCGTCGGTCATTACCTTGCCCGTAGAATCTTTCTGGGCCTGCTTGTCCTCGATGAGCCTGTCAATGCCGTACAGAGCCACACGTCTGTAGTCGCCGATGATACGTCCGCGGCCATATGCATCCGGAAGACCGGTGATGATATGGGAGGAACGGCAGGCTCTCATCTCCTGATTGTAAGCGTCAAAGCAGCCGGCGTTATGTGTCTTTCTGTGGGTGGAGAAGAACTCGGAAATCTCGGGATCCACCTCATAGCCATTGTCGGAGCAGGCTTTCTCTGCCATACGGATGCCGCCGTAGGGCTGCAGGGATCTCTTGAAAGGCTTGTCGGTCTGGAAACCTACGATGGTCTCCTTGCTCTTGTCAAGGTATCCGGGGCCATGGGAAGTGATGGTGGAGACTACCTTGGTGTCCATATCCAGGACGCCGCCGGCTTCTCTCTCTTTCTTCTGCAGATCCAGCACCTGTGCCCACAGATCCTTGGTGTTCTGTGTAGGGCCGGCAAGGAATGCCTCATCGCCGTCATAGGGATGATAGTTCCTCTGGATGAAGTCGCGGACGTTGACTTCTTTGTCCCATTTGCCTGCCACAAAATCTGTCCATTCTGGTCTCATTTTGAAATAACCTCCTATTTAAAATTTGAATTAGTAAAAAGGTTCTTGTTACTTCTAATCCTTAAGCTTATTATATGAAAAACGCCGGTTAGAGTCAAGGAGGGAATGTGTACTTTTTTCTGTACATACCCGAAGTTTTGCCGAATTTTTCTAATATTTTATAAATGGCGGGAAATTATGAATTTTCTGTCAGGAGGCTCAAGAATAGCTTGTCAGATTTTGCGGAATCATATATAATAGCCCTTAGACAATAGAATTCTTTTTTGCATTCTATTGTAGCCCTTAGACAATAGAAACCAAAAGGCAAAAGGGCAATTCTATTGCAGGTCTGAGAAAGATTCTATAAATACAGAGAGGAGAAAGATCATGAGCAATATAACAAAAGAAATGACAATCGGAGAGATCCTGAATACGAACCCGGATGTGGCGCCCGTGCTGTTAGAGGCCGGGATGCACTGCTTAGGCTGCCCTTCCGCCCAGGGGGAATCTCTGGAAGAGGCTGCCATGGTACATGGAATCGACATCGATGCCCTGATGAAAGCCATCGAGGAAGTATGACCTGGTCATCAAAGAACCGTGACCTGGCCATTGAGGAACTCTGACCTGGCCATCAAAGAACCGTGAAGTGGCCGTCGAGGAGCCGTGATGTGGCCATCGAGATGTTATGACCATGCCGCCATGGCGTTACGAGCCCTGGCGGCATGGAATGATAATGTCTTTCCGGAATATGCGGTCAGAAAAAGGGACGCTGTGCAGCCAGGCTGCGGGCGCCCCTTTTTGAGTTCCTGTGAGTCTTATTTCTTATGAGGCAGATCCCAGTGCATGGACTGCATTGTCCTGGATCAGCGCCTCGCAGTGCTCAGCCAGAAAAGCGCCGCTGGCCGGGACATAGCGCTGGGGAACTCCGTACTCCGACACGGTATTGCAGGCTCTGTCGAAGCCCTCGGCGCTCTCCTCGCCCTGGGACAGCACCAGCAGATATCCCGCAGGCTTTCTGCCAATAGCATTCTCCTTGTACAGAGTGCTCAGGCCCTTGTAGCTGCCCGCTATGATGGCGGACACTTCTATGATCTGCTGCAGGGAGGACATTCGAAAGATCCGCACATGATTGGAACTGTCCGCCTCCCCATGCTCTGCAGGCTGCCCATTGGCAGCGCCCTCCTGATCCGTCTGCATCCTGCGGAAGAGATCGAGAATCTCGCCCGCTGCGTCCTCCGCGTACTGGGAGTATATTTCGTCCTCCTCATCCTCCTCCGTGACAGAGGGGGCAAACCTGGAAAAACGGGTATCCAGTTCCTCGGGATCCTCCACCTTGGTAATGATCAGGACAATGCATTCCGCATTCAGGGGGATTGCTTCTATCATTAGGGGGATATCTTCGGCCTCAAAGCCGAATTCGCAGTTGGCCTGCCTCATCATATCCCGAAAGAGGGTCTTGGCTTTTTCCGTACCATAGGCCAGCTCGCTGATCTTCAGTTCGCGGCTTGCCAAATCTTCTCTGGTCAGAGTGCAGCGAATCTGGTTCTCATTTACTTTTTCTATCTTCATACGACAACCCTTTCCGTTCTGCCTTGCTGAACTGTAAAAACTGTATACTGCAGACCGCCAAGATTTACAGTGATGCCTCCGGGAAAATACCTGGCTGGCGGTCTGCAGTCGGGGCATCTGTAAATTTAACCAGTGTGCAGTATAAATTCCAGAAACGAATTTCGTTTCTTAATGATATACTTTCAGCTTCTCTAAGTCAATAGGCAGATTCTGACTTTAAAATTTTTTAAGAATTCGTGGTTTTTCGCTTGCCAAAGCAATGCGGCTGTGGTATAGTAAAACTGCGAATGCTTTCGGTACTCTGTACGAGGAAGGAGGCGGCAGTCTTGACTTCAAGTTGATTGAACTGATTTTGGAACGACTCGTTCCGCATCATCCTTTATATTCTAAGTGTGTATATCACATTATATGACAGTAGAAAGAAACTGGCATAAATCTAAGGATGTCTCACAGGCAAATAGCTGGATGGATTCCTTGCCTGATCATAAGTATGTCAACTAATTTTCACAATTATAATTCAATTTAAACAAAAGCAGCAATGGAAATTTTTTCCGTTGCCGTACTGCCCAAGGCATTCGCTTTACAATTATTCTGACAGGCTTCCTGATATGTGGGACAGCCACATTCTGATTCATCACAAGATCACGGACTCCTTTTGGGCGGGAAGCCTGGGAACGAGGAGGAATTCAGTTGTATGAAGAAAAGCTAGAAGTAGAGGATATGGAGGCGGTAAGAGAACATATGCTTGCACGGCTGGAGCAGATGAGGCGCAGCGGAGTGGAGCTTTTCGTGGACGGGCAGGAGGCTCTCCCAGGTGAAGTCATATCGAAAGCGGTACAGGAGAACAGCCAGTATATGGCCGACTATGTGCTGGACGATTCGGGAATCATAGAACAGGTGCGCTTCGACAGAGTAACGCGCAGATAGCCGAAAAAGAGATCGGGGACGCCGCCGTCCGCCACAGACTGGGATTGCCTCTCATGCTGACAGCGGCGGTGCCCCTGTATTCGTATCGGTATAATTAAGACTATTTGCGACAAATTTGGTAATGACTTGGGCGTGCAAATGTGATATGATAAAAAAGTCTGTTGGGAACGAGGGTTTATTCCCGCGAGCAATGAGTCAAGTGGGCATGCTTGCATGCACATTTGACGAATGCCGCGAGGGTCAAATACCAAAGTGTCCGAAGGACACTTTCTGCTCTGCAGAGCTGCAAGATTGATACCCCGTTGCTTGCAGCGGGGGCTTTGATTCAAAAGAAAGGGCAAGGTTTGGAATGAAAAAGAAAATAATACCGATAGTCGTGGCTGTGGTGCTGATTTTGATCATCGCCCTGATAGAGGTCGGGGGAAAGCTTCTGGACAAGTACTCCTATAGCAAGGAACTTGCGGATCTGAACGCGTATTTCGGCGTGGCAGAGGGGGAGCTGGCAATTGTCCTCCAGGACGAGATGGTGGAGCAGAAAGCTCTGCTGAAAGACAATGCGGTATATTTTGACATAGATACTACGGAACTTTATTTAAATGAAGGCTTTTATGTGGACGCGGCGGAGCAGAAACTCCTGTACACCACTGCGGACGACACACTGACCACCTCTTTCGGGGCGAGGGAGTACACGGACAAAAACGGCAGCCATCCCACGGAGTACGCCACCTGTTTTCTGGAGGGGGAGCGGATTTACCTGGCGGCGGACTATGTGAAGTTGTTCGCCAACTTTTCTTATACGCTGTTCGACAGGCACATCCAGCTGTATACCCAGTGGGGGGAAAAGCAGATGATGGAGGTCACTAAGAATACCCAGGTGCGCACCCTGGGGGGCATCAAGAGCCCCATCTTGCGGGAACTGGAGCAAGGTGAGACCGTGGAGGTGCTCAACCAGATGGAGACCTGGAGCGAAGTGAAGACCTCGGACTCCCTTGTGGGGTATGTGGAGAACAAGCGTCTGGGCAATGCGTTTACGGAAGTGGAGATTCCTGTCACGGACTATGTGCCTGCGGAGTATACATCCCTTTCTCTGCCGGGGAAAGTAAATCTGGGGTTCCACTCTATCGGGGGAGCGGCCGGAAACGCCACCCTGGATGCCATGGTGGCGGAGGGGAAAGGCATCAATGTCATCGCCCCCACGTGGTTCAGCCTTAATGACAATGAGGGGAATTTCCGCTCCCATGCGGATGCGGGATATGTGGAGAAAGCCCATGGGTACGGGCTTCAGGTCTGGGGCGTTTGGGACAATTTCAATTACAGGAACGAGACCGGTGCGGACGTGAATACCTATCAGGTGCTGTCCTCCACCACAAAGCGGCAGAACCTGGTGAGGAACATGGTGGAAACTTCCCTGGGACTGGGGCTGGACGGCATCAACATTGACTATGAGGGCATTCCCCAGGAGTGCGGGGAGCACTATGTGCAGTTCCTGAAAGAACTTTCCGTACTGTGCCGGGAGAGGGGGCTGATCCTCTCCATAGACAGTTACGTGCCGTTTAACTTCAATAATTACTACAGGCTCGACATCCAGGGACGGGTGGCCGACTATGTGATCATCATGGGATACGATGAGCACTGGCACGGCAGCGGCGATCCGGGAAGCGTGGCCAGCATTGACTATGTGTCCAACGGACTGGACAGGACGCTGAACGAGGAGCAGGTGCCGGCTGAGAAAGTGGTGAATGCGCTGCCGTTCTATACCATACTCTGGCAGACGGAAGGGGCCAGCGTAAAGGATCAGTATATCACTCTGAACAATGTGGCGGACTATCTCCAGCGGATGAATGTGCAGCCGGAGTGGGACGAGGCCACCTGCCAGAATTACGCTGAGTGGCAGAGCGGAAACGTGACCTATCAGATCTGGGTGGAGGACGCGGAGTCCATTTCGGTGAAGCTGAACGTGATGAAGACGAAGAACATAGGCGGCGTGGCAGTGTGGAGGCTGGGCTATGGGACGCAGCAGGTGTGGGAGTTGGTGAGCGCCTATGCCAACTCGTGATGCGAATTTTTCAGAATATTTCAAATAAAAGGAGGTTATCACTATGGCAAAAACATTGCCTACAAGAGATCAGGTGGCCGTGGAGGATACCTGGGATCTAAGCAAGATGTACGCTGACCGTGAAAGCTGGGAAGCGGATTTGAAACAGGCCAGGGAGCTGGGGAGAAAGCTGGCGGATCAGGAAGGCCATGTATGCGAAAGCGCCCAAAGTCTCCTTGACACGTTGCGCCAGGAGACGGCTTTGTACCGTAAACTGCACCATCTGGGCGTATATGTGTCCTGCCTCAGCGATCAGGACACAGGCAACGACACCCATCAGGAGATGAATCAGCGCTTCAGCAGCATTACAGCCGGCATTGGAAGTGATGTCTCTTTCATCACCCCCGAGATTCTGGAGTTGGAGACTGAACGCCTGGAGGACTACTATCGGCAATGTCCCGAACTGGAGGACTATCGGATTGATTTGGAGGATATCCTGCGCCTGAAGCCCCATACTTTATCCAAAGAGATGGAAAAGCTGCTGGCCGATGCTTCAGAGATATGCAACAATCCTGACCAGACCTACTCCATCTTCAATAATGCGGATTTAAAGTTTCCTGAGGTGGAGGATGAAAACGGCGAGATGGTTCAGATTACCCAAGGACGTTTTGTGCCTTTGGAGGAATCTGCAGACCGCCGTGTCCGCAGAGAAACCTTTGAAAAGTTCTACAGCATTTACAAGCAGTATTCCCATACCCTGGCCAGCATCTACAGCGGCCATGTAAAGCAGCTGATTTTCAACGCCAAAGCCCGCCATTACGAAAACACTCTGGAGGCGGCTGTAAGCAGGGTGAATGTCTCCTCCCAGGTATATCGAAATCTGATCGATACGGTGAATAAAAATCTGGACAAGATGCACCGCTATGTGTGCCTGCGCAAACGCCTGCTGGGGGTGGACGAACTGCATATGTATGACATCTACACCCCTATTATCGCCGGCGTATCCAAGGAGATTCCCTTTGCCGAAGCCAAGGAGACGGTCCTGAAAGCGCTGGCTCCTCTGGGCGAGGACTATCTTCAGGTGGTTCGTGAGGGCTTTGCCAACCGCTGGATTGACGTATACGAGAATAAGGGCAAGCGAAGCGGCGCATACTCCACCGGATCCTATGACAGCTATCCTTACATTCTGCTGAACTATACAGGCAATATGGACAATATGTTCACCCTGATCCATGAGATGGGTCACTCCATGCACACTTGGCATTCCAACCATGCCCAGCCTCCCATGTATGCCGGTTACCAGATTTTTGTGGCAGAAGTGGCTTCCACCTGTAACGAGATCCTGCTGATGGAATATCTGCTGGCTCACACCACTGATAAGAAAGAACGGGCATTCCTGCTGAACCATTATCTGGACAGCTTCAAGGGAACCGTTTACCGCCAGAGCATGTTTGCAGAATATGAGATGATCACCAACAGAATGGCCGAGGAGGGACAGAGCCTGACGGCGGAAGCTTTGACAAAAGTCTATTATGACCTGAACTGTAAGTACTATGGGCCGGATATGGTGTCTGATCCGGAGATTGGCGTAGAATGGGCCAGAATCCCTCATTTCTATTACAATTTCTATGTGTACCAGTATGCCACGTCTTTCTCTGCCGCTGTGTCCATCGCCCAAAATATTCTGAAAGAGGGCGCGCCTGCCGTAGAGCGTTACAAGAAGTTCCTTTCCGGCGGCAGTTCCATGCCTCCGGTAGAACTGCTGAAAATCGCGGGCGTGGATCTGACCAGCGCCCAGCCCATCCAGGATGCGCTTGATGTATTCGGACAGGTGATAGAGGAATTGGAAGAACTGACGAAGTAAAGACTGGCAAAATCAACGATATGGAATGGTGACAGATGAAAAAGCCGGAAATCTTCCCTGCCAGGAAGATTTCCGGCTTTTATACTCACGAGCGGTGAAAGTTGCCTGCCGATTCATGATGATGGCCGCTCGTGAGTGTCAGAGCCAGCCTACTTTATATAATTGCCCCGTTTCTCAGGAATGCCATAGGTGACATAGTGATTGAAGAGAGCCTTGGCGTCATATCCGAAAGCGGCCTTTAAGTCGACAAAGTCATTGGCGTAACGCAGATAGTCGAAAGTATCATAGATGGAATAATTGCCGCGGTTTTCCGAAATGCCCAGAGTGACATAATGGTTGTAAAGAGCCTTGGCATCATATCCGAAAGCGGCTTTCAGATCCGGATTCTTATCAGCGTAACTGATATAGTTGAAGTCAGAGGCGCCGGTTGCAGCACTCGGCTTTGTGGTGGCATATGCAACTCTGCCCTCCTTGACGCCGAATGTGGTATAATGCCTGTAAAGCGCGTCTGCATTCAGACCGAAAGCGGCTTTCACATCGGGATAGTCGTTTGCGTAACGGACATAGTCGAAGTTCGCCTTTGTCACTGTCGCCATGGCAACAGGAGAGGAGGAGTACTTGGATTTGTCAGTGAGCAGAACGCCGTCTTTCATGGCAAAAGCGCCTGACTGGAAAGCGTACAGGGAGTAAAGGGCTTTCTGGGTATTGCGGGGGACGGCATACACATGGTCCACCGTGCCAACGGTTCCGATGCTGGACGTCATATTGCCGGCCGGATAAAGGTTCAGCTCCTTGACATTTTTGTTGAAATTGCAGACTACATTGTCGTACACATAGGCGTTTGTCACATTGCCATTGATGGTGCAGAAAGCCTCATCCAACAGATAGCAATCATCGATATCGCCGCTCAGGATAATCGTAAAGGAAGCGCATCTTGTGACTGTCAGGTTGCTGAGGTGGGTGTTGCCCAGATCCAGGGTGGGGACAGACGGGCTGTCGTTATATACTACCACCAGGTCTCCCTCTTTCAACTCCTGATACAGATAGTACAGCTCTCTATGATAGCCCTTGTCGTCGAAAGTGGACGTATTGGACTGGTAGCGCCATGCATTGCTGGCCGGCACATACTTTACCGAGTATGTGACAGGGCCGTCTGCGGATGCCTCCAGAGAGCAGACGCGGGGCACGCCGATCAGGATGGCGGCTACGGCTAAGAACGTGATAAGCTTTCTCGCTTTCTGAAATAATTTCATACAAGTTTCCTCCTTTTTATGATAAGCGATATGTGCTTTAACATTGCTTCTCTTTCATATTAACTGAGACGGATAAAGAGTGCAACCGTTTTTTGATTTTTAAACAAAATTTAAGAAGTGGAATGGGAAAATGGACACAGGAATATAAATAGTACAAAGATTTGCGCAGGAATGAGAAATATGACTGACAGAAATAAGTCCACGGGCGATAAAGGATGGCGCCGGTTTTTGGGGGGCGGCACCGATGGGGCGGGCGACATGGAAGGGGTTGGCGAGCGCATGCATAAGTGGCAGGACAGGCTGCTGTCGGTGACAGTCACTCTTGTGCTGCTGGCCTCCATCATCTACATCGGGCGGGAAGCTGTGCTGTATGTGGCGGGAGCGGACGTGGAGGTGCAAAAGGAGCGGTACAGAGTGGTCATTGATGCCGGACACGGGGGCGATGACCCGGGCAAGGTAGGGATCAACGGGGCCAACGAGAAAGACGTGAACCTGCAGATTGCGCAGCTGGTGAAGCTGTATCTGGAGGGGAGCGATGTGGAGGTGGTGATGACCAGAGAGTCGGATGCCGGATTGAACGATGCGGATGCCTCTAACAAGAAAGTCCAGGACATGAAGCGGCGCATCGCCCTGATCGATGAGGTGGAGCCTACGCTCACCGTCAGCATCCACCAGAACAGCTATCCGGAGGAATACGTGCATGGAGCCCAGGTGTTCTACTATACAGGGAGCGCCCAGGGACAGGAACTGGCAGAGCATATCCAGAGGCAGCTGGTGGAGAGGGTGGATCCGGAAAACAAGAGGCAGGTCAAGGCCAACGACAGCTATTATCTGCTGAAGAAGACAGGGGTGCCCATCGTCATCGTGGAGTATTGTGTTTCAGACAGACAAACCGGTTTGTAGTTACAATCTTTTGTATATTATTCATTTTTCGATAGGAATGCTGATTTTTAGGCATTCCTATTGTACATTTCATCAAATAAA
>CATKYJ010000021.1 GCA_949840885.1 uncultured Acetatifactor sp.
CGCAGTAGGTGCACTGGCCGTAATAGCCGTGGCGGGGGGCATGGGCCAGAACGCTGGCGTAGTCCTTTTCCTCCATGGTGGCGGTCTCATAGGCCACGGCGGCGTCCACATGTGCTGGCGTGTCGTACCCTACCATGACGCTGGCCACGGCAGGCCTGGTCAGGCAATAGTGGATGCACTGAACAGGTGTCAGGGCCACGCCGAAAGGGGAGCTCTCCGCGGAGAACAGCCTGCCGCCGGCGTATCCTTTCATGACGGTGATGCCTACCTCATTCTGCTCACAGAGCCTGTAGGCTTCTGCCCTTTCAGGGTCCATGCCGCCCAGGCTCTCATCGTAGGACTCCGCGAAAAAGTCATCGATGTTTTCCGTGGGAGGCAGCATGTCAAAGGCCGGGTTCACGCTGAAGAGAATCATTTCAATGATGCCGCTCTTAGCCGCCAGCTTTGCCACGGCAGGGTTGTGGGTGCTCATGCCGATGTGATGGATGGTTCCGGCCTCTTTTAGCCCCTGGACATATGCCAGGAATTCCCCGTCCATGATTTTGCGGAATTCCCCGGGCTCGTCCACGAAATGGATCATGCCTAAATCTATGTAGTCCGTCTGCATCCTGTCCAGGAGATCCTGGAAAGCGGCTTTGACTTTGGGCAGCTCTCTGGTGCGGACATACTGACCGTCCTGCCAGGTGGAGCCGATGTGGCCCTGGATGTACCATTTCTCCCTGCTCCCGGCCAGGGCGTTTCCGATGTTGGTGCGCACGTTGGGCTCGGACATCCAGCAGTCCAGGATGTTGATGCCCGCCTCTTCACAGCGGTTAATGACCTGCTTTACTTCCTCCGCGCTATGGCGCTCCAACCATTCTCCGCCCAGGCCAATCTCGCTGACCATGAGCCCTGTCTTGCCTAATTTTCGATAATTCATGTGAGGTTCCTCCTTGCGATTGTTATCATCGTTCTTTGTTGTGTAGGTGCGGCTACGCAATCTGTGCCAGGCGCTCCTTGACTTTCCTTAGTTCGCCCTCCAGTATATTGATGCGAATCAGGAGAAGTTCTTTCTCGTTTTCGAGAGCCAGCCCGGTACTGGTAGTGCGCCGGCTGGGCTCCGAAACAGCTTCCTCAATAGCCGATATACGCCGATTGATCTCCGGAATGTCTTCCTGTAAGTGCTAAAAGTATACCATATTCCGGATGTAAAGTCTATTTGATTTCAGGCAAAGTTTCTCTAAAGTTTCTCCTAAAGTTTCTCTCGTTTTTGCCGAAATAAAAGACAGGAGCGCTGTATCCTGACAGTAAAGCGGTACAGCCGACAGAAAGGTTAGATGAGGGCATCAAAGGAAGATGCTAAAAAAGCTATGGAGGGCAGAAAATGGAAAAAATAGGAAATTATTATCAGAGCAGCATTTATAGTAAAACTGCGCAGAATGCAAAGGACGCAGACAGGACAAGGACGGAGAACGCCAAAAACGCCACTTCCGGAAACGAGAGCAAAAAGGCTCCCACATTGAGCAAGGCCGCGCAGAACCTGCTGAAAGAGCTGAAGAAAACCTACAAGAATATGGATTTCATGGTTGCGGATTTTGAGACCGATGAGGAGGCAGCATCATTGCTGTCCAAGGGCACAGGCGAGTACAGCGCCCTGTTCACTCCTGAGGAGCTGGAGAAGATGGCGGCGGACGAGGACGTGAAGAACAAGAATCTGAAAGTTCTGGACAATGCCGTGTCCAAGTTGGACGAGATGAAGAATCAGCTGGGGGACAAGGCGGAGGACATCACCCGCATCGGTATCTCTTTCGGCGATGACGGAGAGGTCTCTTTCTTCGCGGAACTGGAGAAGAACAGCGAGAAGCAGCGGGAGCGCATCGAAAAGCAGCGGGAAGACAAGAGAGATGCCGCAAAGGAGGCCGAGAGGTCCGAGGCAGCCGAGTATCTGGCCCATGGGAAGAGTACCGGCAAGCGCACTACAGTCTACGCCTCTAGCATAGAAGAACTGGCGGAGAAGATCAGCCAGGTGGACTGGAATACGGTAAAGGAAGAACGCCAGAACACTACGGGTCAGCGTTTTGACTTTACAATATAGGATTTTTTGAAAAAAGCGGATAACCATTGGTTATTTTGCATAAAAAAAGCTTCATAGTGTCATCATAGTTGCAATTGCAGCTGTGATGGCACTATTGTTGCGTGACGACAGGAGAGAAAGGGAGAGAAGATGAAAAAGAGATTGTTGAGTATTTTACTGGTAGCAGTAATAGCAGTATCGCTGGCGGCTTGTGGAGACAAGGAGAACGCCAAAACCTCCGGGGACGAAAGCCAGGGGACGAGTTCTGCCCAGAGCAGCGGACAGGAGGAAGAGAGCGCTGCAGAAGGGGATGGACAGGATCAGGACGCGGCCGCGAAGCATCATGTGGAGATCACGGTGAAAGACATAGGCACCATTTCCGTGGAGCTGGATGGGGACGCGGCGCCTATCACGGTGGAGAATTTCCTGAAGCTGGCAGAGGACGGCTTCTATGACGGATTGACTTTTCACCGCATAATGTCAGGGTTTATGATACAGGGTGGGGATCCTTTGGGCAGTGGAGGAGGCGGCTCAGGTGAGAACATCAAGGGCGAGTTTTCTGAAAATGGAATCGAGAACAATCTGTCCCATACAAGGGGAGCCATCTCTATGGCACGGGCCAATGATCCGGACAGCGCCAGCTCCCAGTTCTTCATCGTACACAAGGACAGCATTTACCTGGATGGGAAGTATGCCTGCTTCGGGTATGTGACGGAGGGGATAGAGGTGGTGGATGCCATCTGCGATGCCATCCCTGCCGAAGCCTATGTTAACAGTAATGGCCTAGTGGCAGAGGAGTATCAGCCTGTCATTGAGAGTGTAAAAGTGATCGATTAACGAAATATGTATAAGTTTTTGTACAAAATGCTACAATTCTTCCATGCGCATATTTCACAAAAATGGCCTGAAACATTAAAAAATGCTGACATTCCCATGTTTAATCTGTTATAATATGGTTATAACATATAGTGGGAGGAATAGTAGTCAGCAGATTTGCAGAAAGTGAGGTTTCAGGTGTTTCAAGTAGGAGATTATGTGATATGCAGCAATAAGGGCGTCTGTGAAGTGGAGAACATCACGGCCCTGAATATTTCGGGAGTGGATAAGGAGAAACAGTACTATATCCTGAAACCTTTATATTCGGCCGGAAGTACTGTCTATGTGCCGGTGGAGTCTCAAAAAGAGCCCATGATGCGCAAAGTGCTGGAGCGGACGGAGGCGGAGCGGCTTATCGGAACCATTCCGGAGATTCCCCTGCTCTCCATTCCCAACGACAAGATGACGGAGCAGACGTACAAGAATTGCATGAAGTCCAACGACTGCCTGGAACTGGTAAAACTCTTAAAAACCATAAATCTGCGCAAGCAGAAGCGGATTCAGGCAGGGAGGAAAGTCACCGCGGTGGATGCCAAATACTGGCATTTGGCCGAGGAGAACCTCTACGGGGAACTGGCTGTGGCGCTGGACATGAGCAGGGAAGAGGTAGGCGGCTGCGTCATGGCGGCTGTCAACGGCACGAAGCTGGTCTGACTTTTTTCAAAAAATCCTTTACTTTTTGCAGGAAAGGGATTAAGATAAGGAAAGAGATTAAGAATCCCAAGGGATTAAGTATCTCTTTGAGAAAGCGTTGATGAGAAGAGTAGGATGTGTGATGTCCCCAGAGAGAACCGCCCGGGAGACCGGTGCTGTGAGCGGTTAGGCAGTAGCGTCTGAAGACCATCTCGGAGCGGCCTTTAATCGGGCACGGAGGCTCCCGTTACGAGCAAACGAGTGGCAGCCGGGCTTTCTGGCGGCAACAAGGGTGGAACCGCGTTTTATGGAATCCTCTGGAGCAGAAACGTCCCTTGCAATTTTAGAATTGCAGGGGACTTTTTATATGCTCAGGCTGGGCTGTGTGTAATTGCCAGGCACTTGCAGCATAGAAAATCTGAAGTAAATTAAATTTGAAGCATGAAAAATTTGAAGCATAAAAATTTGAAGCATAAAAATTTCAAGAACAGAAAAGGAGATGACAGAAAATGGAAGAACTCAAAGAAAAGTGCAGGAAATTGAAAGAAGTCTGCTTTGAGGGAGAGGTGACCATGACGAAGGTTACTCTCTGGATGATTGCAGCCATATGTCTGCTGGCGGGAATCATCCGCGGCCTGAGGATGGCGCCCATGACCCATGGTGTCATGATCGGATGCGGAAACGGGAACGGCAGCGGCAGCGGAAATGCCAATGGCAGCGACTGCGAGGCCGGTACCGGGAAGCTGGAGCAGGGGAAAGAAAAGGGCGGATGCAGATGCAGAAGAGCCCGCAGTAAGAGAAAGGAGAAGAGACAGAAATGAAAATCACATTGAAAGACGGCTCCGTAAAGGAGTACGGAAGCGCCATGAGCGTATATGACATTGCCCTTGACATCAGCGAGGGGCTGGCAAGGGCTGCCTGCTGCGGCAAGGCGGACGGAAAAGTGGTGGATTTGCGGACAGTGCTGGACGGGGACTGTGAGCTGAGCATCTGTACGGCAAACGACCCGGAGGGACTGGCCACCATCCGCCATACGGCGTCCCATGTGCTGGCGGAGGCGGTGAAGAATCTGTTCCCCCAGGTGAAGCTGGCCATTGGCCCCAGCATTGACACGGGATTCTACTATGATTTCGACCATGAGCCCTTTTCCAGGGATGACCTGGATGCCATTGAGGCGGAAATGAAGAAAATCATCAAAAACGGCGCAAAGCTGGAGCGCTTTGCCCTGCCCAGGGCAGAGGCCATACAGCTGATGGAAGAGAAGGGGGAGCCTTACAAGGTAGAGCTGATAAAGGATCTTCCGGAGGACGCCGAGATTTCTTTCTACAGGCAGGGGGAATTCGTGGATCTCTGCGCCGGTCCCCATCTGATGAGTACAAAGGGAGTCAAGGCATTCAAGCTTACTTCTTCCTCCATGGCATACTGGAGGGGAGACTCCGACAGGGCCAGGCTGCAGCGCGTCTATGGCACTGCCTACAATAAGAAAGAAGACCTTGCGGCCCATCTGGAGCGCATGGAGGACGCAAAGCGCCGGGATCACAACAGGCTGGGCAGAGAGATGGAACTGTTCACCACCGTGGACGTCATCGGCCAGGGACTGCCGCTGCTTACGCCCAAGGGAACCAAGATGGTCATGAAACTCCAGCGATGGATCGAGGATCTGGAGGACAAGGAGTGGGGGTATGTGCGCACTAAGACCCCGCTGATGGCAAAAAGCGATTTGTATAAGATCTCCGGACATTGGGATCATTATAAAGAAGGCATGTTCGTGCTGGGAGACGAGGAGAAAGACAAAGAAGTCTTCGCTCTGCGTCCCATGACCTGTCCGTTCCAGTACTATGTGTTCAAGAACAGCCAGAAATCTTACCGCGATCTGCCCTGCCGCTACGGCGAGACTTCCACGCTGTTCCGCAACGAGGATTCCGGCGAGATGCACGGCCTCACCCGTGTAAGGCAGTTTACCATCTCAGAGGGGCATCTGATCGTAAGGCCGGATCAGATGGTGGAGGAGTTCAAGGGCTGCATCGCCCTGGCTCAGTATTGCCTGCAGACCCTTGGCCTGGAGGAGGACGTGACCTACCATCTGTCCAAATGGGATCCGGAGAACCGTGAGAAATATATCGGCGAGCCGGAAGTCTGGGAGGAGACGGAAAGGTCTATCCGCCGGGTGCTGAATGAACTGGGGATTCCCTTTGTGGAGGATGTGGGCGAGGCCGCGTTCTATGGCCCTAAGGTGGACATCAATGCCAGGAACGTGTACGGCAAGGAGGACACCATGATCACCATCCAGTGGGACGCACTGCTGGCGGAGCAGTTTGATATGTACTATATTGACGAGAACGGCGACAAGGTGCGCCCTTATATCATCCACAGGACTTCCATCGGCTGCTATGAGCGGACGCTGGCCTGGCTGATCGAGAAATATGCGGGCAAATTCCCTACATGGCTGTGCCCGGAGCAGGTGCGCGTGCTCCCGATTTCCGAGAAATACGAAGCTTATGCGGACAAGGTGCTGGCAGAGTTAAAGGCAAAGGACATCGATGCCACAATAGACAACCGCTCGGAGAAGATCGGCTTCAAGATACGAGAGGCAAGGCTGGACAGAGTGCCCTATATGCTGGTAGTGGGGCAGAAAGAGGAAGAGGACGGGCTGGTGTCCGTCAGGAGCCGCTTTGCAGGGGACGAAGGTCAGAAGCCACTGGAGGCTTTTTTGAATCAGATCTGCGAGGAAATCCGTACAAAGGAAATTCGAAAAGAGGAAGTACAGGACAAGCCGGAGAACGCCAGAGCGTAGAGAGGCAGGATCGGATTCCCCGGAATAGGTTCGATGTAAATGAGGCATACTAATCCTGACAGAACCGCGGACACCTGCACATACAGGCGGGGAGAGAGGCGGATTCTGTCCGGATCCGCCGCCTCTGCGCTGCTTGCTGCGAATCTGCAAAGCTGTTTGCAGGGCGGACCGCCCTGCGAAAAGAAGCGTAAGCAGCGCAGAAGGAGGTTGATATGGCGGACTTGAAATGCGCGGTGGAAAACTGCGGGTACAACGAGGAGCATCTATGCTGCAAGGGAGATATCTGTGTAGGCGGAAAGCAGGCCTGCGACTGCGAGGGAACCTGCTGTGAGAGTTTTACCCAGAGGCGGGAGGGGATGGATTCTTTCAAAAGTTCCGTGCTGCATCCCAGCAAGACAATCAGCATAGACTGCGAAGCGGTGAAATGTATCTATAATTCCAATTATAAATGCCATGCCGATCATGTGGACATTAAGGGCTGCGGAGCCTGTGACTGCAAGGGAACGGAGTGCGCGACTTTCACCGAAAACTAGAAAAAGCGCGAAAGGCGACTCCTGCATGGTCTCCGCGGCAGACAGCGGCATGGGACTTGGGCAGGAGTGCCGGAAGCGCTTTTTCTTTTCCGCGAAAGGTTCATACTGCCAGTACATAATAGGGGCGCGTCAGCATACTCCCGACTAAGGGGCGTTGCGCCGAAGAGGGGACGAGCAATGAAGAAATACAGATTTCGGATAACAGGGGAAGAGGCCAGAGAGCTGTACTTCAAGGTGTTGAGAAAAAAGGGGAAAGGGCCGGGGAAACAGTCTTTCCGCAGCGAGACAAGAGTGGTTCTGGCAGTGCTGCTGGGTCTGGGATGCATTGCATATCCGGCTCTGCTGGGAATTGTTTTGCCGGTGGCGGCGATAATTTTTGGGATTATGGGACATTATTACCTCCTGCTCAAACGGAAGCTATGCCAGGAGACTCAGGTGGTATGGGTGGAGGACGGTTATCTGAAAGTAGAGACGGAGGGAAAGCAGCATGTGGAATTTTTCTGCCAAAACGTTATAGAGATCAGGATGACGTCTGCACTGCTGGTCCTTGGCATTTGCCGGGCGTCAAAGACGACGGGGTGGTACGCTGTTCCCCTGCGGGTATTTGCGGATGAGAAAGAGCGGGAGGAATTTGTGGATTCTATACGAAGTCACCAGACACTGACCGGGGAAGAGGCGGAAGAGGCTGCGGAGGAACAGGGGGACACATTCCCTGGAGGAGACTCCGGGGAGCGGATATATTTCCGCCAGTGCTTTCGGCTGGACGGGGAAGACTGGGCCCGATTGATGACAGATGCCGCGGAGGCGATCGAGGCGGGCACCTTGAGAAAGCGGGGGAAAGGCCGCCCGGTGTGGATAGGCATCACGGCGGCGTATCTTGTCTTTTTGGGCGTATCCGTTTGGCTTTTGGCAAGGGGAGTTTCCGATGCCCAGTGGCTTGTGGGCATTGCGCTGATCATGGGAGTGTTTTTCAGTTCGCTGATACAGAGCCGGCTGGAGAAGCCAGAGGATAAGATGAGGCAGCAGATGGAGAAAGGGGCTGCCCGGGACACCTGCGGCGACTTTACCGTATCCGTTACGGAGACAGGCGTATGGCAGAGCATCCAAAATCCATCGGGAAAAACCAATATCATGACGCCCTGGGAGAATCTGCTTTGCATGGTGGAGACGGATGCCCATATACTCTTTTTTGAGAAAGACGGCAAGGAGTTTATGGCGCTTTTCAAGGCCAGGATGGAGGGCAGGGAACAGATAGAATGTCTGAAAGCTCTGTGCAGGGAAAAACGTGTGGAGGTACTTTGGGGGAAACGTAAGAAATATGCGCCGGGCTGGATTTCTCCCCTGTTAAAGGTGGCTACAGTGGGACTGATCATGGCGTTTTCCCTATGCATCGTATGGGGGAAATACCGGGAACCCGCGGTTCCTAAGCCTGTTTCTTTTGAAGAACAGATATCGGTTCTGCGTTCTCTTGAATTCATAATTCCGGATGATATGGAACAGCTTTTATATGACTACATGGAAGAAGCTGACATGCTTACCTATGTGGAGAACTATCCCTATACATGGATTTTGATGGAGCTGGCCTGGGCCAATGAAGACAGGGACTGGAGCGATCTGCTCCAGAGCAGCGCCGAGGTGTTCTGGTTCGACTTTGAGGCATGGGACATTTCGGAGGATTATGTCTGGATACTGGAGGGAATGCGGGAGCTTTCCGCCGGCAGTATTCTGGACGATGTGGGGAACATTCGGGAAGACACAGAAAACGTGGACTGGGAGAAAGGGACGGGGACCATAACCATTTCCCTGGAATGGAAAGGACAGGAGCACTTCTGGGAGATGGACGTGGAAAATGACTGGATTGATCCGGACGTTCTGGGGATTTATAACGGACTGCTTAAGAAAGAGGGGGCATCCGAGAGATTCTATGTGACAGGCGATGACGGACAGGGAGCGCTGGTATTCTATGGAACCAAAGAGTGGGCAGCGGCGTTTGAGAACGCCACCGGCCTGGAACTGGAGGTTTATATGGTGAAAAAAGGGTGGTAAAGGAAAGAAAAAGCATCCTTAGGTACAAGAGGCTTCCGAGGAAGCCTCTTGCTGTTCTCCCTAGTTCATCTGTCTCACAATCCTGTAATAAGCCATGGAAGTTCGCCTATAGCTGAAACTGTAGACCAAAGCGAACACCAGGCAACCTGCTGCGGTACAGCCAATCAGCAGCGCGGACTCAAAGAAGCCGATGGCTCCTAAGAGCATGTATACCATGCGCATGCCTACAGCTGTGTGAATGATGGCTCCCAACAGGGGAAGCCCGAACACCATGCTGATCTGGGTCCGTATGGTGCGTTTGATTTCTTCATCGCTCATGCCCACTTGCTGCATGACCTCGAAGTTCTTCTGATCCTCGAATCCTTCCGTCAGCTGCTTATAGTACATGATGATCAGCAGGCAGATCAGGAAGATGAGGCCGAAGAAGATGCCGATGAACAGCAGCCCGCCGTACATGCTCCGCTGGTCTGCCATGCTGCTTCTGTGGTCGCTGTATCCGGCGAAGCCGGGAACGCTGTTCATTTGCTGGCTTAAGGCTGCGGAGAATGAATCCATAGCGGCCTCCTCCCCCTGGAGATTGAAGCCATAAAAGTAGGTGTGGGCCTGTGCGCTTTCCACCAGAAATGCCTGACACACTTTTTCTACCTGCTCCGCATCAGAGAACACCGCCGCATAGATGCTGCTGAAAGCGCTGTTAGGGGTCTTCCTGCTGATGCCGCACTCATAAAGCTCCTCTTTCACCCGATACTCCAAGGTCTGGAAACGGACGGTGTCTCTGGCAAAATCCGGTCCGCTGCTGTAGATAAGGACTTCGTCAGGGGCCAATGTGGCGGGTGTCCCTGTCATCAGCGTATATTCCTCCTGTGTCATCAGCAGCACATCTTCCTTATCAGTGAACGGATTGCCTGTGCCGTCCCATAACAGAAAAGCGTTTTCTTCCTTTTTGACTTTGAGCGCAATGCTGTCAAAAAGGAATTCATCCTCCAGGATAACATGGTTTGCTTTTGCCGCAGCTGCCACGTCATGCTGCAGGGCAGCTGCATCCGAGGCGGCATTCCCGAAGCAGTTAATTTCGAAGACGCGCCTGAAGTTGGAACTCACAATGGTGTCCATGTCCAGGTATACCACCACCGTGCACACCGCCGTGATGATGACCATGGTGGAGAAGATGCAGATATTGGACAGGCTTGCGGCGCTTTTCTTCATGCGGTAGAGCATGCCGGACACTGTGACGAAATGCTCCGGGCGGTAGTAGAAACCCTTACGCTTCTTCAGAATGCGCAGGAATGCGATGCTGCCGGAAGTGAAGAGGAAATAAGTGCCCACGATCACGAAAAATACGGCCACGAAGAAATCCATGAAGACCTGCTCAGCCAGCCGGGAGGAGAGGGCGGTATGGTAGCCCACTGTCAATGTGCAGATGCCTATGAGGCTCAGCGGCAGGATATGGCGCGGTTCTTTCTCGCCCTTTCTGGAATCGCTCATGAGTTCCACCGGGTTAGCCTTACCTACCTGAATCAGGTTTACGGTCAGGTTCAGTGCGGAGATGAAAGCATAGAACAGCAGGCTATCAATGATGGCTTTCGGGCTTACAGTGAAAGTCACGTCTACCTGCATCTTGGCCAGGTTCAGCAGAAGGAGGAAGATCAGCCTGGAGAACACCAGCCCCAGGACGATGGCTCCTGTCATGACGCATACATATACGATCAGGCTCTCCCAAAACATCATGATGCCGATGTGTTTCTTCTCCAGCCCCAGCATGCTGTAGAGCCCCAGCTCTTTCTTGCGCCGCTTGATCAGGAAGCTGTTGGTATAGTAGAGGAATGGCACCATGATAATGCCCAGCAGTCCGAAGCCGATGTAGACCAGCATTAGGGTATAGCCGCCCTTGGGCAGGGTGTACATGATATCGTTCTTCAGGATCAGGTCGAAGACAAAGTAGGTAAACATGGCAAATATGCTGACTCCGATGTAGGGCAGATAAGTGGTAGTGTTCTTGCGGATATTGGAGACTGCCATCCTGGGCAGCAGGCTCGCAGGCCTTTTTCTTGTTGTGGTCATGTTATGCCTCCTCCTTTCCGGTCTTGAGCCGCCTATTTTCCGTGTGGAGCACGGTGAGGGTGTCCGATATCTTCTGATACATTTCATCGTCCGTAAGCCGCCCTCTGTAGATTTGGTTAAAGATCGTGCCGTCCTTGATGAAGAGCACCCGCCCGGCTCTGCTGGCCGCCTGTGTGCTGTGGGTCACCATGAGTATGGTCTGCCCCTCCGCGTTCACCTCTGAGAAGATATCCAGCAGTCTGGCGGAAGCCTTGGAATCCAGCGCCCCTGTAGGCTCGTCTGCCAGCACGATCTGGGGATCCGTGATCAGCGCCCGGGCAACTGCCGTCCGCTGCTTCTGGCCGCCGGAGACCTCGTAGGGGTATTTCTCCAAAAGTTCCGCGATGTCAAGCTTCCCGGCCAGAGGAGTCAGGCGCTCCTCCATTTTGTCGTAGTCGTTTCCGGCCAGCACCAGCGGGAGGAAAATATTGTCCCGCAGGGACAGGGTGTCTAAAAGGTTAAAGTCCTGGAAGACGAAGCCCAGATTGTCCCGGCGGAAAGCGCAGAGGTCTTTTTGCCTGATCTGCGCCATATCTTTGCCGGACAGGATGACCTGACCGGCGGTGGGTTTATCCAGGGATGCCATGATGTTGAGCAGGGTGGTTTTGCCGGAGCCGGACTCCCCCATGATGGCTACATATTCCCCCTGTTCCACAGAGAAATTTACATTGTCCAGGGCCTGTACCCTGTTGCCGCCCAGGCGGGTGGTATATACTTTCTTCAGATTCTTGACTTCCAGCAATGACATATAATAGTTCCTCCTTGTGTCGCGTATTTCGCAGTTCCTATACTGTCCTGCAGTTCCTTTTCACAAATTAAGGATACAAAAAAAGGAAATGGAATGCCATAGAACATCCTTACATTTCCTTTTTGCTGCCTTACATTTTTGCAAGTTTGCAGGCTCTAATGCCGCATGGCCCTTTCGGCATGGGGGATCCCAAGCGTAATTTTTGTGCCCTGTCCCTCTTCGCTCGCTGCCTGTATGGTTACATTCAGATGGGCGAATATCTGGCGGCAAAGGTACAGGCCGATGCCTGTGGACTTCTTGTCCAGCCTGCCATTGTATCCTGTGAAGCCTTTTTCAAAGATGCGGGGCAGGTCCTCAGCACGAATGCCTATTCCTGTGTCTTCAAGAGAGCATCACCCGCTCTCCCTGGGCCCGTGCCATGATGCGGATGCCGCCCTTATTGGTATACTTGATGCTGTTGGACAGTAGCTGCTCCAGGCAGAAGACAAACCATTTTTCGTCTGTGAGAATCTGCCATTGCGTGCCCTCCTCCGATTCCGGCGAGGACAGTTCCAGGCTTAAGGATTTATTGATAAAGGACAGGGCGTATTTCCGGACGGCCTGCCTTACTAAAGCGTAGAGGTCGTAGCTTTGCAGCACCAGATCGGTGGAGATGCTTTCTAGGCGTTGAAAGGTCAGCACCATATCCGCGTACTGCTCGATTTGGAAAAGTTCCTCCTTTAGCAGAAAGGAATCCCTGTCCTGGAGGCCGGATTTGTCCAGCAGAAGCTTTATGGCCGAGATGGGGGTCTTGATCTGGTGGGTCCACATCATATAATAGTCGCTGCGTTCGGCAGCTTTTGCCTCCCAGAGCCGCTGCTCTTTTTCGTGGGACTGACAGACCATGGACAGGAAAATGTGCTGCGCCTCGTGGAAACTCTCTGCGGATTCGATGCCGCTTTCCGCCTCCTGCAACAGCCTGTCCCGGGATTCACCTGAAAGCAGTTCGCCAGAATACGCAAAGTGGTGAAAGGCTCTTTCCAGCTGGCGGCTTTTTTGTACATACCGTATGCCCCCTAAGAGCAGAGCCAGGCCCCAGACCGTGGTGGTCAGCAGGGAGGCGTACAGGAGCTTTTCCAGATTTTCGATATGGTAGAGGCTGCCCACTGCAAGGAAGAAGAACACGGTTAAGACATACAGGAGCAGGGTGTGCCTTTTTTCTTTCAGATAGCGGAAAAAAAGTCGCATGGTCATTCTCCAATCTGGTAGCCGAGGCCTTTTTTGGTGTGGATGGGGAGACATGCGCCTGCACTTTCCAGTTTTTTGCGCAGCCTTGTCATGTTTACGGTGAGGGTGTTGTCGTCCACGAAGCAGTCATTGTCCCAGAGCCGCTTCATGATGGCCTCCCTGGACACGGTTTGGCCCGCGTTCTCAAAAAGGAGCTGCAGGATTTTGAACTCGTTTTTGGTCAGTTCCAGCTTTTCCCCGTTCACTAAGAGGGAGGCATCCGTCAGATCCAGGATCAGGCCGTGGCATTCCATGATATTGGTGGGCTCTCGGAAAGAGTAGGTGCGCCGCAGCATGGCCTGTACCTTGGCAGAGAGTACTTCCGGCTCGAAAGGCTTGGTGACAAAATCGTCCCCGCCCATGTTCACTGCCATGACGATGTTCATATTGTCGGCTGCGGAGGAGACGAAGATAATGGGCACTTTGGAGACCTGCCGTATCTGGGCGCACCAGTAGTAGCCGTTGTAAAAGGGAAGGCCGATATCCATCAGCACTAAATGGGGGGAGCAGGCGGCGAAAGTGCCCAGCACATTGCCGAAGTCCTCCGCGCAGATGACTTCATAGCCCCATTTTTCCAGATGGCGCTTTATCTCCCCTGCGATGATGGTGTCGTCTTCTACTAGCAGTAACTTATATCTTGTGGAATTCGCGATTCCTGTATCCATGGCTGTCCTCCTGGGCTTTGCAGCATTTTTCTGGTTTGGATTCCAATAACTAAGGATCACTCTAAATGCCATTATATCTTTTCTGTGGGAATTACGCAATAGGAAGCATTCCCCACACACTATCAAAAGTAAGTAAAAAGTAACCGCATATTTGGAGAAAAGTTGATGTTGTTTTTTCCAGAGAGATATCTTATAATGTATGCATCAGCCGCAATAGTTCAGAGACTTGATGAACGGCTGGGCTTATTTTGGAGGAGCATCCCATATGGAAGAAAAGCATTCCATGGAAGAAAGACATTCCATAGAAAAAAAGCATTCCGGGAAAAAGGTAGTGGTAGGCATGTCGGGGGGCGTGGATTCCTCTGTGGCCGCCTATCTTTTAAAGGAACAGGGATATGACGTCATAGGCGTCACCATGCAGATCTGGCAGGACGGCGCGGACTTGGCGGAGAACGATGCCTGTTGCGGCCTGTGGGCGGTGGAGGATGCCAGACAGGTGGCCCAGGCCCTGGAAATCCCCCATTATGTCATGAACTTCAGGCAGGAATTCAAATGCCATGTGATAGATTACTTTATAGAAGAATACCTGCAGGGGCGCACGCCAAACCCCTGCATTGCCTGTAACCGCCATGTGAAGTGGGAGGCCCTGCTGCAAAAGAGCTTGGCTATGGGCGCGGACTACATAGCCACCGGCCATTATGCCAGAATCGCGAAGCTTTCCAACGGCCGTTTCGCCCTCCGGAGGGGCGCGGGCGACAAAAAAGATCAGACCTACGCCCTCTATAACCTGACCCAGGAGCAGCTCTCCCACACCCTGATGCCGGTGGGGGAGTATACAAAGGAAGAAATCCGCGCCATAGCGCAGCGAATAGGCCTGCCTGTGGCCCACAAGCCGGACAGCCAGGAAATCTGCTTCGTGCCGGACGATGACTACGCCGGATTTATAGAAAGACAGGCCGGGGAGCAGGTTCCCGGGGAGGGCAATTTTGTGGATAGGAACGGCAATGTGCTGGGCCGCCACAAGGGCATCACCCATTACACCATAGGCCAGCGAAGAGGACTGGAACTTCCCATGGGAGAACGGGTCTATGTGACGCAGATTCGACCGGACGTTAATGAGGTCGTCATAGGGAAGAACGAAGACCTCTTTACCAGAGAAATCATCTGTACGGGAGCCGCTTTTATGGCAATCAAGGATCTGGACAGCCCCAGGCGGGTGCTGGCAAAAATCCGCTACAACCATAAGGGGGAATATGCCGCGATACAAAAACTCCCGGACGGCAGGATAAGGGTCAGCTTTGAGCAGCCGGTGCGGGCGGCCACGCCCGGACAGTCGGTCTGTTTTTATGAGGGAGAATATGTGCTGGGTGGCGGCATTATAACAGGGGAGCCTGCAGGACATGCAATTTTCGCCCCGGAAAGCATATCATGAAAGAAGAGCATTTCTAATGGAAGAAAGGCATTCCATTGGAACAATCCAAACGGAAGACCATTCCAATAGAAAAACAGACGATTGCGAGGACAATATGGAATTTGAATTTGGCGAAAAGATGCCTTTTAGCAGAAGCCGGTTTGGCTTCGTCACCGGAACCATCGTGGAGATGGTGCCTACCAGGATGGGAAACCGCCGCGGCGAGGGCTGCATGCTCTTTACCACGGTGGAGGACATGGACGGAAATACCGTGAATTTTCTGGTGACCCCATCCACTTATGTAGTGGACTTTGAGACCCTCTCCTTGGGGATGCAGTGCACTTTCTGGTACTCTATGGAAGCGCCCATGCCCCTGATCTACCCGCCTCAGTATAATGCCGTGGCGGCAGCGGTGCATAAGAACGGGCGGATGGTGAATGTAGGATATTACGACAATTCGCTGGTGAATGAGGATCAGACCCTGCAGCTGAATTTGGACAAAAGCGTGGACGTGCGCACCACAAACAACCAGTATTTTCAGGGAAGCCCAGCAGGCCACAACCTGGTAGTGACCTATGACAATTCCACCAGAAGCATACCGGCCCAGACAACGCCTTTGAAAATCGTGGTTCTCTGCGACTTCTGCGTGCGGTGACCATGCTCCTGGAGAAAAAATGTACAACCGGCCCGGGATAAAGAAAGGAAGAAACCATGTATTTTAGATGTAAGAACTGCGGCGCAAATGTGATATACAGTCCGGAAAGACATGGCATGTACTGCCCCTATTGCGAGAGCGAGGGAAGCGATGAGCGGGCAGAGGGACAGACGGGCGCTCTGACCCTCTGCCCCAACTGCGGCGGCGAGGTGTCGGTGGAGGAGCACACCTCGGCTACCCAGTGCCCCTACTGCGACAGCTTCCTGATCTTTAACGAACGGGTGGAGGGGGAGTACACGCCTCGGATGATGATTCCGTTCCAGATGGGAAAGGAGACCTGCAAAAAGTCCCTGAGGGAGAAATTCAAAAGCTGCCGGTTTGCCCCCACGGATTTTCTCTCCGAGGCCAGGCTAAATGCCATGCAGGGAATCTATGTGCCATACTGGTTCTATGACTATAAAACTGTCTGCCAGTTTCATGGAGAGGGCACCAAAATCAGAGTATGGCGGTCCGGGGACAGGGAATATACGGAGACCAGCGTCTACGATGTCCGGCGGGACATGGATTTGGATTTTGAGAAGATTCCCGTGGATGCCTCAATTCAGATGCCGGACGATGTGATGGATCTGATAGCGCCCTTTCAGTACGGACAGATGGTGGGCTTTAAGCCAGAGTTCATGTCCGGCTTTTATGGGGAGAAATACAATATGCCATCGGCCGAAGTGGAGAACCGGGCCAGGACGCTGATGAAACAGGATGCCACGAAACTCCTGCGGGAGAGCTATGCCGGGTACAGTTCCGTGCGGACGCTGCGGGAGGACATCTCTGTACAGGGCAGCAAGACGACTTACGGCCTGCTGCCGGTATGGAAGTATATCTATCGGTACAAGGAACAGGATTATCCTTTTTATGTCAATGGGCAGACCGGGAAAATCGTGGGGACAGCGCCCTTTTCCAAGGCAAAGTTCCTGGCGTACACAGGTACGCTGTGGGCATGCCTGACAGCGTTTCTGGCGCTTTTGCAGATATTGCTGGGCATGATTTAGGGCGAAACGCCGGCAAGGACATAAAAGGGGGAGCCCGGGCTGCCCGGAGAAACATGCCGCGGTGGGAGCGGAAGAAGCTGCAAAAAACAATGTAAAACGCAGAGAGCAGCGAAAAGCCGCAGCCATGCAATGGAGGAAAAAAGATGGATGAGAAGCATTCCATGGAAGAGGATGTCAAGAAAGAGGCAAGAAGACAGTATCTGAGATATTTCCGTTTCTGGTTTCTGGCAGTGGCGGTTCTCGCCATAGCCTGTATCGCCTTGAAACTGTCCCAGGGAGCCAGGGAAGTCCCCAGAACCAACAGTGAGGCCCCCACGGAGCGGGTGTATGACTACGCCAACGTACTCACGGACGCGGAGGAGGCGGATCTGCGGGAATACATAGCCCAGATGGAAAAAAAGCACCGTATCGACATTGTGCTGGTGACATTCAGCCAGTCCGTTGAGGGAGAGGAGGCCAGGGAAAAGTATGGCCTCAGATCTGCAAGCTGGGAGCAGAACATGCAGGATCTGGCGGATGACTTCTGGGACGAGCACAAGTTCGGCTACAACAAGGGCTTTGAGGGGGACGGGGCTCTTTTGCTGCACAACTGGTACGAGGGGCAGAACGGCGAGCATCTGTCTACCAGCGGCAGCGTGGAGCACAAGTTCAGCTTAAGGGACATTGATGAGGTGCTTTACGCGGTGGACGAATATTACGATACGAATCCCTACAAGGCATACAGAGCCTATGTAAAGGAGCTTTGCAGGCGGATGGACACATCCCTGTCCCTGCCCTTTTCCTGGGGCTTTGTAGTCATCCTGCCTATTATCATAGTACTTTTCTATGCCCTGATCGGGGCCGTTCAGAAAAAGGCGGAGAATACCGTGGCAGTGAACGCCTATGTGGAGGGCGGCAGGCCTCAGATGCGTAACAAAACGGACGGACTGCTGCGCAAGAACGTGGTCACCAGAAAGATCGAGACCAGCTCCGGCTCGCGAGGGGGAGGCGGCAGCAGCGGCGGAGGCGGCCACCACACCAGCAGCGGCGGAGCAAGCCATGGAGGCGGAAGCCACAGACACTGACAGACAAAAGAGCAACCATTCGTATCGCCGGGCATGGGCCAGGCAGATGAGAAGCGAAAGAAAAGGGAATGAGACAGAGATGACAGCAAATTATCATACCCATACATGGAGGTGCAGGCATGCCGCAGGGACGGAGCGGGAGTATGTGGAGGCCGCCATTGAAAATGGGCTGAAGATACTGGGGTTTTCCGACCATACGCCCTACCCCTATCCTGCGGAATACGTCTCCGGCATGCGCATGCGGACAGATCAGCTGGAGGATTATGTGGACACGGTGCTGGCCCTGAAAGAAGAGTACCGAAAGGACATAGAAATCTATCTGGGCTTGGAGGTGGAGTATTATTCAGAGTACTTTCCAAAGCTGTTAAGCCTGGTGAAAGGCTATCCGGTGGAATATTTTCTGTTGGGGCAGCACTGCATCGGCTGCGAGATCGACGGCGACTGGGCCGGTAAGGCCACGGACGATCCGCAGATTTTGCGGAACTACTGCGCACAGACTGCTGAAGCCATGGAGACAGGACATTTTACCTATTTTGCCCACCCGGATTTGATACGGTTCACCGGTGACAATGGGATTTACGAGGAAGAGATGCGGGGGCTCTGCAGGAAAGCCAACAGCCTGCACATGCCGTTGGAGATCAATCTTTTGGGGCTTGGCGAGGACAGGCCCTATCCGGACAGACGGTTCTGGAAGATCGCCGGGGAGGAAAACTGCCAGGTGGTGCTGGGATTGGATGCCCATGATCCGAAAGCATTTGCCTGCCCGGAGGTGGTCCGCGCCGCCGAGGACATGGTCAGCCGCTACGGACTGCGTCTTCAGGAGACGGTGGAACTCAGGCGCCCCATTGAGCCGGAGTGACTTTGGCCTTTAGAGCTATCGCGCAGCGATTTTATAAGGAGGAAATCATATGAAACTGGTCACTCAAACACATTTTTTGGCGGAGACTTTTGGAGACGAGGCCTGCATCCCCATCCTGAAAAAGGCCGGGTTCCAGGGGCTGGACTGGTCTTTTCTCAGTACGAATCAGATAAAGGAGGTCTGGTACACCGATGCATGGAAAGACCATGCGCTGCGCCTTAAGGACATTGCGGCCCAGTGCGGGATTGCATTCTGTCAGGCCCATGCCCCGTTCCCCTCGTCCATGGGAGAGGAGCCCTATGACACCGAAATTCGCGGGTGGATCCTGCGCACCATGGAGGTGGCGGCCCTGATGGGAGTGAGAGACATCGTGGTGCACCCGAAGCAGGAACTGCCCTACGCCACCAATGTGGAGAAGCTTTGGGAGGAGAACCTGGTGTTCTACCGCAGCCTGATTCCCTACTGCGAGGAGTATGGAATACGCATCTGTGCGGAGAATATGTGGCAGTATGACAAGCGGCGCAACTACATAGTGGACAGCGTCTGCGCCCGGCCGGAGGAGTTCTGCAGGCTCTTGGACGAACTGGACAGCCCCTGGATCGTCGGATGCCTGGATCTGGGACATTGTGCGCTGGTGGGCAGGGAGCCCCAAGACGTGATCCGTGCCATGGGGGCAAAGCGGCTTCAGGCGCTGCATGTCCATGACGTAAATTACGTCTGTGACTGCCATACCATGCCCTTTATAGAATCTTTGGACTGGGAAGCCATAACGAAAGCACTGGCGGAGATTGGCTATGAGGGAAATTTCACCTTTGAGGCGGACGGATTCCTCAGGAATTTCCCGCCGGAGTTGATACCCGAGGCCAGCGGCCTGATGGCGAAGACCGGACATTATCTGATCCGGCGCATCAAAGAGCAGATGGCCTGAGGAGGCCGGACTGCGCCGGCAGGGTGGCCTTTCGGATGCGGATGGGAGAGGGCGGCAAGCCAGAAAAAAGTACAAAATGAAAAAGAGGCAGTCAGTTTATGAGGAACTGACTGCCTCTTTTCAATGCAGTTTCATTACTTTAGCCGCCTCTTTCAGACTATGCCATCTCATTGACAGCTTTGCTGATGCGGGAAACCTTGTGGGCCACATTGTTCTTGTGGTAAATGCCCTTAGCTCCGGCTTTCTCGATGACCTTTGTGGCAGCGGACAGCTCTGCGGTGGCAGCAGCCTTGTCACCGGTAGCGATAGCTGCGTAAACTTTCTTGATAGCGGTCTTGACGCCGGATCTGACAGCCTTGTTCCTGTCAGCCTTTGCCTGATTCACCAGAATTCTCTTCTTCGCGGATTTAATGTTAGCCAAGTCGTACACCTCCAATTGTATACAAAATTAATTTATCGTTTCACTTTAGCCAGACACGGGGGACTATCGTAAACACATAAAGATAGTTTAGTAAATAATAGAAAATTTGTCAAGACATAATCTGAGAAAAATTGACTAAAATAAGAACTAAATAGTTGCATCAGACATGGAGTCGGAAAATGAGAGGGAGAGAAATGGGCAATTTTCAGATGAGGACGGATCTGGCGCTTGAGGCCAGGGAGAGCATAAGCGAGGCGGACAGCGAACTGCGGGGGGTCAGGGTGGAGGAATATTATCACGAGGCAGAGGACATCAGGGTGACAAAAGTCATGATCGACACCAAAAATGCCGCCAAAGCCATGGGGAAGCCGGTAGGGATCTATGTGACCATGGAGGCGCCTGCCATGGTGGAGCCGGACGAGGACTATCACAGGGAAATTTCAGGCCGCCTGGCGGAGGAGATTCTGGAACTTTTGCCTGGGGCGGACAATGAGCAGTCCGTGCTGGTGGTGGGGCTGGGCAACCGGGAAGTGACCGCAGATGCGCTTGGCCCTCAGGTGGTGGACAATCTCCTGATTACAAGGCATATCGTCAGGGAGTATGGAACCGCTGCCTATAACTGCAGCAAAATGAACCAGATCAGCGCCCTGGAGCCGGGCGTCATGGCAAAGACCGGCATGGAGACGGCGGAGATCGTAAAGGGCGTGGTGGAGCAGACTTCCCCGAATGTGCTGATTGTCATAGATGCTCTTGCGGCCCGCAGCACAAAGCGCTTAAACCGCACCATCCAGATCACGAACACCGGCATACAGCCGGGCTCCGGGGTGGGAAACCACAGAAATGCCCTGACGCAGGAGAGCCTTGGCGTGCCCGTGATCGCCATCGGCATCCCCACGGTGGTGGACGCTGCCACCATAGTGGGGGACGCCCTGGAAAAGCTTCTGGAGGAGGAAGAGGAGCTGGAGAATGTGAAGTACCGGGAAAAGCAGCAGCTTCATTTCGCGGAGCTCAACAACATGTACATGACCGGAAAGGACATTGATGCCGTCATCAAACGGGTGAGCTTTACAGTGTCCGAGGGCATCAACATGGCCATTGCGGAGACCTTTCTGGAGTAACGCACAACCTGACGCGCAACTTGACACACAACCTGACGCGCCTGCTTTTTGGGGCGAAAATCAGCGAAAAGCAACGAATCATAGAAACGGTATAGAAACGGCATAGACGGGCATATAAATGGAAGAGGGCATTCAAGAGAGAATGCGCGGATTTGTAGCCGGAAAGGAAGTGCATTGCCGTTAACAGGAAAGCTTTTACTAAGCCTGCGGGAAAACTGATTTTGCTCGCGTTCTTGATTCTGGGCATACAGGCGGCGGCAAAAAGCTGCGGAGCAGATTCCTTGTCAGGGGGGCAGGACACCATAGGAGAGGCTATGGTGAAAAGCATTTGTGATGAGGCCAGGGCAACGCTGTATGGGCAGTTCATGCCGGGAGCCCTGTTCATGGAGGAGGGCGTACATGCAACCTCTTTCCTCTTTCAGGAGATAGACTGCATCTTCCCCTTTTACGGATACCTGACAAACCAGATGGCAAGAGACCAGAATGGGAACGCCCAGGACATCCGCACCATCCTGCTGGCAGAGGCGAAAGAGGAGGAGACATTGTCTTTGGAAGATCTGGCCGGGAATGGGACTCTGGAAGGCGGCGTTTCGGAACAAGGCAGCGCCGGCGGGCAGAGCGGCGGCATGGGACAAAATGGCAGCGGTTTGGACATGGCCGGACAAAACAGCGGCGAACCGGGCAGCATGGGGCAAAACAGTACCAGTCCGGGTGGAGGCCAAAACAGCCTGGCCGGACAGGAGAATGCATCCGGTGGGACAGACCCCGCGCAGACGGATCTGGCGGCTCTCCTGCGGGCAGAGAACGAAGCTGCCATGCAGGGACAGATGACAGCTTTCATGCCACATGTCAGACAGACCCGGCTGGACATGACCGCCCTGCAGGATTACGAGACGCTGATGCGGCAGTTCTATACCTTTGACGACAATACAGCGGCTGGCAGCGACCAGCTGAACGTACAAAAGCTGATGGCAGAGGACATGACCATATCAAAGGACGACCCGGGCCCTCAGATTCTCATCTACCATACCCATGCACATGAAAACTTTGCGGATTCCAGGGAGGGGGAGATGGCGGATACCATAATGGGCGTGGGAGAGCGGCTGACTCAGATTCTCACGGAAGAGTACGGCTATGAGGTGCTCCACCACCTGGGACAGTACGACACGGTTTCCCGGGACGACTCCTATGCGGTGGCCCTGGGGGATCTGGAGGCGCTTTTGGAGCAGTATCCCTCCATACAGGTAGTCATCGACTTACATAGGGACGCCATGCCGGAGGGCACCCGCCTGGTGATGGACTTAGACGGCAGGCCCACGGCCAGGTTTATGTTTTTCAACGGCCTCTCCCGCACCAAGACCACAGGGAACATTTCCTATCTGTACAATGAGAACCTGGACAGCAACCTGGCATTTTCATTCCAGATGCAGAAGACGGCTATGGAATACTACCCCAATTTGACCCGCAAAATTTTCGTCCGGGGCTACCGCTACAACATGCACCTGCGTCCCAAGTCCCTGCTCATCGAACTGGGGGCTCAGAACAATACCCTGGAGGAGGTCTTAAACGCCTGCGATCCCCTGGCCCATATATTGGATTTGGTGCTTTCCGGAGAGAGCGCGTCCTTAGGGGCAGAGTAGGACATGGTCAGGCAGAGGGCAGAGCGGACAGGCGAGGCTTTCACTTCCGGCAAAGCAGGACATAGCGCTTCGAGGTAACGCCTGCGAAAGAAAGCGTCAGCTACCTGGCGGTCAGCACCCAGGTGGGGAACCAGCGCAGATATTTCGCCACAAAAGATGCCTCCACCGGCTGGCCGGAGAGTACCGGATAGAACAAAAGGAACAGGGCAAACACAGCCAGGGTATAGAGCGCTGCGGCGTATAGGATTGCGGCAGCCCGGAAAGAACCCCAGGGAGCCTTTCCCCTGCCTCGCAGGATACCATACAGGATCATCAGCACAACGAAAGCCACGCTGGGGAAATAGTGGTAGATAAAGGTAGTCCGGGTCACGAACATCCAGGGCAGATACTGGGCCAGGTATCCCACGGTCAGGAACCCGGCGGTCCGGTCCTTTTTTGCCGCAGCGCGGTAAAGCGTGTAGAGAAAAGCGGGAATCCCTGCCCACCATACCGCCGGGTTGCCAAAGGCGCTGATGCCCTCTCGCAGGCCGCCCTGAGTCGTCTGTGTAACGACGCGGGAGTAGTACCAGATGGGCCGCCTGACAATGGGCCAGTCGTACCACGGCGAGGAATAGGGGTGAGTGGATTCCAGCTGACTATGGTAGGAGAACATAGTGCTCTGGTTGCGCAGCATCCTGGCAACGAGCCCCATATCCCCATAGTCCCTGAAAGGCAGGTAGGAGAGCAGATAGATGACGGCAGGCACCGCCGCGAAGAAGACCAGGCAGAACAGGATGGTGCGCCGGACATTCCCGGAGAAACATGCGATGATATGAGCATGGGAAATGCCCCCGCTCTCCCCTTCGGGATCCTTTTTGGCATAGAGGTATTCCCGGTATCTTCTGTACAGAGACGCAAAGAAGATGAGCCCAAGCCCTGCCCCGGCATAGATCCCGGTCCATTTGCAGGCAATGCCAAGCCCCATGCAGACACCGCAGGCACCCAGAGGGATCCAGGTCTTTTTCAAAGGGGTATCGTAGAAGCTGAGCATGACATACTGATACATGAAATAATACATCAGCAGTACGAAAAAAGTAATGTACACATCAATGGTGGCGATCCTGGTCTGGGTGAAATGCATGAAGTCAAAGGCAAATAGTACGCAGGCCAGGGCAGAGAAAAAGGCATTCCCGGAAATGCGCTTTGCAAAAAGGTAGATCACAGGCACCATGGCAATGCCAAAAAGCGTACCGACGATGCGCCAGCCAAAGGGATTCATGCCAAAGACAGCCACTCCCAGGGCGATGAAAAGCTTCCCCAGGGGAGGATGGGTATTTTCATAGGAAGTAAGGCCGTGGAGGAATTCATAGGCCGTGCGTCCGTGGTAGATTTCATCGAAATACATACTGTTGCGGAAAGACGGCTCCTCCGGGTACAGACCGGTCTCATCGAAGAGGGCAGGATAGTCCGCCGCGTTTTCGGGCAGGAGTATATTCCCCTCCCCATCCGTAAACACCAGTTCCAGCAGGCAGGCCTGGGCATCCGTCAGGGTAAGGCGGATGCGGGAGGACGATGCATCAAAAGCCGCCTCCTGCCAGGCAAAGACCTTGTCCAACGATATTTCTCCTATATAGGACCAGTTCCGGCCCGATTCCCCAGTGTCTTCTTTCATTTCTTCCAGGATAAAAGTCCGGCCATGCCAGGGCGCTATGTAATAGGAGAGCCGGGAGGGTGCCTCGGAGGCAAAGGACAGTTCAATGGACTGATTCTGTGCCATTTCGTAAGAGGTGACGGGGGCTTTTGCGTCGCCCAGGTCATACAGGGCAAAGCAGCTGTAGACTGCGGTGACGGCAAGCATGCAGAGGACATCGGCTATCCCGGGAGAAAGCTTCTTGCAGGAGGGCAGGGGCGCCGCAAGGATCTTGTCCCGCCAGGGCAGACTCTGCCGGGGCAGAGACGGGGGGGCAGCGGAATCTGCTTGGTTTGCCGAGGGCCTGCCGCCATAGTGCCTCAAGGCTATGAAATACAGGAGTGCCCCGCAGGAGAGCATACCCGCGGACACCAAAAGGATGGCCGGGGACTTGCGGTCGTAGGAGGCGGGGTCATAGAAAAACAGTACATTCGCCGTATTATAGAAATGCATGGCGCCAAAGCCGGCGTAGCATAAATAAGTGAGAGGCACAGGCCTGTACACATAGGCCAGCAAAAGCAGCGCCAGCGCAGGATACAGATAGCGCTCGTGCATGCGCACGGAAAACAGGAAGACGCTGACCACGGTAAAAGCGGCCAGGAAAGGGTATTTTTCCCTGGATCCGCGGTTTCTCAGGCTTAAAATCAGAGTCAGCAAAACGGCAGCCGCAATGGCCGCCATGCCTATGACGCGATAGGGTATCCCTAAAAATAAATTGTCCTGGCTGACCCAGTTTAACCCCAGAAGCCCCCAGAGATTGCAGACGTTTACCCCTGCATAGGGATAGGAGCCCACTGTATCCACAAGCTGGGACACCACCTTGGAAAGGCCGAAAGGGAGGCAGAGGATGACTGCGCCTGCAGCCACGGTCAGGCACTGGAACAGGCAATGGACAAATGTGAGGAAAGACGATTTCTTCTCCCCGCCCCGGCTGCCTGCGGCGCGCAGGATCTGGTCTATGGTGCCTGCCAGGAGCACAGGCCCCAAAAGCAGCATCTGGGGTTTGATCAGAAAGCCCAGCCCAAAGGCGATATAGGCAGGATACATCTTTCCGCGGACAAGGGAAAGGCAGAGGATCACCGCCGCAAGCCCTGGCAGGGCGTCCACCTGTCCCCACACGGCGGAATTCAGGAAAACCGCAGGATTAAACAGATATGCGGCGCACAGAAAGAAAGAACTGCGCCCCGAAAGCCGTCTTGCGGCCTCCCTGCAAAGCAGCATGCCGCAGGCCAGATCGGCCAGGATGGAGGGGAGCTTAAGCAGCACCAGATGGGCGGCGGAGTAGTACGGGATGCCAAAGAGCCTGCGCAGGCTGCCCAAAAGCCACAGCACATACAGATATCCGGGCGGATAGTCCGAGAAGACATCCGGAGAATAAAAGCGCAAAGGCCCTACCTCCCAGAGCCGCTCTGCCCATGCCGCAAAGCATGCCGTGTCGGCCCCGAAGCCCTCCGACAGGGCGGCCGCTGCAAGCCGTGCGAGAAAAGCCGCGACAAACAGAGCGGCAAAGGAGCCCGCGGGCGGAGCAGGACGTTTTTTCCACAGAGCCAGGTAACAAGCGCCCATAGCAAAGAGTCCGGACAAAGCGGCCAGATGGATGAAAATCATAGTTTTATTTTCCTTTACAGTCTTTTTAGATTTATTTTCCTATGTATTATAGCAAAAAAAGTGGTAGAAGAAAAGTTTTTGTGTTATACTAATTTAATATGGGCGCGAAATCGTTCTATTACGGTTTCATTTTCAGGTCAGAGGTGGATTATGGATGCTTTCGTAAGTTTTCAGAATGTGAAAAAGGTATACAAGACGGGCGAGGTAGAGATCACGGCTCTCCATGACGTGAATTTCGAGATTCAGAAAGGGGAGTTCTGCGTCATTGTGGGCGCCTCCGGCGCGGGAAAGACCACCATCCTGAATATCCTGGGAGGGATGGACACGCTCACGGAGGGAGAGGTGTACCTGGACGGACAAAGGGTCTCTTCCTTTAACAAAAGGCAGCTCACCGCCTACAGGCGCTACGATGTGGGCTTTGTGTTCCAGTTCTACAACCTGGTTCAGAACCTGACTGCCCTGGAGAATGTGGAGCTGGCGGCCCAGATCTGCAGGGAGCCCCTGGATGCGGCCCTGGTGCTGGAGCAGGTGGGGCTAAGGGACAGAGCGGCCAATTTTCCGGCCCAGCTTTCCGGCGGGGAGCAGCAGCGGGTAGCCATCGCCAGGGCTCTGGCAAAGAATCCAAAGCTCCTTTTGTGCGATGAGCCAACGGGCGCCCTTGACTACAACACGGGCAAGGCGGTGCTGAAGCTCCTGCAGAACACCTGCAGGGAAGTGGGCAAGACAGTCATCGTCATCACTCACAACCAGGCTTTGACGGCCATGGCAGACCGGGTGATCACAGTGAAGAGCGGCACCATTGTCAGTATGGAAAAGAATGAAAATATTGTCGATATTTCAGAGATAGAGTGGTGAGTCTATGCGGGGAATCAGGAAGACGACTTTCAGGGAAATCAAATCCAGCTTCGGGCGCTTCATGGCCATTTTTGGCATCGTGGCGCTGGGAGTCGGTTTTTTTGCGGGCCTGAAAGTCACTACCCCGGCCATGGTGAATACCGTGACCAGGTATCTGAACCAGCATAAATTCTATGATCTGCGCCTGATCTCCACTTTGGGATTTGATGAGGAGAACGTGGACTTCTTTGCCTCTGCCCTGGATGTGGACGCGGCTGAGGGCTCGGTTTCCTTTGACGTGCTCTATGAAATAGGGGATGACCGCAGCGGAGCCATCAAGACTTTCAGCCTGCCAAAGGAACTCAATACCTTAAAGCTCATATCCGGCAGGCTGCCCGAGACGGCCAGCGAGTGCGTGTTGGACAGCGGCAGCTTTGATAAGTCTGTGGTGGGAGGCGTGATCCGCCTGTCAGGGGACAATACAGAAGAGAACCTGGAACATTTTTCCCATAAAGAATATACCATTGTAGGTCTGGTACAGTCCCCCCTTTACATCCAGTTCGAGAGGGGAAACACCTCCTTAGGCACCGGGCGGCTGGACGGTTTTGCCTATCTTACCTCGGAGGGCTTTGACGTGGACTATTTCACCGAGGTCTATGTAAGCTTCCTGCCGGACTATGTGCTCTACAGCGAGGACTATGATGCTTTCATAGGGGAGAAAGAGTCCGTGTGGGAGGAGTTTGCCGGTACCCAGGCCCAGGACAGATATGAAAGGCTTTTTAACGAGGGAACCGAGAAGCTTGCGGACGCCCGCACACAACTGGAGGACAACCAAATCAGGGGAGAGGACCAGCTGGAAGAGGCCAGGAAGACTCTGGAGGATGCGCAGAAACAGCTGGACGAGGGCGAAAAGGCCCTGGAGGATGCAAGGGAAGAGCTTCTGGAGGGAGAGGAGACCATCCGGGAGAAGCAAAAGGAACTGGAGGACGCCAAGGTCACCATTGCAGGCAAAGAGACAGAGCTTGCAGAGGGCGAGGCGCTGATCGTCCAAAAGGAGGCAGAGCTTACTGCCGCAAGGACTGCCATTGATACCAATGAGGTGGCCCTGCGCAGGGGAGAGAGGGAGCTTTCCGAGGGAAAGGCCCAGCTTCGAAGCGGCGAGTCCATGGTGACAGTGACCAGGCAGGTCATAGACGAGAGCAGGCTCCAGATTCAGGCCCAGCTGGAGGAACTTTACAAAAGCGGGGATGAACTGAGTCTCTCCTTGGCTGCCAGGCTGGAGGAGGCCCTGGCCAGGCTGGATCAGGCTGAGGCGGAACTTCAGGTTCAGGAGCAGGAGCTGGCGGCGGCCAGGGCAAAGATCGCGGAGAGCGAGGCTGCGCTGGACAGCGGCTGGGTGGCAATTGCGGCGGCAAAAGCCCAGCTGGAGGACGGCAGGCGTGCCATGACGGACGCGAAGCTGGAAATCGAAAGCGGACGACAGCAGATTTCCGATGCGAAGCGCACCGTGGAGGAGGGAGAGGAAGCCCTTGTCCAGGCCAGAAAGGATCTGGAAGAGGGCAGGCAGACCCTGGCGGAAAAGGAAGCGGAGCTTGCGGACGCCAGGCAGGAATACGCAGACGGGCAAAAGGAGTACGAGGAAGCCAAGGCGGAATTTGAGGAAAAGATAGCAGATGCCAGAGAGGAGATCGTCCAGGGGCAGAGAGACCTGGACGATCTTAAAAGGCCAGATACCTATGTGCTTGGCAGGGACACCAATCTGGGCTATGTGTGCTTCGAGAATGACTCGTCCATTGTGGAGGGCATTGCGAACATCTTTCCGGTGTTCTTCTTTTTGGTGGCTGCGCTGGTGTGCATTACAACTATGAACCGCATGGTGGAGGAGCAGAGGACCCAGATCGGGGTGCTGAAAGCTCTGGGCTACGGGGAGGCCACCATCATGTCCAAGTTCATGATCTACTCCGGCCTGGCAGCGTTTTCCGGCTGTATCTTCGGATTCTTTTTCGGAACCTGGGGCTTCCCGAAAGTCATTTGGTTCTGCTATGGGCTGATGTACGATACAGACCCCATTCTCTATGTGTTCAACTGGAAGCTGGCAGTGGTCTCCCTGGCGGTGTCGCTTTTGTGCTCCATCGGAACCACATGGCTTTCCTGCCGCATGGAGCTGTCCCAGGTGGCAGCTGCGCTGATGAGGCCCAAGGCGCCAAAGGCGGGCAAAAGGGTGCTGCTGGAATACCTGCCCTTTCTGTGGAAACGGCTGGGCTTCCTGCGCAAGGTATCCCTGCGCAACATCTTCCGGTATAAAAAACGTCTCTTTATGATGATAGTGGGCATCAGCGGCTGTACGGCCCTGCTGGTGACGGGCTTCGGCGTCAGAGATTCCATCGCGGACATAGCGGACAGACAGTTCGGCGAGATACAGACCCATGATCTGTCCCTGACCTTAAGGGAAGATGCGGATGAAAAGCTGTGGGAGAAGCTGGACAAAATGGAGGACATTGCCCGGTATTTCTGCGCCATGGAGAAAAATATGGATCTGGTCACAGGCGGGGGCGTGAAGTCCATTTATGTGGTGGCCGGCACCGAAGCGGGAATGGAGCCTTTTCTGAATCTTCATACCATAGAGGGAACCCAGATCGCTTACCCTGCTGCGGGAGAGGCCGTCATTTCCAATAAGCTTGCGGAGGATTATAACATCCAAATCGGCGATATGATAACGCTTAGGGACACGGAACTTAGGGAGTTGTCTGTAAAAATAACGGGAATTTACGAGAATTATCTCTATAATTACGTCCATCTGTCCGAGGACACCTGGAGGGAGCAGATGGGGGAGGAGCCGGAGCGAAAGACCGTCTACCTGAACCTGCCAAAGCAGGAGCAGGAGGATAGCCCCATTATATCCGATGTGCCTACGGTGCATGAGCTTTCCGCGAAACTCATGCAGCTGGACGAGGTGGCCAATGTCACCGTGAACTCGGATCTGGTGGAGCGTATAGGCAACATGCTCTCCGCCCTGAACATCATTGTGGCAGTGGTAATCCTGTGCGCGGCAGGGCTGGCGTTCATTGTCCTCTACAACCTGACCAACATCAACATCACGGAGCGCATACGGGAGATCGCCACCATCAAGGTGCTGGGCTTTTACAAGCGCGAGACCAATGCCTATGTGTTCCGGGAGAATGTGATGCTCACCGTACTGGGGATGATGCTGGGACTGGGGCTGGGGCATCTGCTGCACAGGTTCGTCATGAACGAGATCCGGGTGGACATGATAGCGTTCTATATCCATGTAGAGCCCATAAGCTATGTCTACAGCGCCCTGTTCACGCTTTTGTTCGCCTGGCTGGTGAACTTTGCCATGGGCGGCAAGCTGGAGGCCGTGAGCATGACGGAGTCCTTAAAAAGTGTAGACTAAAATACTGTAATATAATGTGAAATATAATTTGAAAGGAAGAAATCCATGAAATTCGATATGCACTGCCATACAAAGGAGGGCTCCTTAGACGGTAAGGTGCCCATAGAGGAATTTGCCCGTGTCCTGAAAGAAAAGGGTTTTGACGGAATGCTGGTCACGGATCATGATTCCTATAAAGGATACCGCAGTTGGAGGGCGCGGCGCGCAGACGGCGGACAGGAGGACTTTCTGGTGCTTAAGGGTGTGGAGTACGACACCATTGACGCCGGCCACATCCTGGTGATCATGCCGGAGAACGTGAAGCTCAAGATCCTGGAACTGCGGGGTCTGCCGGTGCAGTTCCTCACGGAGATCGTCCATAAGAACGGGGGGATACTGGGGCCTGCCCACCCCTGCGGAGAGCGGTATCTGAGCATTACCAATACCAGAAAGCACAAAAACCGCCTGGCCGTCATGGACAGGTTCGACTTCCTGGAGGGATTCAACGCCTGTGAGAGCCCCGAGAGCAACGCCACGGCCATGGAGATCGCTGCCAGATACGACAAGCCCGCTTTCGGCGGCAGCGATGCCCACAAGCCGGACTGCGTAGGCCTGGCCTATACGGAATTTCAGGAGCCTGTCAGATGCGAGTCGGATCTGATCAGGCTGGTGCGGGAGAAAGGGCGGCAGGCCTGCGCCTGCGGCGGAGAGCACTACATGGGCACCACAAAGGAGAAGATGGGCAGGATGAACAGCCTGCTGGTGCAGTCTTTCTGGTTCTATAATCATCTGGCCAGCCTGATGCGTGCCAGAAAGCGCCGGAGGGAACTGGGAAGACTTTATATCCGCATCAAAGCATAAGGCCGCATTTCCCGCATTTGTTACAAAATAATTGCAAAAATAAACTTTCTTTTTCTGTAATTCATAAAATCTTAAGGTACATTTTGAGGATTGTGTGATATACTCAGTATGTAGCAAAATCAAAGACTACATATTGCGTTTTAGACAATCTAAAAGGAGTACACAAAAAAATGATACTTGGAAAAAAGGGTGCGGTGGCACAGAGGATATGGGCGCTTGCGCTTTCGGCCGCCATGGTGCTTTCCATGGCAGGCTGCGGCAAGTCCCAGGATGGGGGGATGCCGAAAAAGGAATGGGTCTGGGTGCCTGAGTATGTTACCATGGAGGATGAGAGCGTTTCATTTTACGATATGCAGCTGATGGGGGATTCGTTGTACTATATGTCCTACGACTGGGATTCGGAGACGGGGAAATCCTCCCAGAGCATCTGCAGATATACCCTGGCAGACGGACAGACCACGAAGACACCGCTGTCCTTGCCGGAAGACGATAGGAACTGGAACATAAACCGCGGTACCATCCTGGAAGACGGCGGCTTGTGCACAACGGCGAATGTTTACAATGAGGATTACAGCAAGTCCGCAAAATACATATGCAGATTCGATGCCCAGGGGAATCAGGTATTCATTGAGGACATCACGGAACTGGTGGGCGAAGAGGGCTATGTGGATTCCCTGGGAACAGACGGAGAGGGGCGTCTTTATGTGTCGGTGGATGCCACGATTCTGCTGTTCAATGCAGAGGGAAAGAATCAGGGCAAGGTGTCGTTAGATTCCGCCGGAAACGGCTGGATCCGCTCCATGGGCGCCGGCAGGGACGGAAAAATGTATGTCTGCTATTACAATGGCAATGGCTATGCGCTGTCGGACATTGACTTTGACGGGAAGAAAGTGGGAGGCACTTATGAGAACTTCCCCAATGGCAATAACGAGAGGCTGATTCCCGGAATTGACAAGGACTTCCTGGTGCAGGATGGCAGGACTGTGTATGAGTACGATGTCAAGTCCCAGAAAGCGGAAGAACTGTTCAGCTGGCTGGACAGCGACATCAACGGAGGCAGCGTGCAGAACTTTGGGGTATTGGAGGATGGGCGTATCCTGGCGATCCTTATGGACTGGCAGAGTGATGAAAACAGCATTGCCCTTCTGACCAAGAAAAAGGCCAGCGAGGTGCCTCAGAAAGAGACCATTGTAATCGCCAGCCTCTACGGTTCGGATCTGCAGTCCGCGGCAGTGAAGTTCAACAAATCCAGCGATAAATACCATATAAGCTTAAAGGAATATCTGGATTTTTCAAACTATGACGGAAACAGCGAGGAGGACTATCGAGCCTATATGGCGGACGGCGTGAACCGGCTGATCAATGACATCACCTCCAGCAACTGTCCGGACATTCTGGATTTAAGCGGCGTGAACTACAGGCAGCTGGCAGCAAAGGGAGTCTTCGAGGATCTGGGAGTTTATCTGGACAAAAGCGACAAGCTGAACCGTTCGGATTTCCTGGACAATGTGATGGAAGCCTATACGGTTGACGAGACGCTGGTCAGCATCCCCTATATTGTGCAGATACAGACTCTGGTGGGCAAGGGATCGGACGTGGGGACAAAGCGCGGCTGGACCATAGACGAGCTTATCGCCTTTGCGGATGCCCATCCGGGCACCCAGCTTCTGGACAATGTATCCAAGGAATCCATCATGATGTACCTGATGCTCTACAACGCTGATTCTTTCGTTGACTGGAGCACAGGGGAGTGCAGCTTCGACTCGGATGAATTCAAGAGCATTCTGGAGTTCGTGAACCGCTTCCCCAATCAGGAAGACATCAAGAGATGGGAGGAGGGAGATCTGTCCACCCCCACCAAGATCCAGCAGGGAGACGTGCTCCTCTATGAGTCGAACCTGTACAGCTTTGACGAGGCGCAGATCTGCAACGAGATCTTCCAGGGGGACGCCTCCTATATAGGCTATCCCACCGTGGACGGCAGCTCAGGCTGCATGCTTTCCGCCAATCAGGCTTATGCTATCATGACCAAGTCGGGAAACAAGGAGGGCGCATGGGAGTTCATCGAGAGCTTCCTGACGAAAGAAGAGGAGTTTGGGGAGAATGGACGCAGCATCTGGGCGTTCCCTACAATGAAGTCAAAGCTGAACGCCATGGCGGAAAAAGCCGTGGAGGTTGAGTACTACACGGATGAGAACGGTGAGATCATGCTGGATGAGAACGGGGATCCCATAGTCATGGGCGGCAGCAGCAGCTTCTCCTACAGTGACGGCTGGAGCTACGAATACCGCAGGGCTACGCAGGAAGAGGTGGATCTGACATTGTCCTTGATAGAGAGCGCAAAGCCGGTGGCGTACTCCCAGGGGGACGCGGTGCTGCAGATCATCAGCGAAGAGGCGGCGGCTTACTACAAAGGACAAAAGAGCGTGGATGAGGTGGCTTCGGTCATCCAGAGCCGTATCAAGATATACGTAGGCGAGAATAAATAGCGTCTGCGGCCTGTGGCAACAGGCGGATGGGAGTTTTAAGAGTGGTGAAGTTCAAAAAGAGCAAAAAAGCGCCGAAAGCGCCCGCGGAGACAAAGCATATAAAGACGACCAGAAGAATGCGCAAGTTAAAGGTGAGCTCGGGGGCATACATTGCCCCCAGCTTCCTTGGCGTGATGGCTTTCTTCATCCTGCCCTTTCTGGTGGTCATTTATTATTCGCTGGTAGACAATCCCATCAGCGGCAATTTTGTGTTTCTGGATAATTTCAGCAGCATAATGGGAAACACGGCGTTCCGTCGGGCTGTGCACAATACCTTAATGTTCTCGGCAGTGGCGGTGCCGTTAGCCGTGGTGCTTTCCCTGCTGCTGGCCATTGTGCTGGAATCGAAGATCCCTTTCCGAAGCCAGTTTCGGACTTTTTTCTTAAGCCCTATGATGGTGCCGGTGGCTTCCATCGTACTGATCTGGCAGGTGCTCTTCCATTATAACGGCGCGGTCAATGAAGTGCTGGTGGCGCTGGGCGCGGGCAAGATAGACTGGCTGAAGTCGGACTACGCCTTGATCGTGGTGGTGATTCTGTTTTTGTGGAAGAACCTGGGGTACAACATGATCCTGTTCATGGCAGCCCTGGCCAGCATACCAAAGGACATTCTGGAAGTGGCGCAGTTGGAGAGCGCAAAGCCTCTGCAGACATTTTTTTACATAAAGATCCGCTACCTGTCGTCTACATTGCTGTTCGTGACAATCATGTCGCTGATCAACTCATTCAAGATCTTCAGAGAGGTGTATCTGCTGACAACGGATTACCCCTATGACTCTATCTACACGCTGCAGCATTTTATGAACAATAAGTTCAGGTCGCTGGATTACCAGACCTTGTCCGCTGCAGCAATTCTGATGTCTCTGGTGATGATCGTGATCATCGGCATCCTCTTCATCGCGGAGGATCGTTTCGGAAAGGATGTGGAAGGGTGAAAAAGAGACAAAAAGACGCGCCGGCCCCTGCGCTGGATCCAAGGGAGCGGGACAGGAAGCTGGCCATGCACAGGAAGAGGCGCCAGACCATAAAGATTGCCATTGCCACAGTGGTGGCGGCTACCTTTGCCATACTGTTTTTGATGCCAATCGTGCTGACCATCACAAATTCCTTTATGGCGGCCTCGGAGATCTCGGCCAACTACGGCTCCATCTTCGCAACGGATGCCAACGGGGGCAAGGTATACATTTCAGAGCGGGTGAATCTGAAATTCATCCCGGACATGGTGTCTTTCAGCCAGTATAATACAGTGTTGTTCAAGAGCCCGGAGTATCTGTTCAAATTCTGGAACTCTGTGATACTGGTGGGACCCATTGTGGTGTTCCAGCTGACCGTGGCCTCTTTGGCCTCCTATGGCTTTGCCAGATACCGGGGGAAGATCAGGGAGATTATTTTCTTCGCCTACATCATTCTGATGCTGATGCCCTATCAGGTGACACTGGTGCCCAACTATCTGGTCAGCGACTGGCTGAACCTTTTGGACACCAACTGGGCCATCTGGCTGCCCGGGATCTTTTCACCCTTTGCGGTGTTTTTGCTGACTAAGTTCATGCGCAGGATCCCTGCGTCGGTAATGGAGGCGGCGCAGATAGACGGCGCCGGGGAATGGCAGATTTACCGCAGGATATGCCTGCCGCTCTGTAAAGGCGCTATATGCTCCGCGGCCATTCTGGTGTTCATAGACTACTGGAACATGGTGGAACAGCCATTGATATTGATGTCTGATGCGGAACAGCATCCGCTGTCGGTGTTCCTAAGCAAGATCAATGCGGGGGAGATCGGGCTGGCATTTGCGGTGGCTACCATATATATGGTGCCCAGCTTATTGATTTTCCTGTATGGGGAGGAGTATCTGGTGGACGGAATCACATATCAGGGCGGTATAAAAGGCTAAAATGTGAGAACGCAAATGCAGCGTTCTTACAGGTGGGAGCAAGTTAGACAGATAGTATAGAGGAGAGGTAGAGCGATGAACGAGAACGGAAAGAAGAAAAGGGAATGGGTGAAGACGGCGGCTATCGTATTCTTGTCGGTGATGCTGGTTCTTACCTTTTTCTCCAACACAATCATGAACTATTCCCTGCCGGAAGTGGCCACCCAGTATGTGGAGTCGGGCACTATTACGGCCAAGATACGCGGCTCGGGAGTGGTGGAGAGCGGCGCCCCCTATAATGTGGAAGTAAAGGAATCCAGAAAAGTGTCCCAGGTGGCTGTGCGGGTGGGCGACGAGGTGGAGAAAGACACTGTGCTGATGTATCTGGAGGACGCAGAGAGCACGGAACTCCAGGAGGCAAAGACTCAGCTGGAAAGCCTGAAAGCGGAGTATGAAAAGGCCATCGTAACCGCAGATACTTCTGCCAGCATCATAAACAAGGTTCAGACGGGCAACATTACCTCTACGGAGTCCAAAGTGGCTCAGATCGATGCCTACAACAACAGAATCGATGCGCTGCAGAGCAATATCGATGCCTATAACAAACGGATTGCGGAGATTGACACCGAGCTGGGGAAGCTGGGGGAGGAACCGGATACCCTGGCGGAGCAGCAGGAGGTGAACTACTGCCAGGGGGAACTGAGCAAGGTAAAGGCATGGGCCGAGGATGCCAAGGCAAAGCTGGATGCGGCTCAGGGCGTGCTGGAATCCGTGAACAGCGCGCTGAAAGGGGCCGAGGACAGGGTAGCGGCATGTCAGAAAGTATATGATGATGCAAACACCAAACATATTGCGCTGGTTACCCGTCAAAATACTTTGAATAAAAAAGTGGAAGACGGGGGCACGCTTACTCCGGAAGAAGAGAGCGAATTGGCTGTGCTGGGAGGAAGCGTAGCTGCTGCGGGTCAGGAAGTGAATGACGCAAAAGCGGCATTGGACAGTGCAAATGCGGAATTGGAGAATACCAAAGCTACCATTGCAACTGAACGCGAGAAAGCAACGAATGATTTGACAGCAGCCCAGACCGAGCACCAGAATGCCCTCACCGCCACCACCACCTGGGAAATCAAGCTGGCCGATGCCCAGCGCAATTTGGCCAACAAGCAGGCGGCAGGCAGTGCCGGCAGCGGACAGAGAGAGACCCTGAAGAACGAAAAGGCGGATCTGACGCTAGCCCTGAATAAGGCTACCACCGATAAGACGGACGCGGAGAAAGAACTCACGGACCTGCTGGCCGGATTTGCAAAGGAAGTGGATCTGTCCACTCTTTTGACCAAGATCAAGGATCAGGAGAAAGTGGTGGAGGATTTGACGGCGAAATCCATAGGAGCCACCATCACCGCACCCATTGCAGGCACCGTCACCAAGCTGAACGTGGTGGCAGGGGAAACTACAGCCCCCGGAACTCCCGTGGCGGTGATGCAGCCTGCGGGCAAGGGCTATACCATGAGCTTTTCCGTCACCAATGAGCAGGCAAAGCGCCTGTCCGTGGGGGACGTGGCAGACTTAGCGAACGCATGGAGGTACGACGATGTCACGGTGAAGCTTGCCAACATCAGGCCTGATACCAATGAGCCGGGACGGAAGAAACTTCTGACCTTTGACGTGAGCGGCAATGTGACGGTAGGGGATACCCTGAACATCTCCGTCGGCCAGAAGAGCGCAAACTATGATCTGATCGTGCCCAACAGCGCCATCAGAGAGGACAACAATGGCAAATTCATCCTCATCGTGGAGTCCAGGCCGGGGCCGTTGAACACGCGCTATATCGCATCCCGGGTGGATGTGGAAGTACTGGCCAGCGATGACACCAAGTCCGCGATCAGTGCAGCCCTGTACGGCTATGAATTTGTCATCACTACCTCCACGAAGCCCGTGGAGGCCGGAAAGCAGGTCAGGCTGTCAGAAGGATGACGCAACTGCCAGAAAGGCATTCCTATGGAAGAGAGGCATTCCTTATGAAGAAAATAGTACTGGGCATAAGCGGGGGGATTTCCTTTCTGATCTTTCTGATTTTGCTGCTGGTGACGAATCATCTGGGACAAAGCCAACTGACCCAGACAGTGGCAGAACGTTGGAGCGATGACGGAAAGGCCTCCCAGATCAGCTGCTTTTTCTCCGTGGGCTCCGACATCACGGAGGATGAGATCATTAGCTTTGAGCATAAAGTGGACGGCGCCCTCACGGACGCCTCTGTGGAGCAGGAGTCGGAGAATCCCGGGGCAAGGCTCTGGGCGGACACCTACAGCGCGGACGGACAGGTGACTCTGTCCAACGGCAAGACCAGCCTGACGGCAGACGCCATCGGCATCGGCGGCGATTTTTTCCTCTTTCATCCGCTGACTTTGCTAAGCGGCGCTTACTTCTCAGGCAATGACCTGATGAAAGACTATTGCGTGATAGACGAGGATGCGGCCTGGCAGCTGTTCGGCTCCAACGATGTGAACGGAATGACCGTGTATATAGGCGGCGTTCCCCATATTGTGACGGGCGTGGTGCGAAGACCTTCCGGCCATCTGGCGGAGGCGGCGGGCCTGGACAGCACTGTAGTGTATGTATCCTATCAGACACTGACGGAACTTGGAAACAGTCGCGGCATCAACCATTATGAGATCGTCATGCCTAACCCGGTGACAGGCTTCGCCTACAAGTATGTAAAGGAAAACCTGGGAGCGGATGAAAAGGAAGTGGAGGTGGTGGAGAATTCTTCCCGCTATTCCCTCCTTTCCAGGCTGAAACTGATCGGAGAATTTGGAACCCGCTCCATGAACGGAAAGGCCATCATCTACCCTTACTGGGAGAACATCGCCAGGGGGTATGCAGATATTCTGATGGTGCTGACGCTTCTGGGAGCTTTGTTCCTGGCATATCCCGTGGGCCTGGGGATCGTGTTTTTCTGTATCTGGTGGCGGCACAAGGGCTGGACCATGAAAGATGTCTGGCATAAGCTGCAGGATTTCGTGGAACGCAGGATAGAGAAAGCACGGGAGAAGCGTAGGAGAGGGAAAGAAGAGCAAAGGGACAAAGGCACAAAGAAGCAAAAAAAGCGCAGAAAGAAATTAGGCCCGGAGGAAGAAGAGGCCGAGTTGGAAAGCGGGGACCGGGCCGAACTGGAGTTTGTGGATATGGAGGAGCAATCAGGGGACAATGGCGTTGAATCCGAGACGGCTCCGGGGAAGAAAAAGTTTGGATTTAACCGCAACAGGAAGAAAGGTACGCGTGTCAAAGCGCGTAAGGGGGTATGAGCATGAAGAAATGGAACTGGGTAAAGCGTGCCGTAACGTTTGGACTGATTGGCAGTCTGACGGTGGGGCTCTGCGCCTGCGGGGGCGGAGGTAAGAATGAGAATGCTGCCCTGGCAAAGGAACATGTGTACAGGGTCAAAGACATTGAACTGCCAAAGATTGAGGGCGATGACTGGAATATCCATGCCACCGCGCACAAGGACGGAAAAGTCTATCTGTTGATGGAAGTGTACCATTGGCGGGAGGAGAAAGAGGGCGAGGAAAACGATATCAGGCTGATGTCCTTAGCAGAGGACGGCAGCGGCGTAGAGATCGTCAAGCTGGAGATGCCCCAATGGGAACGCCGTGTGAAGCCGGATGCAGGAGGGAGCGAAGTGCCTGATACGGAGACTGGCACGGAGACGGATCCCAATCCTGATTATGGAGTGATGCCCCTGACAGAGCCGCAGACAGGCACTGAGGGAGAGGACGATACTGCACCGGAAGGGAACGGCGAAGAGGGAGACACCACGCCGGAAGGAGATGGCGGAGAGGGAGACACCACATCGGAAGGAGATTCCGTTCCGGAAGACGCTGAGGGCGATGAAGCAGTCACTGTAGAGCCGGAAGTCTATGTCACGCCCAATGACGCCTGGGAGAACTCCTACTACAACAATTACATTTTCGGGGCAGACGGCAGGATATATGCCATCAGGCGGTACTCCTACAATGATTATACCAATGAAATCAATGAAGAGACCAATTATCTCGTCAGTTGGGATCAGGATGGATCCTGCCAAGGGGAAAAGGAATTGGGGGCATTTCACTCAGAAGAGGAATATGTGTATGTCAACGCCATGACGGCTGCAGAAGACGGAACTGTCACCTTAATGCTAAGCGGCGAAAAAGCTTATATAATGAAAATAGATCCCCAGGGCAATGTAGGCGAAAGAAAGCCTCTGTCCGATGACGCGGGCAAGGTGTTCAACAATTGTGACCGCCTTATAGATAAGGGGGACGGCACTTTCATTGCGATATACTATGACCAGGACGACTGGACGAAGCAGTTCATCACCACCTATGATCCTGCCACGGACACCCTTGGACAGTCCAATCCCATGCCGACTGTTTTTGCTACTAAGGGATTCGGCAATATTGGAGTAGGCATAAGTTCCGATCTGATCTGCAGCAGCGGAGACGGCATCTATACCTACAAGATCGGGGATGAAAACATCACAGAGAAGATGAACTTTATCAATTCCGATCTCTCTATCAGCAATTTCAACAGCATCATAGAACTGGGAGACAAAAGTTTCCTGGGTGTATACTACGAAAGCTATGACGAGGGAATAAAGGCAGGGCTGTTCACTTATGTGGATCCGGCTGACATCCCCGACAAGTCCGTGCTGGTGCTGGCAGGCGCCTGGATAGGCGGTGACATAGAGCGAAGAGTGGTCAAATTCAACAAGGAGAACGAGCAATACCGCATTGTAGTCAAGTCCTATGATTCCTACAATACCTATGACGACTGGCAGGCGGGCTACACCCAGCTGAATAATGACGTCACCTCCGGGAAAATGCCGGACATCCTCATCACGGACGGCCTGACTGTGGAGAATTATATCTCCAAGGGACTGTTTGCGGACATCGGCAAGATGATCGAGGAGGATGAGGAACTGTCTCAGACGGAATTCGTCACAAATGTATTCGACGCCTATTCCGTGGAGGGCAAGCTCTATTATGTGATTCCCGGCTTTACGGTGAGCACCATGGTCGCCAAGGAGTCCATTGTGGGAGACAGGACGTCCTGGACCATGGAAGACATGCTGGAGCTTCAGAAGACCCTGCCGGAGGGCACGAACATGATCGGCGAGCTGACCCGGTCAGGATTCTTCTCCACTATGATGCAGTTCTGCGGCAGCGACTTTGTGGACATCGATACGGGAAAATGCGATTTTGATACGGAACACTTTATCAGCATGATGGAATTCGCCAAGAACCTGCCCGAGGAACTCAGCGAGGAATATTTCGGCGAGGATTATTGGCAAACCTATGAGTCTCAGTATCGGGATGGCAGGACCATCATGTGCAGGTTGGGCATAGGAAGCATCCGGGACGTGAATTACACCTATAATGGCAACTTTGGCGGGGATATGACCTTTATAGGCTTCCCTACGGAGAGCGGATCCGGCGCTTATGTGTCGGCTACCGAGTGCTATGCTATTTCCGACAGATCCCGCAACAAGGAGGGGGCATGGGAATTCCTGAGATTCTACCTGACGGATGAGTATCAGGCCGATACCCAGTCCAGGTGGGGGATGCCGGTTTCAAAGAAATATTTTGACGAGTTAGTAAAGGACGGTACGCAGCGCCCTTACTGGCTGAACGAAGACGGCGAGAAAGAAGAGTACGATGATTATTTCTATATGAACGGCGAGTCTATCAAGCTGGATCCCATGACACAGGAACAGGTGGACAAGATCGTAAACTTCATCCTGTCAGTGGATAAATGCTATTACTACAATGACAGCGTCATGAATATCATCAATGAGGAGATGGATGCTTTCTACACTGACCAGAAATCGGCTCAGGAAGTGGCGAAGACGATTCAGAACAGAGTCCAGCTCTACGTGGATGAGAACCGCTGACGGATAGCGGATGGAAGTGGGGAACTGCCCATAAGGGCAGTTCCTTTTTCTGCACAATGAGGTATTTCGGCAGGCTGCAGATGACTGGAAAGATCGGGAGAGATGCCTGTCATCACCGTTTGGCGGATATGGCGGATCCGGGCACAGAGGCCTGATTGTCAGTCCAGCGTGACGGGAATCCCCTTTTCCTCCAGATAGGCTGTCAGCGTCAGTTCATGGCCGTGATCCCTAAGCCACCTCCTGTACTCTTTATGCTCCGGCATGATCTGCGCCACCATGTCCCAGAAATCCTTGGAATGATTCATGTGCGTCAGATGGCAGAGCTCGTGAACCACCACATAATCCAGTATCACGGGCGGGGCGAAGATCAGCCTGTAGTTAAAGGACAGGGTGCCCCGGGAGGAACAGCTCCCCCAGCGGGTTTTCTGATCCCGGACAGTGATGGAGGTGTAGCGGCCTCCGGTAAACTGGTGGTAATAGGCCGCCCGGCGCTCGAACTGCGCCCGGGCGGCCTCTCTGTATCTTTTTTCCAATGTCTCCAGCCGCCTCATTTCCGCAGCGGCGAGCTTTCTTTTCTGTATCTGCATTAAGCGTATGATTTCCTTTCAACAACTTCTACAATCCGCTTACACCATTTGTTTGTCTACATCAATGACAGCAAAATAGTTGGGATTCTCCTGTCGGATCCTTGCTTTCAGCTTTTCGGTGAGCTCCCTGTCGGAGAGGGGGAAATCATAGGGTACAGCCACATCGAAAATCAGATTGGTATGGGTGGGACCGGTGACAATGCGGAAATCATGCATGGTGACAACATCGCTGGTCTCTTTCAGGTAATCCGCCACCAGGGCTTTCAGGCGCATGGTCTGCTCATCCCCCACGCAGATGGGATCCATATGGATCACCGCATGGCAGTGCAGGGTATCCCTCAGCTCGTGCTCAATGGTGTCAATGGTATCGTGCAGGGCCAGAAGTTCTCCGTCCGCCGGCACCTCCGCATGGAGGGAGATCAGGACTCTGCCGGGCCCGTAATTATGTACGATCAGGTCATGGATGCCGAGGATGTCTTCATATGACATGACAATGTCGTTTATCTGCTGGACGAACTCTTTCTCCGGAGCCTGCCCAAGCAGGGGGCTTACCGTATCCCTGGCGGCACCGTACCCCGCGTAGCAGATGAAAAGCCCCACCAGCACACCGCACCAGCCATCGATGGCAAATCCCGTGAAGTGGCCGATCACCGTGGCAATGAGCACCACCGTGGTGGCCATGGTATCGCTCAGGGAGTCGGTGGCGGTGGCCAGCATGGCGGAGGAATCCAGCCGCTTCCCCAGCCGCCTGTTATACAGGAACATATAGCATTTCACCAGAATCGAGCACAACAGTATCCCTACCACAGCAGGTGAAAAAACCAGTTCCTCTGGATGGAGGATTTTGGACACCGAGGACTTTAACAGTTCCGCGCCCATGAGCAGGATGACGACGGATACCAGCAGTCCGGACACATACTCAATGCGGCCATGTCCAAAAGGATGCGTGGGATCGGGCTTCTGCCCGGCCATCTTGAACCCGATTAAGGTGATGATGGAGGAGCCGGCATCCGACAGGTTGTTGAAAGCATCCGCCGTGATGGCAATGGAATTGCTAAGTGTTCCCGCCAGGAATTTCCCGGCAAAGAGACAGAGGTTGAGAAAAATCCCCAGCGCCCCGCACAGAATTCCGTAAGCCTGGCGAACCGCCGGATCCTTGGTGTCGTTTTGATTCTTAATAAAATATTTGGCTAACAGTGAAACCATTTCTCATTTCTCCTATTTTCTGTGTTGTGATATTCTCCTTAGTATAGCAACCCTGTGGTAAAAAAGCAATAAATTTCCAAAAATCCGGAGAATCCGGTCAGGGAGGGTATTGCGCAGGAAAGATTTTCAGTGTATAATTTGGAAATGAGAAATGGAAAGTATGGCTTTCTTTGAAAGCCGATTTTTCCATGTAGGATAAAGATAGAGAAATCCGCAAAGAGGCATGGCCTGATAAGCGGAGGAGACGGTAAGGAGAGCAGATATGAGCAAAAAACCGGTAGTTTTGATGATTTTGGACGGGTATGGTCTGAACGAAAGAAAAGAGGGCAACGCGGTGGCGCTGGCTAAGACCCCTGTCATGGACAGGCTGATGGAAGAGTGTCCCTTTGTCCGCGGAAATGCCAGCGGCATGGCCGTTGGACTCCCCGAGGGCCAGATGGGCAATTCCGAGGTGGGGCACCTGAACATGGGCGCAGGCCGCATTGTGTATCAGGAGCTGACGCGGATCACAAAGGAGATTCAGGACGGCACCTTTTTTGAGAATCCTGCCCTTTTAAAGGCAGTGGAGAACTGTAAGAAGAACGACAGTGCCCTCCACCTTATGGGTCTTTTGTCCGATGGCGGCGTCCACAGCCACAATACCCACCTCTACGGCCTGCTGGAACTGGCAAAGAGGAACGGGCTTAAGAAAGTATATGTGCATTGCTTCCTGGACGGCCGCGATACCCCTCCTGCCAGCGGCAAGGAATACGCCCAGCAGCTGGTGGCGGAGATGGAGAAAATCGGCGTAGGCAAGATTGCGTCAGTTATGGGACGCTATTACGTCATGGACAGAGACAACAATTACGACCGCGTGAAGCTGGCCTATGACGCCATGACAAAGGGAGAGGGCCTGACGGCGGCCTGCGGTGTCTGCGGCATCCAGGAATCCTACGACAGGGGGGAGACGGACGAATTCGTGAAGCCCACGCTGGCTGTGGAGGACGGAAAGCCCGTGGCGCTTGTGCAGGACGGCGACTCCATTATCTTCTTCAACTTCCGTCCCGACAGGGCCAGGGAGATTTCCAGGGCTTTCTGCGACGACGACTTCAAGGGCTTTGAGAGAGGCCCCAGGAAAAACATCACTTATGTATGCTTTTCCGATTACGATCCCACCATCCTCAACAAGGAGGTGGCTTTCCATAAAGTGTCCGTCACCAATACCTTTGGCGAGTGGCTGGCGGCGAACAGCATGAAGCAGGCCCGCATCGCTGAGACGGAGAAGTATGCCCATGTGACTTTCTTCTTCAACGGAGGCGTGGAGGAGCCCAACGAGGGCGAGGACAGGGTGCTGGTGAACTCCCCCAAGGAGGTGGCCACCTATGACCTGAAGCCTGAAATGAGCGCCTACGGCGTGTGCGATAAGCTCTGCGAGGCCATCCGCTGCGGCAAATATGATGTCATCATCATCAACTTCGCAAATCCGGACATGGTAGGCCATACCGGTGTCCTGGAGGCAGCCATCAAGGCAGTGGAGGCAGTGGACGAGTGCGTGGGCAGGGCAGTGGAAGCCGTTAAGGAAGTGGACGGCGCCATGTTCATCTGCGCGGACCATGGCAATGCCGAGATGCTGGTGGACTATGAGACAGGAGAGCCTTTCACGGCCCATACCACCAATCAGGTGCCTTTTATCCTGGTGAACTTTGATAATGCTTATACGCTTCGGGAGAACGGATGCCTTGCCGACATCGTGCCCACCCTCATTGAGATCATGGGGAAAGAGCAGCCGGCGGAGATGACGGGCAAGTCGCTGCTGATCCGGAAATAAGGGAACAGAAAGACCGCCTGGCGGCGTAATACAGGGACTCAGAGCAAATCTCGGAATGAAAAAGGGCCTTTTTTGGCCCTTTTTTCAACGTTAGAGTCTTGAAGGAAAATACGATTCATTGTATAATTTTGCCAGGAGACATAGGAAAAGGACACTACCGATTGACCTGCGGAGAGGAAAGAAAGGCTTCGGAGGGACAAGGCAGCGGAGAAAGGATGTAAGTATGAGGAGAAAAGTGGCATTATTGATGGCGGCTGTTCTGATTTTGGGGGCGGGATTTTCGTCCTATGCCTCGGAATCGGATGCAATCCCGCAGGGCAGCCAGGGCGCTGCTGTAGGCGGGGAAAATATAGCCGGAGAGGGTGCCGGGGCTGCAGGAGAGGCCGGCACGGAGACTTCGAATCAAGAGACAGGCAGCCAGGATCAGGAGGGAAATGGGGCTCCTGCAGGAGAAAGCCAGCCAAGTGCAGAGCAGCCGGGCAGTGAAAGCGGGGAGGGGGCCGGCGATAACAGTCAGCCCGGCCAACCGGGCGCAGATCAGCCAGGTGGCGCGGCCGGCTCGGGAAATGTGGGCCAGCCGGACAATATGGGCGGAACCGAGGCGGGTGACAACGGTCAGTCCGGCCAGCCCGGCAATGAGGACGGAACAGGAGTCGGGAACAACGGCCAGTCCGGCGCAGGGCAGCCAGGCAGTGCAGGCGGGGAGGGAGCCGGCGACAACGGTCAGTCCGGCCAACCGGGCGCAGATCAGCCGGGCGGCGCAACCGGTTCCGGAAATGCGGGCCAGCCGGGCGGCGCGACCGGTTCGGGAAATGCGGGCCAGCCGGGCGGCGCAACCGGTTCCGGAAATGCAGATCAGCCGGGCGGTGCGACCGGCTCGGGAAATACCAGCCCTGCAGGCCAGCCAGGCAATGGAGCCGGCATGGGAGACGGAAGCCAGACAGGTGTAGCAGGCCCCTGCGGCCAGGTGGACGTGTCCATTGGAGCCGCGCTGGTGCTGGGGAAAAACGTAGTTTTCCGCGTGGTTTTGGAAGACGCTGCCGGCAATCCCTGCGGGGCGGACGGCTACATAGAGATTAACCTCACCGGAAAGAAGAGCGGAAATATTCCGGAGACCGGCGTGGCGCGGTTCAAAGGCCTTGCGGAGGGCAAATATACCCTGACTGTCAAGGGGACGGGCTTTGCCACATACACGCAGGAAATCACTGTTAAAAACGGCAGGGAACGCGTAGAACTGATGACAGGCTTCCTGGAAGTGGAAAAAATGAGCTACACCCCGGGAACTCCTCACCCCGGCGTGCTTCTGATCGGTGATGTAAACGGAGACGGCCTGGTCAATGAGGGGGACAGGGCTATCCTCATGGAAGCCATAGAGGGGGACGGAATCGTATCCCATCCCCAGGCGGACTTAAACGGAGACGGCGTAGTAGACCTGGTGGATCTGGAGTACCTGACTAAGGGCTTTCAGAGGGACAGGGACATCCTCTCCTACATCGAAAGCTCCGTCTCACCGGCCCTGGTCCAGGCAAAGCTGGGAGCAGGCACCCAGTTGGAAAATGCGGGAAACGAAGATCAGGAAAAACTGCTGAAAGACTTGCTGGAGAACGACAGGCCCCTTAAGCTTAAGAATGCAGCAGGCGTGATATCCACGGAAAACCCTGTGGAACTGGAGTTTGACGTAAACGCGGCAGGGGAGCAGGGAAAAGCAGACGGAATCGTAATAGAGACCGGGGAGTCAAAAATCACTTCCGCGTCTTTGCAGATTGAATATATAGATGCAGAGGGCCGGACGGATACAATAGATGTCCCCGTGGAAGGCGGGATCCATTTTCTCCTGGAATCTGACGAAGTACAGGTCACCCGGGATCAAAATGGGAACATAGAAATCCATCTGGGCAGCCAGGTGGCTGTAAAAAGGGTGCTCCTGACCATCAGGGCGGTAAAGGACGAAAAGGGACAGGCTGTAAACCTGGCCGAGATTTCAAAGGTGGAGTTCGTCAATGGCATGGAGAGCAGGATCCCGGAGCCGGAGATGGATGCCCCCGAAAATCTGAATTATACCGCCGGGAGCAACAGAATCTCCCTTTCCTGGGACAAGTGTGTCAATATCACAGGGTATGAGGTGGAGATTACAAAGGTAGGTTCCGGCCTTGCACCAGAGACAGTGATGGTTTCGAAGAATGCTCTTGACATCGTATCGTTCGGCGGAAAAGAGCTGGAGAACTATCAAGACTATCAGGTACGGGTGCAGTCCGTGAACGGCACCTGGCGCAGCGGATACGGCGAAAGCATAACGGCCACCCCGCAGCCGGCGGGAAAGCCCGACAGCCCGGACAATGTGTCCGCAGTGGGAGATTATCAGAGCGTCAGGGTGTCTTGGAAGTGGATGAAAGACACTCGTTCCTACAATCTGTACTATAAACAGAGCAGTGAGGCGGAATATCAGAAGATAGAGGGAATCACCGCAAGCAGCCATACCATCACGGGGCTGCCGGATGCCACGGAGTACACAGTCTATGTCACCGGCGTTAATGAGATCGGCGAGAGCGGCCCCTCCCTGTCCGCAGTGGCCACCACTTTCGACTCCTACCCGGCTGTCATGCCCAAGTATGGCATGATCAATTTCGGAGAGAAAGGGGAGAAAGGAGACCATATCATAAGCGCCACCATAGGAGGCGGCAGCATGAAGCAGAGTTCCCTGGACATCCAGGCGGGCACAGCCTGGGGCACGGTGGACAAGGATGCTTCTTCCTATTACTACAGGGGCACCTGGGATGACGGCGGCTTCAACTATATGGGAACAGGCAATGGCCTTATCTATGAGTTTGACCAGGCCTACAAAATGGACACCTTTGCGTTCCATGACGATACCTCACGGGATACCGGCTATTTCTACGCGAAAGTCCGCTGCTGGGACGAAGCCGGAAATATGTTAATGGACAACAAGAGCGTCTCAATGACCAGAAAAAGCGACAAGGCCGGCAGGGTGTACTATGTGGTGAAACTGCCGCAGCCTCTCAATATTAAGAAGATCCAGTTCGGTCTGGCCCGCTATTCAGCCAGTGGCCAGATCACGGTGGCGGAGGTCTATTTCTACCATTACGACCTCCTTTGGGCAGATATCATGGGGCTGTATGCGGACGACCTCCACACTGTACTGCGTGAGGATGTGACCCAGGCAGACATAGATGCGCTGCGGAAACGCATCTATACGGAAGATCCCGTCAGCAAGGAATATCACCCGGATCAGGAACTGCTGGAGAGGGAACTTGCCACGGCGGAGGCCATCCTGAAAGACGGCAGCCTCCAGGCTTCGGTGAAGATCCACGGCGATATCACCACAGAGGATGTGGGCAGAGGCTTTAGCGGTCTCAATGCCTGGCAGCCTCTGGGCGTGACCGCAGCGGCCGGGGAAGAGATCGTGGTCTATGTAGGCCATAACAGCAAGAAAACCGGGGAGAACGCAAACCTCCAGCTGGTGGCCACCCAGTACCATGCGGAGGCGGCCGCCATGGGCCAGGTGGTGGGTACATTGAAAGTGGGCCCCAATAAGATCACTGTGCCAAAGATAGCCAGCACGGCCGTAGAGTCCGGCGGCGCGCTGTATGTCCAGTATACCGGAGGCGGCGGTGTCAATGACAGATACGCAGTCCGGGTCAGCGGCGGCGTGCAGGTTCCGAGGCTGGATCTGTACCAGGTAACGGACCAGGAAGAGCGGCAAAGGCGTGCAACAGCTTATGTGGAGGCTCTGGACACTTATGTGGGGCAGATGGCAGACATGCATGCACAGGTTCACCAGAATGGCACAAATGCTCAAGTGAACTATGCCTACAATGAACAGAACTGTATCCTGGGCGCCTCGGATATCCTTTTGGACACCATGCTGCTGTCGCTTCCGGCCAAACAGATCCTGGCAGGTACGGGAACCGGAACGGCCCAGGAGCGGGCGGCCAGGCTTTTGACCTCCATGAAGTCCGTGGAGGAGGAAATGTATCTGTTCTACCAGCACAAGGGCCTGAACAATACAGCGCCCGAAGCGCTGAACAAGCTTCCCAAAGGCCATCTGAACATCCGGTATCAGCGGATGTTCGCAGGGGCGTTTATGTATGCGGCGGGCAACCACATCGGCATTGAGTGGGGGTCAGCCCCCGGCCTTGTCTCTTCTCCGGGACTGGTAGCGGGAGCCGATGGAAGATATCAGTCCGGCAGATTCTTCGGATGGGGCATAGCCCATGAGATCGGGCACTGCATCAACCAGGGAAGCTACGCGGTGGCAGAGGTCACGAACAATTACTACGCAGTGCTGGCACAGGCTAAGGACACCAACGACAGCGTGCGCTTCCAGTATAATAAAGTGTATGAGAAAGTGACATCCGGTACAAAAGGGCCGGCCACAAACGTATTCACCAGGCTGGGGATGTACTGGCAGCTCCATCTGGCTTACGACAGGGGATACAATTACAAGACTTATGATAACTACGAAGAGCAGCTGGAGAATCTGTTCTTTGCCAGAGTGGACACCTACGCCAGGAATGCGGCCAAAGCACCCAGTCCGGGAGGCTTTGCGCTGAAGCTGTCAGGGGACGGGGAGCAGAACCTGATGCGTCTGTCCTGCGCTGCAGCCCGGAAAAACATCCTGGAATTCTTTGAACGCTGGGGCATGACGCCCAATGAGGAGACCAGGGCTTACGCCGCGCAGTTTGCAAAGGAGACTCGGGCCATCTACTATGTATGCGATGACTCCAGAGTCTACACACTGCAGGGCGGCAGCAGTACTCTGGGCACAGAGGGCAAGGTGGAGGCCGTAGGCGATGGCGTGACTGCGGTGGTCAATGCCGCGGACGGAAATCAGGTGGATATTACCCTTGGCTCGAAAAACATCCCGGCCGGAGACGTGCTGGGGTATGAGATCGTCCGCTGCAGCTATTCCGGCGGCAAAGTCCAGAAAGAGACGGCAGGATTCGCCACGGCAGGAGAGACTACTTTCAGCGACAGGGTATACATGAACAACCGTGTGGTATGGTATGAAATCACGGTAATCGACCAATACCTGAACCGCTCCGCCGTGAAGACCCTGAACCCGGTGAAGATAGAGAATGACGGCAGCCTGGACAAGAGCTTCTGGACAGTGAGCACAAAGGGGCTGGATGCTGCAAAAGAACCCATTCAAGAGGGTAATGATGACGACCCCTGCGAGCCGAAGCCGGAAGATGCGGCGGCGAGGGTCATTGACGGAGATGACTCCACGGTATATACGGCAACGGCAGGAGACGGGGCGGAAATGGTCCTGGAATTCAACAAGACCCTGACGGTGGCGGGCTTCAAGTACCGGACAGGCGCCGGGATGGACGGAAACTACACCATACAGGTGCTGTCTGACGGCATGTGGCTGGACGCTGCGACCGGAAGCTTTGGCGGGAAAACCAGCGAAACCATCCACTTCGCAAACCCGGACGGGAAATATGTGAGCACCTATGCGGCCACTGCCGTGAAGCTTTGCCTAAGCGGCCAGAGCAGCCAGGTATCCCTGGCGGAGTTGGATGTGCTGGGCGTCACGGGCGACAATGTGGACTTCAGGAGAGCCCAGGAGGGCACGGCGGCAATCGGAAAGCTGGCGGAGGAGTACCGTTACGGTTCGGCCGCGGAAGATGTGATTCCGGCCGGGGCCATTGTGTTTACCGGAAGCTACAAGGGCAATCCCGCATACAATGCAGTGCTGCTCTTTGATCAGGACGGCGACATCGTGGGCGGGACGGACGCTGAGGGGAACCTGAGGGCACAGTTCATCATATTGGCGGATGTGCCGGCCCAGGGCAATATACAGAACGTGTCGGACGGCACCTGGATTTACTGGATGGAAGACAGCGGCCCCGCAGCCGTGACAGGGATTGCAAAAGTGCGGGCAGAGCTCTACCGCGTGAACAACGCCCTGACCAATGAGGGGCAGAGGCTTGTCAGCGACTCCTTGTTTGAGGATATGCCTGAGTATGGTAAACTGCCGGAAATCCGCTTAAGCGGCGGCGTCATCCCGCAGGAGTAGAAAGGGGGCCAGAGTGAAGAAGAAACGGATTTATTTATATATGACAGCGCTCTTGCTGCTGACATACCCCATACAGGCAAAGGCGGACAGCGGCGACAGCTTCCGCCTGGACTCCTCGGGGGTGGTCATCCTGGACTCTCTCCACGCCGCAAAGGAGGGTATTTCCTCCATGAGCTTCTCCCTGACAGTGGAGCCGGAGGATGCGGCAAAGGTGGAGTTCATATTTGAGAGCAGCGGCGCGGAGATTTTGGAGTACCGCTATCATGCGGATCAGAAAAAAATGAATATCTATATGGCCGGTACCTCCCCTTTGTTCTCTGAGGGAACAGAGTCCCTGACAGTGGGCAGAGTGGTGGTTTCAGATGGAAACGGACAAAGCGGTAAGGCTACGGTGGGAGTGGAGCCGGAGTCGTTAAAATATGTCTACGGCACCAGCCTTAAGGGGATGGAGGGCGTGGGATTACCGGAGAACGTACGGCTTGGGGGGACGGAAACGCCGCCTCCCGTAGAGCCGCCTCCTGTGGAGACCCCGCCCGTGGAGACGCCCCCTGTACCGCCCAGTGATACACCCGTTCCGCCTGCCAATACGCCGGTGCCCCCTTCGCCTCCTGCGGTTACGCCGCCCCCTGCCGCCTCTAACGTGCCGGTGGTATCCCCCAGGCCGGTGGGCACCGCAAGACCTGCCGGTTCCCAAGTGGCGGACGCCTCCAGGCCTACAGCCACACCCACGCCGGATCCTGATGCGGACGAAAGCAGGGAAACGCCAGAGCCCTCAGAGAGCCCCAGCCCTGCGCCGGAAGATCCTGCGGATGAGTCTTTCGTGTTGCCTCCCGCAGACTCCGAAAACGGCGAGGAACCAAAATCAGACGGCGGTTTCCTGGAGGAGGTCAGGAGCATTCTGGCAGGGCTCGCCATAGCGGCCACAGTGGCCGGGACGGGCGCCATAGCCGTGTCGGCTCTGATCAAGAGGCCAAAAGGCAGACGAAAATAGGAGGAAATCGTTTATGGGAAAGGTAACATTGGGCAGCACGGGAATCACCGTGGAGAAAAACGCTTTCGGAGCACTGCCAATACAGCGCATCTCAAAGGAAGAGGCCATTAAGCTCCTGCGAAAGGCATATGAGGGAGGCATTGAGTTTTTCGACACAGCCCGCTTTTATACAGACAGCGAAGAGAAGCTGGGGGCGGCCTTTGATGGCATGAGGGACAAAATCTGCCTCGCCACCAAGACCGGGGCCACCACGGCGGAGGGATTCTGGAAAGACATTCACACCTCCCTAAGCAACCTGCGCACGGACTACATCGATCTCTACCAGTTCCACAATCCGGATTTCTGCCCCAAGCCCGGAGACGGCAGCGGCCTTTATGAGGCCATGCTGGAGGCAAAGGAGAAAGGTATGGTGCGCCACATCGGCATCACCAACCACCGTCTGAGCATTGCCCATGAGGCGGTGGACAGCGGTCTCTACGAGACCCTGCAGTTCCCTTTCTGCTATCTGGCCACGGAAAAAGACATTGAACTGGTGGAGAAATGCAAGGGGGCGGACATGGGCTTCATCGCCATGAAAGCCCTTTCCGGAGGACTCATCACCAATTCCGCCGCAGCCTACGCGTTCCTGGCCCAGTACGGCCATGTGCTCCCCATCTGGGGCGTGCAGCGGGAGAGGGAACTGGAGGAATTTCTGTCCTACATTGACAATCCGCCCGCTATGAGCGAAGAGCTGGCCGCTGTCATCGCAAAGGACAGAGAGGAGCTTCTGGGCGAGTTCTGCAGAGGCTGCGGCTACTGTATGCCCTGCCCCGCAGGCATCGAAATCAACAACTGCGCCCGGATGAGCCTGATGATCCGCCGCTCGCCCTCCGCGGGGTGGCTTACGAAAGAAGCCCAGGAGAAGATGAAAAAGATAGAGAACTGCCTCCACTGTGGCAAGTGCAAGTCCAAATGCCCCTACGGCCTGGACACTCCGGCGCTTCTGGAGAAGAACTATCAGGATTACTGTGAGATATTGGATGGGAAAGCTTTTTAGGGAAAAAAGCAGGCCGGCGTTTTCGGACGCCGGCCTGTAAATGGCAATCATTTCAAATAGTCCATTCTTTTTATCTATTTTTTTGTCTGTTGTGCTGTATAATTCTCCAATTCGAAGTGAGAAATTGATACTTTTCTATATTATTTGCGGTTTGATACGAGATAAACTGCGGGTGTTTTGATATTTCATCTGGAAAATGATTATGGTAAGCTATAATTACACAAAGAAATAAAGGATGGTGACGAGTATAATAGTCATTTTTCAGGACATTCTCTTATGAAAATGACAACTGAAAGTGCGGTGAATGTATGAAACAGTACTCTCTGGAGAATCGCCTGGTACATTTTAAGGGATTTTCCATAGCTTATATGGAATTCGGAAAGGAAGTGGCTGAGCATACCCACGATGGTATTGAACTGGAGTACGTGGTGTCGGGCAGCGGGGAGCATATCGTCAATGGAAATATACTGAAAGCCACGCCAGGGACTTTGTGCATTATGGACTATCGCTGCGCCCATCAGATTCGGATGTGGGAGACCATGGAATACTACAATATACTGTTCAAGGTGCCCTTTCTCTGTGAGGAACTTGACTGGGAGACGAGCCTGAAAGAACTGATGCGGAAATATTATCATTTTGACATGACGGATTCCTTTTTATGTACAGAGATAGCAGGGGAGACAGAACGGCGCAGAATGGAGAGTCTTTTTTTCGAGATGCTCAGCGAGGGCATGGAAAAAAAGGAGCGGTATATGGAGGTGACCAGATGCTGCCTTGATCAGGTTCTGAACTTGATGGTGCGCAGCTGCCAGAGCCAGAGCAATATCTTTATTGACCAGAACATGGCGGCGGCTATGGACTATATCAGGGAGAACAGCGACAGCTATCTGCAGCTGGATGAGGTGGCGGCAAAATTCAACTATGTGCCGAAATATTTCTCCCAGAAGCTTAAGGATTACTGCGGTATGAGCTTCAAGCAGCTTTTGACCGCCAAGCGGCTGCAGAATGTGGTCAATGACTTGCTGGAGACAGACGATTTGTCTATTGATGAAATGATTCAGAAGCACGGATTCACCAACAAGACTCATTTTTATAATGTGTTTGAGAAAGAATACGGCGTGAAGCCAAAGTTCATGCGGGAATATAAGAACAATTACAGAAAGTTTGTGGAATTAAAGCTGAAGAATTTTTGGAGTTGAGAATGGGGAAAGATTCAGAGAGATTTCCGGAAATTTACAGAACAGAAAAACTGGAGGACTGCCATGGATAGATTTGCGGAGATTGCCGCGAAAGGCATGGGAGGAAGAGCCCATCTGCTGGAAGAGGCGAAGCCTTTGGAGCATGAAAAAAGAATCTGCATCCTGGAGGATGCAGACGGAAAGGTACTTCAGACCGGAGACGAAAACCATTCCATAGAAATTGGGACAGAGCCGCCCTGTACCAAAGAGGCGCTTTACAGAAAGCTGAAAGAGATAAGGGAGAAGATGAGCGTCTATCTGGCGGATTATGCGCCGCCTCTGCATCCACTTACCAGGGAGTACCCTATTGAAAGCTTTCTGCTGGACGGGGAAAGCAAAGTCGTGCTGCCCCATTACGGCGGCCCGGTGGGACGGCACAAGGCAGTGTACGAAGCGGAGTTTTTTGTGGAAGTCCAGCAGGGAAAGGCGTATGATATCTGTTTTGGCGGCGCGGACTATTACGCAGTCGTCTACATAAATGATTTCTGCATGGGTACCCATGAGGGATTTTTCGCCCCCTTTTCCTTTCCGGTGACAGATGCGCTGATTAAAGGGGTAAACCGGCTGAAAATAGAACTCTATAACGATTACGTCTACCAGGGCAACGGCTCTGGCGGCGTCTCCGCAGAGGGGGACAAGCTTTATGCCGCCACGGGACTTGGATGGGACGACCCAATGCTGGGCTGGCATCACTGCCCCGCCGGCATGGGCATCTATGGACCCGTATGTCTAAAGGAGCGAAATGAAATCCATATTACAGATCTGTTCGTGCGCCCTCTATTGGAGGAGCAGGCGGCGGAATTGTGGGTGGAGATAGATAATGCCGGGTACCGTTCCGTGGAGGGGAGAATCCGTTATTCCATTTTTGGCCAGAATTTTCATGAGACGGTATGTAAAGATATCGTTTACCTGCCCAAAACCTGCGAAACCGTAGGGTTGGGGGATACCTTTACCCAGGCGAAGCGAAAAGACTCCATCGGAAAGGGAATGCCCATGCCTATCCGCCACGGAAAGAATATTTATCGAATTAAGGTAAAAATGCCCGCTCCAAAGCTCTGGGAGCCGGATACCCCCTATCTGTACCAGGCGCAGGCAGCTGTTCTCGTTGGGGATCAGGCCCTGGACGTGAGAAAATGCCAGTTTGGCATGAGAAGCTTTATCCAGGACCTACAGGGCGCAAGGAAAGGCATGTTTTATCTAAACGGCAGGAAAATACGCCTGCGGGGGGCCAACACCATGGGCTTTGAGCAGCAGGACGTGATGCGAGAGGACTGGGGACAGCTTGTAGACGACATTTTGCTGGCAAAGCTGTGCAACATGAATTTCCTGCGGTTTACCCAGCGGCCGGTTCAGGAGGAGGTTTACGATTACTGCGACAGGCTGGGCCTGATGACCCAGACGGATCTGCCTCTGTTTGGCTGTATGAGACGGACCAAAGTCAGCGAGGGAATCCGACAGGCGGAGGAAATGATCTGTATGGTTAGGAAGCATCCCTGCAACATCCTGATCACATATATCAACGAGCCGTTTCCCAATGCCATGAACGAACCTCACAGACATCTTTCCAGGGAGGAGCTGGAGCAGTTTTTCCGGATGTGCGATATGGCGGTAAGGCTGCTAAATCCCGATCAGGTCATCAAGCATGTGGACGGAGACTACGACCCTCCCACGGAGGGAATGCCGGACAACCACTGCTACACCCTTTGGTACAACGGCCATGGCATGGACGCTGGCAGGCTGCACAAGGGCTATTGGCTCCCGGTGCGGCCCGGCTGGTACTATGGCTGCGGGGAGTACGGCGCGGAGGGCTTGGAGGACTGCGAAGTGATGGAGGCATGCTATCCAAGGGAATGGCTTCAGGAGCCCTTTGACCCGGGAAAGATCGTGGGCGCCCAGACAGGGGATTTCCACAGATTCTTTTACGACACCCAGGACACCATGAAGGACTGGGTCAGGGAAAGCCAGGAGCACCAGCGCTTTGCCACGAAATTCATGACAGAGGCTTTCCGCCGGGACGACCGCATGGTCTCAAACGCCATTCATCTGTTTATTGACGCATGGCCCAGCGGATGGATGAAAGCCATCATGGACTCTAAGCGCAATCCCAAGCCGGCCTATTTTGCCTACAGGGATGCCTTAAGGCCTATTCTATTGAGCCTGCGGACGGACAGATTCCGATACTTTGCCGGGGAGGAGATCCGGGTGGAATGCTTCCTGTGTAACGATACCAACAAGGAGGATCCCCACTGCCGGATTGTCTATGAACTGTACCGAAAAGGGAGACTTGCCGCGCGCGGCACCATGGAGGCGCAGCTGCAGGACTGTCAGGCGGGATACACATCGGAGTGCTCCTTTGCAGTGGAGAATGTGACAAAACGGGAGACAGTGACTTTGCGGGCGGTTCTGCTGGACGGACAAGGCGAAGCTCTAAGTGCCCAGATGCTGGAAATTGATATATTTGAAGACAAGGAAGTGCCGGCAAACCAGGATGTGGTGCTTCTTTGCCCCAAAATCGGTATCCATGAGATTGCGGGAGAACAGATAGAGGTCAAAGAGTGCGGCATGCTTCCGGTGCATTTTGTCTCCAGAAAGACAGGGCACAGATGCGTGGCAAAATTTGGGCCCAGAGATTTCTCTTTCTGGTATGACAAGGAAAAAGACCGGATTGCGCCCATCGCGGAGAGAACGTTTACTGCGCCTGGATTTACGCCTATTTTGCTTAGCGGCAACAAAGGGGCGAAAGGACAATGGGAGAGCGCCTATGTGTGCGCGGAAAAATGGTACCGGAACAAGCGCTATATTGTCTGCACTGCGGATTTGCGCTTAGAGGAGCCCATAGCAAAACTGTTTCTGGCAGAACTGATGAAACCAGAAAAGAAGAAAAGGGAGAAGTAGGGAGAGGATTATGGCGACATATTATGTGGATTCCATGGATGGAAAGGCTGAGAACAGCGGACTGGATAGAGAGGCTCCCACATCCGATTATAAAACCCTGAACGTAAAGCCTGGGGACACGATTCTTTTCAGGCGGGGAAGCTTTATTCGGGGAAAACTATACAGCGTGGAGGGGGAGGAAGGGAAACCTGTAACTTATGGGGCCTATGGCAGCGGAGAGAAGCCCACATTCTGCGGCTCTGTCAGCTTAAATCAGGAATCCCTCTGGACTCGGGAGGCGGAAAATATCTGGGTATACGCCATGCCAAAGCTTGACGAAGCGGCCAATCTGATCTTCAACAAATCCGACCTCTGCGGCGTCCCAAGGTGGAGCAGGGAGGAACTGTGCAGTCAGGGGGAGTTTTGGGACAATTGCTTTGACCTTGCGAACCGTTCTGGGGAGAAGCCGGAAGAACATAGGATTTATCTGTACTCTACAGAGAATCCGGCCCTGTTTTATACGGATATTGAATGCGCCGTGTGCAGCATATCCAGGCTGGCTGACAACGGACATGACATGGTGTTTGAAGATCTGCGCTTTATAAATGGCGGTCAGCATGGAATTGCGGGCACCAGACAGTGCAGGAATCTGAAGATCCGGAATTGCGACTTTACCTATATTGGCGGCGCTGTCTGGAGTACAGACAGGAGGATTCGGTTCGGAAATGCCATTGAGTGCTGGAACTTTGCAGAGAATGTGGAAGTCAGCGGATGCTTTTTTGATAATATCTACGACTCCGCGGTGACCCATCAGGGGGACGCGCGCTGCCAGCCGGCCGACGGACTGATAATTCGGGACAATGTTTTCCTCCGGTGCGGGATGGCGGCTTATGAGCAGCGGGACAGGCTTCCCAAGTCAGCGGAGTTTTGCGGCAACATATGCATCGATGCGGGAGAAGGCTTTTCCGGAAACGGCGTGACCATGCCCAGGGCCTCTGAAATCTGGCCAAAGCCTATGGGACATCATATTTTTCTTTGGAGAATTCCGCAGGCAAAGGGGGATGAAACTGTCACCGTGAGGAACAATCTCTTTTATAACGCGCCTTACGGGGCCGCCATCTATTCCCTTATGGGACAGGATGCGGAGGAGGGTGTGAAGCTGGAGAGAAATGTATACTATACCCAAAACAGCGAACTGATCTGCAGATGGCATGCTATCGATTACCGCAGTTATGAAGAATTTGCGGTCTGGGATCAGGACAGTGCCCAGGCGGAGGCAGAAGAAGCGAGAGCGCTGGCAAAAGCGTGCAGGCAGCACAAAGACACACACAGTATAAGAAAGGGAATGAGCGTATGAGCAAAAAGAAGTTCACTGGCGCAGTCCGGCGGGACAAGCGAAAAAGCATATGGAAAGATACGGCCAGCTGGCAGATGCTGCTTTTGGCCATGCCAGCTATTGTGGGATATACGTTGTTCAATTATATTCCACTGGTCATGTCGCTGGTCATTCCTTTCAAGGACTATAAGTTTGCAAAGGGGATTGCCGGAAGCGACTGGGTGGGATTTCGGAACTTCGGATGGATGTTTACCAGTTCTGCCATGGGAAGAGTGATTCGCAATACCTTTCTGTACGGGTTATGGTTTATGATGATAGGTACGGTTATAAATATCATTATTGCCCTGCTGTTATTTGAGGTCACCAACAGACGGGCGCTGAAAGCATACCAGACAATCATTACCTTTCCCAACTTCATGTCAATGGTTATTGTGGGTTATGTGGTATATGCGATTCTCAGTCCCAGAACAGGATATCTGAACCAGGTCATCGGACTGTTTGGGGCGGAGCCTGTGGATGCCTACATGAGCCCGGGAGCCTGGCCGGGGATTTTGACCATTGTAAGCGTGTGGAAAGGGATGGGAATCAACTCTCTGTTCTACTTTGCCTCCCTGATGGCAGTGGACACCCAGTTGTATGAAGCGGCGCAGATCGACGGGGCCAACAGATTCCAGCGGATGTGGCATATATCCATTCCACATTTGACATCGCTGGCCTGTATTTTCATCATTTTGAATGCGGGGAAACTGATCAACGGGAATTTCGATCTGTTCTATATCATTCCCAGAGACACGCCCCTTCTGTACTCCACTACGGATATTCTGAATACGTATGTATACCGCGCGTTGGCAACAGGCAAATATTCTATGGGGGCCACGGTAGGCCTGGTGCAGTCGGTGGTAGGCATGATTCTCGTGGTGACGGCAAACCTGATCGTCAGGAAGATATCGCCGGATAATTCCATGTTTTAGGAGGCAGAGGATGGTAGACACAAAATTTAGGAAGAAAAAGAAAAAAATAACGGCTTTTGACATATGGGTGAACGTGTTTTTTTGCCTGTTGTGCGTCTGTTTCGTGCTGCCTTTGATGTTGGTCATTTCGGCTTCCTTTACCAGTGAAAAGTGGCTGATGTCCGGAAACGGTTTTTCCCTGATTCCTCAGGACTTTACTCTGGAAGCTTACAAATCTGCCTTTGCCAACAGGACGAAGATGATTCTGGCCTATGGGACTACGGCTGCCCAGGCTTTTTTGGGAACTTTTCTTAGTTCCACTGTGGCGGGACTGGCGGCATACCCCCTGTCCAGAACAAACTTTCGGTTTAAGAAACCGCTGACGATATTTATTTTTGCGACCATGCTGTTTAGCGCAGGCATGATTCCGTCCTATCTGGTGTATTCCAAATGGTACAGAATCAGCAATACTTTCTGGATTTATATCCTGCCAAGCATCACAGGGGGAGCATGGAATACCATGGTGTTTCGGACTTTTTTCAAGGGGCTGCCGGAGTCTTTGTTTGAATCGGCCCACTTGGACGGGGCAAAGGAATTGCAGATCTTTTTTCGGATCGTTGTACCCCTGTCCACCCCCGTATTTGCATCCATCGGCTTTATGACATTGGTGGGAAAGTGGAACGACTATACTACGTCCATGGTTTATATAAGAGACGAGAATCTCTACACACTGCAGTTTCTGCTGCAGCGTCTGATGACGGAGGCACAGTTTTTGAAGAACCTGTCCCAGACTGCCATGGGGAACGTGGTGCTGGATTCCTCCAGCCTTCCCAGCGAGACCCTGAAGTATGCGCTGTGTGTGATAGCTGCCGGGCCCATGCTGGTAATCTTCCCATTCTTTCAGAAGTATTTTTCTCAGGGTCTGACCATCGGGGCTGTGAAAGGCTAGTTGCAGGATAAAACACATTTGTGTTTTTGATAAAAAAAGAGGAGGTAATAAGATGAAAAGAAAAAGACTGACCGGTTTGCTGTTGGCGGCTGCGATGACGGCTGTGGTGTGCCTGGGAGGCTGCGGGGACAGCAAAAACCAGGATTCGGCGTCCGGGGGGGAAAAGTCCGACCAGACGGAATCCAAGCAGGAATCCCAGGAGAAGCAGGAGAGTGAATCCGTACAGGGCGGCCAGGAGGCGCTGGAGGAGAAGACCATCCAGGTCTGGCTGGGCGGTCCTGGCAAGCAGAAAGATTCAGACGAGGTCTGGGCAGAGTTCAATAAACTGCTGCAGCAGTATGTACCCAATACCACAGTGGAATTTACCGTGTTTCCCACCAGCGAATACAAGGAGAAATATAACCAGATGCTGGCCAGCGGCGAGGGTGTGGATCTGGCCTGGATTGCCAACTGGGTTACTGGCAGCACCAACGAAAATATCAAGGACGGCAACCTGATGGAACTGAACGATTTGCTGGATACCTACGGCCAGGGAATCAAGGAGGCGCTGGGGGATACCATCCTGGACTTTCACAGGGAGAAAGACGGCGGGCTGTACTATCTGATCTGCAATCAGGGACTGAGCACGGAGAAGAGAGCGTTCTGGCTGCCTACGGAACTGGTGGAACTGGCCGGGGATGGCTGGCTGGAAGAGACGAAAGCAGTAGTGGACAAATGGTGGAATGAGCCGGATTCTACTGTGGATGACCTCCAGGCAGTATTTGACCAGTTCGACATATATTTAAGCGCCTGTAAGGACGCAGGCAAGCTTTATGCCGGTCCCTCCACGGACTATTTCCTGGGCTGGGAATACCGGAGCAATCTGCACCGGACAGACAGCTACTGGGTGGGGGTCTTAAGAAACAGCGATTTCCAGGTAGTGGATGCGGTGGATACGGAATATTTTAAACTCTATTGCAAAAATATGGCTGACTGGTACCAGAAAGGGTACATTAGATCTGACATTGCCTCCATCGATTCCAGAAATGATTTGCACTTTGTAACAGGAGGGGAGTATGACAATAATACCATGATTGTCTATCTCCACGACTATAAGTCCAATGCAGATATTAAGATGCGGCAGGAGAAAGCAGGCGTGGAACTGTCGGTGATTCCCATTGAGCGTCAGGCTACCCTGGGCAAGGGAGATGCCACTGCCACAGCGATTCCCTACTGTGCCGATGAACCGGAACGGGCTATGATGGTACTGAACGCTATTTACACCCAGCCTGATTTGTACCAACTGCTAATCTACGGTATAGAGGGGAAGCACTATACGGACAATGGTGATGGAACGGTTACGGCAACTTTTAACGGGGTGAGGGATTCCGCGGAATCTCCTTACGGACTTTGGAACTGGTGTATCGGACTGTGCAAAAACTCCCTGGTGACCCAGACCGACACTCCGGGCCATTATGAGGAAATGGCGGAACTTGACAAGAAAGCCCAAATTGACCCTTTGCTTGGTTTCGCTTTCAGTGCTCCTGACAGTCAGGATATAGTGGCAATAATGCCCACTTTGGAGGCCATCAATAAAGAGTACAATCCAATGATGCAGAACGGTTACTTGGGGGCCGACTGGGAGAAAACCTATAATAAATTTGTAGAGGAACGTAAGGCAGCCGGTGTGGACAAGCTAATTGCAGAAATCCAGAGGCAGTTGGATGTGTATCTTGAGGAGAATAATATTACGTCATGGTAATATGCGGCGTGACATGTGCCCTAAAGATTACTTTTGGCATCCCATGCGCCGCATGTCCTGTCAACACAGCTTGCTTTTGACAGTGCATATCTTTCTGATATTTGGGATATCCTAACGGCAGCGAATGCATAAAATATTTTTGCTTGCCAGAGCGTCTTTTTTGACTGTTTCTTTTAGAAATGCATGACTCGCTTGGAGCGATAAGGGGAGACAGTGTGAGGAGGACTTGGCGAACAGGATATCTCAAGGAGGAATGATATGACCACATATTTGGAAATCAAGTCTGTCCATGCCCGGGAGATTCTGGATTCCCGGGGGAATCCCACGGTGGAGGCGGACGTCTTCGTCCAAAGCAGCGCGGGCGGACAATTCTATATCGGCACCGCCGCCGTGCCCTCGGGCGCCAGCACCGGCAGGTTCGAAGCCGTGGAGCTTCGGGACGGAGAGCCCAGGTACTTCGGCCTGGGGGTACAGCACGCCGTGAAGAACGTCAACGAGAAGATTGCGCCTGTCCTGGCGGGAAAGAACGCCATGGACCAGATTGCCATAGACAGGCTCCTGATAGAACTGGACGGCACGGACAATAAGGGGAACCTGGGGGCCAACGCCATGCTCTCGGTTTCACTGGCCTGTGCCAAGGCCTCTGCCAAGGCCCTTTCCATGCCCTTGTACCGGTATGTGGGCGGTGCAGGGGCCCATCTGCTGCCCGTGCCCATGATGAATATCCTAAACGGCGGAAAGCATGCCGCCAACACGGTGGACTTTCAGGAATTCATGATCATGCCCACCTGTGCGGACAGCTTCTCGGATGCCCTGCGCATCTGCGCGGAAGTGTACCACAACCTGAAGAAAATCCTGCAGGAGAAAGGTCTGTCCACAGGAGTGGGAGATGAGGGAGGCTTTGCGCCCGATTTGCCGGATGCGGAGAGTGTGCTGGAACTTTTGGTAGATGCAATAAGGGCCTCCGGCTACAAACCCGGCGAGGACGTTTGGATCGCCATGGATGCGGCTTCCAGTGAATTATATAATGAAAAAACGGACATGTATCACTTCCCCGGGGAGAGCAGCCTAAAGGGAGAGGAGGTCATCCGCAGCACGGACGAGATGATTTCCTACTTCGAGAAGTTGACACAGAACTTTCCGATTATATCTATTGAGGACGCCTTGGCGGAGGACGACTGGGACGGCTGGCAGAAGCTTACGGGGAGATTGGCCGGAAAAGTGCAGCTGGTGGGGGACGATCTTTTCGTCACCAACAAGAAGCGCCTGGCAGCAGGCATCAAACTGGGCACGGCCAATTCCATCCTGGTGAAAGTCAACCAGATCGGTACTCTCACGGAGGCTTTCGAGGCTGTGGAGCTGGCCCACAAAAACAACTACACCGCCGTCATGTCCCACCGCTCCGGCGAGACCGAAGACACCACCATCGCGGACCTGGCCGTGGCCTGGAACACCGGACAGATCAAGACCGGCGCCCCCTGCCGCAGCGACCGGGTGGCCAAGTACAACAGGCTGCTGCGGATAGAGGAGGAACTGGGCGGGGCCGCGGAGTATCCGGGGCTTACGGCGTTTCATGTGCAGTGAGGCAGAGTGATGATTTCATGAGATCTTGAAAAGATAAGGGAAGCCTAAAAGATAAAAAGCATTATTCCAATAAAATGGGTAATGCTTTTTTTAATCCTGCTATATTTGGTTACTTAAAAGACTGATTCCCTAAATGTATGATATCAGTATTATTGAATACGAACATTCAGACGTGAAAACGGAACCTGTAAATGATAATATTCATATCCTGAAGCCAATCGAAAAAGTTGAAACACCGGACTGCCAAAAGAAAGGATTTCAGGTATATCATACACCGGAAATACTAATAGACAGATATATTAAAGGGGATTATGATTTGTACGTATCTTTTAACTATCAGATTCCCACTTTTCTGCTGCCTGCAGGGACGCGAAATATTGCATGGATTCATACAGACGTGTATGATTTAGCCTGGGAAAATGCTCAGCGGGAACGAAAGCTGCAGGATACGGCGTTTGGCAAAATGGAGAAAACTGTTGCTATTAGCGACTTTACAGCAGATTCGTTAATAGAGTTATTTCCAAATCATAGAGATAAAGTTGTAAAGATATATAACGGAATTGACATAGATCGTGTAAGAAAATATGCGGAAGAAGAGGCAGAAGAGAAGCTGGGATATAATGCAGTTATTTCAGTGGGGAGGCTGGACAAGAATAAAAATCCTCTGAGATTGCTCCGCATTTTCAAAGAAATACTCCAGGTCAGACAGGACGTAAGACTTTATTATATCGGAGACGGGGTACTTAGAGAAGAATTGATGCTTGAAATAGAGAGGGAAAGATTAGGGGAGAGTGTAAAACTTCTTGGCTATGTCCAAAACCCATTTCCCATCATAAGGCAGGCAGCAGTTTTATGCCTTATGTCGGAAGCAGAGGAGATGCCAATGTCGGTCATGGAGGCATTAGCTTTGGGGATTCCCTTTGTTTCTACAGATGTGGGCGGTTGCGGTATTCTGACAAACGGGCAAAGGTGTGGAAAGACAATTTACACAGATAGGGAAGCAGTGATTGTCATAGTGACAGGCTACAGGAAAAAACAGCTTGCATACCTAAGGGATAAGTTTCCAGGAATTGTTTTGGTAGAAAATCCGGACTATCTGAAGCGGAACAATCATGCCAGCATTTATGCTGCAAGGGATTATCTGCGGAACACGTACATCTGTTCTTCTGACAATTACTTTTCTCAAAATCCTTTTGAGAAAGAGGTGGAAGAAGCGTATTATGCCGCGGTATATGCAGATGGGCAGACCGGGGAATGGTGCATGGAGGAAGACGCGGACGGATATATAAGCCGGGTGACCATAGGCGGAGAAAATTCCTGGTATATGCTGGGACATGTATTCTGGAGTGAAGAATTTAGCAGGAGATTCCTTGCTGTCCTGAATTCGGTTTATCACTTGCCTGAGACAGTAGACATGCTCTGGGAGCGGATTTTCATGGAACATTTGGATGAACTGAAGATGAAGATTCGAAAATATCCGGATAACTTCATTTTTGAATTTGATACGCTGGACGAGCTGAGAGCCTTTGATTCCTCCTATCTGGCGGACACTCGTTCAAAAATACTGAAAAAGGTTTCTTCCATGCTGGGATGTTCGGAAAGGGATATCATTCATGTGCAGGCATACAAAAACTTTGACAATGCTGCGGCAGGCTTTCGATTTCAGGCAGCAGGCACTCTTTATGAATATAGTTATGGAACGGAGCGTTTGAGGAGAATTTAACATGGCAAGAGAAGTTTTAAAGGAAGATATCGAAAAGGTCAAAAGACTGTGCAGCGAAATTCTGGGAAATGAATTTACGGAAATCCGGCGTCTGGGCGGGAATACGAACCATACATATCATGTGAGCCTGGGCAACGGCAATGAATACGTGGTAAGAATCCCCGGTGAGGGGACGGAAGAGCTGATTGTGCGGAAAAATGAAAGAGTCAGCACAGAACTGGCGAATAAGCTGAATATAGATGCCAGGCTCCTTTACTTTGGCGGGGACGGTTCGAAGATAACCGAATACATTCCCGGTGCAATTACCATGGAGGCGGACGGACTGCGAAAAGAAACACATATGATTCAGATGACGGAGATTCTCAGAAAACTACATACATGCGGGGAGGATACAGGAGTTCCCTTTGAAGTGTTTTCGGTACTGATTTTCAGAGATACAAGTATCCTGACACCGGTGACAATTGGATGTTCGTTTATCGTCATTGCCTGTGGCATACTGGCAGCTGCGGATTTCAGGGATATCTGCGGAAAGGTTAAATCCAGGTAAATCCGCAAACCGGAAATGGCTGATTAATATGATCCATCCCCTCCAAACCGCTTGAAAATACTACGAATTCTGCTATAATGAAAACATCGAAAAGCAGACAAAACGGCAAAGAAATTCGTGATTGGCCCAGGAGGTGATACTATGGATCGATATTTCAACACAGAGGGCTTGTGCGACCCGGCTGTCCACTACATGGTAAGGCTGGACGATCGACTGAACAGGATAAAGCAATCATTCATAGACAAAGGCAAATATTTTGTCATCAACCGCGGCCGACAGTACGGCAAAACCACCACACTCAGAGCCCTGGCGGAATATCTGCAGGAAGACTATACTGTCATTTCCATGGATTTCCAGATGATGAGTTCTGCCAGCTTTGCGGACGAAGCCGCCTTTGTAGTGTCCTTTATTGAATATTTGGAAGACTTGATGTACAGCAACAAAGCCACAGCAGAGAGAATAGACCGTGAAGCCTTTGAGCGGCTGGTCTCCCTGAAAGACAGCAATAGAATACTCATGGACCGAATGTTTCGGGCACTGAGCGGTGTATGCAGGACAGCGAAGAAACCGATGGTCCTGATGATCGACGAGGTGGACAGCGCGTCAAATCACAGAGTGTTTTTGGATTTCCTGGCAATGCTTCGAGGCTATTATCTGAGCCGTGACAGCCGCCCGATCTTCCAATCGGTGATTCTGGCAGGGGTGTATGACATCAAGAACCTGAAATTGAAGCTGCGGCCTGAGGAGGAACATCAGTACAACAGTCCGTGGAATATTGCTGCCGATTTTGATATTCACATGAGTTTTTCTGCGGACCAGATTGAGGACATGCTGAAAGAATACGAGACGGAACATGGGTTCGGAATGGATACAAGGGGTGTTGCGGAGGAGATTTACAGCTACACGTCGGGATATCCTTATCTGGTGTCGGCAGTTTGCAAGACATTGGACGAAAGGCTGCAGAAAAGCGGAGATTTTCCAAGTGAGAAAGGTGCCTGGTCTCGGGAGGGCATTGCCGAGGCTGTAAAGATTATTTTAAAATCCAAGACGCCTTTGTTCGACAGCATGGTAAAGCAGCTGGATATCTTTAGAGATCTGCGGGATATGATACAGGATATTCTGTACAGAGGGGAGAAGATTGTTTTCAATCCCGATACCAGATCCATCAATATGGGACTTATGTTTGGCTTCTTAAGGCAAAAAGACAGCCAGGTTATCGTAGCGAATCGCATTTTTGAGATGAGGCTGTTAAATCTTTTTATTGCCGAAGAATCTGTTAAAAGCGATATATACGCTTTCAGCCAGGCTGACACGACCCGGTTTGTCACCAACTGCAGACTCAATATGGACCTGGTACTGGAAAAATTCGTGACTTATTTCACGGAGATTTACGGCAAAAACGATCAGAAATTCGTGGAGGCCCAGGGCCGGAAGCTCTTCCTGCTGTACCTGAAGCCTATCATAAACGGTGTGGGAAATTACTATCTGGAGGCCCAGACTAGAGATATGAGGCGGACAGATGTGGTCGTCGACTACCTGGGAGAGCAGTTTGTCATAGAACTGAAGATCTGGCACGGCAGCGAGTACAATGAAAGAGGCGAAAAACAACTGACAGACTACCTGGACTACTTCTGTCTGCAGAAAGGCTACATGCTCAGTTTCAACTTCAATCAAAACAAAGTCCCCGGCGTCAAAGAAATCCGGGTGGGAGAGAAGACGATCATTGAAGCCGTGGTTTGAACGATAAAGTGCAAGTGGTAACCCGGGAGGTGACGCTATGGATCGATATTTCAACACAGAGGGCCTGTGCGACCCGGCTGTCCACTACATGGTAAGGCTGGATGATCGGCTGAAAAGATAAAACAAGGGGTTGTCACATTAAGGTATTCTACACCACATTTAGGATATCCTGTAATCAGGAATATCTATATCTGGTGTCTATGATCCTTAATGTGACAGCCCTTTTCATAGGTAGTCGGTTTTTTCGATAGATACATCAGTTCTTAATCTCAGTTCAGTGGTTGCGTTCAACATTCCGTATTATGACAAGAATCCGGACGGAAGCTTCAGGGAGTGTTGTCTGAAATATGTCGAAACCAAATCCATAAAGAAACGTCAGAAAACCTCATATACAACCAACGCCGCCAGCGACAAGATAAAGTACACCCCGCCTGCCAGGAGCAGCCCCGCAGGGGACCTGCGCTGTGCCTCCCTGTGCGCCCGGTACTGATGGATATCCTCCGCGGAATGTTCACCCGTTTCCCCGGAATGCCCCTTATCCGTCCGCCTCAGAAGCGGCAGTGCCAGTTCCAAAACCGTGCGCAGGCCGTAACCTGCCACGTCAAAGGCTCCCCGGTTGCCCACAGCCCTGATGCCGCCCGTTCCCAGCAGCATCACTGAGGCCACGAACAGTCCGTCGCACACGGAGCGGCTCCAGCCATAGTCCCTGCTGACATTCAGGGCGCACACAGCCGCCGCAATGGCCGCCCCGGCGGCCAGGCAGCCAGGGAGGCCATTGCGGCCGGAAAGCCCTTTTTTGTCCCTCGTCATTTCGCAGACAGCTCCGCCAGAATCTTTTGGTACTCCGCCTCATTGCACTGGACGAAGTGGCCGGGACGGACCTGGCGGAAAGACGGCTGATCCACGGTGTAGTCATGCTCTGCCAGGGGATTGTATGTGATGCGCCGGCGCTGTTTTTCGTAGACAGGATCCGGCAGCGGGATGGCGGAGAGCAGGGACTTGGTATAAGGGTGCAGCGGATGGGCGAACAGCTCGTCGGAGTCCGCCAGCTCTACCATCTTGCCGTAGTACATAACCCCGATGCGGTCGGAGAAGTACTTGACCACGGAAAGATCATGGGCGATGAAGAGGATGGTCAGGCCGAGACGTTCCCTCAATTCATTCAGGAGATTGATCACCTGGGCCTGGACGGACACGTCCAGGGCGGACACGGGCTCATCGGCGATGATCAACTCCGGGTTCATGATGATGGAGCGTGCCACGCCGATACGCTGTCTCTGTCCCCCGGAAAACTCATGGGGATAGCGGGAGGCGTGCTCCTTGACCAGCCCTACCAGTTCCAGCATCTCATAGACTTTCTCGTCGATCACTTTCTTGTCCCGCTCCCCCTGGATGACCAGCCCCTCGGAGATGATCTCGCGGACGGTCATGCGGGGATCCAGGGAGGCTATCGGATCCTGGAATATCATCTGAATCTGGGTGATCAGGCGGCTCTTTCCCGCTTTCCTTACCTCATCTTTATACTTGGCTTCCAGTTTTGCTTTCTCCTCGCCGGACGCCGCCCGGATCTTCGGGCCGTATTCAGCCTCAAGCTCCGATCTGCGCTTGGCGGCATACTCCTTGTCGCAGTTCTTCTTTTCTTTCTGAGCAGCCTTAATCAGAGCTTTCAGCTGGGAGATCCTGGCGGGATCTTTCGTCTTCTTCAGCTCGTCCCTGTAGGACTGGACGCCTGCGGCAATGCGCATACCCTTGAAGTAGATGTTTCCGGAGGTAATGTTGTACAGCCCGATGATGGAGCGGCCGGTGGTGGTCTTGCCGCAGCCGGACTCGCCCACCAGGCCGAAAACTTCCCCCTTACGGATATCAAAGCTGACATCGTCCACGGCCTTTGTCACAAAATTGCCTGCTTTAAAATACTGGCAGAGGTGTTCTACCCTCAGCAGGAGTTCCTGGTTCTGGTTAGTCATTTGCGGTCTCCCTTCTCTGGTTCATCCTGGCGATGCGCTCCATGACTGCCTTGGGCGGATCCACCTTAGGCGCGTCCGGATGCAGCAGCCAGGTGGCGGCATGGTGCGTGTCGCTGATCCGGAACATGGGCGGCTGCCGCTCAAAGTCGATCTGCATGGCATACTGATTCCTGGGGGCAAAGGCGTCCCCCTTGGGCGGATAGATCATGTTGGGCGGCGTGCCGGGGATGGCGGCCAGCTTCTCATTGGTATCCAGGTCGGGCATGGAAGAGAGCAGTGCCCAGGTGTAAGGATGCGCGGCATGGTAGAAGATGTCCTCGCTGGTGCCGTACTCCACGATCTTGCCTGCGTACATGACGGCCACACGGTCCGCCATGTTGGCCACAACGCCCAGGTCATGGGTGATGAAGATTACGGACAGGCGCCGCTCCGTTTTCAGCTTGTTGATAAGCTCCAGGATCTGGGACTGGATAGTCACGTCCAGGGCCGTGGTGGGCTCATCGCAGATCAGGATATCCGGATTGGCGGCCAGGGCAATGGCGATGACGATGCGCTGGCGCATGCCCCCGGAAAACTCAAAGGGATATTGCCGGAAGCGCTTGTGGGGCTCGGAGATGCCCACCTCCTCCATCAGCCTGATGGCCCGGTGCCTGGCGATCCTGGGCGTCACCCTGTCGACGATGCCGGAGGCGTTCTGCATCAGGTAATCGATGACGCCTATTGTCTCGGCGTGGTAGTCCCGGCTGTCCGCAGCATCCAGGAGCTCACGGTAGTGTTCCGTGAGGCGGTCGATGATGTGCGACAGGTTCGTCTTAATGAGCTCCAGGTCGGTGACGGCAGCATCCGCCACCTCCCAGTCCGGCTTTCCGCCTTTGGCCACAATGGCGTCAAATTTACGTTTCTCCCGTTTGTATTTGCGCAGGATCCCCACGTTGGCCTTTACGCCGTGGAAATACTTGTCCAGCTCGCTCTTCATGCCGGGAGAGAAAGTATAGACAAGGCTGTCCCTGCCAACAGCAAGGGGATCAATGGTCTCTCTGACTGCCGCGCCCAGCTTCTTCCAAGTGCCCATGCACTGCTTTCTGTCCAGCCGCTCGGCGGCAAAAACCGACCTGGCAGCCTCCAGCTCCTGCAGCGTCCCGCGTATACGGTCATAGCACTGGTTCGCGGAATAGGCCACGGCTCGTTTCGCATCAGACAAGAAATCTTCCATAAAGTCTTTTTCCAGATAATCCAGCAAGAAAGCATTCAGCTTCTCCGGCGGCATGTCCGGCAGCGGCTGGCTGGAGAAAGTCAGATAATAGCCCATGCGGAAGAAATTTGGCTTTGGCCTTTCCGCGCCCTCTGCCAGGATCTCCCGCAGACGGTAGAGTTTTCCGAGTACCGCTTTGTAATCCTTTTTTTTGAAGTTTTCCTCCAGGTCGGAGGCGTTCTGCGTAACTTCTGCCTTGTATTTATCCGGAGCTACCACATAATCGTTGAGGGACTCGCGGCTGCAGCGGGCGATATCCTTGATGCGGTCCGCCGCACCCTTTGCCACAGTGTTCTTCTCAAGTTCAAAGGAGATGATTTCAATGTCGTCAAGCGCCTCTGTTGCGGCCTCATGGGCAGCGTTGTAAGCGGCCTCCAGCTGGGTGTGCTTTTTTTCAAACTGTTGAAATTTCCCGCAGCTGGCGGCTGCGCGGGAGCGCTGCGTATCCTCTGTGGCGCTGGCGGCCATCATGTCGCGCAGACTTTTAAGATAGGTGCGGAAAGCGCGCCTGCTTTCCCGCTGGCGGATCCTGCCCTTGAGGAGCATGGCCTCCGTAAGCTGGCGGCCGATGCGCACGATGGGGTTTAAGGAGGACATGGGATCCTGGAAGATCATGGCGATCCTGTCGCCCCGGATCTTGTGGAAGTCCTCCTCCGAGATCTTCAGCAGATCCTGGCCGTCATATATGATCTCGCCGGACTCCACGATGGAGTTGCCGGCAAGGATCCCCAGAATGGCCTTGCTGGTGACGGACTTGCCGGAGCCGGACTCGCCCACGATGGCCAGGGTTTCGCCTCTGGCAAGGTCAAAGTCAATTCCCCGGACAGCCTGTACCTTGCCGTTGCCGGTGCGGAAAGAGATACGTAAATCCTGTACATGCAGTTTATTTTCCATCAGTCATCTATCCCCCTTGTGGTTGGATTGAACGCGTCCCGAAGACCGTTGCCGAAGAGGTTAAA